>JBBRPP010000017.1:0-101268 GCA_038227995.1 Acidimicrobiales bacterium
CCGAGCGCTGACAACACCACACCAACACGACTGCTGCTTCAACGCGCCCAGAACATCGGCCACGACCGTGCCCACACAACGACCACCACCGAGTCAGCGACGACCGGCACCCACGGAGCCGATCGGTGGATCGAGGCTAAACCGCAGGTCGCAGGTTCGATTCCTGCCGGGGGCGCCAAGAAATGTGTTCTGAACCGGTGATTTGTGCCGCCGGCGAGGAGTTGGAGAGGAACCGACAGGCTCGATCAAGGGCTCATCCTCGACCTGATCGGGAAGGCTGAAGGAAGGGAGCTTCTCCCCCGAGCAACGCTCGCCGCCGGTCGGCCTGACCGGTCGCAGCCACGAGAGCACGTTGAGTCAAATATGCCTTGCAGCGCATATGCGTTCTATGGCATGCTGATGGAATGCTCACGACGTTCGAGGTGCTGGCGCAGCCGATCAGGCGATCGATCCTCGATCGCCTCCGCGACCACGAGTGCCTCGTGGGTGAGTTGGCGGAAGCAATCGGTCTCAGCCAGCCACTGGCGTCGAAGCATCTTCGGGTGCTGCGCGATGCCGGGTTCGTGAGCGTCCGTGAACACTCCCGCTGTCATCGTTCCGACAGCTGTCGTTCCGTCGGGCTGCAGCTCGACCGCATGCGCGGCCCCGTCGGGATCGGTCAGGACGACCGTGATGGTGTGGCGCACGTCGATCCGTCGCCACGCGTGCAGCTGCACGATCGGATGCACGAAGCGGAACACGGCGGAGAACCCGGATGAACCGTGATCGACGAAGGCAAAGGTTTGCAGCGACATCTCGGGCGGGGCGTCGTCGAAGTTGGATCTCGTACCCGTGACGACACCGTTCACGATCCGCACGGCCCCGATGCCCATGACGTCTGTGCCCGCGACCATCGGCGCGGCGAGGAAGCGACCGCCGCCGGGCCATGCGACCGGAGTGACGTCCCCGGTGCGGCTCGACGAGCCATGCCGACTCGTCGCGAACACTGAATCGTTCGCGGCCCTCGTGCCGATCGCGAACAAGCCGAGGCACGTCGCGATCACCATGTTCGCGAGTGTCCGCGCCCTGCCCATGCATGGGCGATCCTATGCCCCTTCGCGGAGGGGTCCGATCCGTCGTCGGCACTTTGATCACCCATCGGGAACCGCCGTTCGCGCGCCCTGCCGCAAATCGCGCATCGTCGGTGCAATTTCGCGCGAAACTTGTTGCGTGGCGGCGCACGAGTGACGCCGCGGCGGAGGGAGAAGCTCATGATCGGCATCCGTTTCCGGGCGTCAGCTGTCATCGCCGTCACAGCCGTGTTCATCGTGGGCGGCTGCTCGAGTTCGTCGAACTCTGCGACCACGACTTCGAGATCGGACGCCACTGTCGCATCGACGGCCCGGCCCGCAGTATCGACCGTCGACACAGGTGCCTCGGTGACGTCCGCCGTCGCGTCCACCGCACCACCGGGCGACACCGCCACTTCGTCCACATCGATTGCGGCGAACACAACCAGCACGTCCGCCGCGGCGACGGCCTCGTCCGTCGTCGACAACGGACCCGCTGGACCAGCCAACGTGTGCGACCTGCTCATGAATGGCGAAGCGAACGCGTTCACCGGGGTGACGATGGCGCAGGACGCGGCGGATGCCGCGTCATGCGTGTACGACGGCACCGACAGCTCGCGTGTCTACATCGAACGAACCAACAACCAGACGACCGCCGATCTGCCCCGTGGGCCAGCGGTCCCCGGCCTTGGTGATGCGGCGGTGAGCAGCGACAGCGCGATCGACGTCTTGGTCGGTCACACGCGTTTCACGATCGGCACGTATCCGGTGTTTCCGGCCGACACGCTGCTGGCGTTGGCAACGACGATCATCGGCCGGGTCACGTCGGCTTCAGTCGCGGTACCCGCCACGACCACAGCATCCGGCGTGGGGAGCGAAACGCCGGCGGCGACCGGCGCCATGGTGCTGTCCGGGTCGGTCACCGACACCTTGAGTCAGGCTCCGACCACGACCGGCAAGTGTCGCCCGACTGGCGGCTCGATCACGGGTGCTGCGCTGTTCGGAGGAAGCACGGGCAGCTACATCGTCCAGATCCGAATGCCGATTGGATCGACCACGTTCCCGACGACCGGTCAGGAATCGATCTCACTCACGAACGGCGCCGACACCACCAAAGTATGGTTCATCAGCAACAAGCAAACCACCGCACAGGGAACCGCGTCGCTGGACGGCACACGCGCGACGGTCGATGTGGACCTTGTGCCCAGCGGGTCGAATACGACCATCGGGCCAGTGCACCTCACCGGCACCTTCGACTGCTGACACGGCGAACTGCAGCGTCGGACCGGTTCCCATTCGGTGACCCTGTCGCCGCCGTCGGTTGGCGAATCGATCAGGTCGTCGACCCGACCGCGACGGTGACGGGCTGAAGGGATGCTCGTTCACGCTGGCTACGCGCGGCTGCTCGTCACGACGAGCCACGAGGGGCGAGTGGCCCCGTGATCACAACGGTGTCGTCGATCATGTGTTGTGCCTCGAAAATGCGCAAGTGTTCGATGATGACGGGGGTCAATTCGTGGCCGGCGCCCAGACGGAGAACGCCGTCCCGGCTCACGATGTCGTGCGTGAGGATCATGTGCGGTGCAAGCTCGCTGACGAGGACGACCCGCTCGACATCTGCCGGGTTCGATCGCAACGTGTATTGCTCGAGGACGTCAAGCACCCGAGCTGAATACATTGGATCGCGACCTCTCAGGATCGCGACCGCCATCGACGGCGCCGTGTCACCGGCTTGCAGACGGTCATACGCGAGCGCAACTCGCAACACGGCAGACTCCATCGGCAGACCGCTGAGTGGCACCGAGTGCACGTCGTGCAGTCGCACGATTTCCCGGTCGAGTTCGAGGCCAGGTATGCGAGCCAGCAGATGGTCGCCGAGATTCGGGGTTGCCCGCAACTGGCGTCGTTCGTTCTCTGTCAGCAGTTGCCCTCGATGCATCTTCAAAATGATTCCCTCGGGCAGCGTCAACGTGCCGAGCTGCGATGTGAACGCCAAACGGGCCAAATGATCGGGGCTTCTCACTCCGCACATTTCGCCAAGAGTTGCTGCAAGCCGACAGATGCGATGGACGCGGGCCATGTTGGCAACCGACGTGAACGACAACACCTCCGCCAACGACGCGATGCAGTGTTTGAGGATCAGCTCTGCGGACGACCCGGACGCGGCATCCACCACGGACAACACCGTGTAGGCAACGTCGACCTCGGCATCCGCAAGCGTGCCGTCGGGCTCAGGCTCGGGTGCAGCCGCTCCGCGATCATCACGCCTCGGCCTCATCGATCATCCTTCCCCGGTCGCTCGGCGTGGACACCGGACGATCACAGTGACCATTCTTGCACCGGCTCTCGCGCAGTGTTCGCGTGCGCGACGCGTCAGCGCGGTGGACAGAACCTGACCCTTGTGACCGTGACCGCCGGATCCGCCACCACCGAATCGATCGTCGGCTGCCTGGGCACTCCGCATCACCTTGACAGGGCGAGTCCGTTCGTTGTAGCTTACGTAAGTGGTCACGCACGGAGCGTTTGAAGCCGGGTCGCTGGTCGAGGCTCTCGCCGACCCGTCGCGGCGGGCGATCATCACGATGCTGTGCGAGCGACCCTCGTCGGTCACCGGGCTTGCGAATGCGTTGCCGGTCAGCCGGCCGGCGGTCTCGCAGCACCTCAAAGTACTCAAGGACGTGGGGCTCGTCACCGATCGCGCTGAGGGCACCCGCCGCATCTACACGGTCCAGCCTGACGCTCTCGCGGCAGTCCGCGCCTACTTCGACGACTTCTGGCAGCGGTCCTTGATGGCATTCCGCCTCGCCGCCGAGGCGACGACCGACCCTTCGAACCCGCCAGTCCCCCACGACAACGAGGAGCAGTGATGAACGTCAACGCATCGTCCACGTCGACCAGCGTCGAAGCTGTCGTCGACGCATCGATCGAGCGCGCCTTCGAGGTGTTCACGATCGGCATCGGCAGCTGGTGGGAGCCCGACAAACACATCCTGCGGTCTCCCCTCGCACGGATGGAGTTCCAACCGTGGGTCGGGGGTCGGATCATTGATCACGGCACCGACGGCACCACCTGCGCGTGGTCCCGAGTCCTCGCCTACGAACTGCCCACCCGCGTTGTGTTCTCCTGGGACATCAACACCCGTTGGGAGATCGAGACCGACCCGGCCAAAGCCAGTGAGGTCGAGATCACGTTTGAGGCAGTCGATCCCAACCGCACGCGAGTCGTGCTGACGCACCGCCACCTCGAGAGACACGGTGACGGGTGGGAAGGCATGCGCGACGCCGTCTCGTCCGGTTGGAGCCTCGACGCACTCAGCGCGTTCCTCTCCGAATCTCCGCCGTGGCCCTGGATCGCCGATGACGTCATGCGCTCGCGGCTCGCCGCATCCGCCGCGTACACGATGGTCATTCTGCTCCCCACGGAACGCCTCGTCCGTCCCCAGGTCGACCCCATCATCTGGGCCCACGGACGACGCAACATGGCACTCATCACCGCCGGAATCGCGCCGGTCATCGCCCCGGTGACCGCCCCCGGCGGCCCTTCAGGATTTGCGATCTTCACCACCGACCAAGCCGAAACCCGGACGATCATGGACTCCGATCCCGGCGTCGTCGCCGGCATCTTCACCTATGAAGTCCACCCGATCCGAGGATTCCCCGGCGCATCTCTCCCGTCAGGCCTCTTGACAACCTGAGGCCAGGAAGACAAGCCAGCAGACGGTCGCCGAGAACTTGTTCGGAGCCGCTGTTGGCACTGACGGGGTGAGCGCGCGAGATTTCCTTTCGACAGCGAAACGGAGCTCCGAAGTTCCGCTTCGAGAGGAGCGTTCGTGGTGGCTACGGAATTCGAAGGTGCAGTTTCGATCCCGGGAGGAGAGCGCCGCCGCCTGCGTCAGCTGAATGGCGTGATGGCCGCTGTACACGGAGTTGAAGCGCTGTTGATGATCGCGCTGTCGAACTCACGGTCGCTGCCGGTGACCGGTGTGTTCGCCAATGGCCCGCCCGGTCAACCCGAGAAGGCATTGGTCGTGGACCACCTCTTCTCGTACCGGCTCGGCTGGGCAGTCGCCGGATTCGAGCTCATCTCAGCCCTCGCCCACACCTTCGTCGCATCGCGGTGGGGGCATTCCCGATACATCGACGAGCTCGAGCACCATCGCAACCGGTTCCGATGGGTCGAGTACTCGCTCTCGGCGTCGCTGATGATCGTGATCATCGCCGGGCTCACCGGCATCACCGACATTGCCGCCCTGATCGCTCTGTTCGGTGTCAACGCGTCGATGATCCTGTTCGGCTGGCTGATGGAGACGACGAACCGACCCGGCAGTCGGGTGTCGTGGACACCGTTCGGGTTCGGTTGCGTCGCCGGCATCGTTCCGTGGGTCGCGATCGTCATCTACCTGATCGGCGCCGGCTCGAGCGTTCCGACGTTCGTGTACGGCATCTTCGTTTCGCTGTTCGTCTTCTTCAACTGCTTCGCCGTGACCCAACTGCTGCAATATCGGGGTCAGGGGCGCTGGAGCAATTATCTGCACGGAGAGCGGATCTACATCTTCCTCAGCCTGATCGCCAAGTCACTGCTTGCATGGCAGGTCTTCGTCAACGTGCTGATCTGAGCGTGATCGACGATGCGAGAAAGCGACGATCCATGACGGTTGCTCGATGATCACGGTGTGGGTGTTGGGCGACCAACTCAACGTTGCCCTCGCGGCAATGGTCGGCGCCGACCCGTCGACGCATCGGGTGTTGATGGTCGAGAGCGAGGCAAAGCTTTCGTCGAAGCGATGGCATCTGCAACGCGCTCATTTCGTCATCGCGTCGATGCGACGCTTCGCAGCCGAGCTCCGTGCCGATGGGTTCGAGGTCGACGAGCGCCGCTCGATGTCACTCGAGGCAGGTCTTGCCGAGCATCGCCGTGAGTTCGAACCCGAGCAGGTCATCGCGACCGAGCCAGCGTCGCGCGAGGGGCTCGCGCTGCTGCGACGTCTCGGTGTCGAGGTGGTCCGGACGAATCAGTTCCTGTGTCATCCCGACGAGTTCGCCGCGTGGGCACGCGGGCGGACGACGTTCACGATGGAGCACTTCTATCGGTGGCAACGACGTCGACTCGACATCTTGATGGACGGTCCCGAGCCGGCCGGCGGCCGCTGGAATTTCGATGCCGAGAACAGGCTGCCTCCGCCGAAGGATGGCATCGAGAGGTGGCCGACGCCACCAGTTGACGAAATCGACGACATCGATCGAGATGTGATCGCACGGCTTCGTCAGCTCACCTGGGGGGCGGAGCCGAACGGCACGTGGGCCACGACTCGTCGCGGCGCACTGGCGCGGCTCGACCACTTCATCGATCGGGTGCTGCCGAACTTCGGTCCGCACGAAGACGCGATGACCACCGCCAGCTGGCATCTGGCGCACAGTCTGCTGTCGCCATACCTCAACATCGGGTTGCTCCTGCCGGGCGAGGTCTGCGACGCGGCAGAGGAGGCCTATCGCAGTGGACGAGTACCGCTCGCCAGCGCGGAAGGCTTCATCAGGCAGATCATCGGCTGGCGCGAATACGTGTGGGGTCTCTACTGGCTGTGGGGCGCGGAGTACGCCACCCGAAACGTGCTCGAGGCCCACGGGCCATTGCCGCCGGCCTTCACAGGAGCGGCGCAGACTCAGATGCGATGTCTATCGCACACGCTCGAATCGCTGCACGATCGCGGCTGGGTACATCACATCCAACGGCTGATGATCCTCGGGAACCTCGCGCTGCTGGCCGGGGTCGAACCGCAGGCGATGACTCGGTGGATGTGGGCCGGATTCGTCGACGGTGCCGAGTGGGTCATGGTTCCCAATGTCATCGGGATGGCGCTGCACGCAGACGGGGGGATGATGGCAACGAAGCCGTATGCGGCCGGAGGTGCCTACATCGACCGGATGAGCGACTACTGCCGGGGATGTCGCTTCGATCGCAAGCAACGGACAGGGGATGACGCCTGTCCGTTCACGACGCTCTACTGGGACTTCATCGCACGGCATGCCGACCGCTTCGAGCGAAACCCACGCATGGCGCGCCAAGTCCGCGCTGCCCGCCAGCTGAACGACCTGCCCGCCGTCCGCGCCCGCGCCACCGAGGTCATCGCTCGCTTGGAGTCGGGCGAGCTGTAACGGCCGTCAATCCGAGTGTGCTCGTGACACCGACCCGTCGCCGCTGATCGCTATGGGAGGATCTCGGTGCGCCAGTTCTCAGGCGTGATGGTGACGACGAGCTCGCTGTCGCCGTGGCCGTCGGGGAAGTCGTTGGTGGCAAGTTTGCTCATGAAGGCGTCGGTGTAGCGCTTGCCGCCGACCGGACCCATGTAGCGCGATGACATCGCGAGCATGGCTGATTCCGTCTCGTCGCCGAGAGGACGCATCGCGATGGGTCCTTCGACCAGAACGGAGCTGTACATCCCGTTGATCACTTCGACGACGAGCATGCTCGCACGACCTTCGGCGCGCAGACGTTTGGCCTTGGCCGACGTCGCGCCGATGTTGATGTGGATGCCGACGGCCGGCTCGTACGAGTACCAGATCGGCGCAAGGAGCGGACCCTTGTCGACTCGGCCGATGCCGAGGTAGCCGAGGTGTGGTCGGATCATGAACGCTTCGCGTTCGGTGTCAGTCATCTTGGAGGGCATGGTGATTCCTTGTCGGTTGATGGTCAGCTCGCTGGCCGAGACGCCAGCAATGGCGCCGTCGATGTGTGACCGTCGAAGTGGACGTCGTGCCCGAGCCCGTTCGGTGGAGATCCACACACAGTCCGTTTTATAACACAACTGACTATAGCCACGAACACCGCCGCACGGTGAACGGTCGCGAGGAGTAGCCGATCCTCGCTGCCATCACCGGCCCCTGGACACCTGTCAACGCAAATCGAAGACGACTCGGGCGTCGATGTCGCCGGCTTCGACGGCCTTCATGGACTCGTTGACGTCCTCGAGTTTGTGGGTGGTGCGTACCACCCGCGTCCGACCTGAGGCGTGCAGCTCGAACACCTCCGCCAGGTCGAGTCGGGTCCCGACGATCGATCCGGTCACGGAGATGCCCTGCAGCACGGTCTGAAAGATTGGCAGTGTGATGTTGTTGTCGGCGGGCAGGCCGACCATGACCATGCGGCCGCCTCGGCGCATCCCGGCGAAGGCCTGCTCGAACGGTCGTGGCGTCACCGCCGTCACGATCGCTGCGTCTGCGCCACCGAGTTCCAACAGCTTCGCCGACGGATCGTCGGTCAGAGCGTTGATCGTGTAGGTCGCGCCGAGCTCGCGTGCCATCCGCAGCTTGTCATCATTGATGTCGATCGCGACAACGGTCCCGCCGGCGATCTGCGCGTACTGAACCGCCATGTGACCCAGACCGCCGACTCCGAAGACGGCAACGACGTCCGACGGACCGACCTGGGCGACCTTGACCGCCTTGTAGGTGGTGACGCCAGCGCATGTGAGCGGTGCTGCGTCCAGCGGATCGATCCCAGCCGGAACCGCCACGACGAATCGTGCCGACGCAATCATGTACTCGGCATAGGTGCCATCGCAGCTGTAACCGGTGTCCTGTTGATGCGGGCACAAGGTCTCCCACCCCTTGATGCACCATTCACACTCGCCGCACGCCCAGCCCAACCAGGGAATCGCGACACGGGTGCCGATCAACGGCTTGGTCACGCCCTCGCCGAGACGTTCGACGATTCCGACACCTTCGTGTCCAGGCACAAACGGCACAGTCGGCTTCACCGGCCAGTCCCCATGGGCGGCGTGGATGTCGGTGTGGCACAGCCCGGTGGTCTCGATGCGCACCAATATCTGGCCGACACCCGGTTCCGGGATCGGACGGTCCTCGATCGTCAGAGGACGATCGAATGCTGTGACGACGGCTGCTCGCATGAGGTTCTCCATCTCGAACGCTGAGGCCACACTGGCCTCCACCACCAGTTATGCGACGTCACAGGATCCCCCGATAGAGAACTTGGTCCCAATCGGCGAAACCAGTTGGCTCACGGTCGGCCCGCGATGACGTTCGGCCCTATGCGCCTGCCCCGAGATGGGGCACGATTGCAGCATGCTGTCGGCGTCGACCCAACCACAGCAGCTCGCGGCACCAGATCTCTCGATGGTCGAGGCGTCAGGACAACCGGTCGAGGCGACGATCGCTGCGCTCGCGTCGACGCCCCAGGGGCTGACGACGGTGGAAGCCGAACGTCGCCTTCGCGACGTGGGCCACAACGTGCTCGCCGAGCGACACGTGACTGCGCTGGGCGTGTTGCTGCGCCAACTCCGCAATCCGTTGCTGATCCTGCTCGTCGGTGCTGCGCTGGTCTCTGGCGCCACCGGTGATCCCACCGACGCGATCATCATTGCATTCATCGTCGCCCTCAGCGTCGGACTCGGCTTCTTCAACGAGCTTCGTGCCGAGCGGGCCGCCGCTGCGCTGCACGCCAACATCCATCACGAGACGGTCGTCTGGCGAGACGGAACACGCCGGCGAATCGATGTCGCCGATCTCGTACCCGGCGATGTCGTCGAGGTGTCGGTCGGCGGCATCGTTCCCGCCGATCTGCGCTTGATCGAGACGGCTCAGCTGGAATGTGACGAAGCAGTCCTCACCGGAGAGTCCGTTCCCGCAGAGAAGTCGACGGCACCTGTGATCGGTGACAGCAACGCGCTGGCGCTTTCTTCCTGCGCCTTCATGGGCACCATCGTGCATCAGGGCTCGGCACGCGGTGTCGTCGTTGCCACCGGTTCTCGCACCGAGTTCGGCAAGATCGCGGTCGGACTGAGCGAGCGCCCCGCCCAGACTGCGTTTCAGGTCGGCTTGCGACGCTTCTCGAAGCTGCTGGTCGTCGTCGCCGGGGTACTGACCGTCTCGATCTTCGTGATCAACGTCGCGCTCTCCAGGCCGCTGATCGACGCCTTGCTGTTCTCGCTCGCGATAGCGATCGGGATCACGCCGCAGTTGCTCCCTGCGATCGTCAGCGTCAGCCTCGCGACCGGGTCACGCCAGCTCGCGAAGAGTCGAGTGCTCGTCAAGCGGCTCGTCACGATCGAGGACCTCGGCAACATCGAGCTGCTGTTCACGGACAAGACGGGCACGTTGACGGAGGGCGCGATCACCTTCGACAATGCGCTCGACGCTGGCGGACAGCCGTCGGATACCGCGCTCCTGCTCGGTCTCGTCTGCAATGAGTCGTCGATGTCACCGGGCGGACCAGTCGGCGGGAACGCATTGGATCAGGCGCTGTTCCTGGCGCCCGCCGCAGCGAGGCTGATCGCTGGAGCCACCGGCCTCGACTCCTACCACCGCTGCGGATCGGTGCCTTTCGACCACGAACGTCAGTTGGCGTCCGTCACCGCCTCGGTGTCGGACGGCACCAACGTGCTCGTGACCAAGGGAGCACCCGAGGTCGTCCTCGCCCGCTGCATCGATGTCCCCGCGTCGGCCGCAGCCGTCCTCGGTCGGCTGTTCGCCGACGGCGCACGAGTTGTCGCCATCGCCACCAAGGTGTGCGGCGACGCTTCGCCCACACCGGCCGACGAACACGAACTCGCTTTCGTCGGGTTCCTCACCTTCATCGACCGCCCCAAAGCCGACGCCGGCGCATCGATCCTCAAACTCAACCGCCTCGGGATCGCGGTCAAGATCATCACCGGCGACAACGGCGCCGTGGCCGCGAAGGTCTGTCGAGACATCGGCATGGATGTCGACGGCGTGCTCAGCGGCAGCGACCTCGATCTCCTCGACGACGACGCGCTCGCCCGCGCAATTCCACGCACGACAGTCTTCGCCCGGGTCAGCCCGGATCAGAAGTCACGCATCGTCAAGATCGCCCGCCGCGACGGCGTCGATGTCGCGTTTCTGGGCGACGGCGTCAACGACGCGGTCGCGCTCCATGTCGCCGACGTCGGAATCTCTGTCGACTCGGCGACCGACGTTGCCAAGGACGCGGCCGACATCGTGCTGCTCGACAAGGACCTCGGTGTCCTCGCCGACGGTGTCCTCGAAGGACGACGCATCTTCGCCAACACCCTCAAGTACGTGCTGATGGCGACATCGTCGAACTTCGGCAACATGTTCAGTGCGGCCGGGGCATCGCTGTTCCTCAGCTTCCTCCCGATGTTGCCGTCGCAGATCCTGCTCAACAACCTGCTCTACGACGTCGGTCAGCTCGCGATCCCGACCGACAACGTCGATGCAGAAGTGCTCGCTCGACCCGCCGCGTGGGACATCGCGTTCCTGCGCCGATTCATGATGGTGTTCGGGCCCGTCAGCTCGCTGTTCGATTTCGCCACCTTCTTCGTCATGATCAAGATCCTCGACGCCAGCCACAGCGAGTTCCGCACCGGCTGGTTCGTCGAATCGCTGGCCACGCAGACGCTCGTCATCTTCCTCATCCGCACACGCCGAGTCCCGTTCCTGCGCAGCCGACCCAGCCGGGCGATGCTCATCACGCCGGCGGTCACCGCGACGCTCGGCGTCGTCCTGCCGTTCAGCCCAGCCGCTCACATCCTCGGTTTCACGACCCTGCCGGTGGCGTTCTTCCTGATCCTCCTCGGCATGATCTGCATCTACCTCGTTCTCATCGAAGGTGCGAAGGCCAAGTTCTACAAGGCCGAGACCCGATCCGATCGAACCCGACCAACGCATCAGCAACGACACGAACACCGCATCATTCGCCGCGCATCCCACTTCGTCCGCCACCCGACCCTGCCATGACCCGGACCGAGGTGACGTAGGCTCGCCACATGGCCGCCCGCTTCGAGTTCTCCGGAGCAAAGCAGCTCCAGCGCCTTCTCGACGCGGTCATGGCGATCGGATCCGAGCTGTCACTGTCCGCCGCGCTCCGGCGCATCACGCACACCGCCGCCGAGCTCGTCGATGCCAAGTACGCCGCGCTCGGAGTCCTGGACGAGTCGGGCACGATGCTCGCCGAATTCGTGACGGTCGGCCTCACCGACGAAGAGACGGCCAGAATCGGCGCACGCCCCAGCGGACACGGAATCCTCGGGCTGCTGATCGTCCAGCCGAAGCCTCTTCGGCTCCCGGACTTGCAGCAGCACCCTGACAGCTATGGCTTCCCACCGGGCCACCCGCCGATGACATCATTTCTCGGCGTCCCGATCCTGCTGCGCGGGAAGGTGTTCGGCAATCTGTACCTGACCGACAAGAAGGACGGGCAGGTGTTCACCGACATCGATCAAGAGCTGGCGGTCGGTCTGGCCGTGGCCGCCGGATTGGCGATCGAGAACGCGCAGCTCAATGAACAGACCCGAACGTCGACACTCCTCGACGAACGCGAACGCATCGCCCGAGATCTGCACGACGACGTGATCCAACGCCTCTTCGCCACTGGCCTCTCGTTGCAGGCTGCCGCCCAGATGATCAAAGAGCCCGTGGCCGTCGAACGGATCATGCGCGCCGTCGACGACCTCGACACGTCGATTCGCCAGGTGCGATCGACGATCTTCGAGCTCCATCACCAGTACTCCAGCCTGCCCAGCTTGCGCAGTGACATCCTCGCCGTGTGCGGTGAAGCGAAGCGTGCACTGGGATTCGAGCCTCGCTGCGACATCACCGGCCCCGTCGACAGCACGGTGTCCGATGCGATGCGCGGCCACATCTTGTTGTGTCTCCGCGAGGCACTTTCCAACGTCGCCCGGCATGCAAACGCGACTCGTGTCGACGTCAACCTGAACTCCGACGGACAGTTGCTCGCCCTGCGCATCACCGACAACGGAACCGGATACAACCACGATTCGAATCGACCCTCGAGCGGGTTGGCGAACATGCGAACCCGAGCCGAAGCGCTCGGCGGCAGCTTCTCCATCGACGGTCCGTCCGACGGAGGAACCGTTGTGCTCTGGCAAGCGCCCGTCGGCGAACTTCGCCCTCCAGAGGTCGGGAACCTCTAGCGCCCCGGTGCGCATGCGTCATCGACGCCGGCACTCACCCTTCGCGCCCCGACATGATCGTCATGGGCAGGCACACCCTGTCGGCTGGAAAGCCCCGCTGGGCGTCGCTGACGCCGTGCTCGACCTCGAGTTTGCCGACGACAACCACACTCCAGAATTCGGTCTCGCTGGGATTGGCGTGGTCGGCCTCGAAGCACACGATGTCACCTCGTTGGGCTGCCGCGGTCAGAAGGCCACCCGATCCGGAAAAACTGATCGCGGACCCTTTGACGTCGTAGAAGACCGCCATGATGGTTGGCAAAGCGTTCTCGGACAACGCCACTCGTCCGATGCGCGAGCTCGCGAGTCGTTCGATGCATTCAACCGGACTCAGGGTTCTCAGCCCGTCGAGATCGAGTTCCATGGCCCAAGGCTGGCATTTCGATCGGCGAGTCGCTAGGGCCGAGAGACACATCCGTTCAGAGGTTGGCACGCCATGCTTCGCGAACGATCGCGTCAAGGTTGCGGCTGATCTCGTCGAGCTGCGCCAGGATTTCCGGGTCGGTCGTGAGATCGACAGCCATGCGCACAGACAAGCCGGCGACGAAGATCCTCCGGATCACACTGTCGAGCCATTCGACGGGGTCCGCGTCTTCCGGCGGGTCAAAGCCCTGCCCAGTCAGCGCTCGCAGGGAAGATGCATCCGACCGATCGGGACCCGAAAACGTCAATGAAACCCCTTTGGATGGGCGGTATCACGTCAGTGCGTGCCGGGGTCCGGGGCGATGCAGCTGAGCAGACTCGCCCGTTCCCGCAGGATCGGTCACACGGAGTCGCTGCGTCAGAACGTACCGGGACTCCGCACCATTCGTGCAAGGTCGACCTCCTTCCGACCGACGACGTCAGCGACGAGGCGTCATGAGAGGCTGACAGCGGGAGGAATCACATGTCGATCGACGGAAGGTTGCCGGTTGTCATCGGCGTCGGGCAGATCACGAACAAGGATGCCGAGCGCATCGTTCACCCGGCGGAGTTGATGGCCGACGCAGTGCGATCGGCCGTGGACGACGCTCAGACCGCTGGCCTGCTCGATCATGTCAGCGTCATCCGATCCGCGCCGTTGTCGGTGTTCGGCGAAGATCACGGCGGCGAGATGGTCGCCGAACTGCTGAACATGCCGCCGGGCGAACGTTTGCAATGGGCATACAGCGGCGCTGCACCGCAACGGCATCTCACTGCTGCGTGTGAACAGATATCGCGCGGCGAGATCGATGCCGTGCTGCTCGTCGGGGGAATCGCCGACGCGTCGTTCCGCAACGCCGGCCGTCGTGGCCTGCCGGCGCCCGCTCCGCCGACCGCGAGTTGGTCGCAGGGATCGTCCGGTGTCGGCGACCTGCGCCCCACGGGCCGGTACAACTGGGTCGCGGCCGAGCGCGACGCCGGGGGCGATCTCCCATCGTCGTATTTTGCGCTCGTCGAGAGCGTGATCGGTTCCCGCCTGGGCCTCACCCCAGATCAACACCGGGCGCGCCTCGGTGTGCTGTTGGCAGGGTTCACCGAAGTTGCTGCCGGCCATCCTGATCGAGCGTGGTTCCCTGTCGCGCGAACGCCATCCGAGCTCTCGACAGCAACCACCGACAACCGATTCATCGCCGAGCCGTACACGAAACTGATGTGCTCGTTCCCGACCGCTGATCTCGCGGCCGCAGTCATCGTGGTCTCGACCGAGCTCGCCGATCGGCTCCATGTCCCACCGTCGAAGCGAGTGCATCCGTGGGTCGGCGTCGGCGCCAAGGAGTTCGGGCCGCCCTCGATCCGACCGACGATCGATGCTGCCGGCTCATTGGATCAGGCCGTCGCAATCGCCCTCACACTGTCGGGCATCAGCGCCGACGACATCGGCGCGTTCGACTTCTACTCCTGCTTTCCGGCAGCAATCCAGCTCGGCATGCGTGCCTTCGGCGTCGGAGTCGGCGATCCCCGGCCAAAGACGGTCACCGGAGGCTTGCCGTTCTTCGGCGGACCAGGGGCGAACTACACGTTGCACGGCATCGCCTCACTCGTCGAGTTCTGTCGCGAGCACGACGGTTCTGTCGGGGCAATGGTGGGCCTTGGCGGGATGGTCGACGATTTCTCGGTCGGCCTGTACTCGACCGCATCGCCATCGCACGGGTTCCAGAGCGACAACGTCGTGGACGACGGTTCCGCTGCCGTGCCGATCGCGCGGTCCGCATCGGGCCCCGGTGTCATCGAGGCCTCGACGGTCTTGCACGATCGCGACCAAGGCCCGTATGCAGTTCCCGCGATCGTGCGTCTTCCCGATGGTCGGCGCGTGGGCGCTCGCATCGCGGACGACCTCGGAGCAGCCCAACTCAGCGGCCAATCGTTGATCGGACGTTCAGTCGCACTCTCCGACAACGAAGGTGTCACGACGTACGACCTCTGAACCGGCCACCGGCACCGAATGTCGCCAAGCCAACATCCGGTGCCAGCGCATCCGCGGAATGACAGCTCAGCCCCCGGAGAACTGCTGGGAGATCCGGTTCGAGTCGAGCTTGGCAAGATCGAGGGCTGGATCGGACGCGATCTTGACCACGTACGAGGGATCGCAGTCAAAGGTCGCTGGCGCGGTAGGAACGATGCGGTCGTACTTCGTGCCATTGAACTTCAGCAGGGCGGTGCACTGGGTCGGATGGTTCGCACCGGGATCGGTCGGGGTGTACAGACCGTGGCCGGTCCAGTCGTGGATGTTCTTCAGATTGCCGACCGCGCACTCCCTCGTGAGGGTTGCGCCGCACTCCTGCGCAGCGGTGGCCCACAGCAGGAACGACGACGCCGCTGTCGATCCGAGTTGGGAGATGTCGCCGCCCTTGTCATGGATCAGGTCGAGATAGTCCTGAACTGCGTGTGTCTTGTCAGACGCAGCTTCCTCGAACGGGGTGCTCGACATGCGTACGTACACGTTGTCCATCGCGTGGTCGGCGTTCGCGGCTGCGCACTGCGCCGAATAGTGGTTGGCCTCCGTGAGCACCGGAATGTCGAGGCCGTTGGCCTTCGCCGTCTGCATGAAGATCTGCAGGTTCGGCAGACAAGCGCCCGACCAGTAGAGAGCACCGGCACCTGCGTCCTTGATCTGCTTGACGAACGGAGTCCAGTCCGTCTCGCCGACCGGGTTGTACTCGATCGTGGTCGAGACCCAGTTCCATCCGAAGCTCTTCGACGCGATCACTGCCCGGTCGCGGGATTCCTGGGTGGCCGAGAACGCTCCGGCGAGTGCAGCGGCCTTCTTGACCCCATCAGGGAACAATTCGGCGAACTGCTTGTACATCCCCGCTGTTGCCTCGTCGGACGGGCCGGGCGTCGGCGCGAAGACATCTTTGCCATGGGCAAACGCCGCGCTCACGGCATAGCCAGGCACCGCAGGCAGGCCGCAGCCAAGCCGGATCTCCTCCTGGTTGCTGTCGAAAGCCCAGCCTTCGCCGACGAGAAAGAAGTCGCCACCGTCGCAGGCGGCCTGAATCGCCGGACCGACGTTGAAGAGCGCTGCGTCGTAGTAGTCGAACTGAATTTGACGACCATTGATACCGCCGAGCTCATTGCACTTCGAGACCATCGCCTTCATCGCATCGGTCAGCTCGTGATTCAGGCCTGGTGCGCCCGTGTAGCCGGCATCGTCACCGCCGGCGATCTTGATCGCGTCCTGGGTGACACCTGGCGTCTTGCCATCGTCGAGGTTGTTGCCATCTCCCTTGCTGCACGGCCACGGCGCATCGCCGAACATCGGCAGGGCGGGTGCAGTTGTCGTCGTCTCCGCAGCCACTGTGGTGACGCCGGCCGTGTCGGCCGTCGAGGCGGGAGTCTCGACCGTGGTGGGCGTCGCGCCGGCGGCGGCAGTGGTCGTCGGCGCCGCCGTCGTCGCCGTGGATGCCGTTGTTCCGGCTGCTTTGTCCCTGTCCTTACCGCAGGCCGCGGCAGTCAGTGCGAGCACGGTCAGTGCCGCCGCAATTCGAAAGGATCGCGTCCTCTGCATGTGAATTCCCCCTGTGTGATCGCCATGCTCGGCAGGGCTGTACCTGCGAAGTCCTCAAGATGTGGCTTGCGAATATTATATGCATATCAATTGAACGGACGTTCAGTCGAGCACGCCGACACGATCTGATCAGACGTTGATCGTGGCGTCGCCGTGGACGTCTTCGACGGTCGGACCGATGCGATCGACGAGATCTGCGAGCGCAGCAGTGTCGACCCGGTACAGCGATGCGGCGGTCTGGCCCAGGATCAGCCGGGCCTCGTCCTCGGGCACGCCGCGGAACCGGGTGGCGATCCACTCGCGAGTGTGCGGGTACGTCCCCTCGGGGTGAGGCAGATCGTTGCCCCACAAGAGGTTGCCGATCCCGATCTCGTGGCGGCGATCGATCTCGTCGACACCGGGCGTCGACGCGGCGAAGAAGCAGTTGCGAGCGACGTACTCACTCGGCTTCATCATGAGGTCCTGCTTGAACGCATCGCCGAACTTGCGGGTGTTGTGGCCACCAACCCACTTCTCGTCCATCCGCTTCAGCTGATCGGGAACCCACCACGCGCCATTCTCGGCGATCGAATACTTCAGATTCGGATGGCGCTCGAACACGCCGGAGAGCAGCAACACCCAGAACGGACGAGCCGCCCACCACCAGGCCTCGGATGCGTAGATCGAGATGAAGCCCGGACCCGGCAGGTAGTCGGACGGTCCAGCACCCGAGTGCGTGTGCAACACGAGCCCTGCCTCGGCGCACGCCGCCCAGAAAGGGTCATACGCGGGATCGATGTAGGCCGGCTCGTCGAACCAACGCGTCGGCATCATGACGCCGCGGAGGCCCATCTGCGCAGCGGCATGCACCTCGGCGACGGCGTCGTCGACGCCAGCGGTGACCGGCACGACGGCGACACCGATGCGACGATGTGGGTTCGTCCTGCAGAAGTCGGCGAGCCAGCGGTTGTGAGCGCGCGCTCCGGCTTTGACCGCGTCGGGATCCGAATCGCGACCTGATGCGAGCCCCGACCCGAATGGCGACGACCCGAGACGTCCGGTCCCCAAGACATCGGCGTCAGGGAAGAGCACCTCTGCGGCGACGCCCTCCTTGTCGAGGATCGCGTCACGCGCAGCTGGGTCGTAGCCGGCTCGCATCTCGTGATCGCCCGTCTCCTCGTCCCATTCCTCGATGAACTCGTTGGCCACCATGCCCGCACTCGCGAGTCCGGCCTGGTGCTCGTCGAACTGAGCGCGGAAGCGCTCTTCGAGATACTCCCGGTAGATCGCCGCGGGAGGACCGGCGTGACCGTCGGCCGAGATGACGAGATATTTGCTCATGCGAGCGACCCCCTATTGTCGAACTGAACCCAACATCGTATTATCGTACAGGTTTCGGAAATACCAACGAACGAGGGGGACGTCATGGCACAGCCTGACCCGATCACGCCGGGCGACTACGCGAACTGGCCCACGCTGCGCGTCATCTATCGCACCGACGCCGACCGCATCGCCGACCTGTTGCCCCCCGGCATCACCCCGGGAGACGAGCCGCACGTGCACATCCACGTGTATCAGGTCCCGATTGCCGGCGAGCCGGAGTTCGGTGTCGTCGTCATGGTCCCCGCGAAGTACGACGGGCTCGATGGCTTCTACAACATCGGCTATGGCATCGACCAAGAGCAAGCAATCGCGATCAGCAACGAGTTGAACGGCCAGCCGAAGTTCCCCTGCACCATCAAGTACTTCCGCATCGGCGGCCATGTCGTGGCCCGGGCGCACCACCAGGGGTACACGTTCCTCGAGTTCTCGGGCGACGTCGGCGCCGACATCTCTGACGACGGGCCGCAGACCTGGACCGAGCACCAATGGTGGATGAAGTACTCACGCGCTGTGGGCGGCATCGAGAAGCGCTACGACTTCCCGCCGCACGTCGTCAAGGTGTCGTCCACGGCGTCTCTCGTGTATCGGATCCAGGTCGACGGCGATCTCGTCCTGCGCGACTCACCCTGGGATCCGATCGCCGAGCTGCTGCCGATGCGCGAGCAGATCGCGGCCCACCTGCAGAAGACCCAGATGGACTACGCCAGCAGGTCGCTCACACTCGCCGGCGCGCTGGACCCCGACGCGTTCTGGCCGCACGCCGACACGATCGGCAAGTCGCGGTGGCCGGGCATGGGCGGCGGTCCGCGCAAGCGGCTCTGACCGAAACGGGCGACAACGCTGATCGAACTCGATCGAGCCGCGCTGCAGTCAGCCGAACTGGTGCAGCTCGGTCGGGTTGTCGCCGCGCACGAACTTCTCGAGACGCTCGCCCAGCGTTGCGACCGCACGCTCGGGGTTGAGGATCATCACGAAGCGCCCGTCGCGGATGCCGTCGACCACCAGATCTGCGAGCACGTCGAGCGGCTGGATGGGCATCCCCCGCTCGACCAGTTGGGCGACCGTCATCGCCGGCGTCGATCGCGGACGCTCGCGCGCGAGTTCCGCCGGGCGGTTGCGATCCGATGTCCAGAGACCCGTGTCGAGCAGACCCTGCCCGGATGGATAGAACACCGCCGCCCGTACGTTGGCTGTCTCGGCCCGAAGCTGCGCATCGAGACATTCTGTGAGGCACGTCACTGCGCATTTCGTCGCGGCGTACACCGATGCGGTCGGCATCGGTGAGATCGGCCCGTCAGGTGACGACGTGTTGATGACGATGCCCTCCTCGCCGGATGCAAGCATGCGCGGCACGAAGGCCTGGATCCCGTGGGCGACACCGAACACGTTGACTGAAAGGTCCACTTCCAGTCGTTGGGCGTCGTGTCCCAGATCGCCGCGCTCGGCGGACCGACACCGGCGTTGTTGCACAGCACGTGGACCTTGCCGTACTCCGCGTAGGCCGCTGCGGCGAGCGCCTCGACGGACTCGAACGACGTGACGTCGGTCTGGACCCCGATCGCCTCGGCACCCGTGGCGCACAGCTCGGCAACCGTACGTTCCAAAGCGCCCGATTCGATGTCGGCAACGACCAGTTTCATGCCCTCGCGCGCGAACCGCTCGGCCAACGACTTTCCGATTCCGCCGGCCCCGCCAGTGACAACAGCGACGCGACCCCTGAGCTCGTCCATTGATCCCCCGATTGACATGTTTTCGAAAAGCATACGATAATAGGTCTCGAGCGACAAGCACACCGCTCGGAGTTGGGTGGAGTCGACGTTCCGCGCCGATGCGCACCGCTGCGCGGCGACAGAACAAGGCTGTCCGCGGTAAGAATTCGTCGATCGACCAGAGGGGCTCCAACGATGACCGACACGACAGCGATCAACGCCGACGAAGATCACGGCGAATTCTCCCTCGCGCTCGGCGAGCTCACGTCGACCGACATCAACGAACGAAACGGCGGCCTCCCGTCCGGTCTCCCGATGCCGCGCAACATTGACATGGTCACCGATGCCTCGAAGCGGAAGCTCGTCACGCACTTCAAGGGGCCGAGGGTGCCGTTCCCTGTTCCGAATGGCTGGTTCATCGTCGCTGAGTCGAGCGAGCTCGAGATCGGCGACGTGCGGGCGTTGTTCTACTTCGATCGCGACCTGGTCCTCTACCGCGGCAACGACGGCGTCGCCCGCGTGATGGACGCGCACTGCACGCACCTCGGTGCGCACCTTGCGGTTGGTGGCCGAGTCGATGCCAACTGCCTGCGCTGCCCCTTCCACGGTTGGGCGTTCGACGGCTCGACCGGCCGTTGCGTCGACGTGCCGTACGGCGACACGAAACACATTCCGCCCAAGGCGCACAATCACTCGTACCCCACGATCGAACGCAACCACATGATCTGGGCGTGGTACCACGCCAAGGACGGCGAGCCGTTCTACGACGTGCCGACGGTCGACGAGTTCCACGACGATTCGTGGTCACCGATCCTCTGCCGTGACTTCGTGATCAACGTCGCCGCGCAGGAGATGGCCGAGAACAACGTCGACTTCGCCCATTTCCGCTACGTCCACGGCACCGACGCCATCCCCGAGGACGAATTCATCGTCGACGGCACCTACAAGCGAACGACCAGCGCCGGAGGTGCGTTCGTGCGCGAAGGCTATGGGCTCGGCTTGGGCGTGCTGCGCGTGAAGGGTTACGTCACGTTCTTGTCGTCGACGACCCCCGTCGATGCGTCGCGCGTGCACGTGCGGTGGATCTTCACCGCCCCGCTCGCGAATGGCGACGACGCCGCAGAACAGGCTGCGCACTCGTTTCTCTCCGGCGTCAGCCAGGACATCCCGATCTGGGAGAACAAGATCTACCGCGACCCGCCGATCATCACCAAGACCGAGAAGCTCATCCTCGAACACCGGCGCTGGTCGTTGCAGTTCTACTCCGACTTCGGCGACTGATCGGGAGCCCGACGGCCACGCGATGACCGACCGTCAATGGATTCGATGCGCGCCACGGACGAGCGGTGGCTCCATCTGGTTGACGACGCCCGGCGCCGCTGCACACACCGCCCGTATCGCGTTCACGACGGGCATCGCTGTCGTCGTTGCGCCGGCAAGGTGACCATCGATTGCTTCGATCTTGCAACGCACGCCGGGATCGCCCTCGATCTCGATCACGTAGCCGTTCGTCACCGGCCAGTCGGGGGTCATGTCACTGCCCAGTTTCCACACGAACCGGCACTCGATCACCGATCGTCCACCTCGGATGCCCGCGACGACACCCTGAATGCCGGCGACTCGTCCGACGCCAACGGTCATGAATCCGAAGTCGACGTCGCGGTTGGCCGTCGCCGTCTCGGCGCGGAACTCGACGGCATCGATCTCGACCGCCAGCGCCTTCGCCAGGTTTCGGATCTGATCCTTGAACGAACCGCACGATGCCTCCGCCAATGCTGCGATCTCAGGATCGTCGGGCAATCGATCGAAACCCATCGCGCGGAACATCCGCTCGTTCGCGTACTCCTGGATGTCGAGGGACTCCAGGATGGACAGCCGATCGATCGTGCGACACATCGCGCTGACCGCAAGCGCCACGGTCGGTGCATGGCCGGGGTAGATGCCGCTGCTGTAGAGCGATGACCCGCCACGCTCGGCTGCGCTGCGGATGCGCTCGGTCGCTTCGACGCCGTAGCCCGCGCCGGCAAGCATGTACATCGTCGTCACGACGTTGATGCCCGATTCGAGGATGCGCTCGAGGTGATCGAAGTTGGGTCGGTAAGCGGTGTACACGACACAGTCGGGTCGCAGCGCGATCAATGCTTCGACATCAGCTGTCGCCACGACGCCGGTGGGCCCGAGTCCGGCGAGCTCACCGACATCGCGTCCGACCTTGTCGGCCGAATACGCATAGCACCCGATCAGCTCGAGCCCTGGATCGCTCAACACCCCGAGGACGGCCGCCCTCCCGGTCTTGCCGGTCGTCCACTGCACGACGCGCGGCCTGCGGTGCGTCGAGTCCGTGGTCATGCCGTTCTCGAACGGCTGGAAGCGGAGCCGATCACGATGCTCGTTCGGGATGATCGAACGGCTGCAACGGGATGCCCTTCGTCGCAGCGACACCGCGCAGCACCGTCTCAATTTCGCGTTCGAAACTCAGGCGAGCACCGGCGCGGCGCTCCTTGACGAGGCGGCGGATGTGCGTGAGTTGTCGTCTCGGCGTTTCGCTGAGGATCTTGCGATACGCCTCCGAACCGATACCCCGGTCGGCGAGATTGCTGTCGCGTTTCGCACTGATCACCAGACCGATCACGCATGCCGATACCAAGACGTAGGCGTCGTTGGCCTCGGTGACCGTGAACCCTTCGTCGACGAGAACGCCGAGGATGATGTCGAGGTTGAAGAGAACGGACTCCGGTCCGATCGCCCCTTCGAGGTACTGGCCGAGCAGACCGGGCTGGGTCGTGAACACCGCATGGTTGTAGTGGGCCCAGTCGAACAGCCACTGCGACCAGTTCTGGCCACGGTGGACGGGCAGCGGAACCGCTTGCGCAGAACGCTCGGCTGCGGCGCGCATCAGGTCATCGCGTCCACCGACGTAGTGATAGAGCGCGGAGATCGAGACGTCGAGGTGGTCAGCGACCGCGCGCAGGGTAAGTCCTTCGAGGCCGAGCTCGTGAGCCGCTTCGGCGATCATCGCCCGATTGAGCCGCGCCGGCCTGCCGGCTTTGCGCGTCGGCTGCGGAAGCGAGGGGTCACCGGGGGTCATTGTGGAAGAGTACCGAGTGAGCGCGTGGCGAGAGCAGGGTTGCACTCGATCTGATCACGTGCCATTATCTATATGACATCGAAAATACCCGCGGGGGCGGGCGACTGCGCATCGCAGGGATGACTCGGCCACGTCACACACGGCCTTTCGTCGACGCACACCGCGACCCTTGCGGCTCGCACGTTGCGCCACATCGCGGACGTCCGAGGCGGTTCACATCAGATTGGGGAGGACGCAGGATGAGGGTTGGACGCGTGAGGGCAGCAGCCGTCGTTGGTTTGCTCGGGCTCGCCACGGCCGCCTGCACGAGCCAGACGGCGAAGGGCTCGAGTTCGACATCTGGTGCAGCGGCCACGACGCCGGCAAGCGCGACCGGGCCCGCATCGTCAGGTTCGGCGGGTTCCGTTTCGACGGCGTCGTCGGCAGTCGTCTCCTCGACGCCGGGCACAACGACCGGCTCCACCGGACCGGCCTCGTCGGACAGCACGACACCTCAGACGACAGTTCCGGGCCTCGCTGCGAACAACGACAGCGCCGGCTCGACGACTGGCATCACCGCCGATTCGATCAACATCGCGTACATCGGTGTCGACTTCAGCGCGCTCAATGGAACCGGTCTGGTCCCGGAACTCGGAGACCAGCAGAAGCAGGTACAAAGCTTCGTCGACGAGATCAACGCCAACGGTGGCATCGCCGGGCGGAAGATCAATCTGCACTACAAGCTGCTCGACGTCTTGAGTGGCGGCCCCGACGTCATTCAGGCCGAGTGCATCGCAGCGACGCAGGAGTTCAAGGCGGCAATCGTCGTGCTGCCGCCCGCCGCAGCACGCGACATGGCGCGATGCACTGCGGTGACGAACAAGACCCTCACGATCGAGACGACGGCCTTCGACGCCGGCCTGTACACCGAAGCCCAGGGCCGGCTGATCTCGACCGGGGGCCTGACCGTCGACCGCCAGTTCCGCGCGTGGGCCGACAAGATGAACGAGCTCGGCTACCTCGACGGCAAGACGATCGGCATCGTCGTTGGCGACCAGCCATCGGAGTTCGCCAACGCGGTGAACGCGTCGCTCGTGCCCGAGCTCGAGAAGCTGGGCCACAAGGCCGCTCAGGTCATCACGCTGCCGTGCTCATCGGGTTTGACGTCGTGTGAGCAGTACGACGTGGCCGCCACCAAGTTGCAGCAGGCCGGCGTCGACACCGTGTTCATGGAGCTGGCCAACACGTTCGGGACCGGTCTGATCCAAGCCGCCACCGACATCGACTACAAACCCAAGTGGCTGCTCGAAGGCAACCAGGTCACCGATACGGTGCTGAAGTTCCTCAACTCGGTCAAGGCCTCGCTCGACGGCGCGGTCGGTGTCGGATTCTCGTTCAACCTCCCGACCGACACCAACCAGGGGGCCACGGACTGCAACAAGATCGTGGCCGATCGGAGCGGCGAGATCTACGCACCCGGGTCCGACGCGTTCGGCTTCGCGTCCAACGTGTGCGGCGCGTTCCAGAACCTGCAACTCGCGGGCAAGGCACTGGCGGGCAAGCCGCTGGATCAGGGCACCCTCATCGCAGCGATCGAGGGCTTGGGAACGATCCACTACGGGATCGGCCCGGACGGCAGCCTGTCCCCCACGAAACACGACGCCGGCGACTACCTGTTCCTCTGCGACTACCAGGCCGCCACCGGAACATGCGTCCGTCGCAGCGACCCGCCGTTCAAGGTGCCCGCCTGACCATGTCGGCTGATGCCGACGCGACAGCTCTCGGTACGGTCGCCGCGCTCGCCGCGACGGTGCTGGCAGAAGAGGCCCGCCGCCAGGAAGGTCAACACACTGCGCCAGCCGTCGTCCTTCCGGACGACCTGCTGCCCGGTGTCGGCGCCGAGGTGATGTCGCTCCGTCAGGCGATCCGAGCGGGCGGTGCAGCGCTCGTCGTCACACTTGGTTTGTCGCGGGTCGTCGACGCGTTGGACCTCGCCGCAATCGCCGTGCTGGCGCCCGACATCCAGAAGACGCTGCACGTCAGCGATGCCGTCATCGCCGCGATCGGCAGCGCGTTCGGGATCCTGTTCCTGGTCGGGTCGATTCCGATCAGCACCCTGGCCGATCGATATCCGCGGAAGTTGATCGCAGCAGCCTCGATGGCGGTGTGGTCGGTGTTCGTGTTCGCGACCGGGTTCGCCGGGGCCGCAGTGTGGTTGTTCCTCGCCCGACTCGGTGTCGGTATCAGCCAGAGCTATGCGTTGCCGGTCAACGGACCGTTGCTCGCCGACGGCTATCCGATCGAGGCTCGCTCGCGGATCTACGCGCTGTACAGCGGCCTGGAGGTCGTCGGCAGAGTCGGCGGACCACTGATCGCCGGTGGACTCGCCGGGGCCATCGCCGGGCCGGAGAGCTGGCGTTGGGCCTTCTGGTTGATGGCGTTCACCGGTGTACCGGTCACCGTCGCGATGTTCGTGGTCAAAGAACCGCGCCGCGGGCGCAACGAGATGAACGCTGTGCTCGGCGCCGAGCTTGCCCCGGACACGGCGGAGTTGCCGGTTTCGGTGAGCGTCGCCTTCGAGCGGCTGCGCAAGATCCGCAGCTTCTCCTTCTTCCTCACCGGCATGGCGGCGCTCGGCTTCGCGCTGTTCAGCATTCCCCTGTTCCTGAACCTCTACCTCGAAGACCACTTCGGGCTGACTGCCTGGCATCGCGGCATCTTCGGTTCGGTGACCGCGCTGCCGGGCATCGTCGCACTCGCCATCGCCGCGCCCCGCTCCGACCGACTGTTCCGCCGCAGCCCGCCGGCGGCGCTGATCTTCGTCGGCACGATGATCGGTGCCTTCGGCGTGCTGATCGTGATCGGTCTCCTCATGCCGAACGTGTGGCTGCTCGGTGTCTTCTTCGCGCTCGGTGCAGCGCTCGCTCAGGCAGCGTTCGTGAGCGTCCTTTCCGTGGCGAATTCGGTTGTCCCCTATCGTCTGCGCTCACGAGGTGCGGCCATGGTCGGCGTCTACATCACGGTCTTCGGGGGCTTCCTCGGCGCGGTGTTGACGGGTCTGCTGGCCGAGGCGATCGGACGCCGCGGCGCGTTGACGCTGGTGACCCTGCCATCCACATTGATCGGTGGCGCGCTGATCGCGTTCGGCGCGAAGTACGTGCGCAACGACATCTCGATGTGCGTCGAGGAGCTGCTCGAGGAGAAGGCCGAGGCAGATCGGATGAACGAGTCCGATGCGAGAACAGCGGCGATCCAGGTTCGCAACCTCGACTTCTCGTACGGAAACGTGCAGATCCTGTTCGATGTCAACCTCGATGTGCACCGGGGAGAAACCGTCGCACTGCTTGGTACCAACGGTGCCGGCAAGTCGACTCTGCTCCGCGTGATCAGCGGGCTGGGGGTGCCCAGCCGCGGCGTCGTGCGTCTGCACGGTCGAACGATCACCTACGCCGAACCAGAGCTGCGAGCACGGATCGGCATCGTGCAACTGATGGGCGGCAACGCCGTGTTCGGTTCGCTCTCGGTCGACGAGAACCTGCGCATGGGCGCGTTCCTGTACGACGGCCACGACGCGCGCCGACGCAGCGAGGCGGCACTGGGCCGCTTTCCGGCGCTGACGGACCGCCGCAAGGCGCTGGCGCGAGATCTGTCCGGTGGGCAGCAGCAGATGCTGGCGCTGGCGATGGCTCTGATCCACGAACCCGAGGTGCTGATCATCGACGAGCTCTCGCTTGGTCTGGCACCCGTCACCGTGCAGGGCCTGCTCACGATCGTTCGCGAACTCAAGGAGCAGGGACTCACGATGATCATCGTCGAGCAGTCGCTCAACGTCGCGCTCGCGATCGCCGATCGGGCGATCTTCATGGAGAAGGGCCAGGTGCGGTTCGACGGACCAGCACGCGAGCTTGCCGAACGCGACGATCTCGCCCGCGCCGTCTTTCTCGGTGCCCCCACCAGCCCGGACAACGGATGATCACGACGATCGCCTTCGACGCACCACACCAGGTCCTGGTCAGCGGCGCGCTGCGCGGCCTCACGATCGGCGTGTTCGCGGTCGGCGTGATCCTGCTCTATCGGTCGAGTCGCATCATCAACTTCGCACTCGGCGAGCTCGGCGCGCTGTGTGCGGCGATCTTCGTGCGTCTGACGATCAACTACCACTGGAACTTCTTCCCAGCGCTCGCACTCACGATCGTTGCGGGCTCGATTCTCGGCGGTCTGCTCGAACTCGCGCTGGTGCGACGACTGGGCAAGGGGCCGAAGGTGACGCTCACCGTTGCCACCATCGGCGCAGCCCAGCTGTTCCTGTTCATCCAATCCGTCCTGCCCAACATCAGCGCCTACTCGAAGTTCCCGATCGCGTTCACCAAGCGCTGGAAGATCGGCGATGTCGTGATCAGGTCCGAGCACGTCGTTGCGATCGTCACGTTCCCGGTGATCGTTGCGGCGCTGGCGATCTTCCTCACCCGGACCAAGCACGGCACCGCTGTGCGAGCTGCCGCCGACAACCCCGACGCAGCACGACTCGCGGGTATCAGCGTGAAGCGCGTCTCGTTCATCGTCTGGGCGATCGCCGGCGGACTGGCTGCGGTGACGACGGTGCTCAACGCGCCGCTGGCGAACTCGACGGTGGCATCAACCGGGCAGATCGGCCCCGGCATCTTGCTGCGGACGCTGACTGTCGCCGTCGTCGCCGGCATGTCATCGATGACCGTCGCGATGGCAGCTGGGATCGCGCTCGGCGTCGTCGAGGCGGTGGTCTTCTACAACAACCCGACCGACCCGGGTCGCATCAACGCACTCCTGTTCGTCGTCGTGCTCGTCGCGGTTCTCGTGACGTCGGCGCGGAGCCGATCCCTCGGAGCCCGCGAACGTTTCTCGTTCGCGCCGCGGACCCGGCCGATTCCCAGCTCACTGCAGAACCGGTGGCTGATCCGCCATCACACCAGAATCGGCGGTGTCGTTGCGTTGCTCGTCGCCATCGCCGTTCCGGTGCTCGTCACCGCGCCGTCGCGACAGTTCCTGTATTCGCAGATCCTGCTGATGGCGTTGATCGCGTTGTCCCTGACGGTTCTCACAGGTTGGGCGGGTCAGCTCTCGCTCGGCCAGTTCGCGCTCGTCGGTCTCGGAGGAGTGACGGCGTACACGCTGTTCGAGAACCAGATCCAGTTCCCGGTCGGGGTTCTGGTGGGCATGATCGTGTCCGCCGCGGCCGCCGCCGTCGTCGGCCTTCCGGCGTTGCGGATGCGTGGTCTGTTCCTCGCCATCAGCACCCTCGCTCTCGCAGTTGCCGCGCCGTGGATCTTGGAACGCTCGATCTTCCACACGCATGGTCAGTCGACTGCAGTCATGCCGCGACCCGTCATCGGCTCGTTCTCGTTGGCACCGCAGCGCACCTACTACTACGTCTGCCTCGCCGCGCTCGCTGTCGCGATCGTCGCCATGGCGCGCATGCGGCGCAGTGGAATCGGCCGCGTTCTGCTCGCCGTTCGCGACAACGAGCAGTCCGCTGCTGCGATGGGGCTCTCGCCGACCCGGGTCAAGCTCTTCGCGTTCGCCGTTTCCGGCGCGCTCGCGGGACTTGCCGGCGGTCTCATGGTCGGCCTGCTCCAACAGTTCACGACCGACCGGTTCAGCGCAGTCGGCTCGCTGCAGATCGTCGCGATCGCAGTGGTCGGCGGCCTGGCATCCATCGCCGGTGCTGTCGTGGGCGCCCTCTTCGTTGTCGGCCTGCCCGCGTTCTTCCCCGACAACAACCAAGTCAGTTTGCTGACCAGTGGCGTCGGTCTACTGATCCTGTTGCTGTACTTCCCCGGTGGGCTCGTGCAGATCCTGTTCAACGCACGTGATGCTGTCTTCGGTCTGCTCTCGCGTCGCACGCCGGCCGAAACGGCTTCGCCCTCAAGACCACTCACCCCCACGGCGGTTCTTCCACCCCGTCCTCGCATCGAATCCGGCAGTTCCCCCGCGCTTGTCGTCAGCGGCGTGAACGTCCGGTTCGGCTTGCGCACCGTGGTCGACGACGTGGACATCGAAGTCCGCAACGACGAAGTCGTCGGCTTGATCGGAGCCAACGGAGCCGGAAAATCGACGCTCATGAACGCGATCGGCGGCTACGTTCCCAGCCTCGGTCACGTGGAACTGTTCGGGCGCGACGTCGACGGCAAGGCGCCGTATCGACGAGCCGCACTCGGCCTCGGCCGTACCTTCCAGGACGCGGCACTGTTCGGGGACCTGACGGTGCGCGAGACCGTGCAGGTCGCCGTCGAGACGCGGGCTCGCGCCCATCTGGCAACGGTTGTCCTCGCGCTTCCTTCGGCGCGTCGTGTCGAGCGAGCCAAGCGCGCCCACGCTGAGGAGATGCTCGCCTTCCTGGGTTTGGGGCCGTACGGCGACCGATTCGTGCGCGAGCTGTCGACCGGCATGCGGCGGATCGTCGAGTTCGCCTGCCTGTTGGCGTCTGACGCGAAGCTGCTCTGTCTCGACGAGCCGACCGCCGGTGTCGCTCAGCGCGAAGCGGAGGCATTCGGCCCGCTGCTCCTCCAGGTTCGCAAGGAACTCAACGCGGCGATGCTCATCATCGAGCACGACATGCCCCTGGTGATGTCGATCTGTGACCGGATCTACTGCCTCGAGGCCGGCCGCGTCATCAGCAGTGGCACGCCCCGCGAGGTTCGCCACGACCCACTCGTCATCGCGTCGTACCTTGGCACCGACGTCGCTGCGATCGAACGGAGCGGCGCTCGTGCAACCGAGCAAGCCGCCGACGCTGAAGAGGCTCGAGCACCATATGTATAAAATGTGCGCAAACACGGGGAACGAGGATTTAGCATGTGGCACGAAGAGCGTCTGTACGTCGACGGGTCGTTGATCGCCGCGGAGGGCGGCGCAACATATGAGAACATCGACCCTTCGAACGAAGAGGTTCTCGGCGTCGCCGCCGACGCGTCTGCAGCCGACGTCCGCCGCGCAATCGCCGCTGCGCGCCGCGCATTCGACGACACCGACTGGTCCACGAACGTTGCGCTGCGGACCCGGTGCCTTCGCCAGCTCCAAGGTGCGATCGAGAAGCATCACGTCGAGCTCGGCGACATCCTCACTGCAGAAGTCGGCGCGCCGAAGATGTTGATCGACGGACCGATGTTGGCCATCCCCCGCGGGTTGCTCGGCTACTACGCCGACCTGGCGGAGTCGTACGAATGGACCACGCAGCTCGGCGTCGCCGAGACACTCGCCGGTCGGGCCAACCGCTGGGTCGAGCGTGAGGCCGCCGGCGTCGTCGGCGCGATCAGTCCGTGGAACTACCCGATGCAGATCAATCTCGCGAAGCTCTCACCGGCGCTGGCCGCAGGTTGCACCGTGGTGCTCAAGTCGGCGCCCGACACACCGTGGTCCGCGCTCGCACTCGGCCGGCTGGTCGCAGAACACACCGACTTTCCAGCGGGCGTATTCAACGTGATCACCAGTGCCGACAAGACCATCGGCGAAGTCATCACGACCGACCCTCGCGTCGATCTGGTCAGCTTCACCGGCTCGACCGCGGTCGGCCGGCGCATCATGGAGGCCGCGGCGCCGACGATCAAGCGGGTCTTCCTCGAACTCGGCGGCAAGTCGGCGCACATCGTGCTCGACGACATGGCCGACATGGGGAATGGCGTCGCCGGCGCCTGCTTCCAGATCTGCACCCATGGCGCCCAGGGCTGCGCAACGACGAGCCGGCTGCTCCTGCCGCGCTCTCGCTACGAGGAAGGTGTGAACGCTGCCGCGGCCTTATTGGCCGCGTTGCCGTACGGCGAGCCGCGTGATCCGGGGAACATGACCGGCCCGATCATCAACCGATCACAGCGCGACCGGATCGAGGGATACATCCAGAAAGGCATCGACGAGGGTGCGCGACTGGTGATGGGCGGCGTCCGCCCGCCTCAGTTCGAGAAGGGGTTCTGGGTGCAGCCAACGTTGTTCGCCGACGTCACGAACGACATGACGATCGCCCAGGAAGAGATCTTCGGCCCGGTGCTCGTCGCCATCCCGTACGACGACGACGCCGACGCTGTGCGCATCGCCAACGACAGCCCGTTCGGGCTCTCTGGCGCTGTCGTCAGCGCCGATCGCGAGCGAGCGATGTCAGTTGCTCGCCGGATCCGGACCGGCACGATGTCCATCAATGGCGGACTGTGGTACAGCCCCGACGTGCCATTCGGCGGGTACAAGCAGTCCGGCATGGGCCGCGAGATGGGAGTCGCGGGGTTCGAGGAATACCTCGAGCAGAAGTCGTACGCCGAGCCAGCTGCAAAAGCATGACCGGGGAATCGACGTGACGCTCCGGGTCGCGGTGTGGGGCAGCGGAGGCGTCGGGGCGCCGGCCATTCGAGCAATCGTCGAACGACCCGATCTGGAACTGGTCGGCGTGTGGGTGCACTCGGCGCACCGGATCGGCGTGGACGCGGGTGTGCTCGCTGGTGGCGAGTCGATCGGTCTGCCGGCATTGGGTGACGTCGACGCGATCCTGGCGATGCAGCCCGACTGCATCTGTTACACCGCGAGCGGTCCGAGCGGCGACGCCATTGCTCTGCCCGACTACATCCGGTTCCTCGAAGCGGGCATCAACGTCGTGACGGTGTCCACGGCGGCACTGGTCTATCCGCCCGCCTACAACCCCGACAGTCGCGAGCTCTTGGCGGCCGCGGCGATGCGTGGTGGGGCATCGCTGTATGCCTCAGGGATCGAGCCGGGGTTCGCAGCGGACCAGTTCGTGCTGACGATGCTGACGATGTCGCGAGCAGTGACCTCGGTGCGGGTCCAAGAGTTGTTCTGCTACGACGCGTATCCGGTCGAGTTCGTGATGCGCGAAGTGTTCGGCTTCGGTCAGCCGATGGAACACAAGCCGATCATGGCCCACAATGGCGCACAGGCGGCGACGTGGTCGGCGCCCGTCCGGATGATCGCCGATGCGATGGGTGCGACGTTGGACAGCATCCGCGAGACCTACGAGCGGGCGATCACACCGCGCCGACTGCAGGTCGCATGCGGCGTGATCGAGGCCGGCACCGTCGGCGCAGTTCGCTTCGAGACCATCGGCGTGATCGACGGGCGTGATGCGATCATCGTCGAACACGTCAACCGGATGGCGATGGACCTCGTCCCGGAGTGGCCGAACGGTGCGCTCGACGGCACCTATCGAGTCGACATCGAAGGCGATCCGGAGATGCATTGCGACCTCAAGGTCGGCGGGCCCGATACCGGCAGCATCGACGGCATGATCGCCACGACGATGCGGATCGTCAACGCAATTCCGGCTGTCTGCGCAGCCCGACCCGGCCTGTTGAGTTCGCTCGACCTTCCCCTCACCCTGCCGCCCAATGCATTCGAGCTGAAGAGAGAACGACCATGACCGATCCGATCACCGTGACGGCGATTCGCAATGCTGTCGCCGCGATGAACGAGGGCGATGTCGACGGCTACCTTGCCGGCTTCGCTCCTACGTGCCCGCGCTACCTGGCCGGACATCCGCAACCGCTCAGCCTGTCCGATGTCGCCGATGGGTTGCGGCAGATGAACGCTGCTTTCGAGCCATTGCACCTCGGTGAAGACGGCATCTTCGGAACCGACGAATTCGTGTGCGCCCGCTGGCGGCTCCGCGGCAAGCACGTCCGAGATTTCATGGGGATCGCCGCCTCCGGCGTCCAGATCGAGATGCAGTACGCGGAGATCTACCAGTTCGACGAGGGCCGGTTTGTCGCCGTGTGGGTCTACGGCGACCACGCCGACCTGTTCCGACAGATCACATCGGCTCCGGCCGATGGCGCGACACCATGACTGCGCCGCTGCTCTCGACATCTCTGCTCGATCCGGATGTCATCGAGAATCCGTACCCCTTCTATCGAAGGCTTCACGCCGAAGCGCCCGTGTGGCGGGTGCCCCACACGGAAGTCTTCGTCGTGAGCACCTTCGCGATGGTGGCCGAGGCGACATCGCGCATCGATGACTTCTCCTCGAACATGAAGTGCCTGCTCTATCGCGACGGCGACGGGCACCCGCTCACGCTCTCGTTCGGCGACTACGGCGTGCAGACGCTGGCCACGGCAGATCCGCCGATGCACACGCTGCATCGCAGCACGGTCTTCCCGGAACTGGTCGCCAAGCGGATGGAGCTGCTGGAGACCGAGATCGCTGAGGTCGCGCATTCGTGCGTGCGAGCGATCGTCGAATCCGATCACGCCGACTTCATGGAGGTGGTCGGCAACGTCTTGCCGATGACCATCGTCAGCCGCCTGATCGGCTTTCACGACAGCGATCCGCAACGCCTGCTTCGCGCCGCGTTCGACTCGACGGAGCTCCTGAGTTCGACGTTGTCGCTGGAACGGTTGACCGAGCTGATCGGAGCCGTCGGCGAGATCGACGCCTGGATCTCATCACAACTCGCAACCGCTGCGCTGGACCCGCAAGCCGACATCCTCGGGTCGATCGCCTCCGGTGTCGCCGACGGCGTCATGAGCATGCACGAGGGCACCATCATTCTGCACACGCTGCTCAGCGCAGGCGGAGAGTCGACAACGAGTCTGATCGGCAACGCGGTCCGCATGCTCGCCGAGGACGAGTCACTCCAGCAGCAGCTTCGCACCGAGCCACATCTCGTGCCGGCCTTCGTCGAGGAGGCCTTGCGTCTTCACTCACCGTTTCGCTACCTGATGCGATCGGCGCCTCGACAGACCGCCTTGGGTGGGGTCGAGATCCCAGCCGGCTCGACCCTGCTGCTCTTCTGGGGCGCGGCGAATCGAGACGCCGCAACGTACGAGCGACCGGATGACGTCGATCTGGAACGCCGGCCGTTGAGCCGTCACCTCGCATTCGGCCGCGGCATCCACCACTGCGTCGGCGCCCCGCTTGCCAGACTCGAGACGAAGATTCTCCTCGAGGTTCTCCTTGCCGGCACGTCGACCTTCACGCTCGATCCTGATCGGCCGCCGCAGTGGGTGGACAGCCTGCTCGTTCGCCGTCACCAGAATCTGCCCCTCAGGATCATCGGCTCCACTTGACCGGCCGGCCACATCGGTCGCAGGTTCGTATCGCCCGTCGCCCGTACACTGGCAGGACGATCAGCCGCGCCGAGGAGCCGATGAGTACGACGAATACCTCAACAGCCCCCGCCCGGGCGATCAAGAGCGGCCGCGAACAGCGCAAGCTGCAGCATCAAGAGCTCAGCCGGTTGCAATTGCTGAATGCAGCCGAGGACGTCTTCGGTCGGAAGGGCTTTCACGAGGCCACCATCAAGGAGGTCGCCGAGCTCGCCGAGTTCTCGGTCGGCTCTGTGTACTCGTTCTTCGAGAACAAAGAGGACCTGTTCCGGCAGATCTTCGTGCGTCGCGGCGACGAGTTCATGCCGCTGATCCGCGAGCTGCTCGGATCTCGTCGCAAGCCGCTGGACCAGCTCCACGATCTCGTCGATTTCGAGATCGGCTTCTTCCGCAAGAACCCGAATTTCGGACGGCTCTTCCTGAAGTTGTCCAGTGCGACCCTGCAATCGTCCGATCGGCTCGCCGACGAATTGATGATGGTCAACTACGACGAATCGATGAAGCTGCAAGCCGACCTGTTCAAGCGCGGGCAGAAGGCCAAGCAGTTGATCGGGGGCGATCCGTGGGTGCTCGCTCGCCTGTTCAGCGGACTCACGTCCGCATACCAAGCACTTGACCCGCTCGTGATGTCGGATGAGCCCAATCAGGCAGAGCGGCTGTCGCTGCAGGCCTTCCACGACATCATCACGCGAACGTTCGCGCTGTAGCCCCAGTCAGCTCGAGATCACGCTCGCACACCGAGTGCTTCGCGTCGCTGATTCATGATCGCGATGACCTCGACGGCGTGCTGATCCTCGATCGACTCGCAGATCCGGACGGCTGCATTCGCATCGCGCCCATCGAGGGCAGCCTGCAACGCCGCGACGCCATCTCGCTGGATCGCCACGCTGTTCGGCACGGTCACGAAGAAGTTGCCGGGCACGATCTGCGCCGTCGAGCGCAGGACACCACGCAATCGGCTGGATCCGGACATGCTCACGAGGGCAGTCATGTAGTCGCTGTTCGCCCGTTCGAACGGCTTCGGGCCCGAGACCCGAGCGACACGGTGCGCGAGATCGTCGAGCGCAAGGAGTTCGTCCTGCGACATCCGTTGCACGGCCCTCGTCGCAGCGAAACCGTACAACCGGCCGTACAGCGCGAACCGATCGAGGACTGCTCGATCGTCGAACGGGTTCACGAACGCCCCGCGATGACGTTCGACGCGCACCCAGCCTTCGCGCTCGAGGGCGATGATCGCCTCGCGAACCGGGATGCGGCTGACGCCAACGGTGTCCGCGATGTCGTCCTGAGGAAGGCGTTGCCCGGTGACCAGCCTGCCGTCGAAGATCTGCTCGCGGACAACGCGGGCCACGGCATCGGCGATCGTTTCGCCCGGCCGCAGGCTGCTCCGTGTCGATCGTCCAGTCGGGCGAGTCATGGCGCAAGCATACGTTTGGTCAGATTCTTCGGGGGCTCACGGATTCGCCACGGTAGTCGACGACTTGTATAAAATGTGCATATCACGCTCGAGCGCTGCTGGTCAGCGGCGCGAAGAGAGCATCGGGGAGAGAATGATGAACGTTGATTCATTCCGTTTCGAGGGCAAGCGGGCGCTCGTCGTCGGTGGAGCCACGGGGATGGGTGCGGCAACCGCCGCGCTGGTGCAGAGTCTCGGCGCCGACGTGGTCGTGATGGATTACGCCGACATCGCATTGCCGGGTGTCACCGCCATCCATCTCGACCTGCGCAGCAGAGACAGCATCGACGCAGCCATCGATTCGTGTGGCGGACCGATCGACGCGCTGTTCTCGTGCGCAGGCGTCGCCGACGGGGTCCCGGGAATCGAGAAGATCAACTTCCTCGGGCACCGTCACCTCATCGAGCGGGCCATCAGCGCGGGATTCATGCCGCGTGGCTCCGCCATCGGGATGATCTCGTCGTCGGCCGGTCTGGCGTGGGAGAAGAACCTCGACGAGCTGAAGGACTATCTCGACACGCCCGACTTCGACTCAGGTGTCGAATGGGTCGCGGCTCGTCGCGGCAAGGCCGACTACATGTGGAGCAAGCAGGCAGTGTGCGCGTACGTCGCACGGCAGGCACTGGCGTTCGTCAAGCAAGGCATCAGGATCAACGCGATCCTTCCCGGCCCCACCGACACGCCACTGGCGCGAGCGAACGCCGACCTGTGGCTGGCCTTCGGAGCCGACTATCGCGATGCAGCCGGCGTCCAGGCGTCGACACCCGAGGAACAAGCAGGCCCGTTGGTGTTTCTCTGCAGCAGCGCCGCCAGCCAGGTCAACGGCATCACGATGATCACCGATTCGGGCTACGTGAGCTCGGGCATCACGGGATCGTTCCCCGACGCGACGCCATCCGTCGACTTCCTCTACGGCCGCTATTGATCGCGACAGTCCGTCAGCGGAGATTCGCTTTCGCTTCTCCTCAGATGACCGGAACAGGAACAGCGCATCGTCAGCGCTTCTCGATGACGATGCCGGAGGTTTCCGCATCCCACGTCGCGGCGGTTGCGCCTTCGTCACGCAACTCGCGCTTGAGCACACGACCGACCGGGCTGCGTGGCAGCTGCTCGCGGAACTCGATGTAGCGCGGCAGCGCGAAGTACGGCAGCTGATCGACACACCACGTGAAGAGCTCTTCCTCGGTGAGCATGGAACCCTCGATCTTGGTCGCGGTGACCTTGAGATCGTCCTCCGTCAGCGCGCTCGGCACCGCGTGCACCGCAGCGTCGGCGAGCTGGCCGTGGCTCATGAGAATTCGTTCGACCTCGAAGCTGGAGATGTTCTCGCCACGACGGCGGAGGTAGTCCGCCTTCCGGTCGACGAAGAACAGGAAGTCGTCGTCGTCGATCCGACCGATGTCACCGGTGTGATACCACCAGTTGCGGCTGGTCTCGACGGTCGCTTCCGGCCGCCCCCAGTAACCCTCGAACATCACATGCGGCCGCTTTGGACGGATCACGATCTCGCCATCGGTGTTCCGGCCGAGCTCGTTGTCGTCGTCGTCGAAGATGCGGACATCGAAGTACTCGTCGTTGATCACGCCGGCGGCGTTCGGTTTGTTCCGCCCGCCGGCGGGCTGCCATGAGATCAAGCTGGCCTCGGTCACGCCGTACGCGCCGCTGAACGTCTCCACTCCGAAACGCGAGCGAAGGATAGAGTCGATCTCGACCGGCAGCGGCGCGGCCCCGATCAGGCGCAGCGTCGTGTTCGCCTCTGCCGCGCCCGAGTTCGGCATCTGCGGGTTGTCGACGTCGTGGGCCAACAGATACGCCATCGTGCCCAACGTCGAAGTGACTGTCGCGCCCACCCGGTTCATCTCCGGCCAGAAGCTGGACACCGAGAACCGCCGCGAGATCGCCGAACGACCGCCGTAGACGAGCGGCCCGAGCACAGCGGTGACGAGCGCGTTGAAGTGGTACATCGGCAGGGGCGTCCAGACGACGTCCTGTGCCGTGCGGCCCCAGCAGATGCCGATCTGACGAGTCAGCGCGCTGTGGTAGTGGTGGCTGAGCATGCAGCCCTTCGACGGACCCGTCGTCCCGCCCGTGTACACGAAGGTGCCGAGGTCCGATGGCTTTGGTTCGTGTGTCGGTCGAGTGCTGTCACCGGTGAGGACGTCGGCCCACGAGTGGAACGCCGCCGTGGTGGACCCGTTGGCGCCGGCCGATCCGATGACGACGACGTGTTCGAGCATCGGGACCTGGTCGATGACAGCAAGGGCACGGTCGACGAAGTCGGCGTGGACGACGAGGACACGCGCACCCGAGTCGCTCAGCTGATGACGGAGATAGTCGCCCTTGTACGCCGTGTTGATCGGAACGGCCACGAATCCGCCCGACACGGCACCCCACCACGCGAGGAGCGCCTCGGGCGAGTTCTCGATCACGCTGGCCACCCGATCTCCCGGCTGCAGGCCGAGCGCGGCGTACGTGTTCGCGAGGGCATACGCGGCGGTGGCGACTTCCGCCGCGGTGAAGGTCGTCCCGCACACGTCGATGTATGCCTCGTCGGGCGCTGACTCGAGCCGAGCGTCGAGCAGGCGGGGAATGGTCGTCTGAGGCTCGGCGAGCCACGTTTCGCTTGCCATCAGCAGATCACCGGGATGCTCGACCATCCGCGCACCGTGCTGGTGTGCCATTGCACGGCGCGAGCACGGTCGGAGGTGAACTGCGGTGCGTGAGCCAAGGTCTCTTCCAGGCCGACGCGACCCTCGAGACGGGCGAGCGCAGCACCGAGGCAGAAGTGGATGCCGAATCCGAACGAGACGTGATGGTCGAAGCGGCGACGGACATCGAGCGTGTCGGCGTGCTCGTACTTTCGTTCGTCGCGCCCGGCTGACCCGGTGATGAGGAGCACCTTCGATCCGGCGGGCACCGTCGTGCCATGGAGCTCGACGTCGTCGAGCGTCCACCGACCCTGCACGGGCGACGGTGCCTCGAACCGCAGGAACTCCTCGACAGCGTTCGGGATCACGTCCGGTTCGTCGACGAGGATCTGGCGTTGATCGTCGTGCTCGCCGAGAAGCAGGGCAGCCCACCCGAGCAACTTGCCGACGGTCTCCGTGCCGGCCGAGATCAAGAGCACGGCAAAATCGGCGCACTCGCCGTACGACAGCCGACGCGTCTTGCCGCCTTCGTCGATCTCGGCCTGGGTGAGCGCCGACAGCATGTCGTCACCCGGGTTCGCGCCCCGCTCACGGAGCAGTCCCTCCAGGTAGATGTGCAAGTTCGCCATGGCCGTGATCGACTGGTCGTTGATCATGCCGACGCCCGGCTCGATGTAGAACGAATCGTCGATCCAGTGTCTGGCCTGTGGCCGGTCGGCGTCCGGGATCGAGAGCAGCTCGGCGATGACCATCGCCGGGAGCGGACTGGCGAACTGCTCGATGTAGTCGAACTCGGCGCCCGGCGTCCACGCCGCGAGGAGATCACGGCTGTAGGCGCGGATCTGGTCTTCGAGCGCAGCGATGCGTCGAGGCGTGAAGGCTCGGTTGACGAGCGATCGCAGCGCGGTGTGGTCCGGCGGATCCTTGAAGATCATCATCCCGCCCTGCATGGGATTCGGGCCCATCAGCTCGAGGACCGTGCCGTGGTTCGAGCTGAAGACGTGCGGCAGGCGGTGAGCGGATTCGACGTCGTGATAGCGGCTCAACGCCCAGAAGTCGTGGTGATCATTGCGGTACAGCGGCGCCTCGTCGCGGAGACGACGCCAGATCTCGTAGGGAAACGTGTCCATCGCCTCGTCGAACGGATCCCACGACAGCGCTCCCCCGGGCGACGTGGGCGACGTGGGCGGCGTGCTCATGCCGTCGCCTTGGCTTGCAGATCACCGAGATCGATGCCGACCTGTTTGACGAAACGTCCCTTGTCGAACGGACGGATCTCGACATCGTGGTCGCCGGCCTCGGCGCGCAGTGCGGCGACCGTGCTGTTCGCCTTGGTCCGGTGCTGGAACGGATCGAACGAATACCACCGCATCGCGTTCTGGTAGCCGATCTTGGCGATGTCCTCATCCGATGCCCCTGCAGCGACCGCGGCCAGTTCCTCCGGAGCGGTCGGCCACGACGAATCGGAATGGGGGAAGTCGCACTCCCACGCGATGTTGTCGATGCCGATCATGTGCCGCAGCTGCATACCGACCGGGTCGGAGATGAAGCACGTCAGGAAGTGCTTGCGGAAGATATCGCTGGGCAGCTGATCGCCGAAGTTCTGACCCGTCCAGAGGTGATGCATCTCGTACGTGCGGTCGAGCCGATCGAGGAAGTACGGAATCCAACCGGTGCCGCCCTCGGACAGCGCTATCTTCAGGTTCGGGAAGTGCTTGGGGATCCGCGACCAGAGCAGGTCGGCCGCGGCCTGACAGATGTTCATCGGCTGCAGTGTGATCATCACGTCGATCGGCGCGTCAGCCGCCGTGATGGCCAGCTTGCCCGATGATCCGAGGTGGATCGACAGCACGACGTCGTGATCGCTGCAGGCGGTCCACAGCGGATCCCAGTGCGGGTTGTGGAAGCTGGGGTACCCGAGCGTCGCCGGGTTCTCGGTGAACGTGATGCTGTGCACGCCCTTCGCCGCGATACGACGAACTTCGTCAGCGGCCAACTGTGGATCCCACAGCGGAACGAGTCCCATCGGGATGAACCGGCCGGGATACGCACCACACCACTCGTCGATGTGCCAGTCGTTGTAGGCACGCAGTACCGCCATCGCCAGGTCCTTGTCGTCGGCGGTTGCGAAGACACGACCGGAGAACCCCGGGAACGACGGGAAGCACATCGAGCCGAGCAGACCTCCACCGTTCATGTCCTTGATCCGCTCGTGGATGTCCCAGCACCCAGGCCGCATCTCGTCGAACGCGGTGGGCTCGATGCCGTACTCCTCCTTGGGACGGCCGGCAACGGCGTTGAGCCCGATGTTGGGAATCTCCTGGCCGTTGAAGACCCACACGTCGGATCCGTTCTTCTTGCGCACCACTCTCGGGGCGTCCGCTCGGTACCTGTCGGGGATGTGCGCGTCGAACATCGTGGGTGGCTCGACCAGATGGTCGTCGACGCTGATCAGGATCAGATCGTTCGCGTTCATTCCTCGTACCTCCGCGGCAAAGTGTGTGATGAATAGAACTGCGATGCCCACTTGCGAAACTGGGTGATCGCCTTCTCGGACGGCGCGAGCATCGGACTGGGTTGGTACAGCTTGTGTTCCCAGATGGGAATGTCCTGCTGCAGCTGCCTGGTCACTTCCGCACCGAATCCGAGGGCGATCTTGCCGGCCAGCGTGTCGCCACCGGTGTGGTACATCGTGAACCGGATCTCGACCTCTTCGTTGCTGATCGGCGTCACAGCGCTGATCAGCGTGACACGGCTCATCAGCGTGAAGTGGACGACGCCGATCCCAGGCCCGTAGCTGTTCGATTCGATCTGCCCCTCGAACTCACCCTTCGACGACTTGAACGCCTGCGTGCTGACGACCTGACGCAGCGGACCGTCGATGGTCATCGCGCCGATGTCCGCAATACGGCTCATGCCGTGGATGGACTTGAAGTGGGCCATGTCGACGGAGTTCTCGGCGATCTCCTGCCAAATCGAGCGGACGGTGGTCGTGAAGCGCATGCACTCCACGGGGTCTTCGGGCAGAGCGTCCGGAATCTCCCAGCCCGGCTGAACCGTCGGGTCCGGGTGGTACCACGCCAGGAGCTGCCGATTGCGGACGACGGTGGGATAGCGGCGCACACGCCCCTTGCGATTGGGCCGATCGGCGTATGGGATCGATCGGTTCTCGCCGCTCGGGGCAAAGGTCCATTCGTGGAAGGGGCACACGAGGCATCCGTCCTCGACTCGCCCGCCGTGGCCGAAGTGCGCGCCGAGATGCGGGCAGTACGCGTCGAACAGATGGAAGTCGTCGCCATCGCGCCACAACGCCAGGTCACGTCCGAACCGCTGCACGGGCACGACGTCGTCCGGGGCCAGCTCGTCGAGGCGTCCGAGCGAGAACCACCCGTATGGGATCGGGAAGGGAAATCGGTCGGTGCTGACGACGACCGCATCGTTGGAATCCGTTCGCGACGTCATTTCGGCTCGAACCTGATCCCGCCGTCGATGCGGGCGACGTGACCGTTCATGTAGTCGTTCGTGAGCAGGTGTTCCGCGAGGCGGGCGAACTCCTCGGGATGTCCGAACCGCTTCGGGAACAACACCTTCGCCTCGAAGCCGGCGCGCATGTCGGCGGGGGCTTGGTCCCAGGCCCGAGTACCGATCGTGCCGGGCGCAATGGAATTGACCCGAACGCCGATCGAGGCAAGGTCGCGCGCGGCGATGAGCGTCATGCCGATGATCGCCGCCTTGGCCGTGCCATACGCGATCTGGCCGATCTGACCTTCGACTCCGGCGATCGAAGCGGTCGTGACGATGGCACCTCGCTGGCCGTCTTCGTCGACCGGGTCGAGCTTGGCCATCGCCGCCGCGGCAAGCCGAACGGTGTTGAACGTGGTGACGACGTTGAGCTGCTGGGTGCGAACGAAGAGGTCGAGATCGTGAGGCGAGCCGTCGCGGTTGACGGTGCGCTCACTCTTCGACGCTCCGCCGGCACAGGCCACCACCAACCTGAGTCCGCCGGCGTCGGTGGCCGCCGCGACAGCGGCAGCGGTGTCATCCTCTGTCGTGGCGTCGCCGATCACGGCGATCGCCCGCCCGCCGAGTTCGGCCGCGATCGCCGACGTGCGCACCGGGTCGAGATCGAAGAGGACGACGGTCGAGCCCTGGGCGTGCAGATGTCGCGCGGTCGCTTCTCCCAGCCCTGACCCGGCTCCGGTGACCAGAGCAACCCGACCGTCAACGTTCATCCTGCTTCCCCCGGTGTGTCCACCACATTTCTGTCTGAACTACGTTACATATGAATGAACCTACGTTCACAGTTGTAGCTCGTACGCGGAGGCTGTGAACTATAGTTCGAAGAAATGAACGCGTGTGATCCACGCGCTCCTGGGGGAGGTCGCCGTGGCGAACGAGAACGAAGAGATCCAGTACGCAGAGCGCATGTTTCCGGCGCCGGTCACACTGAACATCGCCCAGCCCGACCGCGCGGTCTCGTCGGTCAGGTACGGCACCGAGAGCTACCTGAACGGCCGCGGCGGCGACGGCAAGCTGTGGTACGAGGGCGGCGGGGCGACCGGTGACCGAGCGGTGCAGAACATCACGATCCATCCCCCGACCCGAGGCGTGCAGACACAGGGTGATCCGTTCGAGCCGGTGAAGATCGGCGTCCTCATCGACATGGACCTCAACCAGCTGTTGGCCGACTGGATCGATCCGACGATCCTCGCGATCGAGGACGCGATGAACGAGGGTGTCTGGTCGCGCAGCGCGGTGCAACTCGTCATCGCCGACGCTCGCGGGTTGCCGCGGGAGAACTATCGCAAGGTCATCGACGGCTACAAGTGGTTGGTCGAGCAGGGATGCGTCGCTGTGCTCGGTCCGCTGATCTCCGACAACTGCCTCGTCATCCAAGACACCGTGAATCAACTGAAGGTGCCGGTCATCGGCTGGACGGGCGCGCACAAGTTCGCGTCCGAGTACTGCTTCACCGTTGCCAACGGCGACGTGCCCACCGAGGGCGTGATGTGTGCCCAGTGGGTGCACCAGAAGGGCCTCAAGAAGGTCGGCCTGTTCTGGGAAGCAGGTTCATCGGGCCGCGACTACGCCGACTACTTCCGCTACACGGCGATGGGGCTCGGTCTGACGATCACACGCGAAGTGATGCTCGAGCCGAACCCGCAGGGTCTGCAGGACAACCTCGCCTCGATGCGCGAGATGGGGACCGAAGCGATCTACTACGGCGGGTACGGCTACTCGACGTTCCATTTCGCCAAGGCTTTCAAGGCGCTCGACTGGGACCCGCCGCGGGTGATGGGCACAGCGTTCATGTTCTACTCGAACTCGAACGAGTGGGCCCAGGGCCTCGAGGGGTGGCACGGCATCGATCAGCTCGGCGAGGACGGAGCGAACCCGAACTACAACTCGCTGATCGACCGGATGCAGGAGCGCTTCGGTCGGTCGACCCGCAACGTGGTCGTCGCCCTGTCGTACGACACTGCCCGCGTCGCGATGCACGGCCTGGCCAACGGCGGCCTGCCCGAGCCGCGCTGGGTCAAGGAAGGCATCGAACGGATTCGCTGGATGCCGGCGACGAATGGCGGGCCGGCCACGTACATCCAATTCGGACCGCATGATCGCAAGGGATACAAGGGCGACTTCCTGACCATCCGCGAGCTGCGCGACGGCGAGCTGCACTTCCACGGCTACCACCGTCCGCAGTGGCCGTCGAACCAGGCGCCGTACCTGCCCGCGAAGTAGGCCTACAGCCGCCCGTCGCGACGAAGATCAGCGGGAACCCACGAGGGGTTGCGGCGTTCCTTGAACGCTGCAAACCCCTCGATGGACTCCGTTCCGCTGAGACTGTCATCCATCGCCATCCGGTCGTACGTGCCGTAGTAGCGATCGAAGACGCGCTTGACCTCGTTGCGTGCGTCGGGCGCGGATCGGCAGCACCACGCGAGCGCGTCGAGTGCTGCGGCCTCCAGTTCGGCGTGCGGAACCGCGCGGGCGACGAGTCCCCAATCAGCTGCCTCCTCGGCCGACACGGTGCGGCCGGTCATCAGCATGTCCCGCGCCCGGGCCGGGCCGATCTGACGCGGCAGGATCTGGGCGTAGTTGGTGTCAGCGATGCCACGCATCAGTTCCGGAGCCCTGAACACGGCCTGATCGCTGGCGATCGACACATCGGCCAACATCGCGATCATCAACCCGCCACCCTGCGCGAGCCCGTTGATCGCACACACGACCGGCTTTGGTGAACGTCGGACCGCGTCGAACGGCGTGTTGTCCATGCCGAGCAGGTTGGGGAGGTCAGCCCAACCGTCGCGATTGTCGCCGCCGAGATCGCCGCCGGGAATGAACACGTCACCGGTGCCGGTGATCAGCAGGCCGGCCAGCTCTGGGGTGCGTGCCACGTGGTCGACGGCGTAACGCACACCGAAGTACATCGCCGGGGTCATCGAGTTTCGGCGATCCGGTCGATCAACCGTGACGACGGCGATCGAGCCGCGGCGCTCGAAACGGAGATACGGCGTCCCGAGCCAGTCGCCCTCTGGTGGCCGAGGACTGGTCGCCGCTGGTTCGCTGCTGCCTGCTTCGCTCATCCGTTGTCCCCATTCGACGATTGTTCGACCATCATCGTCGCCCGCAGCTCTGCCTTGGCGATCTTGCCGGTGGCGTTCAACGGGAGTGATTCGACGACCCGAAATGATCGCGGCACCTTGAAGTTGGCCATCTTGTCGCGAGCCCACTCGGTGAGCGTCGCCGCGATGTCCTGGCTGCGCAGCGCGGCGTCGGGACGGAGGACGAGGAACGCCAATCCGACTTCGCCCATTCGCTCGTCGGGCACCCCGACGACGGCAGCTTGGACGATGTCGGGGTGTTCGAGCAGGCGGCTCTCGATCTCCGCCGGGTAGGCATTGAAGCCTCCGACGATGAACATCTCCTTCTTCCGGTCCGTGATGTGGATGCGGCCATCGGCGTCGACGAAGCCGATGTCTCCGGTCGCCAGCCAGCCTTCGGGGTTGATCGCCTCGGCGGTGCTCTCCGCATCGTCGTAGTAGCCCGCCATGACGTTGAAACCACGCGCCCACACCTCGCCTGGGGAGCCGACCGCAACGTCCGAACCCGCGTCGTCGACGATTCGAACCTCGACGCCATCGAGCGGTCGGCCACACGTCCCGGCGACGATCTCGGGCGGATCATCGTGCCGGCACACGCTGATCGTGCCGGTGGTCTCGGTGAGTCCATACCCCGTGACGATGTCGGGGATGCGCAACTCGGATCGCATCCGGCGGATGATCTCCTCCGGCACGACCGCCGCGCCGGTCACAGCGCTGCGGATGCTCGACAGATCGAACGACGCGAGGTCAGGGTGAGCGAGGATCGTCTGGAACACAGTGGGGGGGCCGGGCAGCATCGTGATCTGCTCGTCCACGACTCGTTGCATCATGGCGGGGACATCGAAGACCGCTTGCGGATGGATCGATGCGCCGCGCAGCACGCACGCGAGGATGCCCGACTTCAAACCCGACGTGTGGAAGAACGGGAAGACGACGAGGTACCGATCTCCGGCACGCAATCCGACCCGCTCGCTCCACCCGAGGTACGTCTCCACGCTCGCGCCGTGGCGCAGCATCGCGCCCTTCGGCTGCCCGGTTGTTCCGGACGTGAAGATGATGTCGGAGATGTCGTCAGGGTTGATCGCCGCCTCACGCGCAACGACCTGTTCGAGCAGTCCGGTGCCATCCGCTCGGGCGACGAGGTCGTCCATCGAGGTCGCCCCAGCGGGCGTCGGACCGGACATCACGATCGTCTCCCGTAGCGACGGCACCGGACCGGCCGCGGCGAGCATGCTCACGGGATCCGGATCGAGGAAGTCGGTGACGGTGAAGAGCACTGACGCCTTCGATCGACGGATGATCGACGCGGCCTCGTCACCGCGGTACCTGCTGGAGATCGGCACGAGAATCGCGCCGACGCGGTACACGGCGAACGACACGGCGACGAACACGGCCCGATTCGGCGACCAGATCGCCACCCGGTCTCCCGACTCGACCCCGCTTGCGATCAGCGCCATGCTCAGTCGGTCGACGGCACCATCCAGCTCGGCGTAGGTTTGTCGGATGCCGTCACCGACGAGTGCTTCGAGAGCGCCGAACCGAGATGCGGCGCGCCGAAGTGACGCAGGAATGGTGGCCGGATGCTCGGGGAACGGTGATGGATGCTCGGCCATGTGGCGCGACGATAGCTCATCGCGTAGGATTCTGAATTGCCGCTCAATCGAGTGAAGTGACAATCGCAAGGGGGTCGTTGCGACATGGATGAACTCGACTATCGGTCGGTCGACGGCGTCGTCGTCGAGCTCGACGGACCGGTGCTGCGGCTCACCCTCGACCGTCCGGCAAAACGCAACGCCATCGACGACACGATGGTCGGCGGCCTGATCGACGCCCTCGACGTTGCCAATCGCGACGAGCGGGTTCGGGTGGTGCTGTTGTGCGCGACTGGCGAACACTTCTGCAGCGGCGCCGACATCGTTGCCCGCAACGCTCCTGGAGGGGGACGGCCACGCGTCGGCAGCATCCAGCGACGCCTGCCGTCGCAGGCCCATCGACTCATCGCCAAGGTGCTCACCGTGCAGGTGCCCGTGGTCGCCGCCGTACGTGGCACGGCTGCCGGCATCGGTCTGCACCTTGCTGCTGCGTCGGACTTCTGCGTCGCAGCCGCCGATGCGCGTCTGTGGGAGCCGTTCTCGACGCGCGGGTTCACGCCCGATAGCGCCGGCACGTGGTTGCTACCGCGTCTGATCGGTCCGGTTGCCGCCCGCCGAATGCTGGTGTTGGGTCAGGCGCTGAGCGGCGCGGAAGCTGCTGCTGCGGGCCTGATCCATGCCGCGGTCGACGCGGGCGAGGTCGAGCAGGCAGCTGAGGCTCTCGTGCTCCAACTCGGCGCCGGACCGACAGTGTCGCTCGGTCTGACGAAGTGGTTGATGCTGGTCGGCAGCACGACGACCCTCGACGACCACCTCCAGAACGAAGCGCTGGCCATGGAGTTGTCGTCGCGCAGCGAGGACTTCCGCGAAGGCTTCACCGCGTTCACCGAGCGACGCGCACCTGAGTTCAAAGGAAGATGAGGACAGCGTCATGAGCGACTACGAGACCCTCGTCGTCGAGACGCGCGGCCAGGTCGGCTGGCTGATCTTCAACCGGCCCACCAAGGCAAACGCCATGGATGCGACGATGCTCGCCGAGTTGGAGACAGCGTGGCTGCAACTCGACGCCGACCCCGACGTGCGCGTCATCGTCAACACCGGCAACGGTTCTTCGTTCCAGACTGGGTTGGACGTCGCTCAGCTGAGCCGCCAACCCGATGCGCTGCGCGAGCAGTCACGTCGGACTCGACGCGCGGAGCTCCGCCTGACCGCGTGGCACAACCAGGTGTGGAAGCCGGTGATCGCGGCCGTCAACGGCACCTGCGCCGGTGGAGGCTTGCACTTCGTGGCGGATGCAGACATCGTGATCTGCTCGTCCGATGCGTCCTTTCTGGACCCTCACGTGTCCGTCGGCCAGGTGACCGCGTTCGAAGGCATCGGCCTGGTGCGCAAGTCTCCGATGGAACCGATCATGCGGATGGTGCTCGTCGGCCGCCACGAACGCATGTCGGCGCAGCGCGCATTCGAGCTCGGCATCTGCTCCGACGTCGTCGAACCCGACCAACTGCAGAGCGCGGCCCAGGCGTTGGCCGAGAAGATCGCGCTCAACTCCCCCGCCGCGATGGCCGCCACGAAGCGTGCGCTGTGGGGTGCACTCGAACACGGGCTGACCGACGCGTGCCGCGCCGGCGCTGACGAACTCGTCGGGATGTGGGGTCATCCCGACCAACTCGAAGGTCCGGCGTCCTTCGCCGAGAAACGCCCACCGCGATGGGTGCCGCCCGTCCACGCAGAGAGGCTCACATGAACACCTACGACACGCTGATCGTGGAGAAGAAGGGCGCGGTCGGATGGCTGATCAACAACCGCCCTGACGCACTCAACGCGATGAACAGCAGGATGCGCGACGAGTTCGCGCTGGCGTGGCGCGAGCTCGACGACGATCCCGAGGTGCGTGTCATCGTGCACACCGGCAACGGGTGGGCATTCCAGACCGGTGCCGATGTGAGCGAGCTCGCCTCGGACGGTGTCGGCATGGAGCGATATCGGGAGTCGGTCGAGACGTTCGACCTGCACTTCACCTCGTGGCATCAGAAGGTCTGGAAGCCGGTGATCTGCGCGGTCAACGGCATCTGCGCGGGAGGCGCGTTCCACTTCGTCGCCGACGCCGACATCGTGATCGCGGCATCGAACGCTCAGTTCATGGACCCACACGTTTCCGTCGGTCAGGTCGTCGCGATCGAGGCGGTCGCCTTGTTGCGCAAGATGCCGGCCGAGGCGGTCATGAGGATGGCGCTCGTCGGCCGCCACGAGCGGATGAGCGCGCAGCGCGCCTTCCAGCTGGGCATGGTCTCCGAGATCATCGATCCCCCCGAAAACCTGCGCGACGCAGCGCAGGCGTTGGCGGAGAAGATCGCCCGCAACTCCCCTGCTGCGATGGCGGCGACCAAGCGGGCACTGTGGGGTGCGCTCGAGCTCGGCCTCACCGACGCGTGCAAGGCGGGCTCACAAGAACTGGTCGGGATGTGGGGTCACCCCGATCAGCTCGAGGGCCCGGCGTCGTTCGCCGAGAAGCGCGAACCCGTCTGGCAGCCGTTGTGAAGCAATCGTGGAGGAGTCCCTGTGAGCCATGATCTGACCGGACGGAGGATGCTGATCGTCGGCGCATCCGAAGGCATCGGCAAGGCATTCGCCGAACTCGCCATCGCGGCCGGCGCATCCGTCGTCATCGCGGCGCGACGTTTGGAGGCCCTTGCCGAGATCGTCGATCGGCTCGGCGCAGGTCACGCCGTGGCCGCTGACGTCACCGATGATGCAAGTCTGGATGCACTCGTGACCAGCGCGGTCTCGACACTCGGCGCGATCGATCTCGTCATGTACGCCGCCGGATCTGCCTCGCTCTCCCAGGTCCGGGATTCTGATCGCGAGGCGTGGACCCAGACACTCGCCATCAACGTCGTCGGGTTCAATCAGTTGGCGCGCCACGTCATCGGCTCGATGGCACCCGGCGGGATCATCGTCGCGCTCTCATCGGAGACTTCCGGGGTGCCGCGCGATGGGCTGGTCGCGTATGCCGCGAGCAAGGCCGCGCTCGAGGTCTCGGTCAGAGGCTGGCACACCGAGCATCCAGAGGTTCGGTGGTCATGTGTCGCTGTCGGTGCGACGTTCCCGACCGCGTTCGGCAACTCGTTCGATCCAGACTTGACCGGCAGCCTGATGGGTCAATGGATCAAGCGTGGGCTGTTGCAGGAGTCGTTCATGATTCCCGCAGAGGTGGCCGAGCATTTGCTCGCGACGTACGCCAGCGCACTGTCGCTGCCATCGATCAACGTCGAGCACATCACCCTACGATCGCCTTCACCGACCATCGGAACGGTTGGAACGCAATGACCGAGCGCAGAGTGGTTGTCATCATCGGAACGGGCGGCATGGGCGTCGCGTGCGCACGCCGGCTCGGCAGTGGCACCACGTTGCTCGTCGCGGACGCGAACGACGCAGCGGTCGATCGGGTCACCCGCGACCTCTCGACAGACGGCTTCGATGTCGTCGGTCACGTCGTCGACATCGTCGATCCTGCCGCGGTGCAGGCCTGCGCGGAACGCGCAGCATCGCTGGGACCGATCGCTTCCGTGGTCCACACAGCCGGCTTGTCCCCGACGATGGCCGGCGCCGAGAAGATCATCGCGGTCGATCTCGTCGGGACGGCGTATGTGATCGATGCTTTCGAGAGCGTTGTCAGACACGGCTCGGTCGCCGTCTGCATCGCGAGCATGGCCGGAACGCTCACGAGCCTCGCACCGCACATGGAACGACAGCTCGCCACATTGCCGAGTGCAGAGCTGATGGCTGCCGCAGCGACCGTCGGGATCACCGACCCGGCGGCGGCTTACGGATTTGCGAAGCGGGCGAACCAGCTGAGGATCGAGGCCGCCGCTTCCCGCTGGGGCGCCCGGGGCGCGCGGATCGTGTCGATCAGTCCGGGGATCATGTCGACCGGGATGGGGCACCAAGAGTTGGCCAGCGAGACGTTCGGCGGCGTCATGCGGTCGATGCTCGAAACATCTCCCGTCGGTCGCATCGGCACCGCAGAGGACGTGGCCGCAGCGGTCCAATGGCTGTGCAGTCCGAGCGCTTCGTTCATCACCGGGACCGACATCCTCCTGGACGGCGGCGTCACGGCTGCGATGCGGTGGGGCACAGCCCACTGAGACTCGATCATCGGCGATCCGTGTCGATGGAGGGTGAACGCGTCAGGGCAGCTTCTGCGCGTACATGTTCTCGAGCTCGTGCTTGAGCACTTTGCCGCTCTGCGTGTATGGCAACTCGGCGACGAACACGACATGCGCCGGCACCTTGTGTGCGCCGAGCGCCTTGCCGGCGAATTCCTGCACGTCGGCGATCGAGAGGTCGGCCCCGGGTCGGGGCACGACGATGGCCATCACCTCTTGGCCCAGAATCTGGTGGGGTGTGCCGATCACCGCGACGTCGGCGATGTCCGGGTGCTCGATCAACCGGTTCTCGATCTCCACGGGATAGATGTTCTCGCCGGCGCGGATGATGAGGTCGCGCATCCGACTCTCGAGGTAGAGCATCCCGCCCTCGATCCGGCCGAAGTCGCCGGTGCGGTACCAGCGGCCATCGACCAGTGCATCGCGAGTGGCGCTCTCGTTGTTCCAGTAGCCGAGGAAGATGGCCGCGGTGCGGAGATGGATCTCACCGACCTCGCCCTCGGCAACGACATTGCCCTCGAGGTCACGGATCTCGACCTCGGTCGCCGGATTGGCCGTGCCGACCGCGTCGGGGTTGGCGACGAACATCGGGCCGACCGTCACCGTGCCCATGCCCGCACTCTCGCTCATGCCGTAACCGTTGCGCAGGCTGATCCCGGGCATCTTCTCCTGGAACAGGCGCACGAGATCGGGCGGGAAGTTCGCCCCGCCACCTCCCGCCGCGAACACGCTGCTGAGGTCGTACTTGTCGAAGTCGGGGTGCTGCAGCAGACGCCAGAACTGGGTCGGTACGCCGCTCCACATCTGCAGCCCGTGCTTCTCCGTCAGCTCGAAATGGGTGACTTCGCTCCATCGTCCCGATGGGGGCAGGACCTGCTTGGTGCCGTTGTCCATCGTGAAGATCAGCGGGACGATGCCGGAGACGTGGAAGAGCGGCCCCACCATCAGCGATGCGACCTGAGGTGCGGCGGGATCGGGCTTGGTGCCGGTCATGATCGCCCCGATCGCCCCTGACAGCAGGCCCGACTGGCTGAAGTGGAGGAAGTTGCGATGCGACAGCACCGCGCCTTTCGGACGTCCGGTGGTGCCGCTCGTGAACAGGATCAGGAATGGGTCGTCCTCGTGGAGGGGTGTGGTCGGGAGCTCGCTCGGGCCGTCCGGGATGCCGTCGAGGAGCGACTCCAGTTCGACGAGCGGCGCTTCGCCGACCGTCACGTCGGTGAGGCGCGAGCGACGTGCCGCATCAGCGATGATCATCTTCGGCTCGGTGAGATCGATGCCGTACTGCAATTCACTCGCGGTCCACCAGCCGTTGAGGCCCACGATGATGCCGTCGAGCACGATCGTCGCCCACGCCCCCATCGCGTACTCCACGGAGTTTGCCGCCGCGAACCCGACGCGATCGCCGGGACCGATTCCGTACTCGGACGCAAATCGTTCGGCCAGGTGACCGACGATTCGCGCCGTCTCGGCGAACGTGTAGTCCCCGTTCGGGGCGGCGATGTAGATGCGGTCGGCGTAGTTGACCCGTGCCGCTTCCATCGATGCGCGCAATGAACGGTGGCGCTGGGCGAACACCTCGGTCGGCACGCCGAGGACGTCCTCGACCACGATCTCGAACTTTGCGCCGGGCCCCATGATGGCTGTGCGGGCAGCCTCGGGAAGCGCGGCGTCACCGACCCAGGTGAGACGGGATGGTTTGGTCACGGGTGTGTCCTCAGTGCTGGTCGACATGTGTATCCCTCGAGAATTGCAGGTCGGCATACCGACGTCGTAGTTCGACCTTCTGCAACTTGCCGAGCGAATTGCGAGGCAACGTGTCGACCACGACCACGTATTCGGGCACCTTCTGCGCAGCCAGACCGACACGGCGGCAGTGATCGGCCAATTCCGTGAGTTCGATACCGCGCCAGCCCGAGGCGAGGATCACCAGCGCACAGACACGCTCTCCGGCGCGTGCATCGGGAACGCCGATCACCGCGACATCAGCGATGGCCGCGTGCGTCACGAGCACCTGCTCGATCTCCAACGCTGACAGGTTCTCCGCATTGCGGATGATGATGTCCTTCAGACGGCCGGTGACCGCCACGTGGCCTCGGGGTCCGATTCGGCCGAGGTCGCCGGTGCGGAAGAATCCGTCATCGTCGAAGGCATCCGCGTCCAACGAACTGTCGACGTATCCGCTGAACATCTGCGGCCCCGACATTCGGATCTCACCCTCGCCGCCGTCCGGAACCTGACGACCGTCGGAGTCGACGATTCGAACGGTCACGCCCGGGACGGGCCTTCCCTCGGAATGAGCGAGTTCGTCATCGGAGTCCGACGGTGAACCAAAGGTCGCGACGGGGCACTCGGTGAGACCGTAGGAACCGATGATCCCCATTCCGCCGAGCACGTCTTTGACGTCCTCGTACAACTGCACGCTCTTCGGTGCCCCTCCGCTGATGCACGCCTTCAGGCGGGGAAACAGCGGCTGGCTCCCGAACTCGACCTGCGCTGCCATGAACGCGTGGAAGAACGGCGTCGCCGTTCCCAGGAACGTCGCCCCGACCTCGGCCATGAACGCCGGCGACTGGATCGGGTCGAACCGGTCACAGAGCGCCATGACCGCGCCCGTCCGCAGATGAGCCACGAGGTTCGACACGCCGCCAACATGCGCGATCGGAAACGCGATCGGATAGACGTCGTCCGCGCCGAGCCCCAGGACGTCCACCATTCCTGCTGACGACGCGAGCAACGACCGATCGGAGTGGCGGATGCCCTTCGGCTCAGCGGTCGTGCCGGACGTGTAATAGATCCATTCACCGCCCGAGCCGAGGGGCGCAGGAAGGCAGCTGACGTCGCCCTCCGGCAGAGCCAGCCCGAGTTCGCCAGCGGGTCCTGCCAGATGATCCACGACGACAACGCGAAAGCGTTCTGCGCCGGCCACCGAGCGGGCCATCGCCTCGAAGTCGAAGTCGCGCCACACCCCTGGAACCAACAGCAGCACCGTGGCGTTCTGGGTGGTGATGAACTCGACCTCGCTGTTGCGCAGGATCGTGATGATCGGGTTCTGCGTCGCGCCCAGTCGACTCAACGCGCCCATCACCACCATCGTTTCGATCGCCGTCGGCAGTTGCCACGACACGACCGAACCAGCGCGAACCGCATGCTCGTCATGGAGCCACGCAGCCGCACGTTCGCACGCGAGCCGATATCGCTCGCAGCTCAGCTGTCGGCCGAGATCGTCTCGGATGAGCACATGATCCGGTGACGCACGGGCGCGCTCGGTGATCAGATCCCAGAGACTCGCGGGCAAGGGAAGTTCGTCTGTCACCCACTCATGATGCCCGACGTGGTCGGCGCGCGGGGCGAGAACAGCGTGCTGGCCCCATACGCCTGAGCGGGTCTACGATCGATGGCAGTCCTCGATTGCGCGTCGAGCGCAAGCAAAGTGGACGGAGGGAACTTCGTGAAGCGTGTCCTCGGAACCATGGTCGTGGTCGTGACGCTGGTCGGCTGCAGTTCGACTGTCGCCAAACCGTCGAGTTCATCGGCTCGAAATCCGGTCGCGTCGACAGGAACGCCGGCCAGTTCGGCTACCGACGTCGGTTGCCACGCGGACCTCAGCGGAGACCTGACTCGCACGCTCGACGAGGCCGCGGCACCGATCGACAAGAACTCGTACTGGTGGCCATATGACGCGAAGGCTCCTGGCGGCGCGGCCTTCGGCGTCCAATGCGGCCTGATCGGCTTCCGCTTGACCAACGGCACGACGGCAGCCCAATTCCCTCGCGGCCCAGGGCACTACGTCATCGTCGACTTCAGCAAACACCCGGCCGGCGGTGGCTCCGACGAGGGCTTCGCCGCGCTCGACTCAGGGCCCGGAACGTTCGACATGAAGATCGACGTGTCACTCACGGCCGGCGTCCTGCCGACGGCGTACGTGGTCGGCGCGCCGGGATCCCTTGACATCATCTCCTTCGACCGGACATCGGTCGCGGGCACGTTCTCCGTCACCTTGAACGCCCTGCCCAACGGTCGCCCACCGATCGACACGACCAAGTCGATCAAGGTCACGGGTCGGTTCACAGCGACGTGTGCCCCGAAGGGCGACCCCGTCAGCGGCGACATCTCGAAAGACTGCAAGTAGCCCTCTCTGCTGATCAATCGGCGGCATGAGCGACACGACCTCATGCCTCGGGCTGAGCATCCTCCTGCAAGATTTCCCACAGGTTGCCGTCGGGGTCGGCGATCATCGCGAACCACGCATTCGGGCGATGGTTGTTCAGCGCGACGAGAACGGTCGCGCCCGCCTCGACGGCGCGAGCGATCTCGCTCGACGCGTCGGCGACGTGCAGCGCCGCGTAGCGGAACCCGCTGTGCTGATGCCAGGGTTCAGCGGCCTGTACAGCGGTGGCACCAGCCACCGGCTGATAGATCTTGAACAGCGCCCGGTCGCGGCTGAGTCGAAGCACGGTCCCCTGTGGAAACGTCAGCGTCTGATCGACCGTGAAGCCGAGCCCCTCGCAATAGAACGCTGCCAGGCGGGCCGCATCGGCGGTCACGATTCCGGCCTCCAACGACGTCACGGCTTCAGCTCCATCCGCAGCACCTTGCCGACCTCGCTACGCGGGAGCGCCGCGATCCGGATGAAGGCCGTCGGCACCTTGTACGCCGCGAGCTGAGCGCGGCAGGCGGCTTCGAGATCGGCATCACTGATGTCCTTTGTGACCGCCACATACGCGACCGGGACCTGACCGAGCCGCTCGTCGGGGTGACCGACGACGGCTACCTCACGTACCGCAGCAAGCGCGAGCAAGACCTCCTCCACCTCCTCGGGGAAGATCTTGTTGCCGCCCCGATTGATGAGATCACCGAGTCGCCCTTCGATCCAGTAGAAGCCGTCGTCGTCAACGCGGGCGAGGTCGCCGGTGCGGATGAAGCCATCGTCGGTGAGGCGATCATCGAGACCGGTGCCATCGGCGTAGCCGGCCGCGTGGTGCGGCGGACGAACGAGCAGTTCGCCGACCCCGTTGTCGTCAGGGTGGTCGATCCGCGCGATCACGTTGGGATGCACCCGACCGATCGCGCCGATCTTGTCCGGATGCGACTTGGCATCGGCAGCGGTCCACCCGATCACTTCGCCCATCTCCGCCTGGCCATAGCCATTGAGGACGGTGACGGCGAACTTCGACGTGAATCGGCGAGCCTGGAACGGAGACAGCGGTGCGGTGATCGAACGCACATATCGCAACGGAGCGAGATCCGTCACCAATTCGTCGTCGCTGAGCATCGCCATCGCGGCCGGAGGCAACACGGTGGATCGAATCTGGTGGCGGCTGACGAGAGCAGCGAACTCACCGGTCGAGAACCTGTCCATCACCACGATCGGCGCACCGGCGCGAAGTCCGAACAACACGTTGTAGATGCCGGCGTTGAGCGACATCGACACAGGGATCAGGTTGGGAGAGGGGGCGCGAACCGGTTGCCCGCTGCCGGCACCTTGCGATCGCAGCGGCGCGAGCACTCGATCGAGGAGTTCGAGATAGGCGACGTGAGTGTGCAGGACCGGCTTCGGTCGGCCCGTTGTGCCCGACGTCCACTGCACGAACGCGATGCCGTCGGCGAAGTCCGCGGCGTCATTCAGCGACCGAATGCCGCTGTCATCGAGGACCGCTGCGGGCCGGATTGCGTCGACGATCTCGTCGACCGCAGCATCGGGGAGCAAGGGGTTGATCGGAACGAACACCGCGCCAACCGACCAGATCGCGGTCATCGCGATGATCACGTCGGGCGCGTGGGAGCACACAACTGCGACGGCTTGCCCCGGGTGGACACCGGCCGCCCGAAGTTCGCCGGCCCATTCGTGGACGCGCTGCACCGCCTCGGCCTTGGTCCAGTCGACGGTCGAACCGTGAATGAGCTCTTGATCGTCGGCAAAGGGGTGATCGAGCAGCAGCGAGGCGAGGTTGGTCATGACCGTGGCGTCGCTTCCCACGAGAGTCCGTGATATGGGTCGGGCTCTCTCGGCAGCCCGAGGACCTGTTCGCCGAGCACGTTCTTGTTGACCTCGGTCGTGCCCCCTTCGATCGTGTTCGCCCGACTGCGCAGCATCCCCTTCACTTCGTACGGGAGGCCGGCCGCCCATGCTTCCGGCCCATTGTCGGTCGACTGCGCCTCCCATGCGATTGCGCTTGCACCGAGCAGGTCCGTCGCCGCCAATTGGATCCTCTGGTTCAACGCGCCTTGGTGAACCTTGCCGATCGATGCGGCCGGACCCGGCGTGCCACCCGCCTTCACGGTCGCCCGAACGCGCTCGTTGGTCCAGCGACGAACGGACTCTTCCGAGTACAGCGAAACCAAGCGCTGGCGGGTGAGCGCGTCGGTCCACGCGCCATTCGCACGTGCGGTCCGGATCAGCCGATCCGCGCCGCTACCACCGATGCGGTCCACCCCGCCGGACCCGGCTCCAGCGACCATCTGTCGTTCGCCGGCCAGCGTTGCATTCGCGGCCCGCCATCCCTCGCCGATCGCCCCGAGGCGGTACGAGTCCGGTATCGACACGTCGTCGAGCCAGACCTCGTTGAAGTCGACTTCGCCCCCGATGTGGCGCAGCTCGCGCACCTCGACCCGCGGATCGGCGAGGTCGACGATGAAGTACGTCAGGCCCTGCCGCTTCGGTGCCGCCGGATCTGTGCGGGCGAGGCACAACCCGAAGCGGGACTGGTGAGCCCACGTCGTCCAGACCTTCTGCCCCGTCAGGACCCAGGTGTCGCCATCGCGGACAGCCCTGGTCGCCAACGATGCGAGGTCCGATCCTGCTCCGGGTTCGCTGAACAGCTGGCACCACTTCTCTTCATTGCGCACGATCGGCGGTAGATATCGCAGCCGTTGCTCTTCACTGCCGTAGGCGAACAGCACCGGTGCGGCGTTGTTCAGTCCGAGTGGGTTGAGCCGGCCGAGGTTGAGCGGCCCGAGCACGCCCTCGATGACGCGCGCCTGGGCCGGGGTGAGATCGAGACCGAGGTAGGCGCGAGGCCAGGTCGCAACAGCGAGGCCCGACGCGGCGAACGTCGGGTACCAGGTCTCGTAGTCGGCCAGTGGCCGCACCGCACGGATTGCCGACCGGCCCTCACGTGCTGCCAGTCGCCAGGCGAGCGGCACATTTCGCTCGACCCAATCCGTGGCAACGTCGAACAATTCGGTGTCCGTGCAGGAACGGGTGACGTCGAGCAGCATGGCTGGAGCATACGCCACAGGTGTGATGCATCTTATATACAAAGACTGTTCGGGGGCTATGATTCGGCACCGGTTCGAGGAGTGAGCAGAGTTGAACGATCGCACCTACATCCACCAGCCTTTGACGCCGTCAGCCGTCACACAGCGACCGAACCGAATGGGAGGACTGACGCATGAGTGATGACAGCCAGATCGACAGTCGGCCGCCGCGCAAAGCCTTGACCGACGAGGGAATCGCGGCGTTGCGGCGGCGCATTGGCGTTCCGACGCCGCACCCGCAGCCGCCGTGGTACCTCTCCCCCGGCACCGACGCGTTCCGCCACGTCGCCGAGGCGTTCGGTGACGACAACCCGCTGTGGTGCGACCCCACATACGGGCCGACCACGGTCTGGGGTGGACCAATCGCGTCCCCGAACATGAACGGCGGCGACACGCTGATCGGCGAGAACGAGGTCGCCGACCTCGACCCCGACACCAGGGCCCTCCTCAAGGGTGATCCACTCAAGGGCGCGCACGCCTACTACTCGGGCAGCTACCGCGAATGGTGGAGTCCGCTGCGACCTGGCATGCGCGTGACCCGTCGAAACGCGTTGGTCGGCGTGCACGACAAGGCCAGCGAGTTCGCCGACCGGTCCGTGCACGAATGGACAGCCGAGGTCTTCGCGGCCGCCGATCACCTGCTGTCGGCGCAGTTCCGGCTGATGATCCGGACCGACCGCAGCGGTGTCGAGAAGAAGGGCGAAACGGGCAAGTACGCCAAGATCGAGATCGCCCCGTACAGCGCCGAGCAGCTGGCCGAGATCGACGCGGCGTACGCCGCCGAGCCGGCGAGACGTCGCGGTGCCGACCCGAGATTCTGGGAGGACGTCAACGAAGGCGACACGATCACGCCACTCGTCAAAGGGCCGATGCGCGTCACCGACATGGTGGTCTGGCACACGGGAATGGGCATGGGCCTCTACGGCGTGAAGGCCCTGCGCCTCGGCTACGAGCAACGACAGAAGATGCCCGGCTTCTTCCGACCCGACGACCTGAACATCCCCGATGTGCATCAGCGCGTGCACTGGGACGCCGAATGGGCGAAACGGGCGGGCAACCCGGCCACCTACGACTACGGCCGGATGCGAGAGACGTGGCTCGTCCACATGTGCACCGACTGGATGGGTGACGACGCATGGTTGTCGACGCTCGACGTCGAGTTCCGCAAGTTCAACTACGTCGGCGACACGCACTGGATGGGCGGCACGATCACTCGCAAGTACGTGGCCGAGGGCGACCGGCCGGCCATCGATCTGGAGATCTGGGGCCAGAACCAACGCGGCGAGATCACGTGTCCCGGGCACGCCACGATCTTGCTGCCCAGCCGTGAACACGGCGCCGTCCGCCTTCCCGAGCCGCCGGGGGGCGCGACGACGTGCCAAGACGCCCTCACCGCGCTCGCGGAACGCTTCGCGCGAATCGACGCGCTGTGATCACGACGAGCGGAACGCGAACACAAGGTCGGCGTCTGAAGCGAGAGAGCAGCGTGGAACAGGCTTCCGCGCACATCCGGCGCCTGATCCTGTCGGGCGAGCTCGTGAAAGGCGACCGTTTGCTGCAAGACGAGATCGCCGAGGAACTGGGGGTCAGCCGAATCCCGATCCGTGAAGCGCTGATCACGTTGGATCGCGAAGGCTGGCTGAACTTCGAGCCCAATCGCGGAGCCTTCGTCGCAGGCATCGCAGCCGACGACATCCGCGATCACTACGAACTGCGCGGCCTCGTCTTCGGGCTGATCGCACGACGTGTCGTCGCGAGCGCAGCCGAGGGCGACCTCGCCACATTCGTGGCACTGCACAAGGCGATGCGAACGGCGGCCGACATCGACGAGTTCGCGGAAGCGAACGATCGGTTCATCGGGCGGCTGCTGAAGGTCGCCGCCTCGCCCCGGCTCACGGCTGCGCTGCTGGCGACCCCGTCACTGATCCCATCGGGCTTCTTCGAATTCGTGCCGACCGGCCGCGCGATCCAAGAGGCCGGCTATGCCGCGTTCATCGCCGCGCTCAAGAAGAGCAGCGAGGACAAGGCTGACATCGCGCTGGTGAACACGCTGCGTCGTCAAGGCGAGGCTGTCGTCGCCGCGTTCACCGCAACGGGACTGGTCGTCGACGGCTGAGCCGCGCCCCGCGAGGCTCGGTTCGCCGACGATTGTCCTAGATTCCGACCATGACTCAATCTCGCGATGACGTGAATGCGATCTCTGATTGGGCTCGCCTGCTCGACGGCAAGGTCACGGTCGTGACCGGCGGAGGCGACGGCATCGGTGGCGCCATCTCGAGCCTTTTCGCCGAGCACGGCGCACTTGTCGAGATCGCAGAGATCGATGGCGACCGCGCTGACCGAAAAGTCGCCGAGATCACCGCGGCTGGGCACCGTGCGCGCGCCCACGTCGTCGACGTGACCAAGATCGACGAAGTTCAACGGTTGCGCGACTCCGTCCTGGGCACGCATCGACGAATCGACGTCCTCGTCAACAACGTCGGCGACTACCGCCCCAGCGTTCCGTTCGAAGACTCCTCTCCCGAATCGTGGCAATGGCAGTACTCGATCAACGTCGAGCACATGTTCTCCACGTGCCGTGCGTTCATCGGCACGATGGTCGCTCAGGGCAACGGGTCGATCGTCAACGTCCACTCTGTCGAGGGCATGCGCGGATACCCAGGCGATCCGGTCTACGCCGCGATGAAGGCAGCGGCAGCGCACTTCACCACCAGTCTGGCCGTCGCCTACGGCCGCTTCGGGGTGCGCGTGAACGGCATCGGGCCCGACCTCACCCAAACGCCGCAGGTCGACTACATCGAGCGGAGCAAAGGATTCGAGCACCTGTGGCCATCGTGGGCTCCCGTCGGTCGACTGGGATGGCCAGAAGATCAGGCCCGGGTTGCTCTGTTTCTCGCGTCGGACATGTCCGGATTCGTCACCGGCCACAACATCCCGACCGACGGCGGCACCAAGGCCGGTGGTGGCTGGTACTTCTCGCCAGCGGCCGAACGCTTCGTCAACCGACCAACCGGCCTCTGAGAGCGCAGCCGAGGCGTTCCGAGCGGCTCGGGCCGAGACCCTTCGGGTGAGCGACAACGCGCACGTCGCGATGGTCGCGCACCAAGAACCCGCGTGGAACTGAAACGGATCGGCTCTCCGGTACCATCAAGTGGATAGACGATCCGCTTCATGTACCGAGAGGCACACTCCCCATGACATCACGCACCGCCAGCTTCGGCATCATGACCGCGCCCATGCAGGTCGACTACGCCGACATCGTGCGCGTGTGGCTCGAGGCCGACGCGATTCCAGCGATCGAGCACGCCTGGTTGTTCGACCACCTGATGCCGATCGGCGGGGACCCCGGCGGACCGATCTTCGAAGGGTGGACGCTGCTGTCCGCTCTTGCAGCACAGACCCAACGGCTGCGCCTCGGGCTGCTCGTCACCAGCAACCGCATCCGTCCACCGGCGATGCTGGCCAAGATCGCGGCGACGGTCGACATCGTCTCCGGCGGGCGGCTCGACTTCGGCATCGGGGCCGGCTCCCGACCCAGCGTTCCGATGGCGCGGCGCGAGTACGACGCCAACGGGCTGCCGTACCACGACGCCCCGCACGCGGTCGGAAGCCTCGCCGAGGCGTGCACGGTCATCCGCCGATTGTGGACCGAGCCCGCGCCATTCGACTTCCACGGCAGCTTCATCGACGTCACGGGCGCGTTCTGCAACCCCAAGCCCGTCCAGCATCCCGGCCCGCCGATCATGATCGGCGGACGCTCGGCCGCAGTGTTGCGCATCGTGGCCGAGCACGCCGATCTGTGGAACATCCCGGGTGGCGACATCGCCGATGCCATCGCCCGCAGCGCGCTCCTCGACCGCTACTGCGTCGAGATCGGTCGCGACCCGGCGTCCATCACGCGATCGATCCACCTGTCCGTCTCGTACGACCAACCCACCACGACTCGCGATGCCATCGGCGAAGCGATCGACGCCGGCTTCGCCCACATCGTTCTCGGGCTGTCGGCGCCCTATCCCGCCGAGATTGCACAGTGGGTCGCCGACGAGCTCATCTCGACTGCGGGCTAGCGTTTCGCCCGTCGGGCGTTCCGACGTTCATTCGCCGTCGCCTGCGGTCGAGGTTGCAGCCCGTCGATCGTGGTCTGCAGGATCGGATCGAGGTACGTCGGATCGGCACGGATCGCTGCGACCGCAATGATCATGTCGAGAATCTGTTCGAGGCTGAGGTCGCCACGAATTTCGTCGGCGCGTTGGGCGGCGATCAGCAATGGGCGCCCCGCGGCCAGCACTCGGGCTCGATTGTCGTCGAACACCGGGTTGCTCCGTTCGACATGGGTCAGCAACTCGGACGCGATGTGCCGCTTGTTGGCCGAGAAGGCAACGAACCTGCGCAGCCAGGCAGTGAACTTCGCACCTGGGCGCTGCTCGCCGAGCGTGATGGCGGCGGCACATATCGCATCGACCTCGTCGGTGTAGAGCGCTTCGAGCAGCTCTCGTCGCCCAGGGAAGTTGCGGTACAGGGTCGCCATGCCCACGCCGGCACGGCGGGAGATCTCGGCCATCGAGACGTCGACATCGGGTTCGGCGAACGCGGTGCGCGCCGCGGCCAGGATCTTAGCGCGATTGCGCTCGGCGTCGACCCGGCGCACGGGCGAGGCACGGTCAGGCAACACGGGACTCAAGTGGAGCGGCTATCCACTCACCGTACCGTGGCGTCGCGAGAAGCACTGCAACCGATCTGATGTCCGATCGAGCAGTCCGAGGCAGGACTGAAGTCCGATTGAAATCGAGCGCACGCATGGTTGTGGCACCTACGACCGCATCGGAGCACCTCATGCGTTGGAAATCCATCATCCCGTGCGTTGGCGTCGCACTTGCGCTGGCGGCGTCGAGCTGCAGCTCGAACAGCACGACAGCAGCAAATACGACGACGTCAACAGCGTCTGCGTCGACGACCACCCCGGCCGTGACGGCGCCGGCATCGACATCCACGTCGCCGTCGACATCCGCACCTGCGACCACGGCGCCGGCGACGACCCCCTCCACCGAAGCACCCACGACGACCGTGGCTCCGCCGGCGGCTGTCGCCACACCTGCGACGTGCCCGGATGGCGCGCCGGCGACGCTCAGCTGCATGACCGTCGCGGTGCCAGTGGATCCGACCAAGAGCGGCGGCCCAGCGATCAACCTGGCTGTCACCGTTCGCCGGGCGAGCCCGTCGACGTGGAACGCCCCGGTACTTTCGATTCTCGGCACGACGCCGACGTACTCCTGGACAGATCCGAAGGCTGCCGATGTGTTCCCGGGCCACGACATGATCTGGGTCGATCAGCGGGGTGCCGGCCGCAGCGACGGCGTCACCAAATGCCCCGACCTCACGACGTATTCGGCAGAGATCAACACCCTGAACCTCGGCGCGGCGGCGGCTGACGCGTTGAAGGCCTGCTTCGCGAAGGCCGAACAGAGCGTGGTGCCGTTCGCCTCGATCTTCGATCATCGGATCGTTGCGGCAGACATCGGGATCGTGCGCCGAGCGCTCGACATCTCGACATGGGCGTTGTACGCCGGCAGCGCGGGCGCCGACATTGCCCTCCACGTCATCGATCAAGACTCGTCCTCCGTCACCGCACTGGTCAGCCGGACGCCGGTCGCCGTCGGAGCAGGTGGAGACGCCAACGACCTCGCCGCGGCATTCGGACGCTTCGCTGACGATTGCGCAGCGGCGACGGAGTGCTCGAAGAGCGGCGACCTGCAGCAAGCGTTTGCCAAGACATTCGCCCGATTCGCCAACCCGACGACGACGAAGGTGATCGAACCGGGCACCGGCATCCCGGTCGTGCTCGACCAGATCACCCTGCTCGACAGCATGCATTCAATCGGCAGCATCACGCTCGCAAACCTGGTCCCGAAGTTTCTTCCTGGCGGGCCCGACGGGTCGAGCGACGAGGGTGTTGCCCAGGCGTTTGCCGCGAACCCGGTGGACACAAACGCATGGGCGTTGGTCGCTCACTGCCAAGGCGAGGACTACATCTACCCCGGTCTGACGACGACGGCGAACGACACGGCCGGGATCTTCGCCGGATACACCACCAAGCGATTCTGTGACGCAGTCGGCCCGCTGCCCCAGTACCCGTCGCGAGCGAACCCGACGAGCACGGTGCCCGTCCTCGCGGTGCTGCCGTCGTACGACCCGCGAAGCAGCGTCAGCACGGTCGAGAAGCTCTTCAGCAGCTTCGCCAACACGACCATCGTCGAGGTGCCGAAGATCATCGATCCGCTGGCCCAGCTGACCAACTGCTTCTACGCAACGGCCAACGCCTTCCTCGCCGCACCGAGCGCCCCGCTCGACTCCGGCTGCCTCACCTCACCGAGTGTCGCAACACTGTCGTGATGGCGCCGGCCGTGCTGGTGACCGAGCCGGGCCGAAGCCCACTGACCCTGTTGATCACCGACGAACTGGATGTCGGGCGCGATTGTCGAGGGCTGATCCTGCTCGATCCAGCGATCTCACGGCGCCACCTCTCGCTCAGCCCGGGGGGAGCATCGGTGCTCGTCGCCGACCTCGGAAGCATGAACGGCACGACGGTGGATGGCCGGCCGATCGTCCAGCCTCACCGGCTGGCGGTCGGCGAGGTCGTGCGCTTCGGCGGTTGCACACTCACACTTTCCGTGCCATCGGGCTCGGCCACCCGGACCCACGCAACAGGGTCCGCGAGGGTGGTCGGGGCCGGCGACGCGGACGTTCGATCCACTGCGATCGGCATGGTCGCCGACGCCGTACTCGGCCTCGGCAACGCCGCCGACCCGGGCAGCGATGCCGGCACGGTGACGATCGTGTTCTCCGACATCGAGGGCTCGACAGTTCGCGCCGTCGAGCTGGGCGACCTGGCGTGGCACGAGGTCTTGTCGGTGCACAACCAGATCATGCGCCGGATGCTGGCACGTCACCACGGCACCGAAACACATGCACTCGGTGACGGCTTCATGATGTGCTTCCGCAGCGCGCGGAGCGCCCTCGCATTCGTGATCGACGCCCAGCGAGCACTGGCCGCCTACGAGGCCGCCAACCCGCTCGCCGGTCTCAGTGTGCGCGCCGGGATCCACACCGGAGAAGCGGTGCTCGGCGATGATGGCGACCTCTTCGGCCGGCACGTCGTGATGGCCTCACGCGTCGCCGATCAGGCGCGTGGCGGCGAGATCCTCGTCTCATCGCTGGTGCGCGAGATCGTCGAACCTCGCGGTGACATCGTCTTCGGCGAGTCGCGGACGGCCGTTCTGAAGGGGCTCGGCGGCGAGCACCTACTGCACAGTGTCGTGTGGTGATGGTGCGTGCCGAGGCCCCCGCAGGATCGGAATACTCTGCGTCGATGGAGTTCCGGGTCCTCGGTCCACTCGAGGTTGTCAGCGAGCTCGGGCCAGTGTCGCTCGGCGGTCCTCAACAACGGCGGGTGTTGGCCGCGCTGTTGTCCGATCCCGGTCATGTACTGACGTACGAACGACTCGGCGAGGTGCTCTGGCCCGATGGTGACGGTCCGGCCAACCCGCGTCGCTCGGCGATCACATACGTGTCCCGGCTCCGGACCGCCGTGGGCGACGGTGTGGTGCTGACCACCGACGCGGGATACGTGCTCGACACCGCCTCGCTGAACATCGACGCGGCGCGGTTCGTGGCGCTCGTCGATCATGCCGCAACGCTGCCGGCCGAGAGGGCACTCGACGTGCTCGACCAAGCGCTGGCGATGTGGCGCGGCCCGGTGTTCGGTGACCTCAGTGGCGAATGGTGGGCACGGCCATTCGTCAAGAAGCTCGAGGAGCTCCGTCTCACCGCGCTTGCGAACCGAATCGATGCGATGACGGCCGGCGGCTGGAACGGGCGGTCCATCGCCGAGGTCACCTCGTTACTCGATGCCCATCCGCTCCGCGAGCAGTTCGTCGAGAAGGCGATGCGTGGGCTGCATGCGATCGGACAGACGGCCGACGCCCTCCGCGCCTTCCATCGATATCGCTCCGAGCTCGCCGAGCAGACGGGCCTCGATCCGTCGGCGGCTCTCTGCGAGCTGGAGTCATCGATGGCGACAGGAGCTGCGCTCGATCCGTCTCCGACCGACATCGCCAGACCGTTGCGCGGCTACGTGCTGCGCGAGTTGATCGGCGAGGGTTCGTTCGGGGCCGTCTACCGCGCGACCCAGCCCGGCGTCGAACGTGACGTGGCTGTCAAGGTGATCCGACCCGAGCTGGCGGACGACCGATCGTTCGTCATGCGCTTCGAGGTCGAGGCCCGCCTCGTCGCACGACTCGAGCACCCGAACATCGTGCCCCTGTACGACTTCTGGCGCCAGCCCGGCGGCGCATTCCTCGTCTTCCGCCTCATGCGCGGCGGCAGCGCCGACGAGCTCATCACGCACACGGGCCCGCTGACGCTCGATCGCGCCGGGGCCGTGCTGGAGCAGATCGGTGGTGCACTCGCGTCTGCGCATGCGGCCGGGATCGTCCACCGAGATGTGAAACCCGCGAACATTCTCTTCGACGATGCCGGCATCGCGTATCTCGCCGACTTCGGGATCGCCGCAGCGATCGGAGATGAGTCGCCGGCGCCTCAACGTTGGTCGGCCGGTTCGGCCTTGTATGCAAGTCCGGAGCAACTGCGCGACGGCGTCGAGGATGCGCGCGCCGATCAATATGCGCTGGCAGTCACCGTGTGGGAGATGCTCGCCGGCCGCGCCGCGTTCGAGGGACGCGATGCGTCCGCAGTGATCAGGTCCAAGCTGCGCGGGCCGTTGGGGTCGATCGATGCGGTTCGAGCCGACGTGCCAGCCGCGATCGGCGCGGTCCTGGAACGTGCCGGTGCCGTGCACCCGCTCGATCGCTATTCGAGCGTCACCGAGTTCGTGTCGGCGTGGCAGCGGGCCGCCTCCGGTGCAATCACCACGACGACGCCGCCCGACGCATCTTCGAGCCCCACGGCCGATTCGGTCACGCGCTCGGTGGCAGCCACGGTGCTCAACCCGGGGATCCCTGTGAGCAATCCGTACAAGGGCCTGCGTCCATTCGGGGAGGTCGATGTCCAAGAGTTCCGCGGCCGTGACGCGCTGGTCGAGCGGCTAGTCGTCGCAACCGATGGAGTTCCGTTCGTCACGGTCGTCGGACCGTCTGGCTCTGGTAAGAGCTCGCTGGTGCTGGCAGGGCTCATCCCCCGGCTGCGCGCGAGACGCTGTCTCGTCGTCGTGATGACGCCCGGTGAGAACCCGTTCGCATCGCTGTCGAGCGCCCTTGCCCAGATTGCGATCGAGGAGCAGAGCGAGCTGCTCTCCACCAACGCTCTCCGGCGGCACGACGGTGTCCGATTGGCCGTCCGCACGATCGCCGCAGACGACGAGCTCGTCGTCGTGATCGATCAGCTCGAGGAACTCTGGACGTTGACGGGAGAAGACGAGCGCCAGCGGTTCATCACCGCCATCGTCGATCCGGTCGAGGCAGGACTGGTGAAGGTCGTCGCGACCGTTCGGGCCGACTTCTTCGACCGGCCGCTCGCCGATCCTGCGCTCGGTCCGCTGGTGTCCGCGAGCCCGTTCGGTGTCACGCCGATGTCGACGTCGGAGCTGCACGACGCGATCAGCTCTCCCGCCGATCAGGTCGGCGTGCGCTTCGAAGCAGCGCTCGTCTCGCGGCTCGTCGCCGAGACGGTCGATCAGCCCGGCAGCCTGCCGATGTTGCAGTTCGCGCTCGCGGAGCTGTTCGAGCGTCGGGACGGGGCGATGGTCACCGCCGACGCGTACGACGCATTGGGCGGCCTCGCCGGCGCGCTGAGTCGGCAGGCCGACGAGATCTATCTGGGCTTCGATGCGTCGGATCGCGCGGCCGTCCGGCGGATGTTCTCGCGCCTCGTCACGCCGGGAGAAGGCAACGAGGACACGCGACGACGAGCGATCGTCTCCGACCTCGCGGGGGTGCCGACGAGGGTGGTCACTGCCTACGTCGATCGCCGGCTGCTCACCAGTGACCGCGATCGCGACACCCGCGAACCGACGGTCGAGGTCGCCCACGAGGTGCTCCTCCGTGCCTGGCCGAAGTTGCAGGGCTGGTTGGCGGACGACCGTTCGTGGCTGCGTGAGCTGCGCGCTCTCTCGACCGCCGCGGCGAGCTGGGTCGGTGGTGGATGCGATCCTGCCGATCTGTACCGCGGCGCGCGACTTGGCGTGATCGCTGAGCTCGTCGCGGCTCATCCGGGCGCGCTCACCGCGACCGAGCAACGGTTCCTCGATCAGTCGGTCGATCAATCCGCCTCCGTCGAGCGTGAGTCGAAGCGACGGCTCGAGATCGAGGTCCGCCAGAACCGCCGCCTGCGCCGCTCGCTCGTCGGCATCGCTGCCGTCCTCGTCGTCGCCCTCGGAGCCGGCATGGTCGCGATCGTGCAGCGGCAGCGCGCCGATCGCCAGCAACGGGTGGCGGTGGCGCAACGCCAGGTCGCAGTCGATCAACAGGGAATCGCGGATCAACAGCGCGCCGTGGCCATCGATGCGCAGAAAAAGGCGCAGCAATCGGCGACCGCCGCGCAGGATGCACAGCGAGCCTCCGAATTGCGCTCATTGGCCGGCCAATCACTCGCCGTTCGGTCGTCGCAGCGCGACCTCGCCGCGCTGCTCGCGATCGAAGCGTGGAAGGGCGCACCCGACGCGGTCTCGAAATCGGCCCTGTTCGGCACGTTCACGTACGACCCCGGCTTCATGGGCTACCTGCGATTCGACGGCGCGGCCGGTGTTCAGGGTATCGCAATCCCGGGAACCAGCACGATGCTGGTGTCGACGGTCCCACGCAACACAGGACTCGTCAGTCCCGTGTCGATCGTCGATGTGAACTCTGGAAACCACATCCGGCAGCTGGCGGCACTCAGCGAGCAGCGAGTCACCGACGTGTCTTTCGTCGTCAGCCCCCATGGCCGGTTCGCGGCGGAGTGGGTGGGCGGGCCGACGGATGGCACGTCCGCACCGTTGTCGACAGCTGCGGTGGTCGACCTCTCCACCGGCGACGTGGTCGGTCAGCCGTTGACGTTGCCCCACTATCGCAACTCGTTGGCAGTGGACGACACCGGAACCAGACTGGCGGCGGGCTCCGATGAAATGGGTGGCGTCACGGTGTACGACTCGACGAACGCCACGGTCGTCACCACGATCTCCGGTCTCCCCGGCGCAGCGTCGGCGTCGGATGCAGACAGCTCGGCAGGTGCGCTCGCGTATGGCCCGGACGGTCGGTTGTTTGTCGGCTCGACCGGCGGTCACCTCCGCGCGTTCGATCCGGTCACGTTCGCACTGACGACCGACATCCAGGTGCCCGACTTCTCGACGCTCGGCACGATGCGCTTCACCGATGACGGATCGACGGCCGTGGTGAGAAGCGTGCACATCGACAAGGACAACGGGAGTCAGATCGGGTCGATCATTCGCATCGATCTCGCACAGGGCATCGTGAGATGGCAGGTGAGCGGAGCGGACTACGGCTTCGGCGAATGTGCGTCCTTCGCGTTCTCAGCGACGACAGATCAGCTGTGGCGTGGCAACTATTTCGGTCGGATCCGAGAGCGCTCGTTCAGAACCGGCGCACGGACCGGACGCGTGCTGCAGAACCAGAAAGGTTGGGCGACCGACCTCGATCTGGTCAGCGGCCCGACAGGCGTCACTCTCGTCGCGACATCGAACAACGATGGGGTCATCAGTCGCTGGAGGGTGGACGGGGGCGGCCCGATCCAACGTCTCATCGCGCGGGGCAAACTCATCGTCGGGTTGTTTCGCGACGGCACGACCTTGCTCGTCGCTGCCGACAAGGGCACCCAACCGCCGTTCAACCTCGACTATTCGCTGTGGGACCTGACATCCGACACGCCGATCGCTGGACTTCCGCCCATGCTGCTGGCCAACGTCGCAGGCAATTCGGTCACCGGCGTCTTCGCCGATGACGTCAAGATCGGAAAGTGGGACAGGTCCACCAACGTGCGATCGGAGATGTCGATCGCGTTGACACCTCAGCCGATCTCCTTCGCCGCCAGCGATGACGGGACGACGCTGCTGCTCGGCTACCTCGACGGACACGTCGACGAGTACGACATCCCCACAGACGTTCTCGTGCAGCGGATGCAGCTCGCGCCCACCGCCGACGGCGATCAGCCGGCCGCCGTGTCGGTGGCGATTGGCGCCGACCGGAGCCATGTCTACGTCGCGGGCGACGGCATTGTTTCGTTCGACGGCACCACTGGGAAGCCAATCGCGCACAATCGGGACCGGACGCTCGGCAACGTGCAAGTCACCGCCTCCGGCGTGGTCGTCGGGGCTTCCGTCGACGGCACGCTCGCCATCTACGATCCCACAACTTTGGTCAAGTCGGCATCTTTGCCGGGTGCCCGCGGGTTCATCCAGAACATGATCTTCTCGGCCGACGGGACGACCCTGCTCGCAGCTGGCAACGATGGATCGGTGTCAGTGGACGACTTCACGACGCGCACCCGGATCGGCGACGCGATCGATCTCGATCGCGGCGACGGGACGCCGTCCGCGCTGCGCCCCGACGGCGGCGCATTCGCGATCGAGACGCCCCGCAACGACGGCATCGAGGTCTGGGACCTCGAGCCGGCACATTGGCTCGCAGCCGCATGCGCGATCGCCGGTCGGAACCTGACGCTCGAGGAGTGGTCCACGTACATCGGCGACCTGGCGACCTATGCCGCGACCTGCCCCGAGTTTCCCCTCCCCACGGATCGCTGACGGGCAGCGTCGCTGAGCACGTCGAATCGCTCGATCTTCGGATGTGGCTGGAGAGATGAGCAGGCCCGTCGACTCAGCGAGGTGCTCGAGCTCGCCGAGGCGCTCCCGTCATGACCGCGACCGCTGGCATCCGCACGACGATGACCACACTCGTCGATCGCATCGTTGCCATCTGCCGATCGCTCGAAGCGGCACGAATCCCGTGGGCCCTCGGCGGCGCACTCGCATTGGCGTACGCCACCAACGAACCACGGGTGGCCCGCCTGCGGACGCTCGTGCCAACGTGACGCATTGCTGCATCGACACCGTCCGGTCGAGGCGCTGATCGAGAGCGGCTAGATTTTCGAGACCGTCCCGGAACCTCGAGGTCTTGTTCATGTCGATGCCACCACCCAACCCGTCGTGGTCGACCCCGGGTCCGACAGCGTCGCCCTCAGCGAGATCGTGGCCGTCGAAGGCCAAGGTGGCAGTCGGCCTGCTCGCCGTGCTCTTGATTGCGATGGCCGCTGTCTCGGCTGTGTTGATCTCGCGCGCTGGAACGGAGACCGACGACGCCCGCAAGGAACTGAGCACCACGCAAGACCAGCTGGCGCGAGCAAAGGCGCGCGCCGCGAGCACCGATGACACGACACCCGATGCCTCGACACCTGACGTCACCACCACGACCATCGCCGGTGCGCCAGTGACCGTCGGCCGTCCGGGAACCGATGACAGCGCTCAGGTCGCGCAGCTGCAGGCGACCGTCACCTCCGATGAGCAGACGATCGCCAACCAGAAGGTGACGCTCGATTCGCAGGCCGCCAGCATCTCCCAGCTCAACAGCCAACTCACCGCCTCGCAAACGCAGGCCGAGCAAGCTCAGGCCGACGCCGCCAAGGCCACCGCAGCGCTCGCCACCGCGAACTCGAACCTGGCCGCTGCACAATCCAGCGCGAACGCGGTGGTCACGCCGTTCGACGTCGACGTCACCAAGATCCGTCCGCCGACCACGAACTTCGCAACGGTCGGCAACAAGGTCAGCTGCTCGGGATTCGGGCCCGAGGTCTGCGTGGATTCGCGGCCCCTCGTCGGTCACTTCATCGTCGACACCTCGGGCATCTACTTCGAGGAACCGAACGTCGTCAAGGTGCAGCTCGGCACCCTCGACGGGTTGACCTACGCCGGGCAAGCTCCCGTCACCGGCGATGCGTCGTTCAACTGCGGCGGCAACCTCTCGGCCACCAACTTCGCCGTTTCGTTCTCGCCGACTCACTTCACGATCGGGCCATCAGATCACAGCGCACTCGCGACCAGCTTCAGCGTCACGTGGACCGAGTCGTCGCCGGCCGGCGGTGGCTGCGCAGCGTCGTCGTTCAGCTACCACGGCTTCTTCAACATCACCGGCTGACGGAGGGCCTCCCGGCCCGCGTCGCCGTCGCGTCCGATCGGCTCACGCTGTCGAGCCGGCGTCGACCACCACGGTGGCGCCTGTCGTCTGCGACGAATCGTCCGAGGCGAGAAAGGTGATCGTCGCGGCGATCTCATCCGGCTTCGACATCCGCCCGAGCAGGCCGTGACCACGGTTCATCAGATGACGGTCGACGTCGTCCGGCGGCTGGAACAACCGCAGCAGCGGCGTGTCGACACCACCGGGACAGACCGCATTGGCACGAACACCGCGCGGACCGTATTCAACCGCGAGCGACTTCGTGAACGCCAGCACCGCACCCTTGGACGCGCTGTACGTCGTGAGGTACGCGCTGCCGCGCACTGCCGCCGCTGACGCGATGTTGACGATGCAACCGCGCGACGCCAGCAGAGAATCCATCGCGTGGCGACACGTCCAGAACGTGCCACCGAAGTTGACGGCCATGACGCGGTCGACCTCGTCCGGAGTCACTTCGGGGAAGTGGCGATAGAAGCCGGTGCCGGCGCAGTTGACGAGGACGTCGATGCCGCCGCCGAATGCGTTCGCGGTTGCGATCGCCTGCTCGACCTGTGCCGGCTGGGCGACATCACACTCGATCGCGCACGCCGTGCCACCATCGGCCTCGATCAACGCAACGGTGTTCGCACCGCCGCCGTCCGCGATGTCGATGCACGCGACGCGACCGCCTTCGCTGGCAATGCGCAATGCTGTCGCCCGCCCCATGCCCGACGCGGCACCGGTGATCACTGCGATGCGGTCGGTGAAGCGTGCCATCAGGACCAGCTTCGCGCGAGGTCATCCACCGAGCGCATCGGCAGCAAGTTCGGCGCGGAACCGCTGATCGTCGCGACGTCGGAAGTGCGGTGACACGTAGCGGGCGAACAGTTCGAGCGAGCGGTTCCACCGGTCGGTGGTCACCCACTCGCGCGAGTTGAACAGCAATGAACCGAAGCCGCCCACGGCCTCGTCGAGCTCTTTGATCTGCGCGGTGCAGTCCTGCGGCGAGCCGATGATCCACGGGATGTTCTCGACCATCCAGTCGAATGTGACGTCGGCGTCGGGCATCGAGATGTCCCGCTTCATCAACGGCGCGAGGCCGATCTTGAACAGGTAGTCGTACGACTGCTTCAAGCTCTCGCGAATCTCGTTCATGGCTGCGTTCTTCGAGTCCGACACGTAGACCTCGCGGCAGATCCGCCAATCGTCGCGGGCCTTGGCCGGATCGCGCCCGGCCATGGACGCGGCGTTGGCCAGCGCGTTGCCCTGGGCGACGAGGTCGGGCATGCCCGGATTGGCCTCGATCGTGGCCGGGGTGAAGTAGATGCTGAGCGCGGCGTACCCGCGCTCGCCGCACAGCGCGAAGTTGTGGACACCGGACATGCCGGCCACCGAGAACTGCGGGTGCTCTTGGTACGGGCGGACCTGGATCCGCTTGTGCTCGAGGTTCCAGAACTTGCCCGAGTAGTCGATGTAGTCGGTGTTCGCGAACAGCTGCTCGATGATGTCCAGCGCTTCGTGCATGCGCGGCGTGCCCTCGTCCTTGTCGAGTTGGAAGAACGAGCGATCGCTGACCAGTCCCCCGCCACCGAAGCCGTAGATCAGACGACCATGGGTGAGGTGATCGAGGAAGGCCAACCTCTCGGCGACCATGAACGGGTCGTGGTACGGCAGGTTGATCGTGCCGGTGCCCAACCCGATGCGATGGGTGAGGGCCGACGCCTTGGCGAGGAAGATGTCGGGCGCAGGGATGTTCTCGTAGGCGCCGGTGTGATGTTCGCCGACCCACACCTCGTCGAAGCCGAGCTTCTCGGCGAGCACGATCTCGTCCAGCTTGAGGTCGTAGGACAACGTCCAGTTCGACCACGGGAACGGCTCCGGCATCAGAAACAACCCAAAACGCACGTGCTTCCCCCTCGAGTCAGCCATGTCACGGCACCCCATGCCGTCAGTTGTCACTGTAGCAACAGAGGGTTTCGCCCGACGGAGTGGGGTGCGACCGCGATGACTTACGCTCCAGGTCGTGACCGATGCGAGCGTTGCCTTTCCCATATGGGGTGATCAGGCCGACCTCGTGCGGCTGATCGACGTGCAACCGACCTGGGCCGGTCACTTCGTCGGGCCGGCGTATCCGACCACGGGTCGCAACGTGGTCGAAGGCGGGCAGATGATCGCCCAGGCGATCGTGGCCGCGTCGAAGACGGTGCCCGACCAACGGGTCACATCAGCGCACATGATCTTCTCCAAGGCGGCGATGTTCGACGCGCCACTCGATCTCGATGTCGATGTGATGCGCTCGGGACGCACGTTCTCCACCATCGCCGTCAGAACGCAACAGCACGAACAGTTGCGCAGCAGCGGATTGCTGCTGATGAGCTCCGCCGAGCCCGACGTGATCCGTGGGTCGGTCGAGATGCCTGACGTCGCGGGGCCGGACGAATCACCCGTCCTCGACATGGGCGTGACGGGCCGCGAGATGCGTGACGTCGATGGCGCGTACATGGCGAACGCAGAAGAAGTCGGGCCGCCCGAGATCCACGTGTGGACACGCTTTCGCGATGCGCCACGCGAACAACACATGCACGCCGCACTGGTTGCCCAATCGACGACGCACTGGACGATCGCAGCCGCCATGCGACCGCATCCCGGCATCGGCGAATCCGCCGCGCACGTGTCGCTGTCGACGGGCATCATGACCGCGACGCTCGCATTCCACGACGAGGTCGATGTCAGCGAATGGCTGCTGTATTCGAACACCGCGACGTATGCGGGCCGCGGCCTGGCCCAGGGCGACGGGCGCGTGTTCACCCGCCACGGTCGGCTCGTCGCCAGCTATGCAGTGCAGGCCATGATCCGCTCGTTCGACCAGGACGCATCGAACAAGGGCCTCGACCACACCAACGCGATGTGATCGAGACACGTCGTCGCAATCCCGGGTCGGGCGCATCCACGTCGGAGAATCCAACGCGAATGCGCCCGAGCGTCGCCCGGGGGGCGAAGTTCAGCCGGCGGACGCGAACTGCTGCGAGATGCGGTTCGAATCGAGCAACGCAGCCGCGAGCGCCTTGGTGCCCGTCACCTTGGCGATCCAGCTCGGATCACACTGGAACGTGCCACGCTTCTCCGGCGCGACCCGCACATACTTGGTGCCGTCCAACTTCAACATGATGTTGCATGACGGCGGATGGTTGCCACCCGGGTCGGCTGCGGCGTGCAATCCCTGACCGGTCCACTTGTGGGTGTTGGCCAGGTTCGTCAGCGTGCACGCACGAGTCAGCGTGTCACCGCACGCGGAGGCCGCCGTGGCCCACAGCAGGAACGACGACGTCGCCTGAGCACCCAGCAACGACACGTCGCCCTTGGCTGCGCTCAGCAGGTCGAGGTAGTCCTGGGTCGCCTTGTTGACATCGGCCTCTTCGAACGGGATGAACGCCATCCTCGTGTAGAGGTTGTTCATGGCCCCGTCCGTGTTCGCCGCAGCGCACGCCGCCTCGTAGAAGTTCGAGTCGGCGAAGACGGGCACGTCGAGTCCGTTTGCCTTCGCAGTCTGATCGAACACCTGGAAGCCCGGGAGGCAGGTACCCGTGAACGACACCGCAGTCGAGCCGGCGTCCTTGATCTGCTTCACGAACGGCGTCCAGTCGGCCTCGCCGGCCACGTTGTACTCCAAAGTCGTCTCCGAGAAACCCCAACCGAACGCAGGTGACGCGGCGATCAGCTTGTCGCGGGGATCCTGAGTCGACGAGAAGTTTGCGGCGAGCGCGCCGATCTTCTTGACGGCGTCGGGCAGCAGCGCGGTCATCATCGCGTACTCACCGGCGGGGGTTTCGTCGGCAGGATTGGGCAAGCCCTCGTACACGTCCTTGCCCATCGCGAACGCGGCGTTGACGGCAAACGTCGGAACCGCCGGCAGCTTGCAACCGAGGCGGATCTCCTCCTGATTGCCGTCGAAGGACCAGGCCTCGCCGACGAGGAAGAAGCTCTTCGCGTCGCACGCACCCTGGATCGCCGGACCGACGTTGAACACGCCGGCATCGAAGTAGTTGTACTTGATCGTGCGACCGTTGATGCCGCCCAACTCGTTGCACTTGGCGACGAGAGCCTTGATCGCGTCCGTTGCCTGATGGTCCAGTCCCGGTGCACCGGCATAGCCGGCGTCGTCGCCACCGGAGATCGTGACATCGCTGGCTGTGACACCCACTTCGCTGCCGTCATCTTTGTTCGGCGTCTTCGCCGGACCGCACGGCCACGGCGCATCGCCGAACGTCGGGCCGGCGGGCACGGTCGTCGTCGTTGCAGCGGCCGTGGCCTCCGTCGGCGGTGTGGTGACACCGGACGTCGACACCGTGCTGGACGCCGTCGTGGTCGCCGTCGTCGATGCGGGCGCGGCGGTGGTCACCGACGGTGCGATCGTGGTCGACGTGGTCGCAGAGTTCTGCCTGTCCTTCCCGCAGGCAGCAGCAACGAGTGTGAATACGGTCAGCGCGGCGACCGCGCGGAATGCTCTGTTCTTCATCATGTCCCCCAAGACAATTGGTTTGGTTGTGTGTGTTGTAGATCGAGATCGATTGTGTGATTCAGGCCGGAGTCAGGCCGGCGCCGCAGGGATGTTGGCCGTGATCTCGGCCAGACGCTTCGTGATCGCTCCGTCTTGTTCCGGATGCGTGATGATCCAGAACTTGCCGGCGCGGATTCCGTCGACGACGATCGTCGCGACATCCTCCGGCGTCTTGCCCGTCGAGCTCGTGAACGTGTCGCGGATCATCTGCCGCACGAACTCGGCCGTGTCGGTGCGGTGCTCCTCACCGAATTCGGCGGGCCGATTGCGCTCGGAATCGAGCACCTTGGTGTTGACCGAACTGGGGATGAGCACGCTGATGCCGATGTGCGGTGCGTCGATCGCGAGCTCCTGGCGGAGTGTCTCCGAGATCGAGACCACCGCGACCTTCGTCGCGTTGTAGGGCCCGATGAACGCGATGCCGCTGACGAGGCCGGCCAGCGACGACGTGCTCACGATGTGGGCCGGAGTCCCCTGCTCGCGCATGATGGGAATGAACGTCTGCATGCCGTGCACAACGCCCCACAGGTTCACGCCGAGCACCCAACGCCAGTCGTCGAGTGTCTGATCGCGCATCAGGTTGAAGGTCGAGACGCCCGCGTTGTTGCACAACACATCGACCCGACCGAACCGGGCGATCGTCGCCGCCGCAAGCGCATCGACGGACGCGGCGTCGGACACGTCGACCGCGACAGCGAGGGCGTCTCCGCCGCGATCGCGGATGCCGCTGGCGACTACCTCGGCTGCGGCGATGTCGAGGTCGGCGACGATCACCGCCGAACCTTCAGCGGCGAACGCTTCGGCGAGTGCGCGCCCGATGCCGCTGCCAGATCCGGTCACCACGGCGACCTTCCCGTCGCCGATCACCTCACGGCTTGCATCCGTGTCTGTCATCTTGTTCCCCCTTGTGTGTTCCCCAACATGTGTTTGTCCCCCTGGATCCGCTCAACCACCGTCGAGCAGGATCAGCTCGCCGGTGAGATACGACGACGCGTCACTGGCGAGATACAGCGCCGTGCCGACGATCTCGTCCGCGGATGCGATGCGGCCGAGACTGATCCGGGCCGCCATCTGGGCCTGGATCTCGTCGCTCGGCATCGACTTGTGCAGGCTGTCCGTGTGGAACGTTCCGCACACGATCGCGTTGACGCGTATGCCGCGCGGCCCGAACTCGTTGGCGGAAGCCTTGGTGAGCGCGTTGAGACCGGCCTTGGCCGCGGCGTAGACGACCGTGAACGACGTGGGGTGCAGCGACGCCTTGGAGCTGATGTTGATGATCGAGCCACCGCTCGGCATGTGCTCGGCAGCGAGCGCAGTCAGTCGCAACGGGCCGCGGAGGTTGACTGCGATCGTCTTGTCGAACAGATCCTCGGTGACAGCGAGCAGCGACGGCGGCACGGGCGCGATGCCTGCGTTGTTGACGAGGACATCGATGCGACCGAACTCGGCGATGGTGGCGTCGATCAGGGTCGAACACTGCTGCCAATCGGCGACGTGACAGCTGATCGCAAGTGCCCGACGGCCGAGAGCACGGACTTCAGCAGCGACGGCCTCACACGGTTCGAGCTTGCGACTGGCGACGACGACATCTGCACCGGCTTCAGCGAAGGCGAGCGCCATCGCCCGACCGAGGCCCTTGCTGCCACCGGTCACGACGACCACCTTGTCGGTCGCATCGAGCGATGGGATCGTCATGATCGCTTGCGCTTTCCGGTGGGTCCGGGCGACGCTGCGATGCCTTGCACGTCGCGGGCGATGCCTTCGATGAGATAGCGGATGTGGAGATCGAAGAGCGTGTCGGTCTCGGCCGGATCGACGCCACCCGGATCCCCGCCCGGGCGCACTCGAACGCGGCGAGTGCTCGGTGGCTCGACGCCGCTCTCGACCGCACCGAAACCGACCGTCGCCCACGTGAGCAGTCGACAGGCCTGGACCGCGGCGTCGGCCGCGAAACCATCGCGACGCATCGCCTTGACGAGGGGTCGTGAGGCTTCGATGTACGCGTCACGGCCGTGCCACACGATGAGGCGGCTGTCGCGTGCCTGTCGGATTCGGGCCCGCAGTTCGCGCGACCAGCGCAGCGCGTACGCATCCCAGGCCTCGCCCTCGGTGCTGGCCGGCGCCAGATCTGCGAGCAGCCGATCGGCGATGGCTTCGACGAGCGCATCGCGGTTGCCGATCCGGCTGTACAGCGGAACGGGAGACACACCGAGGCGCGTCGAGACGCTGCGCATGCTGACCGCGTCGAGGCCCGCCTCGTGAAAGATCTCCACGGCCGCGTCGACGATTTCGTCGGCGTGCAGTTCGAAGTCGGCGGCGCGGCTCACGGGACCACGACTCGTTTGCCGACGACGGCCCGGTCAGCCATCGACTGCAGGGCTGCCGGCAGATCGGCGAACGGCACCTCGCCCGTCACGGCATTGCGCAACCGGCCGTCGGCGACCAGGCCGGCGAGGTTGGCGTGGATCGCGTCCAGTTCGGCGCGCGAGTAACCACCGGCGAACACGCCGACAAGCGATGTGTTGGCGACGACCAGGTCGTGCGCCGCGATGCGCGGCCATCTGCCACTGGCGAACCCGACCGCGAGCAGCCGGCCATATCGCGCCATGGCCTTGGCTGCGTCCTCGGCGAGGTCACCACCGACCGGGTCGTACACCATGTCGACGCCGCGACCGTCCGTGGCCTCGCGCAGCGCTGCGGAAACCGAGCCGGCTCGGTGATCGATGGTGACGTCGGCACCGAGGCCGCGACAGAACTCGGCTCGTTCCTCGTCGCCGACGACAGCGATCACCTTGGCGCCCAGCGCCTTCCCGAGTTGGACCGCGGCGATGCCGCTTCCGCCTGACGCACCGAGGACGGCCAGCCAGTCGCCGGCCGCGATGTGGCCGCGATCGACCAGCCCGATCCACCCGGTGAGATGCGGGATCCAGAAACCCGCGGCCTCGGCGTCGGTGAGTCCTTCTGGCACGGGGAAGGTCGTGTCCGCGGCCACGAGACATTCCTCCGCGAACGAGCCGAGACCGATGTAGAACATCGTCACGCACATCACCCGCGTGCCGATGGCGACGTCGACACCCTCACCGACCGCTGTCACCACGCCGGTGGCCTCCTGGCCCGGGGTGAACGGCAGTGGCGGCGTGAGCGGGTACGTACCGCGGCACATGAACACGTCGGGGAGGCCGATGCCGGCCGCAGTCACGCGGATTCTGAGTTGCCCGGGACCGGGTTCCGGCACGTCGACCTCGACGGCGTGCAGCACCTCGATCGGCTCGCCCTTGCCCTGTACCTGCCAGGCACGCATCACGTCACTGCTCCTTGTTCGATGAGGTTGAACGCGCTGCCGAGCAGAAGGTCGGCTTGCGTCCCGAAGAACTCGTGGATCGGTTTGTCGGAGAGGCCGCGCACGAACTTGGCGTAGCTCCCTTCGAGCACGATGGCCAGCTTCCAGCGGGCGAACACGTCGTACCACCCGATCGACGATGTGTCACGGCCCGACCCTGCCGCATAGCGTTCGACCAACGCGGTCCGGTCGGGAAGATGCTCGACAGCGAACCGCGGCTCCTTCGCCATCCCGAGCCGCATCGTGCCGTCGGGACCCGGATGGAAGATCAGCGCCCACGCCAGATCAACGAGCGGATCCCCGATCGCAGCCATCTCCCAGTCGACGACGGCGAGCAGATCGGGTGGGGCCTCCGGTGCGAAGAGGACGTTGTCGAGCTTGTAGTCGCCGTGACACAGCGCACTCGGCCGATCATCGGGCCGATTGGCCTCCAGCCAGACGCCGATGTCGCGGGCGACCGCCAGATCGCGGCCGCCGTAGGAGGCCAATTGATCGAGCCAGCGGACCAGTTGGCGCTGGAGGTAGTTCGCGCTGGGTGCCATGTCGCCGAGCCCGCACGCGCGCCAATCGACCGCGTGGATCGCGACGAGTGCGTCGATCAGTTCCTCGAGGGCTTGCCCGTGCGTTGTCGGAGCATCGGCCCATGCGGCAGGAACTCGCTGCAGGATCGGTGATCCGTCGATGCGCTCCATGACATAGAACGGTGCGTCGAACACCGTCGCGTCGGCACAGGCGACGACCGGTCGGGCGATCGAGACGGGCTCGTCCTTGATCGCGTCGAGGATGCGAAACTCACGCAGCACGTCGTGGGCGGTCGCCGAGCTGGCGTGCCGAGGCGCGCGGCGCAGCACCCATCGCGCCGATCCGCGGTCGATCGCGAACACCTCGCACGACCCACCTCCGGTGAGGGGCGTGACCGTCATCGGACCATCTGCGCCGAGCGCGTCGTCGAGGAACGCGCTCAACGCTTGGGTGGAATCGACGGTGACGTGCATCAGTGCATCGCCCCACACGTCGCCGTACGAACCCCGACCAAACCGAGCACTTCACCGAGCGACTGGATCACCGCGTCCGGCGCAGCGTCACCATGGTCGGCGCCCGGACGTGGGGCGAGCCAGGCGGTGCGCATCCCCAGCGATGCCGGCCCGGTGACGTCGTGCACCACGCTGTCACCCACGAACAGCGCCTCGCCGGCAACGACGCCGGCAGCGCGCAGCGCCATCGCGTAGATGGCCGGGTCCGGTTTGCACGAATGCGCCGATTCCGAGCTGATGGCCTCATCGATCACGGCCCGCAGCCCGAGACGATCGATCATCGGCACGAGTTGCTCATCGTCGATGTTCGACACGATCTGGACGTGCAGCCCGGCGTGGCGCAGTGCGGCAAGCGTCTCGACGCAGTCATGGCGCAGGGCGGCCGCGTCGATCGTGGCGCGGTACTGCCGGTCGACGGCCTCGTGAGCCGTGGTTTCACTGATCGATCCGCCGAGCGCAGTGGCCGTCGCGGAAAACGCAGCAGCGAACAGTGTGCGATGTAGATACGCGGGCTGGCCGGCGACCGCTCGATAGCCGACGCCCATTCCCTGTCGATACGCAGCCCGCAACTGCTCGTCGGTTGCATCGCTGACACTCGCCGCAGCTGCGACGAATCGGAGTTGGCGGAGGTGGACATCACGAAGGTCGCGATCATCGAACAGCGTGCCGGCGAAGTCGAACATGACCGCGCGAACGGGCTGATCGTTGATCATGCGATGCCCGCCTGGGCGCGCAGCTCGGCCCACTTCTCGTTCGCCGCGGGACGCCGGCTGGGAATGTGCTCGCTCGGCCAGCCCTCGACCGGTGTGTAACCCTTCAACAGCGTGCGCGCGAGCACTGACTTGTGCAGTTCGTCGGGACCGTCACCGATGGGCCCGAAGCGTGTCGATCGGTACCACGACTCGACGGGAAGGTCGCTGGAATAGCCGAGCGCACCACACACCTGGATCGTGCGGTCGAGCACGGCGAGCACGACCTTCGAGACGTGGGCCTTGACCATGCCCAGGTCGGCGCGCACCGCGGCGGCGCCGAACTTGTCCATCTTCCACGCCGTCTGAAAAGTGAGCAGCCGCGCGGCCTGGATCTCCATGTGCGACAGCGCGACGTAGTCCTGGATCATCTGGTGCTGCGCCAGCAGCTTGCCGTGCGAGGTACGCGACACGGCGCGCTCGCCCATGATGTCGAGCGCCCGCTGGGCCTGGCCGAGCCAGCGCATCGCGTGATGGATGCGACCGCCACCGAGGCGCTGCTGAGCGAGCGTGAAGCCTTCCCCCGGCTGGCCGATCAGATGGTCGGCCGGCACGCGGCAGTTGTGGAAGACGAGCTCGGCGTGATTGCCGACGCGGCCGTACTCGGGATCGGGATGCGCCATGGTGCCGATGTCGCGGACGATCTCCATCCCCGGAGTGCCAGTGGGGACGACGAACACCGACGCGTGACGGTGCGGTCGACCTTCCGGATTCGTCTCGGCGAACACGAGCACGATGTCGGCGACCGACGCGTTGGTGATGAACCACTTGTGACCTTCGATCACCCACTCTTCGCCGTCTTTGGTGGCCGTCGTGCCGATGTTCGTCGGGTCAGAGCCGGCGAGGAACGGTTCGGTCAGCGCGAACGCACTGGAGATGTCACCGCGCAGGTTGGGCCACAACCAACGTTCCTTCTGCGCATCGTTGGCCCCGTGGGCGAGCAGCTCCATGTTGCCGCTGTCGGGAGCCTGCACGCCGAAGATCGCCATCGACATCATGCAGCGGCCGATGATCTCCGACATCAATGCCAGCTTCAGCTGACCGAGTCCCTCGCCACCCAGCTTCGGGTCGAGGAACGCGCCCCACAGACCACGGGCCTTGACCTGATCCTGGAGGTGATGTTTCACCACCTGCCACTCGTCGGCCGGCAATTGGTCGTAGATCGGTTCGAGTGGGATCAGCTCGCGATCGATGAACTCGCGCATCCACGCGAGCTGCACCGCGAACTCGTCATCCGTCTCGAAATCCCACGCCACCTGACGCCCCCGATCTTCCCCAAATCACACCGTAATCTGAGGCACCTCCCGACGCAAGGTGAACCGGCTCTGCGCCGAGATCACACTGGCGCGGGAAGAGCACCGATCTGGATCATCATGCCCAGGAAGTCGGCAGTCGACCAGCGCTCGACGACGCGGTCGCCATCGAATCGCATGATGGTCATGCCTGAGAGCGCATAGGGACGGCCACTCGCCGGCACACCCATGAACTCACCGTTCTGCACCCCCGACATCGTGAAACGACAGCAGTACATGTCGCCGTCGACGAGAACCTCGTGGAACTCGAGCTGCGGATTGACCCGGCCGTTGTCGGCCAGCGAGGCCCAGATCGCTCGATAGAACGAGGCTGCCGCGGTCTTGTCCATCGGCTCCGGCGAGTAGCCGTGCACGTGGACGCTCGCGTCGTACAACGCGAGATACCCATCGAGATCCCCGGCGTTCCAGGCGTCGCGAGCGGCCGCCGCTGTTGCAGCGATGTCAGGCATGTCATTCCCCTTTTGTCGTGTCCTGACCACAGTTCGCCGCGGACTCGATCGCGGATCACCGAGGCATCTGCGATGCTGGCGCCATGCCGCGCCGCAATCGAGTCGATCCGTGGGGCGATCTCCACGCCGTCGCCGGGCGCGGGATGTTCACCGGAAATCGCGGCTGCGTGGTCGACGACGAGGAACGGGTCGTACGGCACCACGGCAGCTCGCTGTGGATCATCTGTCGCACGGAGTTCCGCGGTTGGAAGTGGCCGCTCGCCCGCCCTCATCGATGGACCCCCCTCTTCTTCCTCGACGACGCGGTCGGTCTCGCGGCCGGCCATCGACCGTGCGCAACGTGTCGACGCGACGACTACCTGTCCTATCGAGATGCGGTGTCGCAGTCGATCGGCGCCGAGCGAGCGTTGCTCGCGTGGCAACTGAATCATCGACTCGGCGCCGAGCGGCATCGTCGCGGACGCGGACTCGACCGCGCGTCCGATCGGATCGTGTGGCCGGCACCGATCGATGCGCTGCCGGACGGAACCATCGTCGTCGCGGACGATGGTGAGTTGCAGTTGATCGTCGGCGATCGGCTGATGCGGTTCAGTTTCGACGGATGGCACAGTCCACTTCCGCGGCCGACCGGTCGAACCGTCTCGGTGCTGACGCCGCCGACCTCGGTTGCCGCGCTCGCCAATGGCTTCCGGCCGACGTTGCATCCAACCGCGTGCAACGACTGACCCGCGCACGTTCGCACCGATGACAGCGGGCTGCGGTCGATCGTCTGGATTTGTTCTTGATGAAGATTCAGAAGATGGCCGTGAGCTGGCCGAACGCGCAGAATTCTCCGCCACGCAGCGTGGACTCGAACTTGAGCAACCTTGCCCGAACCTAAACCCCGCTCCCCGAGTTTTCATGTTCTACTGAACACTGCGGACGGCCACCAACGGTGGCCAAGAACACAAGGGACAGAGACATGGAACGAGCGATCAAGGGCAAGCGATTGAAGCGGGCAATCACAGGTGTCATCGGCGTGGCCATCCTCAGCGTCGGGACGACAGGTGTTGCCAAGGCAGCCGACACCGGCGGCAACGACCAAGGGTCGACGACCACGATCACCGTTCACCACGGTGCCCCCACCCACCTGGCGGCGGGGATTCGCTGGTAGGACCATCGGGCCGGTCGTTCTCACGGTCGGCTGTCCATGCACATCGGTCGGCCGGCGTTCAACTCTGGCCGACGATGTGCCGATGACTCTGGGCGAAAGGTGGCCAGGTGACCGAAGCGGCGGAATCGCTCCACCGACAACCGACGAAGCTCTCATCGTCGTCCGCGAGCACGCGGACATTGGCGCTCGCCGTCGCGCTCGTCGGCGTATGCATGATCGTGTTGTCGTACCTTCGGCTGTCAGCCGTCTCCGGTCAGGTCACGCCGCTGCACTGGTGGGCGATCGCGCTGATCGCGATCACTGCAGAGTTGATGGAGTTCCGCGTCGAGTTCCGGCGCGAGATGTACTCGTTCACGTTCAGCGAGATCGCGCTCGTGCTCGGCTTGTTCCTTGCGGCCCCGCGCCAATTGCTGATCGGGCGACTCATCGGCGAGGCCGTGTTCCTCATCGTCACCGAGCGACGGCAACTGCGCAAGGTGATCCTCAACCTGGCGGCGTTCGGCGCCGAGACGACGGTGCTGTTGACGGTCCATCAGTTGCTGGGGCGGCCGACCGATATCACGCAAGGCCGATCGTGGATCGTTGCCTTCGCGTCCGTTGCCGCTGCCGATGTCGTCGGCTATCTCATCGTCCTTCAAGTGGTCCACTGGCACGGCGCTCCGGTCACGTTCCGGTCGATCCTCTCCATCGGCGCGTTGATGATCCCGGTGAACACCAGCTTTGCGCTCGTCGTCGGAATCCTCATCGTCGACAAACCGCTCGCGGTGTTACTGCTGACCGGTGTCGCCGTCTTCCTGTTGGTCGCCTATCGGTCCTACACCGCGTTGAGCCAACGATTCGACAGCCTCACGACGCTCTACGAGTTCACACGGCTGATGAGTGGCGCGAAGCGACCCGATTCCGTCCTCGAGGCAATCCTGACGCAAGCCAAAGATCTGCTGCGCGCCGAGCGAGCCGAGATCTGGCTGACCGACGAGAACGACTTCCGAATGCGACTCGAGGTCAACGACAGCGGTCTCGGCACAAGCGCGCTCGAGGCGGTGCACGGCGGTGCACTGCATCGATGGCTGAACGACGTCGACGGTGCACGAGTCATCACCGCGGCTTCGTTGACACGTCATGACAGCGAGATCGCGCAGGCGCTGAGCGCGCGCGATGCCATCGTCGCCCCGATCACCGAGTCCGGTGTCGTCGTCGGACTCGTCGCCGTCATCAACCGATTGGGCGAGGTGGTGAAGTTCCAGGACGCGGACCGGATGATGTTCGCCACGCTCGCCAACCATGCAAGCATCGCCCTCGAGAACGGTCGCTTGATCGACCGCCTCCATCATGAGGCCGGCGAGCGCCGCCACCAGGCGTTGCACGACGCACTGACCGGCCTGCCCAATCGAGTGCTGTTCGGCACGAGGTTGGACGACGAGCTGGTGAGTGTCGCGACGGGGCACGGGCGCCTGGCCGTGGCCGTGATGGATCTCGACGGCTTCAAGGAGATCAACGACACGCTCGGTCATCAGTGCGGCGACGTTGTTCTCGACGAGGTCGCCCAGCGCATCACTGCGGCTGTCGGCGCAGGCGTCACGGTTGCCCGACTCGGCGGAGACGAGTTCGCGCTGCTGTTCCCCGCATGCACCGACCGCAAGCAGCTCGAAGCAGCGGCGAGGCGGGTTCGCGCCGCCGTCGCCGAGCAGATCGTCACCGATGGGATGCGGATCAACGTCACGATCAGCATCGGCTTCGCGCTCGCTCCCGGTGACGCATCCGACGGCGCCGCACTGCTGCAACGCGCCGACGTCGCGATGTACAGCGCGAAGGCCGGCAACGGCGACGGTGTCGCGTTCTACGAGTCGCGCCGCGACGAGAACTCACCACGTCGCCTCTCGCTCGGCAACGACCTCCTCGCCGCAATCGCCGACGGGCAACTGACGATGGTCTTCCAGCCCAAGGTCCGGCTCGCCGACATGACGATGGTCGGAGCCGAGGCACTGGTGCGCTGGCAACATCCCGTGTTCGGTCCGATCCTGCCCGAGGAGTTCGTCCCACTCGCAGAGCGCACGGGCATCATCGACGAACTCACCACCTGGGTGATGCGGACGTCGCTGGCCCAGGCCCGTCAGTGGCGAGACGCCGGAAGGCACTGGTCGCTGGCGGTCAACGTCGCGATGCGCAATCTGCTCGACGGTCGTTTCGTCGCGGTCGCTCGTGAGCTGCTCGCGGCTTCCGGCGTCGACCCTGCATCGCTCACGCTGGAGATCACCGAGGCCGGCGTCATGTCCGACACCACGAAGACGATCGACGTTCTCGAACGGTTGGCCGGTCTCGGCATCAACCTCTCGGTCGACGACTTCGGAACCGGACACACGTCGCTGTCATATCTGCAGCAACTGCCCGTCACCGAGATCAAGATCGACAAGTCGTTCGTGCTGCGCATGATCGCGGACCACAACGCCGACGCGATCGTCCGCTCCGTCCTCGACCTCGCCCGCAATCTCGAACTCACGGCTGTCGCCGAAGGGGTCGAGGACCGCGCCACCCTCGAACGTCTGCGCCTGCTCGGCTGCCCGATGGCCCAGGGTTACTCGATCGCCAGGCCGATGTCGGCGGACGAGCTGGAACTCTGGAGCCCGCCGCTGCGCACGACGGAGCCCACCATGCGGCGGCCCTCGATCGCACCGCTGCCGATGGCTTCGCTGATCTGACGAGTCGCAGGGCGCCCTGCGCGAGGTCATGTCGGAGCGATCAGCCGACGACTTTGGCGGCGGTTTCGCCGAGCAGCGTCACTCGACCGGGGACGTGTCCGTTGGCCGGCATGTTGATCGTGAAGCCATCGATTCCGAGCGCGAGTTCGTTGGTCAGCCGCTCGCCGACGGTGTCGGGGTCGCCGACGATGAACCGGCCGGCGATGAGCGCTCGCCACGTGTCCGAGAGCGTGTCTGGATCCATGCCGCGCAGTCGCAAGTATGCGTCGAGATCGGCACGCGCTTCTTCCATCGTGGGCGCGATGCACACGGTGCGCTGCCACGACACGACCAGTTCACTTCGATCGCGGCCGACCTCGACGCACCGCTGGGCGAGCGCATCGAGCTTGCGCGGCATGTCGACGGCCTCAGCGATGATGTTCGCCTCATCGGCGTACTGAGCAACCATGCGGAACGTCTTTCGTTCGCCGCCGCCGCCGATCATGACCGGGATGTGACGCACCGGCGCGGGCGAGTTCATCGCATCGACCACGTTGTAGTGCTTGCCGGCCAGCGTTGCCTTCTCGCCCTTGAGCATCGGCAGGATGATCTGCAGCGCCTCTTCAAGCTTCTCGAAGCGGTCGGTGAACGTGCCGAACTCGATCCCGAACGCATCGTGCTCGAGCTCGTACCAACCTGCGCCGATGCCGAGTTGGGCTCGGCCGTTGGAGACGATGTCGAGCGTCGTGACCGTCTTCGCGAGCACCGCCGGATTGCGATACGTGTTGCCGGTGACGAGCGCGCTCAGGCGCACATTGGTCGTCTCACGGGCAAGCGCGGACAGCAACGCGTAGCACTCGAGCATGTAGCGCTCTGGTTCGCCGAGGTGCGGCAGTTGGTAGAAGTGGTCCATCACCAGCACTGTGTCGAAGCCAGACGCATCGGCCTCCTTTGCCTGGCGGGCGATGACGTCGAACAGTTCGGCTGGGCCTGTGTCGGGATAGGTGAAGCTGGGGATCTGGTAGCCGAGGCGGGTCATGGGTTCATCCGTTCAGGAGGTGCGGCCGAGTGGTCGCTGTGTTGTTGGGGGGAGTCTTCAGGGATGCGACTGCGGTACAGGTCGATCTTGAAATTGATGGCGGCGAGGTGGCCTTCGATGTCGCGCAACTGCGCTTCGACCCGCTCTCGATGCTGCTCGAGCAACTCAAGGCGCTCGGCCTCGTTGCCCTCGCCGCTGCGCGCCATTTCGGCATATTTGTGGATCTGCCGGATCGACATCCCGGTCGAGCGCAAACGGGTGATGAACTGCACCCAGTAGATGTCGACGTCGCGGTAGCGGCGATGACTCGACGCCGCGCGGCGCACGCGATCGCGCATCAGCCCCGCCCGTTCGTAGTAGCGCAGGGTGTGGACGCTCACGCCGGTGATCGCTGCAGCGTCAGCGATGCTGTAGTCGCCGGGATCGGTCTCGATTGCGGTCACGGCGTTCACCGTACGACTTCGAGCGCACTCGAAGTCAAGGGCTGTTCGACCATTCATCAAACGGAGACACCATCTCCGTTTCGCTGCTAGCATCGCTTCGATCGAGCGAGGACCAGCGTCGTCGCGGTGCGCTGTTGGGGAGGAACCGGATGTCGGAAACCGTGTTGGTCACCGGGGGAACCGGTTTCATCGGCCAGTGGTGCATCGTCGAGCTGTTGCGTCGCGGGTACGACGTCCGCACCACGCTGCGCACCCTCGACAAGGAGTCGTCGGTTCGTGCCGCGATCGCCACGGCGATCGATGCCGAGGGACGGTTGACGTGTTTCGCCGCCGATCTGACCGCCGACGATGGCTGGACAGACGCCACGTCTGGGTTGCGACTACGTGTTACACGTTGCGTCGCCGCTCGGACGAGACGATCCATCGGACCCGGAAGCGTTGATCGGTCCAGCGCGCAATGGCGCATTGCGCGTGTTGAAGGCGGCAACGACGGCCGGTGTGAAACGGGTGGTGATGACGTCGGCCGCAAACACGTCCAGCCCGATGTCGTATGCCGTCGAAGGCGTGACCGACGAGACACTGTGGACGGATCCCGACGCGCCGGGCATCGGCGCCTATCGCAAGTCGAAGACGGTGGCCGAACGTGCGGCCTGGGACTTCATCGCCAACTCGGGAGGTCCGACGACGCTGACGACGGTGTTGCCAGGCGCGGTGTTCGGGCCGATTCTCGCCACCGACAACCTGGGCTCCGTCCAGGTGATCCGGCGGATGTTGACCGGCGCGATGCCCCGCGTTCCGAAGATCGGACTGGAGGTCGTCGACGTCCGCGATCTCGTCGACGTCCATCTCGCGGCGATGACGTCGCAGGAAGCAGCAGGCGAACGACTCCTCGCGACCGGCGAGTTCATGTGGATGGCCGACATCGCCGACGTGCTGCGCGCCGAGCTCGGCCACGCGGCTGACAAGGTGCCGACCCGCACGATCCCGAACCTCGTCGTCCGCGTGATGGCCAAGCGGCGACCCGATCTGCGCTCGATCATGCCCGGGCTGGGCCGCAGGAATCGGCACACGACCGCCAAGGCCGAACGCGTGCTGGGTTGGACTCGACGCCCGACATCGGAGACCATCGTCGACTGCGCGCGCAGCCTGATCGACCACGGCACGATCGGTTGACATGACCGAGCCCCGGCGTTCCTCGAAAGCACCGACGACATCTGTTCGACAGGATGCCGTTCGAAATCGGGCGCTGCTCGTCGAGGCTGCCATTGAGGTGTTCCGCGAGCGCGGCCTCCGCGCGACCCTGGACGACATCGCCGCGCGCGCCGGTGTCGGAACGGGAACTGCCTATCGACACTTCCGCGACAAGCACGAGATCGCGGTCGAGGTGCTCAGTGGAGCAACCGAGCAGATCGTGCTCGACGCCAGAGCCGCATTGGCCATCGAGGACCCCTGGCTCGGCGTTGTGGCGTTCTTCGAAGCCATCGCCGAGCGTCAGGCTCGCGACCGCGGGTTGTACGAAGCTCTTGCCGGACAGGGCAGTGCCGAGCACAAAGCCCAGATCTGGCCCGAGATCGTCAGCACCGTGACGCAATTGTTCGACCGGGCCAAGCGCGTGGGTGCGATCCGCTCGGATGCGCAGCCCGAAGACGTCGCCGTGATCTTCGCGATGTTGGGGGTCGTCTTCGAGATGAGTCGCGGGGGTACGCCAGACCTGTGGCGTCGGTACCTCGCGCTGATGCTCGACGGGCTGCGAACCAATGCCCGACCGCTTCTCCCGATCTCGGCCCCTGCGTTCGGTTCGCTCGACGACGTCATCGCCGCCGGCAAAAGCACGGCTCCCCGAGCCCGCCGAAATTCCGGTGCAGGGAAGTCAGGCTGACTGCTGGGCGAGCAGGATTCGACTCATCGAACTGCCCATCACCGAGCGACCACTCAGCGCCAAATAGATTTGGTGCTGGGTCAGAGCGAGCCCTCCGTGGTCAGGTCCCGCCCCCTGGTGCGAATGTCGATCCGCCCGACATCCGCCGCGCTCTGACCCACCCAAAGGCACCGGAAAACCAAGCCGCAGACCGCGGCCGAGTACGTCGCCGCGCCGAGCCTGTTCACAGGCAGCGTCGGGCGACCTCGAGGAACATCGCGCCGCCGTCGTCGTCGAAGTCGCGAACGTTGGCGAGCCCCGTCGAGACTCGCTCGACGAAGCCCCATTCCCACACAGCCTGTGGGTCGACCGCACAGCGCGTCGCCAGCAGCGTGGCCCGAGCTCGGACGAGTCGCTTGGTGTCTCCGCGCATGAGTGGCTCGTTGTACTCGCGCATGGCGACACCGAGGTCGTGCTCACGTTCGGAGCACAAGCCTTCGATGTCGACGAACTTGTACGTGCCGCCGCCGGCGTCCACGGTGTTCCAACCATGGGCGTCGCCGTGCACCAACACCGAGCGCCTCGGATCGAAGGCGGCCGCCCGTCGATCGCACAACTCCAAAGCGTGATCGATCACCGCCGGCTCGCACGGTTGGCCCAGCTGCTGCCACGTCTCGGCGATGTAGCGAGACAGCCACCGAGCTTGCTCCTCACCCGTCCGCAGACCTTCGTCCGGGGTGATGGGTCGCCAGAACGAACGCAGAGTCGTGGAGATCGCTTCCAGGATGGTCGGCACCGTGAGGCCGAGCTCGGCGAGATTCGGGCCGAGTCGTTCGAGCAGCATCGCCGGAACCTCCAGATCGTGTGCGAGAAGCTCGACGCAACCGCGACCCGCGGCGAGCTCATGAGCGCGAACGCTGCGAGCGAACGCGTCACGTTCGTTCATGTCCAGCGGCATCGCGATCTTCAGGACACACGGTCGTCCACACGAATCGGTTGCAGCGACGACATAGCCGGCAGTGCCGCCGGTGTATGGGTAGCCGAGCGTCAACCGCCAGCGATCCGAGAGCTCGGTGACTGAGTCAGGAAGTCCGTCGATCCAACGCTTCCCCGCCACGCCGTTTCTCAACGCCCGCTGACGAACCAGATCCGGAACATCCAGCTCGTCCACGTCCGTCATTCTCATCCCTCGATGCAAAACACGCGCGCCGGATTTCTCTACGGATGCGGCAACGACTGTCTCACTCGTCGAGTGGTGCTGCTCGAACGAGCATCCGATCGACCGACGTCTGCACGAAGCCGCCGCCGAGATACAGGTCACGGGCGGCGTCGGTCTCGAAGCCCACCTTCAGTCGGCGGGCGCCCTTGTGTGCGAGCCGATCGAGGCCGTGTGTCAACAGCATCCGTCCGAGGCCGCGCCGCTGGAACTCGTCCTCGACGCGCATCGGTTCGAGCAGTCCGACCAGCGTCACGCCGTCGAACCAGAACAACGCATAGCCGGCGACCGTGCCGTCCGCGGCCTCGACTGCGAGATCCAGCGACGGGTCGTACAGCGAGCACTCGCGCAGCCGCTGAGCGACCAGTTCGCCATTGCGGTTGATCATCGGATGCGGACGATCTGCGCGGCCCACGCGATCAACGATCGCGAAACCATCGACGTTCACGATCGGGGCTCGCGTGCCGGCGTCCATCCATGACGTTCCCGACAACTCGTCGGTCATCGTGAAACCACTGCGGATGGCCAGATCCGTCAGCGACGCGGCTCCACCGAGCACGAGTACCTGGAGACCGTCGCCTCGATGTCCGGCAGCGACCTCCATCGTCGCGGCCCAGACGTCGTGTTCGTCGACGATCGACGGCACGGCAAACGCATCGACTTGCCAGGTATCGCCCCAAGCCGTCAGACCCGCGGCAGCAACGGGACCGGCCTCGTCGAACCACACCGGGAGCAGCAGGTCGTCAGTGGCTCTTGGGCGGCGCCACCACCACTGAGCGTCGGCTGCCTCCCACATGCCGCCGAGCGGATCGGCCAAGCGAGCACGCTGGAGAACCGTGGTCGTCGCGTTCAGTCGCTGGAGACCACTCATCAGTTCGACTCGGACGACCACGATGGAGGAGCGTATTGGCCGACCATCTGCCCGCCAAGCGGATTGCGGGTCAGCGGCCGGTCGCAGAGATCGCGGACGGCTCTTCTGACTGCAACCAGGAGATGATGTCAGCGGTGACCTCGTCGCGGTTGGTCTCGTTCAGGATCTCGTGCCGGGCGCCGGGGAAGAGGACGAGTTTCGTGTCGACGTTCGCCTCGGTCAAACGGCGGGCGAGATCGGTCGGGTGGGCGCCCATCGCTCCGGCCGGGTCGTGATCCCCGGCGATGACCAGAACGGGACACGCGATCGAACCGAGGCGCTCGCCCAGCGACCCGATCGTGCCGAGCAGATCGATCAGGTACCCGTAGGTGAGCGGGTTGCTGTCGCCGCAGAACGGATCCGCGAGGTAGAGATCGACCTCGGCCGTGTCGCGGCTGAGCCAGTCGAACGGTGAGCGCACCGGCTCGAACATCGATTGGTCGTTGCGCAGGAGATCAGATGCCGGTTCGTCGCGCATCCCTGCATCGGCGAATCCGTGGAGCATCTCGGCGAGTTGCGGCGACTCACCGAGATTCGCGGGAAAGCCGCACAGCACTCCGGCCGCCAAACCCGCGGAGTGAGCGCACAGGTACCCGAACGCGATCAGCGATCCCATCGAGTGACCGAACAGGTACATCGGCGTCTCGGCTCCGAACCTGGCCGACGCGACGGCGCGCAGCGCATCCACATCATCGATGAGCGCCATCCCACCACCAGCACCCGTCAAACCGGGACCGGTGGACGCACCCGTCACCCCGTGACCGCGGTGATCGAGCGCGTACGCCGCGAAGCCGGCGGCATTCAGCGCTCGGGCGAACCGGTCGTAACGACCCGAGTGCTCAGATGCGCCGTGGGCGATGAGGACCACACCTCGAGCATCGTCGACCGGCCAACACCGTGCGAAGACCTCCACCCCGTGCACATCCACAAATCTCGACTCTTCCATCCACGCGCCCCCTTCGGCATCCGATGAGGCAATTGTCGCATCCTCGGAGGCGACGTCGCGAGAACGGCACCCCCCACGCTCACGGCGAGTGGACCCACGCAGCGGACGACGGAGAGATGTGATGGGTTGACCGGGGTCGCATCGGGGAACCAATGGGCCACTTCTGCAGGGCGCAGAACAAGGAGTCCGCCAATGTCAACCGTTCTCTCCCAACATTCCGGGGGATCACATCTCGCCGCGGACCATCCGGGTGTCGTCAAGATCGGACGTGTCGGCTGGTTGGCAAAGGGTGTCGTCTACATCGTTGCGGGCATCCTCGCCCTACTCATCGCGGCCAAGGCTTCGGGTTGGTCACGCGCCGCGTCGGCCGCGAACAAGGAAGCCAGCCCGACGGGGGCGTTGACGACGATCGCGCACGTCCCGGGCGGAGCGTTGCTCATGTGGCTGCTGGCGATCGGAATGCTGGTCTACGCCGCTTGGCGACTCGTTTCCGCCTCGTTGCCAGCCGCCACGAACGCGAAGGTTTGGATCACCCGGATCGGCTACGTCGTCAGTGCCGTGATCTACACGACGTTCGCGTTCACCGCGATGTCGCTCGCACTGTCGACCACGACCAACACGAACGGGAACACCAAGGTCACGTCGCTGTCTGGACGGATCATGTCTCACACCGGAGGACGGCTGGTGATCGGAGTCCTGGGCGTCGTGATCATGTGCGCCGGCGTGTATCGCATCGTCAAAGGCGCGAAGTTCGACGTCGACGACGAGTTGGATCTGTCGGGAATGTCCTCCGACCGCGTCACCTGGACGAGGCGACTCGGTGCGGTCGGCGAAATTGGCCGCGGGATCGGGATCGGGCTCGTGGGCTTCTTCCTCTTTCGCTCGGCAATGACCTACGACGCCAACGAGGCGACGGGACTGGACGGCTCGCTGCGGCGCCTCGCGACGCAATCATGGGGACTGATCGTGGTCCTGATCGTCGCTGTCGGTTTCGCTGCGTACGGGGTGTTCTGCCTCACCACGTTCACTCGCCGTCGTTTGCAGGCGCCGATCTGATGGCGAGCCCGATGACGAACGGGAGGTGGTCACTTCCGCACGGCTCGAGATTGCGGATCGACATCGCATGCACGTCGGCGTTGACCAGCGCGTGGTCCAGCCGAGCGACCGGTCCGATCGCACCCAGGACGCCACCTGACGACAGCTTGAACGACGGGTTCAGACCCTTGCCCAGCGAATCGATCGCGTCTGCGTATCCGAGCGAGAGCAGTTCTTCGAACTCGGGGCGATAGCGAGTCGTGTTCAGATCGCCTGCGATGATCACCGGACCCTTCAGCGTGGGCACGAACTCCTTGAGCGCTTCGATCTGTTCCTTCCAGGTCACGTGCCCGCCTGGATCCACAGCGGCCATCGGGTTCAGCGCGACGACCAGAACGTCGACACCGTCCAACACGATCTCGGCGATCGCAAGCCGCAGTGGCCCGAGCCGACGGAAATGTGACCGCGATCCGAGCTCGCGGTTGGTCACGATCGCGATCGCGTAGTCGCTGTCGTCGTCGGGGTCGAGCACGCGGTTCGGGTACGCGCTCGCGCCGCCGCATTCGTCGAACACGCTCATGAACGTGGCGGTGCTCTCGACCAGGATCAAGACGTCGACATCTGCCTCGATCACCTGGCGCGACGCCAGTTCCGGTGTCTCGTTGTCGACGAACACATTTGCAACCGCGAGGTGAAGCCGCGGAGCGTGCCGCGTCCATCGCGGTCGACGGCTGGCGACGAACCGAGGGACCACCAACACGCAGTGGTACGCACACAGCCCTGCCGCCGCCACTGTCAGCAACCAATGCCCCGAGACCGCCGCAAGGACGCCGACCACCCAAGCCGCCGCGAGGACGAGTGGAAGTACGTCATACGCGACCGCCAATCCAACGCCCTCTTCGACACCGAACGAGATCTGCAGGGCACGGGTGACGATCACCGCGAACAAAAACGCGCACGCCAGCCATCCGATCGCCGGCCAGACCTGGAATCGATGCGTGCTGAACTCGTCGGCCGAGCCGTTCACGGCATGCGCCACGATCGGCAAGGCGATCACGACCGCTGCCACGACGATCGCTGACACGTACCCTGACACCGATCGGCGACTGCGAATTTCAGGCGGTGTGGACATCGTCTTCACGTTCTAGCGCGTCACGGTTGTGGGCACCGTTTGAATCAGTCGGACGTCGCTTGTGGGAGCGGAGCACGAGTGAGCAGTGGACGCAATGGGGTGCCCACGAGCCATTGCGCAAGCTTGATCAACGGTGGGACGAGCAGGACGTGACCGGCTGCCGCGACGGCACCTCCGAGCACGAGCCCACCCAGCACGTCGCCGGGGTAATGAGCGCCGACGTAGACGCGAGTGAACGCCATCATGAACGCCAGCACCAGTGCCGCGCTCCCCCATCGACGACTCGTGAGCGCGAGGCCGACCGCCACAGCACCGGCGACCGTGGCGTGGTCGCTGGGGAACGAGAAGTCGGTGGTCTTGTCGACGAGGAGGTGGACGTTGGCCATCGCCTCGTACGGTCGAGCACGATCGACCGCACCGCCGATGACCTGACCGAGCCCCAGCGCGATCAGCGCGGAACCTCCCGCCCACACGCTTCCGGCGACGACGTCGAGATCGGCGTGTTGACGGCCCTCCAGATAGACGACGAGCAACAGCAGCCCGAACAGCGCGATCCCGAAGCCGGCATTGGCCTTGAACAACCAGTGCGCCCAACCGGTTCGATTGGCCAAGCGGTTGACCCATCGGAAGAGACTGCTGTCCATCAATGTGCTCCATTGCTTGTCGGGACCGAAATCGGTGTCGGCGCGAGCCGGGTCGAGATCCTGCGTTCGCCAGGGCCCGGCGTCAACGAGCGCACTCCGAGAGTAACATCTGTTACATGGCCCTCCACGGAGACCGCACAGACCGGTGGATGGTGCTGATCATTCGCGTGCCGTCAGAGCCTTCTCGTCACCGAGTCGCCGTGTGGCGCGAACTGCGTCGGGTGGGGGCCGTGCAACTCGGCCAGGGCAGCTGGGCACTTCCATCCAGCCCGCTGTTCGACGGCTACGCGACAGCGATCGTCGAGCTGGTCGGTCAACACGACGGTGAGGTGTACGCCCTCGCGTCATCTGCGGCAGACGAAGCCACAGATGGGAAGCTGCGCCGCGTCTATGACGAAGCCCGCCGCGCCGAATGGGTCGAGTTCCTCTCCGAGTGCGGCAAGTGCCTGGCTGAACTGGAGAAGGAGATCCGCAACCAGAAGTTCACGCTGGCCGAACTCGACGAGGAAGAACAGAACGTCGAACGCCTTCGCCGATGGCACCGCGAGCTTCGCTCGCGCGACCTGTTCAACTCCGTTCCTGAGGCCGAGGTGCAGCCTGCTCTCGACGCCTGTGCCACCGCTCTCGACGACTTCACCGATCTGGTGTACGCGGCGGTCGGGCTGAGCTGACACGGGTGTGATGCGCCGCTGTAACAGCGCGTGCTCAAGCTGTTCGTGGCTTCGCATTGTGCGTGCCATGAGGAGGAATCCACAACATGTTCATCTCAGCGTCAGAACTCACGGCCAGCCCCGGCAAGAACGGCCAACTCGGTCCATTGGTGGCGAAGATGCGCGACGTGCTCGGTGAGGCTTCGGGCAACAGTTGGTGGGCTTGGGCTGTCGTCGCCGGGCGGCCGTACGGATCGTTCATGCTCAGCACGCGGTTCGAGAGCTACGTCGACATGGCAGCCGGACAGATGAAGGTGGCGATGTCGGCCGACTGGGCTTCCACCGCAGCCATGGCCGACGGCGTCTTGGCCTGTCCCGCGCCGTCAACCCTGACCGAAGTGATCGCCGTGACGGGTGAGGCCGCGCCGCCGAAGCAGTTCGTGATGGTCACCCGGGCCGTCATCGACCGTTCCGCGATGATGGATGCCATCGCCTGGTCGACGCAGGTGGCAGAGCACGTCACCAAGGTGACCGGCGTCAGCACGACGGTCGCGCTCTCGGCGGCCGGGCAGATGTTCGGCGTGTCGTGGCTCGCCAGTGTCGACACGCCCGAGGGTCTGGACACGTTGAACTCGATCGGCAGTGACGCCGGCTATCTCGAAATGCTGGCCGCGGCTGGGACCAACAAGTTGTTCGAGCAGGGATCGAGCGAACGGATGCTCCTGTCCAAGCTGCCCTGAGCAGCACGCTCAGGCTCACGTCGTGGGCGTGCAAAGCACCCTCGGCACGGGGTCCACGTTCACCCTCCGACTACCCGCTGGGTGACAACGCCGAACGCCGGCGTCAGCGAACGGTGAAGTCGTCGAGGGTCGGCTGGCGGAGTGAGTGCCAGATCTCCCACGGGTAGAACGGGCACATCACGGCCGAACGGCCGTGATCTTGGGTCCAGTAGTAGTTGTGGGCGCGCGGGTCGCTCCAGACCTTGCGCGCGTTCCGTTCGTCGACGAGGCGGTTGTGCCGCCAGTACGCCTCGTTCGTCACCTCGATCGACCGATTGTCGTCGACGATGAGGTGCGCCATGCACTCGAGCGCATGGCGCACGACGACCTCGTGGAAGCTCGCCGGGTGCATGCCGCCGTTCGTGTTCGGGCCGTAGACGATCCACATGTTCGGGAAAGACGGCACCATGCAACCGAGGTAGGCGCGCGCACCGTCGTCCGCCCAGGCCTGCTCGATCGACACTCCGTCGCGGCCGATGATCGACATCGGGAAGAGGTAGTCGGTCGCGTGGAAGCCCGTGGCGTAGACGATCACGTCGACGTCGTGGAGCTCGCCGGTGACCGTCTGGATACCAGACTCCGTGATCTGCTGGATGCCGTCCGTCACGAGCGTGACGTTGTCGGCCTTGATGGCGTCGAGGACGCTGTACTCGCTGTCCACCGCCAGCGGGCGCGCCGAGAGGTAGGGGTGTGGAGGTGTCATCCTCCGGACGAGCTCAGGGTCGCCCAGCTTGCGCTCGAGGAAGGCGATCGACAGATCGCGCATTGCCTTGTTCGCCGCGCTGCACGCGTCCGGATCGTCGAAGTCCGGGTCGATCTCGCTGAAGTCGGAGAGGAACCGGATCGAGATCGCGGCCTGGAACCGCATGAAGTTCGTGTAGAAGGGCAGGCTCCGATCCAGCCAGTTCACCTGCGGCGGATACGGCGTGCGATAGCCCGGCGTCGGCATGAACCATTGAGGCGTGCGCTGGAGAACGACCACCTGCTCGGCGACGAGCGCTATCTCCGGGATCATCTGGTAGCCGCTGGCGCCGGTGCCGACGACCGCGACGCGCTTGCCCGTGATGTCGAGGTCGTGGGGCCATCGCGCCGAATGGAACGACGGCCCGAGGAAGTCCGCCATGCCGTCGATGTCGGGCAACTTCGGTCGATTCAGAAACCCGACCGCGGTGATGACACCGCTCGCTCGCACCACCTGCACGCCGGCCGGTCCGTCGATTGTCACCTGCCACTCGCTTGCCGCTTCGTCCCACACCATCGAGCGGACCTCGGTGTCGAACAAGATGTCGTCACGGAGATCGAACGTGTCGGCGACCCAGTGGAAGTAGCGCTCGGTCTCCGACGATGGGCAGTGCGAATACGGGTAGCTGTAGTTCACGCCGAACAGATTCGTGTACGAGCGGCTCTGCGTGTCCACGCGACAACCGGGGTAACGGTTCTCGTACCACGTGCCGCCGACGTCGGAGTTCTTCTCGAGGACGGTGAACGGGATGCCGGCGCGCTTCAACTGGACCGCGGCGTTGAGACCGCCCAGGCCGCCACCGACGACGATCACCCGAAACGTTTCCAGCCGCTCAACCGGTGGCGGAACCTTCCAGTCCAGCCCGCGCGCCCACGGGTCGAGCGCCAGTTCCTCGATGTACAGGCCCATGTCCTCGTCGGCGAGCTCGAAGTTGCACGCCAGTCGCAGGCTCGTCGGCAGCCTGTCCTCGGGCCCGATCGAGATCTCGCCGGCGCCTGCGTCACGGTAAGCCTTCAGGAACTCGGCCGCCTTGCGGCGCAGCAGCGGCCGGTCGTCGTCCTCGCCCGGAAGCGTCCTCCCCGGGCCGGGTCGGTTCAGGTGTGCCGCCGCCACCTCCTCGTCGCCGGTGAGCTGGTACAGCAGCCCGCGCAGCGCCAGCAGATCGGCGTGCATGACCGCATCGTCGATCACCGCATCGGACGCCTCGAGCAGCTCCGCTCGCACCGGTGTGTCCAATTGGGTCACCATGCAACACCTCCTGTGACTGGCCTCGCGACGGCAGTCACGAGGCAGGAATGATCCGTCCCCAGTATCGGTCGTCGTGGCGCCCGACATCGAAGTGCACACGCTAGAGGCGCCGATCGGCGCTCTTCGGACGAGGTGATGGCGACGTCGTTCTGGACGCGTGTTATGTGCACCGAGAGTGTGCATGGTCGCGATCCTCAACGATTGCTGTTCACCTGATCCACGAGCTGCTCAACGACGGCGTGAGAGTCGGTGGGCCGCAAACCACACGCGGCGATGACGACGACCATGTCGTCATAGATGAGGTGCACGGAGTCGCACATGGGACCGACGTCGGCTGGTTGAACCCATGTCCATGCTTCCGCGGCATAGCGAACCCCAACGGCGCCTGATCCACCCGCGATCGAGAACTGCCCGACGGCATCGCCGACAAGTTTGCCTATGGCTTCAGTAGCCGAGCGTCGCGCATCCGCCACTGACGCGAACCGGTTTGCGGTCACTCGCACTCCACCGAAGCCGTTGCGCGCCCACGCTCGAGTCCACGACTCCAGACGGTCCGCTGTGCTGGAGTCCGTGACCGTGCTGGCACCGTCTTGAACCTGATGCATCCCGTCAGGAGGACGGCTCGGCATGAGATCCGCGAGCCGCCCGGCGTCACCGCCCGTCGACTCCGGTGCCGTGATCGTCGCCGCGAAACTGTCGACATGCTCTTGGCCGTAACCGCACAGCGTTTCGCGGCCGTCTTGGAAGACAGCGACTCCATGCAACAGATGCGACCCGGTCGCGGTCATCACCTCGTAATCGAACGGGGTTGCGACACCGGCCCTGTCAATCGGAATGATATGAACCGCTGACGCTGGCACGACCTTGATCGATTCGACGCCGTCGACGTGAGTGAGGTCGGCGGCCTGCTGGAGGAACAGCTCGCGTTGGGCATCCGCGACCGTGGCTCCATGGCAACGTTGCGTCATCGCAGCCGAGAAATCGCCTGCCTTCAAAGCGCTCAGATACCGATCCATCGTTGTCTGAATGTTGGAGAGCTGACCGGATCGCGTTGATCCATCGGTGGAGCAGCACGACAGCCCCACGAGCGAGATGCCGACAGCCAATACTCGAGCCCCGCGCATCACGCGAACCTACCCTCAAATCTTGCACGCCAACAGCCAAGCCAGAACGCCGACGCGCCGTTCTGTACTCGACGGCCGCGGTTGCAATGGTGTCGTTCTGCGCCGCGCGTTCTGTGTCTGTCGCTCGTGTGGTGGCTAAGCGCCGAGA
>JBBRPP010000018.1:0-98217 GCA_038227995.1 Acidimicrobiales bacterium
CAATCAGATCAAGATTCGGCCCCATTAAGACACCAACGGTTTGCTCTCAACTCGACAGCAGAATCGAGATCGACCAGCTCAGGTACCATTTTCTAGCGCTCCCGGAAGGATTCGAACCTCCGTCTACAGTTTAGGAAACCGTTGCTCTATCCCCTGAGCTACGGGAGCATGGTCGTTTCCGACCAGCTGGTGGGCTCTCACACGCTACTCACGCGAGGCGCGGTGCACCTCGTCCATCCCGGCAGCGAAACGATGCTTCGTCGGAAAGGACACTTTGCAAGAATCGATGAGTGAGCAGCATCGTCGTTTCGGATCTCGAGTACGCCCCACCGGGTGCTGACTCGCTGTTCTTCGGGGTCGGGTTCGGCGTGGCCCCCGGCGAGCACGCGGCGTTGGTGGGGGCCAACGGCGTCGGGAAGAGCACGATCCTTCGCATCCTCTCTGGCGAACTCGACGCCGACGACGGCGAGTTCGCGATCGGTGGATCGATGCTGCGGATGACGCAGGACGTCGGGATGTCGCGGCCGACGGACACGTTGCGCGAAATGTTGATCGAGGTCGCGCCGACCGATCTGCGGATCGCCGGACGCGCCCTCGTGGCAGCCGAACGTGGGCTGGCTGATGGCTCCGACGATGGCATGGGGTACGCAACGGCGCTCACCGATTGGGGCGATCTCGGCGGCTACGAACTGGAGATGCGGTGGGAGGCAGCAGCGCGCCGCAGCGTGAAGTCGCCGATCGACGACTTCTCGACGCGACTCGTGTCCGAACTGTCGGGTGGCGAGCGCAAACGATTGGTCCTCGATCTGCTGCTGACATCGGGTGTCGACGTGTTGTTGCTCGACGAGCCAGACAACTACCTCGACATCCCGACTCGTGGGTGGCTGGAAGACCAGATCCGATCGTGCAAGTCGACGATCCTGATGGTCAGCCACGACCGCACGTTGCTGGAACGGGTGGCGACCAAGATCATCGTCATCGAAGGTTCGGGCTGCTGGGTTCACGGTGGCTCGTACGCGACGTTCCCCGATGCGCGGGCCAAGCGCCAGGAGTTGCTGGGTGATGGCGTGAAGCGCTGGAACGAAGAGGAACGGCGACTGTTCCAACACATGAAGATCATGAAGCAACGCGCCGCCCAGAACTTCAAGAACGCGACGAAGGCCAACGCGGCAGAGACTCGCTGGGAGAAGTTCGTCGCGGCCGGCCCGCCGCCTCCGCCGGCACCGGATCAGCAGATCTACGTGAAGCTGCGCGGGGCGGACGCCGCACGACGCGTCGCCAAGCTCGACGATGTCTCGATCGGTGATCTCTTCCTGCCGTTCTCGCACGAGATCTACCACGGTGAACGCCTCGGTCTGATCGGGCCGAACGGCACCGGCAAGACGCATCTGTTGTCGGCGCTGGCCGGAACCTTGATACCCGACACGGGCACGATCGGATTCGGCCCACGCACGTCGGTGGGCGTGTTCACTCAGATCAACGACCGCGCCGATTTCCGTGGCCGACAGTGCATCGAGATCGTGCGCGACCGCGTGTTCGACGAAGAGAAGTCGATGCGTTCGCTTGCCCGCTACGGGCTGGCCGGCAATGCGCGGCAGGAGTTCCACACGTTGTCGGGTGGGCAGAAGGCCCGGCTCGAGATCCTGTGCCTCGAACTCGAGGGTCACAACGTGCTGCTGCTCGACGAGCCGACCGACAACCTCGACGTCGAATCATCGGAGTCGCTGGAGAAGGCGCTCGACGGCTTCGAGGGCACCGTGATCGCCGTCAGCCACGACCGCACGTTCCTGTCGCAGTTCGACCGGTTCCTCATGATCACCGACGATGGTGAGGTCTACGCGTTGCCCGACTACGAGATCGCGATGGCCGGCCTCGCTGCCCCGGGAAAGCTGGCCACGCTGCGATTGGCGAAGAACCTGACGTGAGCAACATCCCTCCGCCGTCGTGGCCGGACTCGGCGACGTTTTTCACCGTGACCTCACGGCCCGGAGCCGATGGCAGCGTCGACGAGGTCTTCGTTCCGACGGATCTGTCGCGCGGCCCTTGGGATCCGGCAGCGTGCCACGGCGGTCCGCCAACAGCGATGTTGGCGCGTGCGTCCGAACAGCTGGTGCCCGAACAGCGCCTGGCTCGTATCGTCGTCGAACTCGGGCGTCCTGTTCCGATGGCCGGCTTCACGATCGCCGCCGACATGGTGCGATCCGGTCGGGCGACGTCGACCACGCAGATGACGTTGCTCGACCTCGACGGCCGAGTGTGCGCTCAGGCCCGCGGCCTACACATCTCCGAGCGTCCGGTGCTCGACGCGACGCGAGGCGATTCGTTCGTACCGCCGCGTCTCGATGACAGCGAACCCGGTGATTTCCCGGTTCGTCGCAACCTGCACGGCCTCACCGGCTTCCGTTCGGCCACCGAGGTCCGCTATCCGATCGGTGAGGACTGCGAGCTCGGTCCGACGACCCTGTGGATGCGAACGGTGGCGAACCTCCTGCCGGGCGAGCCGATGTCGCCGTTCCAGCGCATCTGTCCGCTGGCTGACTGTGGCAACGCCTTCTCGCGTCAGGCCGAGGCATGGGAGATCGGCTTCGTCAACGCCGACCTCGTGGTCGCGCTGCACCGCGACCCGATCGGCGAATGGATGGGGATGGCATCGACCGCGGTGTGGCAGCCGAGCGGCATCGGGCTGGTCAGCTCGGCGCTGTTCGACGAACACGGCAGCGTTGGCCGAGCGATGCAGACGTTGGTGTTGCAGCCTGCGGTGCAATAAATCAGGCTCGATCAGACGATCGTGAACACGTCGTCGAATTCGAGGCGGGGGAGACGTGGGAAGGTCGCGTCGGGTCCGGGCTTGCCGATGTTGATGAGCAGCAGTGACTTGAGCGGTGTTCCGGCGAAGAACTCGGCGTCGACGCCGGCCTGATCGAACCCGGCGAGCGGTCCGGCCGACAGCCCCACGGCGCGTATGCCGAGGATGAAGTACGCGGCCTGCAGCGTCGCGTTGAACGATGCGAACGGCTCGCGCACGGCTGGATCGACGAAGTGGTCCTTCATCTCCGGTCGGATCGGGAACAGCCGTGGGATGTTCTCGTGGAAGTCGCCATCGGCAGCGATGATCGCGACGATGGGTGCAGATGCCGTCTTGGCCTGGTTGCCCTCGAACACGTGCGGCATCAACCGTGCCTTCGCTTCGGCCGAGCGGACGATGACGATGCGTAGCGGCTGGGTGTTGGCCGATGTCGGTGCCCACTGAACGAGGTCGTAGATCGCCCGGAGCTGGTCGTCGGAGACGGGTTCGTCGGAGAAGTTGTTGATCGTGCGAGCTTCGCGGAACAGCAGGTCCTGCGCGATCGAGTCGAGCTGAATGTGGTCGGCGTGGGTGGCGGTGGGTGTCATGGTGTCCTCGGTGCAAATGATTGGAACTTCCATAGATAATACATGGAACATCCAAGCGACACTCCACTCACGCCGGAGAATCCGCATACAATGCCCGTTGTGGTCCCGATCTGCGCCAATCACCCTGTCGGGCTGTTGCTCGGCCTGGCCGAGAGCATGCGCGTGCACCTCGATGAGGCCGCCCGATCGATCGGTCTCACACCACAGCAGGCGCAGTTCCTGGTCCGGCTCGAGCAGCCGACGCGCATGAGCGAACTGGCGGAGCACAAGAACTGTGACCCGTCGTCGATCACCAGCCTGGTGCAGCGTCTCGAGCGCGACGGCTTCGTGCTGCGCGAGACCGACGCCACCGACGGGCGGGCGCGTGTGATCAAGATCACCGCGGCGGGCAAACGGGCGCGGCAAAAGTTCCTCGACAAGCTGGGCGACGGCTCCGAGATCATCCAGGGGCTGGCCGACGAGCAGCGAGCCGGATTGGCGCGGTTGTTCGCAACGACCTGACGGTGGCCGCGGCGCGTTCGATCAACCGTCCGATGCGTTCGGATCCGCCATTGCGTCAGCACACGCGGTCGGATGATCGGCGAGCCACTTCTGAGCCTCCGCCACCGGGCTGAGCTGAACGCCCTTTCGCCACGCGTCGAGGTACGGCCACGGCCAGATCACGCCGCGGCGCACCGAGAACTCCTGGCCCGGGCACGGTGGTGAGATCGCGAAGTGAAGGTGACACGCGCTGGCTCGTCCGGTCTGACCGACGATGCCGAGATGATCACCGATGGAGACATGGACTCCGGGCGCCAGCCCGGCGACGATGTCGGCCAGGTGGGCGAAGTAGTAGCGCACCCCGTCGTCGCCCAACAGCGTCACCGACTTCCCACCGCGAGTTGCCGGGTTGTCGACCTCCTTGGTCCAGCTGTTGATCCGCCGGACTTCGAGCAGCGTGCCGTTGACCGGAGCGATGACGTTGCCCCCGCACCCGCCGCCGACGAAGACGTCGGACGCGGGGTAGTCGTGGTGCACGTGTGCGTAGCTGACACGACCTTCAGCGGGCATCCCGTACGGCGTCGCAGTCGCGTCGAACACTGCTCCGGTGATCGTGCCGAGCACGGTCGATGTTGTCGTCGTCGCTATCTCCGTCGTCGTTGTCTCCGTTGTCGTCGGCGATGGGGCGGTCGTCGTGCTCGGCGCGGTCGTGGCCGGTGCCGCGACCGACGGCGACGGCGACGGCGACGGCGCAATTGTCGTCGGCACTGGTGTGTTCGATGGTGAGGCCGTCGTCGAAGCGACGCCCGTCGATGTCGATGTCACCGCGATTGGGGGTGTCGATGCGGTACCACTCGACGTCGCGCTGCTGCAGCCTGCGAGCAGCGCCACGCCGACCGCCACGGCCAACCGCTTCAACGCGGCCCGCAACGCTGCTCGATGGACGCTGCGACGACGAACCACTCGTGTGCGAGCACAGCGGACACTCCCCTTCGGCGGCGGCGCTCGAATGGTCGGGCGTCGGGTAGGCCTCCGACTGTACGTCGTCCGGCCCGACCTGACAGGCGCGGGGTTCCTCAGTTCGACGATGCGGCCCAGGTATTCTGATCGTCTTGGGAATCAGCGGTAGGGGCGTTGGACATGAGTGACGACGAATCGATCCAGATCGACCGACTGTCGGCAGAACAGCGTTCACAGCTCGAGACCTACCTGCGCGGCGCGCAGATCCCGTTCGAGATGAGCGCGACCGACATCACCGTCGGCGCTCACCATGTCGACGATCTGTACACCGTGCTGAAGATCGTCGGCAACGCCCCAGACGCGGATTCGGCCGACGTGCTCATCGATGACGATCCGAACGACTGGTCGGTCTCGCCCCTGTCGCCGCGCAAGCGCAAGGCGGTCTTCGGCCGGGCCTACGCGACATCGAACCAACGCGCGATCGGCGGGATGATCGACTGGATCATCCTCTTGCTGGTGCCGGTGGTGACCGTGAAATCGGGTGCCGCGAACTGGGCGATCGTCGCCGGCCTGGCGATCTACACCGTCGTGGCGACGACGGTGTTCGGGCGCACGATCGGCAAACTCGTCGCCGGCACCAAGGTGATCGAGGCCAACGGGCGTCGTCGTCCCAACCTGGCATCCAGCCTCGTGCGGTGGTTCGTCGTGTCGTGGAGCGCGATCCTGGGCCTGTTCGCGAACACACTGCCAATCGGTGTCGTCGTCGGTGTGTTCATCGCGTTGGCGATCACGTTCGCGCCGATCCTGTGGGACGAGAGCGGCCAGGGATGGCACGACCGCCTGGCTGACACCGTCGTCGTCCAAGTGCGCGACTGACAGCTCGTTCATCGAGTCGCCCGGCGCGATAGAAATGCGCGATGGGCATCGACGACACCAACATTGGCTCCCTGTTCGGCAAGGCCAAGAAGTGGGCCAAGAAGCTGGAAGACGTGAAGAATGGCAACACCGGCGGGGGCGGCGGTCTCGGTGGGCTGTTCCACACGGATCCACAATCACAAGCGGCCGCGCAAGAGCGCCGAGACCAGTTCGAACGCGAGGTCGCGTAAGCGCGCGACGCGGCGATCGCCGACGCGCTGATCCCGCAGGGTGTGAAGGACTGGGCCGCACAGCAGGCAGCCGACAAGGCGGTCCGCGACCAGGAACGGTCGGCTCGCGATCGCGCCGACCGGGCGACCCGTGCCGGCACGAGCACCGTCACGATGTCGGGATTCCTCAACGGCACTGCGGATCAGCTGGCGGTCTCGTGCGGGCACAACGAGTACAGCGGTGGGCTCGGTGTGACGGTCGAACTCGTCGACCCCACGTACTTCGGTGGCCCCGGTGCGCTGCGGGGTTTCAACTTCGAGATTCCGGGTGGCGGTCGCGACGGCACGTACCAACTGGTGGACGACGGCAACTTCGAAGCGCTCGACTACTCGATCGACATCGACGGCGACCAAGAGGGATGGTGCTTTCATCCCACCTTCGGCCCGGGCACGATCGTCGTGTCAGACGGCATGGCCGACGTTTCACTCGTGTTCGGCGCCAGCGGCAGCGAGCGCATCTTCATGCACGGCCGGATCCAGCTCGGCGCGCGCTGAACGTCACGCTGTCGGTTTGAGCTGTGCGATCAGTTCGATCTCGACGCTGATGTCGAACGGAAGCTCGGCCATCCCGACCGCGCTGCGCGTGTGTCGTCCGGCATCCCCGAAGATCTCGACGAGCACGTCGGAACATCCGTCGATCACGGCCGGTGTCCGATTGAAGCCCGGCGCGGCGTTGACCATGCCGAACACCTTCACGATGCGCTGAATGCGTTCGAGGTTGCCGAGGTGGTCGTTCAAGGTCGCCAGGATCGACAGGGCCGTCATTCGCGCTGCGAGTTGGGCTCGTTCGAGCGAGACGTCGGTTCCCACCTTGCCGGTGATCATCGTCGCGCCCGCGATCGGCCCATGGCCACCGACGTGCACCATGTCGCCGGCGATGACGCAGCCGACGTAGTTGCCCGCCGGCGGAAACGGCGGTGGCAGGGTGATGCCGAGTTCCTCGAGGCGTGCAGCGATCGTCATGGAACGGACGATAGCCCGCGCCCGCCGACGTCGTCAGCCCAGTTCGTCAGCGCGGGCGCGCAGGTATCGCTGCTCGGTCTCGCTCGGGGCCATCCCCGACGCACGGCGGAAGTCCACCGCAGCTTCGCGGTCGCGACCGGCGCGATGGAGGAGCTCAGCACGCGTCGAGTACAGCAGATACCAGCGTTCGAGTTGGCCGTCGGCGACGAGACCCTCGACGATCGCCAGCCCCGATTCGGGCCCATGCGCCATCGCCCGGGCAACGGCCTGGTTGAGCGCGACGACAGGCGTCGGCAGGAACCGGTGAAGCGACCCGTAGAGCACATCGATCTGGGCCCAGTCGGTTGCGTCCGCGCTCGGAGCGCCGCTGTGAAGACCAGCGATCGCGGCCTCGATCAGATAGCGACCGGGCCGGCCGAACGCGAGCGCGCGATCGACGATGGCCATGCCCTCGCTGATCTGGTCGCGGCGCCATCTCGACCGGTCCTGGTGTTCGAGCGTGATCAGCTCGCCACTGTCGTCGAGCCGACCCGGCGAACGGGCATCGTGCAGCAGCATCATCGCCAGCAACCCCAAGGCCTCTGACCGATCGGGCACCAGCGCGTTCAACGTGCGCCCGAGCCGGATCGCCTCGCCACACAGTTCGTGGCGGATGAACGCATCCGTGTGCGCTGACGCATAGCCCTCGTTGAAGACGAGATAGATGACGTGCATCACCGCGTCGATCCGATCGGTCAGCTTCGACCGATCCGGCAGCCCGAACGGAATGCCGGCGCGTCGGATCTTGGACTTGGCTCGAACCAAGCGTTGCGCCATCGTTGCGAGGTCGACCATGAACCCGCGGGCGATCTCGTCGGTGGTGAGGCCCGCGACGGTGCGCAGTGTCAGCGCTACCTGAGCTTCGTGGCTCAGCGCCGGGTGACAACAGAGCAGGATCAGCGAGAGCTGATCGTCGGCGATCCGATCATCGTCGAGCGCCGCCGCGAGCTGCTCGATGTCGTCTGCGGGCACCGGTTCGCGCCGCACCGCGGCGGCCTCCTTGTCGGGCCGCCGCTGTGTTCGGCGCAGCCTGTCGATGGCTTTGGATCCGGCGACGCTCACGAGCCATGCGGCCGGATTGCGTGGCTCGCCCTCGCGTGGCCAGCGGACGAGCGCCTCGATCAGCGCCTCCTGCAGCGCGTCCTCCGCGATGTCGAGGTCACCGAAGCGGCGCATCAACGTGCCGATCACCTCACCGGCATGCCGCCGGAACAGGTAGTCGGCGCCGCCCGCCGTCTCTCCGCTCATTCCGAGTAGGACATGATCGGCCGTACCTCGATGCTGCCGGTTCGTGCGCCGGGGATCTGGGCCGCGAGCTCGAGTGCGCGATCGAGCGACACGACGTCGACGACGTAGAAGCCGGCGAAGTGCTCCTTCGTTTCTGCGAACGGCCCATCGGTGAGGGTCGTGACGCCGTCGCGGGTGCGCACGGTCGTGGCCGTCGAGATGTCGTGCAGCGGGTCGCCGGCCAACATCTCGCCCGACGCCTGGATGCGCTGGGTGAACGCGAGGTATTCGCCGAACATGGCGTTCGCCGCATCGGCAGGCATCGCCGCCAGTTCGTTCGGGTCGTTGGTGATCAGCAGCAGGTACTTCATGGGGGCTCCTCCACGTGGCCGAGCGATCCACGACGGAACGCTGCGTGAGTACGACGAACACACCGGCGACGATTCGACCGTTGTCGCGAGAATCATTTCACGTTCACGCCGGTTTGCGTCCGACCTGTGGGGAGACGGTGATCCCGTCGCCATGGCATGGCGAATGGTGGTGGTAGAACGTTGGCCGGGGACGGTCCGATCGGGGAGTGATGCTGATGAATGCAGCAAGGTTCTGGCGCGGTGTCGCGGCCGTCGTCGTCGTGACTTTGGTGGCGGCATCGTGCGGCAAGAGCTCGAGGTCGGCGAGCAGCACCACCGCGCCGCAGTCAGCGTCCACGATGCCGGCGACGACGATGCCGGCGACGACGGTGTCGGCGACGACGGTGTCGGCCACGACGTCGACCGCACCAACGACGAGCACGATGGCGCCAACGACGACAACGATCGTCTCGACCTCGACGACAGCGGCACCGTTGTCGGCTCCGTTCCCGACCGGGATGTTCACGTCGACGTTCGTCGACTCGTCGCGGCCCACCCCTGCGACGAAGGACGGCCCGGCCCTGCCGCAGCGCTCGCTCTTCACGGTGGTCATCTATCCGCTGGCGCCAGGGCCGTTCCCCCTCATCGTCCTGTCGCACGGTTGGACCGGCCGCCCCGAGCGACTCAGCCACATCGCCACGGCCTGGGCGGCAGCCGGATACGTCGTCGCTCTCCCGGCCTTCCCGCTGACCAACGGCGACGTGCCGTCGGCGCTCGACAACATCGGTGACGTCAACAACCAGCCGAAGGATGTCTCGTTCGTGATCGACGAGATGTTGGCGCTGAACGGCGACGACACGTCAGCGGTGTTCGGCCGGATCGATCCTGACCGGATCGGCGTGGCCGGACATTCCCTCGGAGCCGGCACCACCTACGCGGTGACCTACAACAGCTGCTGTCGCGATGATCGGATCAAGGCCGTGGTCATCATGGCCGGCTTCATCATCATCGCCCCGGAGACCGACGACTTCAGCCGCTCGGTGCCCATCCTGGTCCTGCACGGCGACGCCGATCCGACGCTGAACATTCAGCTGGATCGGGACACGTTCCCCAAATTGGCCGGGCCGAAGTGGTTCATCACGTTGCTCGGCGCCGAGCACTCGCCGCCGTTCGAGGACGCGGTCAGCCCGTGGGATTCGATCGTCGAGAAGTCCACCACCGACTTCTGGAACGGCACCTTGGGTGGCGAGGCGGCACAGCTGACTGCGCTGCAAACCGATGGGGTCGTGCCCGGAATGAGCACACTACAATCGGGTCAGTGAGTGACATCTCCGCACTCGCTCATGTGGGTGCCGGCCTCGCGGCTGTCGGTGGCGGCATGGTCAACGCGATCGCCGGAGGCGGAACGCTGATCACGTTCCCCGTCCTGACTGCGATCGGCGTCCCATCGGTGCGGGCCAACGCAACCAACACGGTCTCGCTGCTGCCCGGCTACCTCGGTGGTGTGTCTGCCCAGCGCAAGGATCTCAGCGGGCTGAGCAAGTCGATTCGCCCCCAGATCATCGCCTCCGCGATTGGTGGACTCGCGGGCTCGATCTTGCTGATCGTCACCAGCGAATCCGTGTTCCGGCAGATCGTGCCCTTCCTGATCCTCTCGGCCTGTGTGCTGCTCGGTGCGCAGGACCGTCTTCGGGCGTGGATCTTCACCGAGGGCGAGGCGCACAAAGAGCATCTCGCGCTGCAGGTCGCTTCCGTCGGGCTGGCTGCCGTCTATGGCGGATACTTCGGGGCCGGGCTCGGCATCATGCTGATCGCGGTGCTCGGATTGTTCTCTGATCTCCCGCTGACGCGACTCAACGCGATCAAGCTGCTGCTCGCATTCGTGATCAACTTCGCGGCCGCTGCGTTCTTGGTGTTCTCCGGCAAGATCGAGTGGACGCTGGTCGCGGTCATGGCCCCGGCGGCCTTGCTCGGCGGAAACCTGGGTGGTCGAGTCGCCGGCTCGTTGCCGCCGAAGAAGCTGCGCGCGTTCGTCATCGCTTTCGGCGTGATCGTCTCGATCATCTACTTCGTGAAGTAGATGAGGTGACCTGCGGCCGGACCCGCTCGGGTCTCTCTGCCAACCCGATCCACTAGCCTTCATCCACACGGCGTCTCGCGACGGAGATAGTGATATGGCAATCAGCATTCAGAAATTCGAAGAGCAGGGCGGTCGGCTCAAGACCGACGACATCGACTTCGACAGCTTTCGCACGTCACCGCTTCCACCCGATGTGCTGCGGTGCATCGGTTACATGCACGACATCGAGTACCAGACCGTGCTCTACACCCGCGAGCTCCTGTTGATGCCGGCGTGGAAGGACCCGCAGTTCACCGCGTTCCTGACGCTGTGGAACTACGAGGAGTACTGGCACGGCAACGCGCTCGGCCGCATCCTCGCCGCCCACGACCGGCCGGCGCACGACCCGCGCCTGGCTGACATGCGCGAGTTCAACAAGCGCTATCTGTTCTGGAGCCCCGTCATCTTCTGGTCGCTCGGTCACGGTGTCCGGCACTTCCCGGCCGTCCACATGACGTGGGGCGCGATCAACGAGTGGACCGCCAACGCGGCCTACAACCGGCTTGCGGCGATCGCCGACAACCCGGTGCTCACCGAGCTGCTCCACCGCATCATGCGTCAGGAGGGCCGCCACGCCGGCTACTACGCCAGCTATGCGCGCGAAATGCTGGAGGACAGCAAGAAGGCGCAGAAGGTGACCTCATGGTTCCTGCGCCACCAGTGGGCGCCCGTCGGTAACGGCGATGTGCCCAAGATCGAGACCTCGTTCGCCACCGCCTACTTGTTCGGGTCCGGTGACGGGATGGAACTCATCGATCGGATCGAAGATCGCATCGACGCCCTGCCCGGGTTGAAGGGTCTGAACCTGGTTCGTACCGGCATCGCCAACGCCCGGGCCCACGTCATCGAAGCGGAAGGGTTCCTGCCCCCGCCCCCCACGCGTGAGGGCGGCGCCAAGAAGTCCGAAGCCGACGACGAGATCGAGCTCAACGGCATCACCGTCTGACGGATTGCATCTGCAGTTGCCGCGGTCATGCCACGCATTGGCCCTGTCGGTTGTGGTCCCGCCGTTGGTTGTCGGCGCTGTCGGTTGTCGGCGCCGGGGCCCGCATTGCGGGCTCGGGAGCATCTGACGCGGGCGCTCCACCGTGGATGCTCCCACGCGTTCGGCCGAGGCGCGCACGTCGCGCCCGCGGTGGGGTACTGCGCGACCCGGGTTGCTCAACGACGCCCCGCGGGCGCGAAGTGCGCGGACACCGGCCTCGCAGCGAATCGTCACGTGGAGATACGGGAGGCCGCCGGTTAATCGTCACGTGGAGATATGGGAGGTCGCCGGTGAATCGTCACGTGGAGATACGGGAGGTCGCCGGTGAATCGTCACGTGGAGATACGGGAGGTCGCCAGAAAGGACGTGCTGGCCCGCACCAATCCGTCGAGCGCGCCGGCTTTGCCGGGCTCAGCCAGGCATACCCGGCGCGGTCCGAGGAACTGCGGGCGCGGAAAGGGCCGGCGCCCCGAAAGACACCGGCCCTTGATTCCCGCACACACTGAAAGAACGTCCCTCGAAGCGGCCGGGGGAGATGACCGCTTCGAGGGGTTTGATCAGGCCGCGACTGCCTGGTCGAGCTTGCCGAACGTGTCCGGCACGGGGTAGTTGCCGAGCACGAAGTTGAGAACGGCTGCGTGCTGGAAGTCGATGATCATGATCGACCCGGCCAGCTGCTGGCCGGTCTTGTCGGTGATCGCCGGGATCGCGCTCTGGTAGGTCGCGGCAGCGATCTGCTCGAGCATGAGGGCCAGCTTGGCAGCGCCACCGACGTCGGTGACCTTGCCGAACGCAGCATCGACGACGGGCTTCAACTTCGCGTTTGGCTCGGTGACGGCGGTGGCGCCGGCAGCGGTCAACACGCTGTTGAGCTTGTCGAGAGCAGCTTGGTGCTGCGCCATTGCTGTCGTGACGAACGTCGCCACTGCCGGGGGCACTGCGCCGAGCTTGCCGGCTGTTGCGGCGTCCAGCGCTGCCTTGTACGTGCCGACTGCGAGCACCTCGAGACCGGCGGCCAACATCAGGATCGCTCCGTCGTTGTTGGCCGGGGCTTCGCTCGACGGCGTGCTGCCGCCGGTCGCCGGCGTGGTGGCGGCAGTGGTCGGTGCCGTGGTGGCCCCGGTGGTCGGCGCGGTGCTGGTCGCAACTGTCGTGGACGGAGCGCCGGTCGTAGCGGTCGTCTTCTTGCTGTCAGAGCCACATGCGGCGGCGATCAGGCCGGCGCTGATGATTCCGGCACCAGCCAGAAGGCGGCGGCGGCTGAACGGACCAGAGGTCATCGCGGTCAGCGTCGAGCCGGGGTCCATGTTGGGGTCGAGTTCCTGGTTGTCGTTGCTCACTTGACGGCTCCTTCTGCGGGCGGGCTGGCCATGGTGATGCCCTGGAAGGCATCGGGGAATGCGATGCTGCCGGCAGCTGCCGGCAGCTTGGTGACATCGGTGGGAATCGCGATGAGATCCGCGGCGCCTCCGGCAAGGAGTGCACCGACGGCGCGGAGCACGGCAAGGTGCTGCGACTCGACGCCCATGACGCTGGCCATCAGGCCCTGCGCGGTCTTGTCGGTGAACTGGTTGATGTCGCTGAGGTAGGTCTCGGTCGCGACCTGCTCGAGCGTGGCCGCAAGGGTCACGACATCGGCCGGGGTCTTCAGCGTGGGCTTGGCCTGCTCGACGATCGGAGCGTACTTCGGGTTCGGCTGGTCCTGGACCGTGCCGTTGAGGGCCTTGGTCTGGGCCTGGAACGCCTGCCGGTGCTCGTCGTGCTGGCTCATCGTCATCGTCGCGAAGGCCGAGACGACCTTGTTGCCGTTCTTGATGAAGTCGAGCGTCAGTGCGGCGCCATAAGTGGCGACGGCGAGGATTTCCAGCGACGAAGCGGTCTGCAGGATCTGGACGTCGAGTGCAGTGTCGGCGGCGACGGGCCGCGACAGGATGCCCGAGATCGCGACGCCGATCACGCCGGCACCGGCGGCGAGGCCGAGACGGGACTTCAGGTTGGACCGTGATTCCTGGAGGGAGCGGATCTCCTCCGGGGTGATCAGCGCGCTGTGGCGGCGATCATTGGCGTAGTCCCGCAGGTCTGGGATGCTGGCCGTGGCGATCTTCATCGCTTCCGATTGCTGATCTTGTGATTCTTCGATCAGCTCGGCGAGTCGCTTGTCATCGATGAGCATGTGACTTCCTTTCAGTGTGGTTTGAGGATGAACCATCACGTCTTGTTCGTCACCGGATCATGGACCGGATGAAGTTTATTTCTCAGATGTCCTGGGCATCAAGCACGGTTGGATCGCGCTGTATCCGTTGTTCACCCCAACCGACGACGTGATCACCGAGGCGCCACACCACGGGCAACAGCAATCCGGTGACCGCGACGACGATCGCCATCATGACCAAGGTGCCGCTCGGTGGCAGGACCAGTTTGAAGTAGTCACGCAGCGGAGGGAACAGCAGAGCAAGCGCCAGGAATGCGCTCATCGCCGTGATCAGGACGAGCTTCCACGACACCAGTGGACGGGCGACCCTGGCCAACACCAGGACAGCGCTGGCGGCGAGCACGATCGTCGCGACCGTCCGCGATTGGTCGATGTTGTGCGGGGTCAATGCTGCGCCGTCACCGTGACGGAAGATCGTGTACGCCACATACGTCGACACGGACGCGAGGAATCCACCCGGCAGCGCGATCCGCAGGACACGGCCGAGGAATCCGGCTCGGACCGGGGCGTCGTTCGGCGCCAGCGCGAGGAAGAACGCGGGGACGCCGATGGTGAACGTGCCGACGAGTGTGAGATGGCGGGGAAGGAATGGAGCGTCCGCACCGCTGACGACCGTCGCGATCGCGAAGAAGAGCGCGTAGACGGTCTTGACCAGGAACAGGCTCGCCACGCGTTCGATGTTGTTGATGACGCGTCGACCTTCCGACAGCACCATCGGCAAAGCGGCGAACGAGCTGTCGAGCAGCACCAACTGGGCAACGGCCCGAGTCGCTTCCGATCCGCTGGCCATGGCAATGCCGCAGTCCGAATCCTTCAACGCGAGCACGTCGTTGACGCCGTCGCCGGTCATCGCGACCACGTGTCCGCGCGACTGCAGCGCCTTCACCATCTCGCGTTTCTGGTGCGGGGTGACGCGGCCGAAGACGGTCGAGCCGAGCAGTGCGTCGGCCAGCGCGTTCTGTTCAGTCGGCAGCTCCCGGGCATCGATCAGGTTCTCGGCTCCGACGAGACCGACGCGGCGGCCGACGGCGCCGACCGTGCGCGGGTTGTCGCCGGAGATCACCTTCAACGACACGCCCTGGGCTGCGAAGAACGCCAGCGTCTCCTCGGCGTCCTCGCGGACCTGGTCTTCCAACAGCACGAGCGCAGACGGCACGAGGTCGCTGGGCAACGCGTCGTTGGCCAGCGCCTCGCCGCTGCGCGCCAGCAGCAGCACTCGCTTGCCATCATCTGCTGCCGTGCCGACCGCGCCTGCGATGGCGTCGTATCCGGCGCCGGGAACGACCATCTCCGGCGCGCCGAACACCCATGTGCCGTTGTCGCCGAACGACGATGCGCTCCACTTGCGTGCCGACGAGAACGCGATCGAACCGGACGACTCCCAGCCGGGACCGACGTCGAACCGGCCCTGCAACGCGAGCTGCGTGGCGTTCGGGTTCGGGTCCGACCATGCCAGAGCGGCGAGCGCGGCGTTGATCAGATCGATGTCCCCGTCATCGCCGATCACGTCGACGTCGGACACCTCCATCGCACCGGACGTGATGGTGCCGGTCTTGTCCAGACAGATCACGTCGACGCGCGCGAGGACTTCGATCGCGGGCAGCTCCTTCACCAGGGTGCGCCGCCGCGCGAGGCGCAACACCCCGACGGTGAAGGCCACGCTGGTGAGCAGGATCAGACCCTCCGGCACCATCGCCACGACGAGGCCCACCGAGGTGACAAGACCGTCGCGGATCGACGCCGGCCCACTCAGCTGGCGGATGAACAAGGCGATGCCGGTCGGTACCAGAACCCAGGTGACGAGGGTGACGATGCGGTCGATCGACGTGCGCAGTTCGCTGTGAACGAGCGTGAACTTGCGCGCTTCCTCGGCCAGTTTGGCGGCATACGCCTCTGCACCGACCTTGTTCACTGCCGCTCGTGAGTTGCCGGCGACGACGAAGCTGCCGGCCAGCAATTCGTCGCCCGCCTCCTTGACCACCGGGTCGGATTCGCCGGTCAGGAGTGATTCATCGACCTCGAGGTTCGACGCCCTGAGCACCACCGAGTCGGCGACGATCTGTTGACCGGGCAGCAGATCCATCACGTCGTCGAGCACGAGCTCGCTGACGGTCAATGACAGAGACGCACCATCACGGATCACCGTGACCTTCGGGGTGTTGATCACGGTCAGCCGATCGAGCGTGTGCTTGGCACGCAGTTCCTGGATGATGCCGATCATCGTGTTGGCGACGATGACGCCCCCGAACAATCCGTCGCGATACTGACCGGTGGCCATCACGATCGCGAACAGCGAACCGATGAGTGCGTTGAACTTGGTGAACAGGTTGGCGCGGATGATCTCGGTGATCGTGCGCGACGGTGCCTCGGGCACGTCGTTGATCAGGCCTCGGCCGACCCGGTCGGCCACCTCTGCCGATGTCAGCCCGGTGGAGGCGCGATCGCGGACGTCGTTGTTCTCGGTCACCCGCAGATCGTACCCGGGGGTGTCGACGGCTCGGGGCGCTGAATCCTGCCGTCGCGTCGCCGGTAGCGTGACGCCGATGCGGTTCGAGACACGTCGCAAGCGGATGAAGCGCGAGGCCGTCGAGCTGCCCTTTCCCGAGTCGTGGCGCACCGTGCTGGCTCACCGCTGGTCGGCCTGGCAGTGGCTGACACCCGCCGAACGGGGTCACCTCGAAGAACTGGTCAAGTCGTTCATCGCCGACGTGCGGTGGGAAGCGGCCAACGGATTCGAGATCGACGACACCGTGCGACTCCTCATCGCGGCGCAGGCCTGCCTGCTGATCCTCGAACTCGATCCCGACTGCTTCCGCAACGTCGGCACGATCCTGGTCCACCCGACCACGCTCGTGCTGCAGGGCCAGCGCACCACCGGCACGTCTGGTCTCGTGAGCAGCGACCCGTACCCGATCCTCGGCCAAGCAGCGTTCGATGGTCCGGTGATCATCGCGTGGGATGCGGCCCAGTTCGATGCGCGCACACCGCACCGTGGCGAGAATGTCGTCTATCACGAGTTCGCGCACAAGCTCGACATGCTCGACGGCATGATCGACGGCACCCCTCCGCTGCCTGACAAGGCCGCCCGCTCGACGTGGATCGACGTCCTCACGCGTGAGTTCACCGCGCTGAAGGACGGCACCGCTGGGCCGCTGCTACGCGACTATGGCGCTGAGAATCCGGGCGAGTTCTTCGCGGTCGCCACCGAGGGTTTCTTCTCTCGCCCGCTGGCGATGCGCGAGCTGAAGCCCGAGTTGTACGCGGTGCTGGCGGCGTTCTACTGCCAGGACCCGGCGATCCGGTTCGAGCCGACGCCTGATCCGTCTCACGCGACGTTGCCGGCAACTGTCTGATCCGCGCTGACCCGGTGTGGGTCACGTCGGGTCACGTCACGCACTCGAGGGCGCATCGGTGGTGTGACCCAATTTCTCGTCGGCGGTGTCGACGATGCCGATCGCGACCTTGGCGGCGATGATCGCCGCGATGCTCACGAGGCTGGCTTCGAGCCCGATCGCGTTGGCCGACGCGCCGGCCAGCACGACGAGCGCCGCAGCCGCGCAGCCGATGACGTCAGCGCGTCGACGAGCAAACGCGAGCGCACGCACGAGGGTCATCAACAGCAGCGCGACGCCCACCGGGATGCCGATCACCAAACCCACGCCCGTGTCGCTGAGGCGGAAGGCGGTCACGGCCTCATGACCGACGGCGTCGTGGGCCGCCCCTGATTCTGCGGCCACGGTGATGCCGGCGCCCAGCGCGGCGATCGAGGCGAAGAGGAAGTAGTGCGCGTACCCCCACAGGAACGACCGGCTCGGATTGTCCTTCAACATCTCGCCGGCGGGGATGCGGAAGTAGTTCCACCACAACCCGAACACGATCACCAGACCGCTGCCGGCGACGACCAGCAGGTGTGCGGACACGCCATCGTTGGTGATGCCTTCGTTGATCGCTTCGAACGCGCGCAGGATGCATTCGCCGAGGACGATGATCGTGAACAATCCGTAGCGCTCGGCGATGTGATCGGGATGCCAGGAGGTCGAGCGCGACTTGCGTTCGCTGAAGTACGGCGTGAGGACTTCGAGCACCACGAGGATCACGAACGTGTAGTACGCAGTCGAATCCGGCAGCAGCAGGCGTCCGAGCCAACCGATCTGAGTGAGGACCAATGCGAGTGCGTATCGCTGCGCCGTCGCCCGTCCCTCGTGATGACTGGCCGCGGCGCGCAGCCATTGCGCCGTCATCGCGACGCGCATGATCACGTAGCCGAAGGTGATCACCGCGAAGTCGCCGTTGAATGCGCGCGCGACCCCGGCCGCCAGCACCAGGACGCCCGAGATCTGGAGGAAGGTGAGCAGCCGGTAGGGGATGTCGTCGGTGTCGTACGCGGATGCGAACCAGGTGAAGTTCATCCACGCCCACCAGATCGCGAAGAAGACCGTGAAGTAGCCGATCAACGAGTGGTGGACCGAGACAGCTGGGTCGACGAGGCCACGGTGCAACGACTCTGCGGCCTGCGAGACAGCAACCACGAAACAGAGGTCGAACAACAACTCGAGCGGTGTCGACGCGCGATGTTCTTCCGCCGGATCGCGGCCGACCATCGACCGCTTCCACACCCTCGCCGTGTTGTCCATCGCCGCTGCCGTCATACCCACCGAAGATCTTCGCCGTGGCCGTTCTCGTCGACCGTTGTTCGGCAACCAGGGCACCACAAACGCGTCTCCAAAGGGGTGCCGCAGACATCGTGACGCAGCGGCTCGGCACCGCTGCGGCGTCGTGCCCATGCGGCCAGCGTCGGCAGCACGATGGCGAGCTCGCGTCCGGACTCGGTCAGGTCGTAGACGAAGCGTCGCGGCCGATGCGAGTACAGCGTGGACACGACGAGGCCCTCGCGTTCCATCCGCCGGAGGCGATCGATGAGGACGTTGGGCGCGATGCCGTCGAGTTGCGCGGCCAGATCGCCGAAGCGACGGGGTCCGCTCGTCAATGCGTCGAGAGCCAGCAGAACCCATTTGTCGCCGGCGACCTCGCTGGCCTCGCGGAGATGATCGGCGACCGCGGCGGGAGATCGGTCGGGGACTGGCACGGACACATTCTTCCATTGCGACGGAGCGATCTGGTTGGACTGGTTGTGGCTCACGATCATCACTGTATAGTCACTTGCAAATGACAAGTAACTCTGATGAGGAGATGTGATGACTGAACAACTCGAAACACTTCGACAACTCGAACAGACCATTCGCACCGTGGCCACGGCAGCCGGTGCATCGGTCGTGAGCGTCGGCCGCGACGGCCGCGGCACCGGTTTCGTGGTCGCCAAGGATCGGGTGCTCACCAGCGCCCACAACCTGCGCGACGCGACGGTTTCCGTGACCTTCGCCGACGGTACGGCCCAACAGGGACGCGTGCACGGGGCCGACCCCGACGGTGACCTCGTCGTGCTCGACGTACCGACCGGCGATGCCGCGCCGCTGACGTTCGCCGACAGCGCGGCCGAAGTCGGTTCGGCCGTGGTCGCGCTCAGCCGCGGCGGCCATCGGGCTCGCGCCACGCTCGGCTTCGTCAGCGGCGTCGACCAGTCGTTCCGCGGCCCGCGCGGCCGTGCGGTCAAGGGCGGCATCGAGCACACCGCTCCGCTCGCCCGCGGCTCCTCGGGCGGACCCGTGCTCACTCCCGCCGGTGAGGTCATCGGTGTCAACACGCATCGCGGTGGCGACGGCTTCTACTTCGCTCGCCTCACCGACGCTGCGCTGCAGAGCCGAATCACGGAGTTGGTCGATGGTCGATCGACCCAGCGACGGACGCTCGGCGTCGCGATCGCCCCAGCCGAGGTCGCCGCGCAACTGCGTTCGGCCGTCGGTCTTGCCGCCCGCGCCGGGCAGCTGGTGCGCGGCGTCGACGACAACGGTCCTGCGGCCAAGGCCGGCGTTCTCGTCGGCGATCTGCTGGTCGGCTTGAACGGCATCGCGCTCGACACGGTGCAGGCGTTGCAGGACGCGCTCGAGCAGGTCGACACCGACAACGCAACGTTGGCGGTGGTTCGCGGGGCCGAGGAACTGACGTTCACCGTCGACTTCGCAAACTGATCCGGTTTTTCGACCCCGGCGGTCGAAGAACCGGATCAGAATCGCTGGCCACGTTGAGAGGTCACGGGCCGGAGTGCGCAGAAGTGCCTCTGGCGCTGGGACATCCGGACACCTACGGTGTTCGGATGTTCCCGCCAGTGAGGCCACCTCCCCTGATGGGGTTCTACTTCTCGCCACGAGGCGGCAGCGCGCAGGTCGCTCGCTATCTGTGTCGGGCGCTCGCCGGGGGTCCCTGGCAGCCGGTGCTGTTCGCCGGCTCGTCGGGGTTCGCCGCCGAGGGCTCGAACGCTCGCTCGTTCTTCGCGGGCATCGATATCAACGCGTTGGACTACTCAGCCGCCAAATCTGGATGGAGCCGTGGTCTCGATCCGATGGCGGCCGCGACCCCGCTGCACGCGTCGTACGAGGACAAGCGAGCCGTGCCCGACCGCCTGATGATCGATCTCGACGAAGTTGCGTTCGGGCGCCAGGTCGCCAGTTGGACCCGACATTTCGCGGCGCACACCGGCGCCGCGCCCAGCGTCGTTCACCTCCACCACCTCACTCCGATGCACGAAGCCGTCGCTGCACTGTGGCCGCATGCCCCGCTGATCACCCACCTGCACGGCACGGAGTTGAAGATGCTCGCCGCGATCGACGACGGCACCATCGCGCGTCGCCGTGGCCGATTCGCCGGCGCGTGGGTGAAGCGGATGCAGCGTTGGGCACAGGCGTCCGATCGAATCGTCGTCGTGTCCGGGCAGGATCGGCAGCTGGCCCTCGACCTGCTCGATGTCGACCCGAAGCGTGTCGCGACGATCGGCAACGGCGTCGACACCGAGGTGTTCTCGCCGCGAACCCGTGCGCGAGTGCAGACGCTGGCCCACTGGCGCCGATGGTTGGTCGACGACCCGCGCGGCTGGCGGCCGGGCGGCGGCGAGGGATCGATTCGATACGGCATCGAGGATCTCGCTGCCTTCACCGATTCCGCCGGCGGCGCGGTACCGGTCGTGCTGTTCGCCGGCCGGTTCCTCGGATTCAAGCGACTGCAGTTGTTGATCGAAGCGCATCACGCCCTACAGATGTCGGGTGCCGCGCCATCGGTACTGGTCATTGCGGGTGGATTTCCCGGTGAATGGGAGGGCGAGCATCCGCACGACACCGTGTCCCGCCTCGGTGCGACCGGCGTCTTCTTCGCCGGCTGGCGTGATCACGATGATCTGGCCGCGCTGCTCGACTGCAGCGATGTGTTCGCCGCGCCAAGCGTCGACGAACCGTTCGGTCTCGTCTACCTCGAGGCAATGGCTGCTGGTGTCCCGCCGATCGCGACGACCACCGGCGGTCCGCAGTCGTTCATCAACCTCGATCCGGCAGCCCCGACGGGATGGCTCGTGGCGCCCGACGATCGCGCGGCCACCACGCGTGCCCTCGCGGCGGCGATCACCGATTCGGCCGGTCGAACCGAGCGAGGCAGGCGCGCGGCGCAGTTTGTCCGCGCGACATATTCGTGGTCAACCGTCGCTGCGTCGTTCGTTGCGCTGTATGCCGACGTCACCGGTGAGTCGGGTGACGCGTCGTTCGATCAGCCGGATCGACCGCTCAGCGGTGTTGCGTAGCTGAGGATCGCTCCGTACCCGTCGTCGGGCAGGAGATGCACGACCAGCCGGCCGCCGACCACCTCGGCCCACAGCGGGTTCTGGGTGCCGACGCGGTCCGTTCTGGTCGAGTAGATCGGGAACGGCACCTCGCGCTCCATGTCGAGTGTCGCGGCATCGAGCAGACCGAACCCGCCCAGCCAACCGGGGCCACCGGCCAGACCGACTTCGGCCACGCCACCGCACAGCACGTGGCCACTGTCGAGCCACTGGCAGTCCTGGTGGTCGATGAAGAAACCGGGGTTGATGCGAGTCGCCTTGAGTTGGCCAGATTCCGACCAGCGGTAGAAGCGCCGTGAGCCCCACGACCACCCGACCAGATCTCCGTTGGGTCCGCAGCGGGTGATGGCACCGACGTGATCGTCGACATCGAACACGCGCTGTGCCTGTCGCCCGGGAACCATCCGGTAGATCGTCGCCGAGGAATCGGGCACGTACTCGGCGCACGCGATCCACAGTGCCTCGCCGTCGAAGTCCATCCCGCCGGGGTGGTAGCGCTGGTCGTCGCCGACCTGTGTCTGCTCGACGAGGTTGCCTTCCCAATCGACGGTGAGCACGAGGCCCCGACGCGACGCGATGTCGACCGTCGAGATCCACCACATCGAGCCGATTCGAACCATGCCCTGGGGGTGGAACGCGTCGAAGCGCAACGGTGTCTCGTCGATCAACTCCCAATGGGTCGAGCGGGTCATCGAACCGACCGTGTCCGCCACGGCAGTGTCCGTGCTCGTCTTGTGTAGCGACATGCGTGACGAAGTATGCCGGACCGAGATGAACGGCGGACTGATGCTTGATGAAGAACTGAGGGACAGTCGCTCAGCTGTATGCGGTGGCCTGGATCGTGTACAGCTCGGCGTACTGACCTCGGCGAGCCATCAGCTCTGCGTGCGAGCCGATCTCGACGACGCGTGATCCGTCGATCATCACGATGAGGTCGGCCATGCGCACGGTCGAGAACCGGTGCGAGACCAACACCGTGACCCGACCGTTCGTCTCGGCGGTATGACGAGCCGACTCGGCGTAACGCTCGAAGAGCGCGTGCTCGGTCTCTGCGTCGAGCGCCGCCGTCGGCTCGTCGAGCACCACCACGAGCGGATCGTCGCGCATGAAGCCACGCGCCAGCGCCAACTTCTGCCATTGGCCGAAGGACACTTCGACACCGTTGTCCCACGTGGGTCCGAGCTGGGTGTCGAGGCCGTGCGCGAGCCGATCGATCACGTCGTCCGCGCCCGCGCGTTCGACGGCGTTCTCGACCGACGGCACGTCGTCCATGCGCGGTTCGTCACCGACGCCGACCGACGACCGCGCCGGCAGTTCGAACCGGAAGAAGTCTTGGAACGCTCCGGCCAGTCGTCGACGCCAGTCCTCGTTCGGCATCCGGGCGATGTCGACGCCATCGGCCAGGATCGCGCCCGTGGTCGGGGAGTACATCCGGCACAGCAGCTTCACCAGTGTGGTCTTGCCCGCGCCGTTCTCGCCGACGATCGCGACGACGCATCCGGCGGGCAGCGTGACGTCGACGTCTTCGAGCACGAGGCGATCGGTGCCGGGATAGCGGAACGATACGTGGTCGAAGCGGATGCCCGTGCTGAGCCGAGCGGGAACGTCGAGGTCGGCGTGCTCTTCGTGGGAAGCGACGAAGTCCTCCAGCCAACACAGTCGTTGCGACGAATCGAGCCAGATGCCGCGCAGGAAACCCAGCTCACCCACGGCCGCGCCGATGTATCCCGACAAGCGGCTGCCGGCGACGAGGACGAGCAACACGTCGCCGACCGAGCCGTGTCGGTTGCGGGCGACGAACACGATTGCCGCGACGTAGGCGAGGCCGAAGACCGTCCATCCCAGGGACTGCCACAGGGCCGTGGTCCAGCGCGCCGCGGCCACCGCGTCATACCACTCGTCGGCCGCGGCGCGTCGTTCGTCGGTCAACCGTCGTGCCGTGCCGCCGACGCGCACTTCCTTGCCCGGGGGTGCGGTCGTGCCGAGCACGAAGAGATGGCGTGCGAGCCGCATCTTCGACGCGACACCCTCCTCGATCTTGCGCTCGACGCCGGGTCGCCACGTCGCCGTGTACACCGTGGGGATCGCGAAGATCGCGAGCACGATCAGAATCGGATGAATCGACGCGAGCAACGCGATGGTGAGCACGAGGCGCACGATCCAACCTGCAGTCGAGAACAACGAGTTGAATAGGTGATCGAGCGCGAAGACCTGGTCGCGCAACACGGACAGCCGATCGGTGTAGTCGGGTCGCTCGTGGTGCTCGATCGTGGCCACGCGTGCATGCAATTCGGCCACGTGTGATTCGAGGGCGATGCCGACCCGATCCCGGAATCGGCGGTCGATCCGTTGGGTGACGAGACGGAGGTACCACGTGCCTGCCGCCGAAACGGCCAAGCCGAGCCCGGCGATGATCACCTGCCGGCGATGGTGACCGAGCACGCCGTCGGACAGGATCTTCAACCACACCGCGACGAGCACGTCGGGGATCGCAGCGACTGCAGTCGCCAGGAACGCCGCCGAGAGCAACCGAGGCTCTGACCGGTACCCGAGTTTGACGGTGCGCCACAGCGATTCCATCGCAGGCGGCATGTCGTCAACTGAGCGATTCATAGGCGACCTCCTCACCTGTGTCGTCGACTTCGACGAAGCGGGACGCCTGCAGCTCGAACATCGTGTGATACCGACCGCCGAGCGACATCAGTTCGTCGTGGGTGCCGAGTTCGACGACACGCCCGGCCTCGACGACGCAGATCCGATCGGCGAGACGAACCGTCGAGAACCGATGGGAGATGAGGATGGTCGTGCAGCTGCGGGTCGCGGCGAGGACGCGCTCGAAGATCTCCGACTCGCCGCGGACATCGAGCTGTGCGGTTGGTTCATCGAGCAGAACGACTCCGGCGCCGAGTCGTACCGCACACAAGGCACGCGCCAGCGCGACTCGCTGCCACTGTCCTCCGGACAGATCGGTGCCACCGTCATAGCCACGCGCCAGGATCGTGTCGAGGCCGGCGAGATGATCGGTGAGGTGATCGGCGCCGGCATCGACGAGCGCGGCCGAGATGTCGGCATCGGATGCGCCCAACGGAGCGACGTTGTCGCGGAGGCTCTTCTCGTAGCGGACGAAGTCTTGGAACACTGCCGTCAACCGTGATCGCCACTGCGTGATCTCGATGTCGCGCAGGTCGACACCGTCGACTTCGATCGCTCCGCTCTGCGGGTCATAGAGACGGCAAAGCAGTTTCGCGATCGTGGTCTTGCCGGCGCCGTTCTGTCCGACGATGGCCAGCGACGTGCCGGCGGGGATCGTCACATCGAATCGGTCGAGCACGGGCTGATTGCTCGACGCGTAGCCGAACGACACGTCGCGGAATCGAATCACCTTTGCCGGCAGACCTGCGGCCTCACGGCCCCCGAGCACCAGTGCGCCGGCGGGTGCCATCGCGGCCGCCAGCCGGCTCAGCGCTGCGACCGGTGCGGCTGCTCCGTCCAGGGCCCAGTTCAGACCTCCGAACGCGATCGCGCTGGCGGCAAACGCCGTCTGCAGGAAGGTCACGCCCGAACCGAGCGACGTGGTGCCGTCTGCCAAGGACACGGACAGTCGCCACAGCACCAGCAGATTCGCGGCGAGGACGACGCCGAGACAGGTGGCGACCGACTTCTCGCGCAACTTCGTTGCTTCCCAACGCAGGGTGTACAACCTCCGCCGGTTGGAGGCGAAGCGTCCGATCACCCAATCGGACAGACCGAACAGGCGCAACTCCTTGGCGGCCGGGGCGTCGACGGCGAGCCGGAACGCGTAGTCGCTGTGGCGCTGTGCCGATTGCACTTCCTCGGTGTTGCGGTCCTTCCACACGCCGCTCTCGCGCAGCATCCAATGCGTCGCGCCCCAACCGAGGATCAACACGATCGGTGCCCACCACGCGAACGCGACGAGTACGAGTGCGGCGACCACACCGCCGATGAGATCGACCAGCCCGCTGGCGATGAAGTCCATCGAAATGCTCAGGGGCAGGCCCATGATGCCGAGGTCGAAGTCGCGGGCGACCGTGAGGTCATTGACGAGGTCGGCCTGTTCGAGGTGGCCGATGCCGGGCGGCGCCAGACACGCGTCCATCAAGCGATCGTTGAGCCACGCTGCCGTTCGACCGCCGAGGTTCGCGCCCACGGCTTGATGCAGCGGGGGCATCACCTGGATCAGCACGAACGTCACACCGATGAGAACCAGCGGCGAGGTCAGCGACTGATCGTGTTGCACGGCGGAGACGAGCAGGCCCGAGCCGATCGCGAGGCCGGCGGGAAGCACCGCGCGGAGGATCGTCAATATCCACCACGCCGTTGCCAGCCCGGGTGCGGCACGGCGCAGCGCGCGGGCGAACTGCAACTCCTGTCGCTGCCTCAGCCGAGCCATCATCGATGGTGATTGTCCCACAGCCATCAGTCGTACGGCGCCGAGCGATTCCGTCGCGACCGTGACTTCACACTCGCCGTTACGATTGCCTGGCAATGGTGACGCCGCTGCCGACCGATGACGTGATCGATCTCGATCCGCCCGACGCCGCGCTGGCCGCGCACCTCGTCGGTGGATGGATCTACGCGGTCGCGCCCGACGAAGGTCTCACCGAATTCCAGCACCTGTTGATCGAGGCGACGGTCCACGCCATGACCGGACACACCATTCGTGTCGCGGATGTCGAACCCATCGGTGCGGCCGCGTTCGCTGCTGGTCTCGCACGGAAGAACCTCATCTTCCGCACGCGAATCGCGCACACGCTGCTGCTCGGCGCGCTGGTGTTGCGCCCGATCCCCGAATCCGTCGCTGATCGTGTCGGCGAGTTCTGCCGCGAGCTCGGTGTCGACGACGGCATGCTCGCGATCGTCCATGAATTCGCGCATGGCGACCTGGGCCTGGCCGCGATGGACTTCGACCGCAACGGATACACGGCCGACTGGGCCGCGCATCAGCACGCGTCGTTGCACGCGTCCGTCGGTCTCGCCGACGCATGGCAGGCCGTACCGAATGATCCGGAGTTGGCCGAGCGGTGGCAGCGGCTGTGTGGTCTGCCGCCTGGCACGCTCGGACGCGGCATCGTCGAGATGTATCGCGCTCGCGGTTTCGCCTTCCCCGGTATGCCCGGGTCCGCACCGCCGCTGCTGGCCCAGCACGACTGGGTCCACGTGCTCGCCGACTACGGCACCCAGGTCGAGTCCGAGCTGGAAGTGTTCGGGTTCATCGCCCGCGCCAACGGCGACCCGCGTGGCTTCTCGTTGTTCGCGATGGTGGTCTCGCTGTTCGAGACCGGCTATCTCGCGACCGGTGCCGGTCTGTTCGAAGCGTTCCCTGGCCAGATGTCGCGAACGGGCATGGCCGACCGCGTCGCCGACGCCTTGCGTCGGGGCGCGATGAGCCACGGCCTCGACGGCGACCCCGATGTCGACTTCATGAGCCTCGATTGGTTCGAGGTTGCTGACCGAACGCTGGACGATCTCCGGGTTGCGTTCAACATCGTGGCGAAGGCGCCTGAAGCGTTGTCGGCCGGCTCCGTCGGCCCGTGGGAGCCGGGCGGTATCAGCCCGTTCCAACTCGACGCCGGGAAGACGCTGGCCATCCTGCAGAACCGTGAGTACGACAGCTTCGGTGCCTCTGTCTGACCCGTTGCGTCGCTGAGTACCCGAACGGGGAGTTGCGCAATGTGCACAGGCTCGCTCAATGATGTGTCATGGCTGATCTCGTCCGTTCGAACCACACTCGACCCAGCGCCCCCGCACGACTGCGGTCGTTGCTCGCCGCTGGTTCACCGGTACTGGCCCCCGGCGCCTACGACGCTCTGTCGGCGCGCCTGATCGAGCAGGCCGGCTTCGAATGCGCGTACATGACCGGCTTCGGCACCACCGCGTCGATGCTCGGTCGACCCGACGTCGGGCTGCTCGGTGGTGCGGAGATGGCCGGCAACGTGCGGCGTCTCGTCCAGGCGATCGACGTGCCCTTGATCGCCGACGCGGACACCGGGTACGGCAATGCGATCAACGTCGTGCGGACCGTGCAGGACTACGAACAGGCCGGCGTTGCGGGATTGCACATCGAGGATCAGATCCTGCCGAAGCGGTGTGGTCACATGGACGGCAAGCTCGTGGTGCCCTGCGACGAGATGGAGGGCAAGATCCGAGCCGCGGTCGCGGCGCGTCGTGATCCGGATCTGGTCATCATCGCCCGCACCGATGCCCGAGCGATGGAAGGACTGGACGCAGCGCTCGCTCGAGCCCACGCATACCGAGCAGCCGGAGCAGATCTGCTGTTCGTCGAAGCACTGCAGAGCGTCGACGAGATCGAGATCGTCGCCCGAGAGTTCGCTGACGCGCAGCTGGTCTTCAACTGGGCCGAGGGCGGCAAGACGCCGCCGCTGCCATATGACCGTTTGGTCGAGCTCGGCTTCGCACTCGTGATCATGCCGATCACGACGTTGCTCGCGGCGACGCAGGCGATGCAGGGCGCGTTGGCCGCGCTGCGGCGAGATGGAACCCCGGCAGGAATCGTCGACGATCTGCCGCCGTTCGACGACTTCCTCGACCTCATCGGCCTCCCCGAGGTTCGCGCCCTGGAGAACCGATTCGGACTCCCCGTGCCCGACCAACGCTGATCGACGACCGGTCAACTCGAAACGGAATTGCTGAGACCGGCTGCAGAGTTGCTTGCGTGTTTTGTGTCGAACTCCTTGTCGCGTTGCGGAAGGAGGTCAGGATGGTGGATTCGAACGACATCGGGGTGCGAACGGATGTAGTACTTCATCACGTTGTCACCGAAGACTTGCCGAATGTCGTCAGCCGCGTCTCCTGTGCTTGAGGGAGCTGAGAGACAGCGCTGTAAGTGGATCGGAGTGACTTGGGTATCGAGGCCAGGGCTGTGGAAATACACGATCGACACCCGGCTGCGCGACCCGGTCGGCGACATTACCCGGTGCATCGCTGCAGGAAGGTAACCCGATGTAGCACGTTGCAGCGCTTCTCCGGTGTTGAGCAGATAGGCGCCAACTACCCGTTGCGGCGTTTCGACCGTGGTCGAATGGTTCGTTGTGCGGAGGAACTGCAATCCGTCGACCGCGTTCTGAAGAATGAAGGTGAGAAACCCGCCATCCCGGTGCCATCCGACGCCATCGGAACCACCATCGGTTTCGCGCCACACCCGAGGTTGGGGCGGGTACCGAACGATCTTCGCCATCGGATGACGGTTGCCCCCAAACCACTGATTGAAGAGATCTTCCGGCTGGCCCAAACCGAGAGCGATGCAACGAAGCACGTCATCGCCCAATTGGCCCATCGACTCCATCCATCGTGTCACCCGCGGCCGCATCTCCGGAACACCATCGGGCCATTGATTCGGCCCGATGAGGCGCTTCCACGGCGGGTCTCCGGGCTGGATCTGCGGCGCGGGAGCATCGGCGCCGACCTCGATCTGCTCTCGCCAATCCGGGCGACCATTCGTTTGCTCGAACCCGAGCCCGGTGTATCCACGGAAATGCGGGGAGCGAACGCTCGCGATCGAATTCTTCTCGGACGCCTTCGATCGGAAGAACTTGCGGGCAGCACGCAGGATTTCATCGTCTGATTGGCGCGCGACGCCATGGCCGGTCACCGCAACGAAGCCACCGAGATGCAACATGGCGACGAGCTGCTCACCGAGCCGCCGCCGATCTTCGGCGGTCTCGGCAGACCTGAACTCTCTGATGTCGAACTCGACCTGCTCCTCCACGCCGCCACCCTAGAGGGCACCATTACCCGATCGGCCCGAATTTGACGGACGAGCAGCCGTCCTACGAGTAGTGCCGGAATGCGCCGAAGCGACACGACATGGTGAGTCCGCATCCGGCGGCCGCGCTAATGATCCACGATGCCACACGACGGACCATCAACTTGCGCCCGATGCTCCGGCACTCGCGCTCCCACAGCTTGAAGTCGAGGATCTCGGTGTGGTTGATCACGAATATGGTCCGCCGTCGTTCCAGCTGGCGATGTACGCCTCGACGAGAGCCTCGGAGTCGTACCCGGCGCTCTCGCAAAAGCGGCTGTCAACGGGATCAAATCGGTACGGCTCGACCGCCGGCAGCTGGTTCGTGGGTTCGCTGGCGGGTGTGACCGGGGCCACGGACCCCCTCGGGAGTGTTTGATTCCTCATGAAATAGACTCCAATGTGTTGTATCGGTTCGATATTCTTGTGGTTTCTCATCTGCATGTGGCGGCCTCGATCTGAGGTTGCGACGTTTATTGTACGTGCTGAAATGGTTTCTGACCAGGGAGTATGTGTAAGAGTCCGGCAAACACAAAATGGAGATTTGTGATCATGAACGGGAAGTGCATTCCAACATCAATTCATCTACACGGAACTTGTGTCGGGAATTGGGGAGCGAATTTCCCGATCGTGGGGATCGTTTTTCCGTCGCAGGGAAGATCGATCCGTAGTGATTCCCGGTGCGGGGCGTTCCAGGCAGCTCAATATCCGTTCGCGCCGACTTCTCCAGAGATCGGCATTGGCGTTCGGCGACAACCCGGGGCGCCTCGTCGAGTCCCTGTCGACCGGCGTGCAGTCGCTACGCTGCGCCGATGGATTTGCGGGGCGTGTTGAACGAGATCATCACCAGCAAGGCCTTCAACAAGACCGAGCTCATCAAGGCGATGGGGATCGACCCGAAGACGTTGGCCAGTTGGATGGCGGGTGGACCGGTCCGTTCGACCAAGCTCATCGAGGCGACGGACTGTTTGAGGGAAAGCGGTCACCCGGCCATCGCCAACAAGGTCCTCGATGGGTGGCGCATCAGCGCGGGCGACACACCCGGCAGCGGACCGGTCTCGCTCATCATGAGTCCGAACTGGATCAGCGGCAGCCTGCATCGCAACCCGCCGCCAGTGGCGAGATCAGCAATCGATTGGAGCATCAAGCACGACTCGCTCATCGAGAACATCTACCTGTATCACTCGGACGAGGGCGCCCAGAACTGGGTCAACGTCTGCAACGATCCCGACACCTTCAAAGCCAGCTCTGATGGGTATTGGAATGCGAACGCTCGCATGATTCTGGCGACGTGCGCGCAGGAGCTCAATGTCGTTCACACCCGGGTCGTCGACTTCGGTCCGGGCGACGGACGCAAAGACGTCGCGATCCTCGACGCCCTACTTCAGGACTCCGAAGAACGCATCGAGTTCGTCGCGGTCGATGTCAACACTTCACTCCTGGCCACGACCGACAACGCCCTGCAAACGAGGTTCGATGGAGATCCTCGGCTGACACGCCGCGTTGCCTTGACCGACTTCGTCACCAACTGCGGGGACCTCGGCGCAGTCGTGGGTGAGCACCAACCCACCATCTACTTGCTGCTGGGCAACACGTTCGGAAATCTGAGTCAGGCACGTGACACGTTGTTGAGATTCAAACGCCTGCTGAAGCGGGGCGACGTTCTCATACTGGAACTTCGGTTGCAGGGCAGCCTCGACAGCGAACCATCGGACGCCGACCTTCACTTCACATTCGGTCCTCTCAAGTTGCTCAACGTCACATTCGATCGCGACAAGTTTGCCTGGAAGAAGGGGGCCCCGATCGCCGCGCAATTCGGGGCGCCCTCCCTCACGGCGATCCGCTACACGAAGTTTCGGTACGACGACAAGGACATCCCATCAGTGAAGCTGCTTCACCTCCGGGAGTACGACCGCGACGCCTTCTTGCAGGACGTCGTTGATCCGACAATGGGTTTCAAGGTCGTCGGTAGGTCATTCGGTCGCGAGAGCGATGGGCACTTCATCTGTGCACTCGCGCTGGCTGATTGAGCGGCGCGGTCCCGTGACTTCCGTGACGACGGCCGGTGACTTCGACGCGGCGGCGATCAACCGCGTGATCGAGCGCGCTCGCTCACTGCCATCGATTGCAGCCGCGTACGTCGGGGTAGGGCCGGTGTCGACGGTGGCAGACCTCTCCTCCGTGCCGACGATGACGACCGCGACCGTTGCGACAGCGTTCGCCGACGTTCTCGCGTCGTCCATCGCCCATCCCTCGGGCATGTTCCTCTTCTCCAGTGGTGGTACGACCGCGCAACCGCGACACACACTCGTCCCGGGCGAGATGTCGGTGAGGGCCCTGACCAACGGTTGGTCGCCATTCCGGTCGACGGATGTCGTGCTCAACACCTTCGATGCCGGCCGTGGCTGGGCGATCCACTACCTCACCAACAGCATCACTGTTGCGTGCGGTGCCACGTGCATTGCCCACGGCCGGCTCCAGGCAGATGAGATGGCCCCTCAGTTCGATCTGTGGCAGCGGTTGGGGCTTTCGGCGATCGCCGGGACGCCGACCACACTCGAGGCCGTTCTCCAGCACTTCCATCTTCGCGGTGAGGCAATGCCGTTGCGTACGATCTTGTGGACCGGCGAACCGTGGACGGCCAACGGGTTGGAGTTGCTGAAGCGGTACGCCGCCGATCTGGAGGTGTGGTCGATGTACGGCTCGACCGAGTCGTGGGCCGTCGGCGTGAACACTCCGGGCTGCTCACAGAACTCGTACCACATGATCGACGGGATCTTCGCCGAGATCGACGGCGCGGATCGGCTCCTCGTCACGTCCTACGCAACCCAGGGCGGTCTCGTTCTGCGCTACGTGGTGGGCGACCGAGCGGCAATCGAACCATGTGCGTGCGGACGGCCCGGGGTGGTGTTGCTCGGACGGGCCGATCATCGGATCAAGATCTTCGGTTCGCTCTTCGATGCCGAGGCGATCGTGCGCACGGCGGCCGGCTGCGCCGGGGTTGCTGCAGCGCAACTCGTCCTGGACACGCGCACCGACGGCAGGCGGCGCGTGCAGATCTCCGTTGTTGTGCCCACTGGCTCCAATCGCGAAGTCGAAGCCGACGTCCTCCGCGCCGTGCTGGCGGCGAACCGGGACCTGGACGCGCTCGTCACCCATTCGACCGAGACGATCGATGTCGTGCGAGTGAGTGCGCTTCACATCAACCAACGGACGGGCAAGACCCCGAGCGTCTTCCGACCTGCTGCCGACTGACGCACATTTTTCTCCGAGATCCGGTCACCTTGTCGTGACCGGCGGCCTGTCTAGGGTGTGGAACGACGATCTGGTCGCTCCACATCACACATGGAGAGAAGACATGCACACTTCCAACTCAACCCCGGTTCGCCGGGTCGGGTCGGTGGCGCTCCTGGCGGCGATGCTGTTCGGGCTGTTGGGTTTGGTCGGGCCGGCTCACGCCGCTGCACCGATCACGACCCACACCCCGGCGGCCGCTGTCGCAGAGCACACCGCCACGGCGGCTCCCACGATCACCGCTCGTCCAGCTGGCAACTGGACGTGGTACGGATACCGGCTCAACCGGGCCGAGACCAACCAGATCGCCAACCTGTCGCTGTGGAGCGCGGCGTCGGGCGCCCAAGGCTCGGGACTGATCCCGTACTCGAGGGCGATCATGGCGGTCTACTCGATCAACTGGGTTCTGACGGCCCGCAATGCCCGATCGATGGGGCGTTGTCTCGCAATCAGCTATGCCGGTGTCGGGCTGATTGTCGGGTGCCCATAGCCAGAGCGATCTGACAACGACTGAGGAATGACGGCGGAGGGCCACCCAGCGGGTGGCCCTCCGCCGCGTTCGCCCACCTGCGCTGTTCGCGAGAATCAAGCCGGTTGCTCGCGTTCTCGCGTTCGGGGCGCACTGACTCCATGGCTCCCCGTCCCGAGGCGCCGCAGAGGAGCAGCCCGATGGCAACGATGGTGATGGATCAGACGACGATGACGCGCTTGGCGAAGGCCTTCGGCGAGGATGCGGTGCAGGACGTCCTTCTCAAGTGCCTCGAACGGGGAACAGTGCTCGTGGACCCCTCCAATGGAAGCCTGCTCGTCCACGACGACGAAGCCGCCGACGATGATCACGCCTTGGCCCGTTTCTGGGTGACGACTCGGCGTCAGGCGGGCCGCCGCCGCGATCGGGTCAACACCGACTCCGGTCGACTCGACCACTTCTTGATGTCCGCGACTTCGGCGCCGACGCTGGCTGAGATCGACCAAGTCGACAGCGCGCCGCTCTACGGTGCTCTTCGCGCCGCCTTGTCGGCGCTCGACGGCGCCGCCGCTGCGTGTCTCGTGAGCTTCTACATCGAAGGTCGGTCGACGAAGGAGATCGCCGCCGCCGCTGGCGTGCAGCTCGCCACCGCTCGGAAGCGCTTGCAACGCGCCCGCGAGGCTCTGTCCGAAAACGAGCTGCTGTTCGGCGCGTTCGAGCAGGATCGTGGCGCAGCCTGATGCACCTCCCCTTCGACGCGGCAGAGCCCTCAACATTCGACCGGCGACCGAAGGATCCGTAGTCTCTGATCGTGCCAGAACACGTGCACCCGAACGCGCGGGCGAAGCTGATGACGCTCTACACAGAGCTGCTCGCCGCCGTTCCTCACCGCACCGATCGTGCGGTCGGCGCAGACCTCCACAGGGCGATGGTGACGTGCTATTCGCCCGGGACGCGGCCGGCGACCATCGGAACCGTCTGTTCGTGGCTCGCCCACGGCCGGGTCGGCGGGGCGAACACGAACGGGACCAAGATCGTCAACCCCGAACACGGCGATGCACTGCGAGCGTGCGCCTCGCAGTGGTTGCCTGACACTCAAGTGCTTCGCTGGCTCTTCGAGTTCGACGTGGCGATCGGCGAGACGCTCAGGCTCCCGAAAGGCTCTGGACCGCGTTCGACGGATCGTGACGTGCTTCTTCCCCTGCTCGATCTGATCGGCGCCGAGGGTCGGATCCCGCGCATCGCTGAGATCGACCTCGGCGCCCATCAGTGGTACCAGCGCTCGTTCATCACCGGAGGCGAAGTGCCTCACTACGTCCCGCGCCCAGCTCTGCATCAGCAGCTCGATCAACTGTTCGATCAGGCCGAGCGCTCTGACTCCCTGGGCTGGCACCGGTTCGTCGTTGCCACCGGCGAACCCAAGGTGGGAAAGACTCGCACGGTGCTGGAGGTGCTCAAGGCCCGCTACCCCGAGTCGCCACTGTTGATCCCTCTGCGGATCGACCGGCTCGACGCCGTGATCGTCGGGCTCGAGGGCCGATCGATCGGCCGCGCGAATCGCCCGGCGGTGCTACTGCTCGACGACCTTCAGCGCGCTCTCGGCGACAATCCCACGTTCGGCCAAACTCTCCGCGCGATACCAACGCGCATTCCCCACCTCATCATCGTGGCCACGATCCACCATCGCATGCTCGCGATCGAAAGTCGCGAGCTCGACAGAGAACTCGCCGAGATCGGGCTTCCGCGCGAGATCCGGCAGAGCCTCGTGAGCCGGTCCGTCACGGTGCCGACAGACCTCGCCCCCGTCGACCTCAACGATTCCGAGGCGTTCTTGAACCAGGTCGTGCCGGGACGGGCGACCACCCGTCAGCTCGTGCGCCGATTCGCTTACACGCTTGCGAGTGTCGACACGCTGATCGGGATCTGGCGCGATGCACACAATCATTCTCGGGCCGTCGACTGTGTCAGGTCCGCATTGCTCGACGCGTTGATGGACGCGTGGTTCATCTTCCCGACAGGCGTGGCGGACGGCGAGTTGCGCACGCTCGCCAACGCTCGCTTCGCGGCGACCTGGCCCGACCGGCATCAGCTGTCAGACGCCCAATACCAGGCAGGATGTGAGTGGTTGCTTGAACCCGATCCGGCCCAGCCCTACAGCTTCGATGTGCCGCGTGACGGGGGACATCGATTGCACGATGGAGTCACAGACGCCCTCGCTGAGCACCACACGGTCAGTCATGACCTCGTGTTGACGGCGGCACAGGGGTCGCAGATCGGTGATCAGATGTTCGCAATCGATCAGTCGATCGAGGCGGAGTACTGGTGGTCGCAAGCTGCCACGTCCGGCTCGACGAACGCGATGTACAACCTCGGGGTTCTCCGCACCGAGCAGGACCGCATCGACGGACCGGATGGCGCTGAACGCTGGTGGACTTCTGCCGCCCGGGTCGGCCATGCCAGCGCGATGAACAGCCTCGGCGCGCTGCGCAACAAGCACGACCTCATCACGGGCGACGACAGCGCCGAGCACTGGTGGACAGCCGCTGCCTGGCTCGGCCACGCAAACGCGATGTACAACCTCGGCCTACTGCGCAACAGTCAGCAGCGAACCACGGGTGACGACAGCGCCGAGCGTTGGTGGATCAGCGCCGCCGACCGCGGCCATGCCAACGCGATGTACAACCTGGGCGTCCTTCGCACGGAACAGCGCCGGATCGATGGGCTCGACAGCGCAGAGCATTGGTACCACCTCGCCGCTCTGAGCGGACACACGAACGCGATGTACAACCTCGGCGTCCTCCGCAACCGACAACATCGACGAGTAGGTGTTGATGGGTCAGAGCACTGGTGGACCCTTGCCGCGGATGCGGGGCACGTCAACGCTGCAAGCAGTCTCACCGCGCTTCGGACTTCAGGGTGAGGTGCCGAACGCCCGCACCTCTCATCGGTCACGGGCCAAGATCGTCGTCGCGGCCGTTTGCGGCGACGGCGACAATGATTCTGTCCACACGAAGACAGCCGACCCTCCTGCTCGGCCACCAAGGCCGACGGTGCCCGTTGCCTCAGTCGCTGTTCAGACGGGACTCGTCACGGTGAACTCGTTGCCGTCGGGATCGAGCAATTCAACCGACGAACGGTCACTGCCGACGCCGCCACCACCACCGCCTTCATCAACGTCGGTCTCGACTGTCACGGCCCCGAGCGAGACCAAACGATCGATCTCCGCTGCCGCATCGGTGTCGTCCGACGGAGCGATTTCGAGGCGCAGCCGGTTCTTCGATAGCTTCGGTGGAATCGGCGGACCCCACGTGATGAACGGGCCGGTGCCGTCCGGATCGCGGATCGCCGTTTCGCCGTCCTGATCCCAGACCAGCGGCCAGCCGAACACCTCGCTCCAGAAGTATCCGACGGCGGGTGATCCGTCGCACGTGATCGACCCGAGCCGGCCGCAGGTGGCGAGGAACGAGTTCTCGGGTTCGATCACGCAGAACTCGTTGCCCTCCGGGTCGGCAAGCACGATGTGGCGGGCCTGTGTGCCCTGACCGATGTCGATGTGGTGGGCACCGAGGCCGATCAACCGCTCGACCGTCTCGGTCTGATCTTCGATCGACGACGTGGTCAGATCGAGATGGATCCTGTTCTTGCCGACATTGTGATGCAGAACCGGTCGAAACGCGAGCCGGAATCTGGTGCCGTCCGACGGGACGAGATCGACGTCACCGCCGCCTTCACCACCGCCTTCATCGGCGACGTCCCAATGCAATGCATCGGCCCAGAAGGGCGCGAGTCGCAGCGGATCGTTCGCATCGAAACAGAGAGTGACAAGCCGCGATGTCATCGATCGAACCGTCGGACGAGCACGAAGTCGACACATCCGCAGCCGGCGTTCTCGAGCAAGGCGCGAACCCGCTCGCTGGCCTCCGTGTCGTCGGCGGCACACACCGCGACGACGGATCCTCCGGATCCCGGCGTCGTCGCGGCGACTCCGCATGCGCGAACGGATTCGACGAGCGCGGCGTGATCGGTGCGTAGCGGCACACACGCCTGGCGGATCCGCCAGCCCTCGTCCACCGCGGCGCCGAGCGCCGTGACGTCGCCGCGTTCGAGGCTCGCTGTTGCCGAACGGGCCACGGCCGCGAGCGCAGCCATTGGCGCGGCGAGCGAGCGAACGTCACGCCGCAGCGGCGCGTGGTAGTCGTCGGAAGACGCCGCCGAATCCATCCGCCAGCCCACGACCAATCGGATTCGTCGGCGCTGGCCATCCGTCGGATCGCCATCCGTCGGATCGGCATCCGTGACGGGATGCACGACTGGCACGGACAACCCATCGAGATCCTCCATGTCCGATGCGTCGACGAGGACCGTGCGACCGAACGCCTGCACGATTCGGTCCTGCCACCCAGCGGCGATGCCGAGCACATCGCGCTCGGCGGACAACGCCAGCGCGGCGCACACGCGTCGATCGAGGGTGATTCCCCAACACGCGGCGACGGCATCGATCGTCCCGACGGCGAGGGCGCTCGATCCGGCCAAGCCGACCGACATCGGAATGTCGGTGCGCCAGGACACCGTCGTACCACTGCGTTCCTTCGCGACCGGATCGATCCGTCGCAGATGCTCGACCAGCGTCAGTAGCGACGCGCCGATGATCCGTTGCATGCCGTGGATGCCGTGGCGCCCGACATCGTCCTGCCACTCCGATAGCGAGCGCCACTGCTCGGTCACGTCGGGACCCGCGATCATGACGCCGGCTGACGGTGTCGCTGACACGCACGCTTCGAGCCCGGGCACGATCGTGCTCAGGACGGCACCTCCGAATCCGTCGGACGGATTTCCGGCCAGGCCGACGCGTGCAGCGACCCGCCGAACGACCTCGTGACTCGCTGACACCGTCAACGGACCGAGGTGATCTCGGCGGCGACGCGCAGCCCGGACCGGGTCGCGCCTTCCAGCCCGCCTGGGCCGACTCGATCATCGGTGTGTTCGCCGGCGAAGAACACACGCCCGCCGAGCGGTCGTTGCACATGCGGCAGCACGCGAGTTCGCTGATCGCCCAGCGGTGCACGCACGATCACGCGCGTCAACTCGTCGCGAGTCCAGCTGTGGCTCAGCTGGCCGATTCGAGTCACGTTCGTCGCGGCGAGCGCGGTCACTGCCGTGTCGAACGCGGTGAACGCCGACTCGTTGATGTCCGCCGGCTCGGCGTCGCCGCCCAGCAGCGACGACACGCACGCCGCGTCGCCGGTCTGGTGCACGGATTGCTCGACGATCCACGGTGGGGTTCCGTCTGTGAAGCAACCGTGACCGACGGCCGCGGACACTGAGGCGCGCTCGGCGTATTGCACGATGACTTTCGTCGCGGTGCCGTACGTCATCTCCGACAGCGCGATCACCTTTGCGGGTGGCAGGGCCGGCCAGAAACCGACGCCGATCGTGAGCGGCCCGGGGATTGCGATGACCGCGACGTCGGCCACGAGGACATCATCATCGGTCTCGACGCGCACGCCCGGCCCGCTCCAGTCGACCAAGCGAACGCGTTGGCCGAAGCGGACATCGAGCCCCTCGGCCAGTCGCTTGGCGAGAAGGTCGTTGCCGCCGACGATGCGATACGAGTCGCTGCCGTGGGTCAGCTGGCGAGCGAACTCGGTTGCGTCGGCGTGACGCAGCGACGTGACCGGTGTGTACTGGGTGAAGCTGACGAGGAAGGCCCGGACATCGCGTGGCGCGTGTACGCGACTGGACCACGCCTCGAGGTTCTCGAACGGCTCCGGTGGCGAATCCGTGTAGGCCGCCGTGAGCCATCCTGTGATCGCCCGGCGCTCGGGCTCGGCGAGAGAACGTGATCCGAACAGCATCGGTGGTGCGGCAGGATCGAAGTACCCGCATGCGATTGCGTCGAGCTCGAGCTCGCGGGTCAATCCGAGCACGTTGTCGTGACCGGCGTACATCGTCTCCGCACCGAGTTCGCCGAACTGGCCGGCGGCGAGTTCGCCGTGCACGCTCCACAGGCGACCACCGACCCGATTGCGCGCCTCCAGCACGACGACGTCGTCACCAGCGTCGCGACGACGGCTCGCGGCGACGAGGCCGGACAGCCCAGCACCAACGACCACAACTCTCATCTCAGCGCTCCATCCCGATCGCGAACGTTAGATCGTCGGGATGCGGCCGATTGGATCGCGTCGAACCCGTCTCGTCGGTACCGGCCGCTCTGTCCTGAAACCGACATTCGAACTCAGCATCGATCGAAGATGGCAAGCGATAGGCTGCAACCAATTGATTGCATATAATACGATTGATCATGACCAATCAAAGGAGTCATCGTGGATTCGGTTCATCGTGAAGGTGCACGCAGACGACTCGATCAGCGATACCAAGGTGCCACGCTGGAACTCCTCTCGGCGCGCCCTCGCCTCGGATGGGTCCGGGCCGTGCGAGATGCGCTCGGTATGTCGACCCGTCAGTTGGCGTCGCGGATGGGTGTGGCTCAACCGACGTTGGTCCAGCTCGAACAATCCGAAGCGAACGGAACGATTCAGCTCGCAACGTTGCGCCGGGCCGCAGACGCCTTGGACTGCGACCTGGTGTACGCGCTAGTTCCCCGCGGTGGGTCATTGGAGCAGTCCGTGATGGCGCATGCGCGTCGCCGCGCAGGCGCGTTGGTGCGCGCAGTCGACCGTTCGATGGAGCTGGAAGACCAAGCGGTGACCGATCCCGATGAGATCAATGCATCGGTTGATCGCATCGCCCTGCAGTTGGCTGGCTCCCGACGGTTGTGGGACGAATGACGACTTCGCATTGGGGTGCCGAGCCATCGGGCGCAACGCCGCTCGACCCCGATGAGTTCGGCCTCCTCATTCCCACTGACGTCGCGACGCGTGACGACCTCAACGCAGTCGAGCGAGACAACATCCTCAGCGCTCGCGTCTGGGCCTTCACCCAGAGAGGTATTGCCGACGCAGACGCACTCCTCAGCGTGTCGGCGCTCGACGCGATTCACCGTCGCATGTTCGGCAACGTCTGGAGGTGGGCGGGCAAGAGACGCACCAAGGACACCAACATTGGTGTCGACCCAGCGCACATCGTCACGAGGTTGAAGGACGCCATCGACGACGCCCGCTACTGGCATGGCCACAACACCTTCGACCGGATCGAAACCGCTGTGCGGATTCATCATCGAATCGTGCAGGTCCACCCGTACGTCAACGGGAACGGGCGGCACGCTCGATTCGTCGCAGATCTCTATCTCCATGTCACGGGGGAAGCCGTGCTTCCTTGGTCAGACGGCCAGCCAGACGCGTCAACGAGCCGATCGGCGTACATCGCCGCGCTGCGATTGGCCGATGGTGGCGACTACGCGGCACTGATCGCTTACGCAGCGGCTTGAGATCCGCATTGCCCCACCGCATCAGGGCGTGGTCCGCGAGTTTCCGTCGCGCCACGACGTCGCCGGCGCGACCAGCCGCGAATCGTCTGGCTGCACGCGAACGTAGGCTTCTCCCGTCATGTTCTTGCGTATCGCAACCTTCCCGATCGTGGCCGGCACGCTCGATCGACTCACCGATCGGTATTGGTCGCTGTGCGCCCCGATCGTGCGCGCCTCGGAAGGAAACGTCGGCTGCCTTCTGCTCGAGTCGGCGGACGAGGCGAACACCGTTTCCGCGTGCACCATCTGGGAAACCGAAGCGCATGCCGTCGCCTACGAATCGAGCGGGCGCGCCGTCGAGGTCGCCGGACGAGTCGGTCAGTTCTTCGCCGGCCCTCCGGTCGTGATGTCGCACCGCACGATCGGCGGCCCGCGCGGCATCTGACGACGCGGCGCACTCGCAGCCCGGGCTGCCCGTCGCAGGGTGCGCTGTGCTGGATATGGTCACGGCATGGATTGGGGCGACTCGAGTTGGCCGCTGACAGCAGGGGAGCGCTACGAGTTCGATCTGCGCGGCTACATGGTCCGTCGCAACGCCTTGAGCCCGGAGGCGGTTCGCGACCTCCGACTCGCAGTGGTCGACCTCGGCCACAGCAGAGCGGGCGACACGATCCAGAGTCAGCGGTTCACCGGCCACCTCGCCGAGCACACCGTCTTCCGCGAGCTGATCGATCACCCGGCGGTCCTCGAGCCGCTGCTCGAACTCTGCGGGCCGAACGTCCGCCTCGATCACACCTACGGCATCACGATGCGGCCGGGGACGGGTGGGCTCGGGCTTCACGGCGGCGGCACGCCACATGATCCGGCGCAGTACTACCGAGTCGAGAACGGCCGAATGTTCAACGGGCTGGTGGCTGTGCAATGGGCGCTTGTCGATCATCGACACGGGGACGGAGGTTTCGGATGCATTCCGGGCAGCCACAAGTCATCGTTCGCGTTCCCGGGGTCCATGCCCGATCTCGTCACCGAGGTGCCGCTGGCCGCCGGCGATGTGGTGATCTTCACCGAGGCCCTGACGCATTGCACGATCCCGTGGCGCGGCGCGGGCGATCGGCTGTCGATGCTCTACAAGTACGCCCCCGGGTTCCTCGCGTGGGGTCTCGACCATCAAGATCACCGCGCCCTCTTGCCGCTGATGTCCGAACGGCAACGTCGCTTCCTGCAGCCACCGGCGGTCCACCCGCACCAGCCGATCCGCGGCACGACCCCCTGACCGAGCCCTCATCTGACTCGGCTGGACGAACTGGCTATCGGGGCGTGACGTCGCGGCCTGCGATCACCACGTGGTCGAGCACCGGTGCGCCGGCGGCGAGGCAGATCTCGTCGGGGTGGGGACAGTCGACGATGATCAGGTCACCGCGCTTTCCGACGTCCAACGAACCGCATGTCGTCTGCAGGCCCAGGCTGTACGCGGCGTTGAGCGTCGCTCCGACGATGACCTCGCTCGGCGTCAGCCGGAACCACGGCGCAGCGGTTGCGAGGGTGCTGAGCAACGAGGTGGCGTGGATCGACGAGCAGTAGTCGGTGGCGATCGCCACCGGTACGTCGTTGTCGATGAAGAGGCGCGCGTTCGCCCGGCGATCGGTCATGTAGATCAGCTCGGCGATCGGCAGCAGCACCGCGATGCAGTCTGTCGCTCCGACCTCGTTGATCTCATCGTCGGGGGTGTACGTGAGATGCTCGGCCGAGATCGCGCCGCCGGCAACAGCGGTGCGCCAGCCCTCGGATGGCTTCCACGCGTCAGCGTGCACGCGGACGGGCAGACCGAGCTCCACGCTGCGGGCCATCAATCGCAAAGCCTGCGCAGGTGTGAACAGTCCCTCCTCCACCGTGACATCTTGGAACTGGGCGAGGCCCTGGGCGACGGCGGCCGGCAGCATTTCGGCCTCGATCAGATCGGTGTAGGCGTCGGCGCGCTCATCGGCGGGAACGTCGAGATCCCGGGGCACGACGTGGGCGCCGAGGAACGTCGTCACCAACTGCATCGGCGTGAGCGTTCGCGACTGCGCCAGCAGCTGTAACTGACGCAGCTCTTGGGCCACGGTCAACCCGTAGCCGGACTTGACCTCCAGCGTCGTCACGCCGCCGGTGAGCACGCGTCGATACGCGATGGCGAGTTTGTCGAGCAGGACCCGATCGGTGGCAGCGCGCGTGGCAACCACGCTGCGCCAGATGCCGCCGCCGCGGGCTGCGACCTCGGCCAGACTGGCCCCGCCGAGACGTTCGGCGTACTCGTCGTGTCGTTCGCCGTCGAAGATCGGATGACTGTGGCATTCGACCAGACCGGGAAGGACCGTTCGACCCGTTGCATCGATGGTCTGCACGCCGTCCTCGCCGTACGTCGCGAGCACGGCTGACGTGTCGCCGACCGCGACGATGACGCCGTGACGGATTGCGATGGCACCGTCGACGATCGTGTCGAGCCGACCCTGGCTTGCGCCGCGACGCGCAGCGCCGTCGTCCGCGACGCGGGCCAGCGCAGCCGCATGGATCACGTTGAGGTCTGCGCCTCCTGCGGTGGTCGCGGTCACGCGCACCACTCCCGGATCATCGCCTCGTAGACGTCGACCGCCTGCAGGTACTGGGCTTCGAAGACGTACTCGTCGGGAAAGTTGTAGGGCGGGTCGCCGGGGCCGAAGTTGACCCCGGGTACGCCGAACTCCTTCAGTGCCACGATGTCGCACCAGAACGGCACGCCTTCGTAGACCGGCGCTGTGCCGGTGACCGAGCGGACGGCTGCATCGAGTGCGGCGACGATCGGGGCGTGTTCGTCGATCTCGTAGGCATGGCGCGGACCGGACAACCAGTGTTCGCTGAACTCGACGGTCGCATCGATCCGCGGATCGACGTCGACACGGAGTCGTTCGATCATCGCCTCGACGGCACGCTTCACGTCGTACGGGTCCTGGCTCGGCAACAGGCGGATGTCGATGCTGACGGTGCACCGGTCGGGCACCTGGTTGTGCTTGGTGCCGCCCGTGATGGTGCCGATGTTGAGGATCGGACCGCCCGGCAGCAGCGGATGCGGTTCGTACGGCAGCTGTGATTCGAGCGCGCGGAGACCGGCGAGGATCGGCTCCATCGTCTCGATCGCGTTCAGCCCGAGGTGCTTGTAGGTCGTGTGGGCCTGTTTGCCGCGTGTGGTGATGTTCAGATAGGCCGCCCCGCGATGGGCGATGCCGATGGTGTTGCTCGAAGGCTCGCAGTCGATTGCCGCATCACCGACGAACCCGGCGTTGCACAACGCTCGCGTTCCGACGCCACCTTCGAAGTGACACGACACGCCCTGGAAGACGATGTCGCCTCGCGGGCGGACCCCGCTGCGGGCGATGCGTCGCACTGCCGCGAACGCAGCTGCCGTGCCGGCCTTCATGTCGGCGATGCCGGCTCCGTAGACGCGGCCGTCCTCGACCGCCGGCGCAAACGGGTCGCGGGTCCAGTCGTTGCTCAACTCGTAGATGTCGATGTGTCCGTTGAGCACCAACGACTTGCCGCCGCCGGTGCCTTTCAGACGCGCGCCGACGGAAGGCCGGCCCGGCATCGCATCGACGAGTTGGACCTCGTCACACCCCCACGATGTCAGGAGTTCGGCCATGCGTTCGGCCAACGCCTTCTCGTTGCCCCACACCGAATCGATCGAGCACACCTCCATCAACAGCGCGGTGTCGTCGTGAACGACTGTTGCGATGGGTTCAGGAGCCACGTCAGGCGCCGGCGCTCGACTGGTCGAACGGTGTCGAACCGCCGCGTGCCTTCTTGGCAGAGAAGCCCTTTCCGAGTGCCTTCTCCGCGAGGCGCTGCACATAAAGGTCATCGCGGAAGTGCAGCGTGAACGTGCGCGCGTCACGCATCATCTGACCCAGCGGATAGCGCTCGTGAGCGGCGCGTGCGCCGACGATGTCGAAGCCCTCGTACGGGATCGAGAGGACGACGTTCTTGCAGAGGTGCATCGCCCGGATCGCGTCGGCCTCGGCGGCATCGAAGTCGTCGCCGCGGTCCAGTCGATCGGCAGCGGCATACAGGCCACAACGCGCGGCGTACAACTGGGCGTCCATCCGCCCGAGGCGCACCTTGACAGCCTCCGAGTCCTTGAGGTCGGGGCGGCCGCTGATGTAGTCGGCGATGAAATCGAACGCGGCCTGTGCCGAACCGAGGTGGTTGGCGGCGTACGCACACGAGAACGTGCGCGGGTCGTTCTCGATCCATCCGCCCGGAGTGCCGACGATGTTGAAGTCGGGGATGAAGACATCGTTGAACTTGATGCCACTCGAAACGGTCGAGCGCATGCCCAGCATCTGCCAGTCATCGAGGATCTCGACGCCGGGGGAGTCCTTCTCGACCACCGCGAACAACATCCGCTCGGCGTATGGACCATCACCCGGAACCGCGACCCACACCATCAGGTACTTGGCGATCGCCGAGACGGAGGTGAAGGCCTTGCGGGCGTTGAGGCGGTAGCCGCCTTCGACCTTGCGCAGCTCACTGTCGAGGTTCTCCGCGCCGTTCTCGTAGATATGGGCCTCCGAGCCCAGCGACGCGCAGAACGCACCGGCCACGATGTCGGGCATGAAGTGCTCGCGCTGCTCGGGTGTGGCGTGCCAGGCGATGATGCCCGCAGCGTGGTTGTGGACCTGCAGCAGTTGCGCGGTGTTCGAGTCCCAGTAGGCGAGGCGTTCGAGGATCCGATACAGACCGCTGAAGTTCTGGGGCAGCCAGTAACCGAAGCCGCCGTGCTCGGTCGGCACGCAGAGCCGGTTGAGTCCCGCGGCGGTGGCCTCGGCGAAGTTCTCGAACGGGAACGACGATGTCTCGTCGAGGCCGCGCATCCGCTCACGGAACGCAGGGCCGAGCTCGTCGACGATGGCGAGCAGACGGGCGGTGACTGCTTCGTGAGACTCGGCGCTCGTGGCGTCGGTCTGGCTGGGGGTGTCGAGCAGTGTCATGGGATGGCTCCTGGCGGTGAATGGCTGGCCGCTGAGGGCTGGCGGCGGGTTCGAGGTGATTGATGAAAACCATAACACCGAGATAAAAACAGATGTTCTCTATGTCTTGTGCGCGAAACTGGTGCGGTGAGCGAGCTCAGTCTGCGTCAGATGCGGTACGTCGTGGCGATGGCCGACAGCGGCTCGATCTCTTCGGCAGCGCGTGCTCTCGACGTCACGCAGCCGACCCTGTCGAGCAGCCTGCGCGAGGCCGAGCTCTCGTTGGGTGTGACGTTGTTCCTTCGCTCGCGTGGCCGGCCGTTGGCCCTGACCGCCGAGGGCCGGGTCCTGCTTCCCGAGATCCGCCGGTTGATCGCCCACGCCGACGATGTTGCCCAGCGAGCCCAGGGCCTTGCCGGGCCGAACACAGGGATGGTGCGAGTCGGTTCCCTGGTGACGATCGCTCCCGTGCTCGTCCCGCCCCTGCTCAGTGCGTTTCGTGTCGATCGCCCCGACGCCGACGTGTGGGTTACTACAGCCGATCAGCAAGAGCTGCTGCTGGGGTTGCGCACCGGTGATCTGCACATGGCGCTGACCTACGACCTCAACATCGACGAGGGCGTCGAGTTCGTCCCGATCGCGCCCGTGCCCCCGAAGCTGTTGCTGAGTTCGTCGCATCCGCTGGCGGGGAAGCGGTCGATCTCGATCAAGGCGTTGGCCAAGGATCCGTTCGTCCTGCTCGATCTCCCGCTCAGCAGCGACTACTTCCAGGCAGTGTTTCTTGCAGCCGGCGTGAGCATGCGACCGTCGCTGCGCTGCAGCGATCTCAGCTTCGTCCGGGCGCTCGTTGCGGAGGGAATGGGGTACTCGATCGTGAACCTGGTTCCCGCCAGCCGCGGGGGAGACGATGGGCTTTCCTATGTCTCGATCGCGGACGACGTGCCGCACCTGCAACTCGGGTTCGCGATGACCGATCATGCGCTGCCGGGCGCGGCGGAAGAGTTCCGGGTGATGGCGCGCGCGATGCTGCCGAAGTTGCTGCTGACGCGCGCCAACCGTCGCTGATCCGAAGGCGTCTGCCGATCGCAATCTCGATGGCTCGGGTGTCGATCGTGTTGTCGGTCCAACCGATCGACACCCGATCGCGACCTGCTCGGCCCGGTGCGATGATCAGTGATCGGTTCGGCCGGGGCCGCACACATCGTCGATCACCCGACGCAGGAACGTGAGACATGCCCGAAGTTGTTCGGCCCCGACGTACTCGTCGGGCCGGTGGGCGACCGCAATGTCGCCGGGTCCACAAATGACAACCGGTGCGCCGAGTGCGGCGGCGAATAGACCGCCTTCGGTGCCGTAGCCGATCGGCACGGAGGCGCCGCGGTCCGCAGCGCGCTCGATGACTCGCACCCAATCGTTGGTGAGGTCGGTGCGCAGCGCGGGGTAGCGGACGGTCTGCTCGACATCGACACTGCCATCGACGCCGCCGAGTGTTGTGCGCTCGCGCTCGACTGCGGACCAGAGTGGTTCGAGCAACTCGTCGGGATCGTGGTCGACGGTGTGGCGCAGCTCGAACGTCAACTCGCAGTGTGGCGCGAGCACGTTGAGGGCACTGCCGCCGTAGATCGTGCCGACGTTGACGGTCACCTCGGCGCTTGCCTCACCTGTCGCGTCGCGTGTTGCAGTCGAAAGGTGCGGTGCAGCGACGGCTTCCAGTGCCGTGATGACGTGCGTTGCGCTGGTGATCGCACTCGGCAGGAACGGCGACAGGCTGGAGTGACCGGCTTCGGCTGTGAAACGCAAGCGATAGGCGACCTTGCCGAGGTGCGCGTGCCGCGGTCGCATCATGGTCGGCTCGCCGATCAGCACGATGTCCGGTCGCAGGTCCGCATGAGCGGCGACGTGATCGAGCAAACCGCGCACACCGACGCAGCCGACCTCTTCGTCGTACGACAAAGCGATGTGGATGGGTCGTGTCAGCGACGCGACATCGAGATCTTCGATCACCGCCAGCAGACACGCGACGAAGCCCTTCATGTCGGCCGTGCCGCGACCGACGAGCGTCTCGTTGGCGATGGTCAACACGTACGGCTCAGTCGTCCATCCGGATCCGGCCGGCACGACATCGGTGTGCCCGGACAGCACGAGGCCGCCGTCCACGTCGGGTCCGAACCTGGCCAGCAGGTTGGCTCGACCCACCGGCCCGTCGATGATGGTGGCGGTCGCACCGAACAGGTCGAGCCGGTCAGCTATCCATTCGATCAGCGGCCGATTGGGGGTCATGCTCTCGGTCGCCATCGCGACCAGCTGCGTCAACGATTCGACGACGCGTTGGTCGAGCTCTGGTGTGGTCGGAGCAGACATCGTGACTCAGTATGGCGGTCCGACCGGGCAGCAGACGCGCGAGTCGGGACGAGGTCTCAGCAGTGAGCGGCGAGGGTGTTGTACGGGTCGACGGCCGGACCGCCGCCCGGGTGAATTTCGAAGTGGAGATGATTCACCGTCGTGTCGCCGGTGTGGCCCACGTAGCCGATCACCTCGCCGGCAGAGACGTGTCGCGACGGCCCTTCCCAGCTGCTGAGGTGGGCATAGTAGTAGTAGTTGCCGTCGTCGCCCTTGAGCCCCATCGCGTTGCCGCCGAGTGCGTTGGTCTTCATCGTCACGTCACCGGAGACCACGGCGACCAACGGTGTGCCGAAGGGGCTGATCATGTCGACGCCCTCATGATGCCGACCGCCGGGACGTGGGTCACCGAAGGTGTGGCCGAACGCGTTCGGCCCGGCGACCGGGCAGATCCATGATCCGCCGACGATCACCGCGGGCTGGTGCGGCGCGGGTTGGGTCGTCGTGGGGCCCGGCCCGACGTCGGCGGCTGCGGCCGTCGTGTTCGTTGCGGCGGCATCGGACGGCGAGATCTGGGCGCTCTGCGTCGAGGAGGCGGACGACGCGCCACCATTGTTCTGCGGTGAGGCGACGACTGGCGTCGCGGCAGCCGCGCTGACGCGGGCGGCGGCCTTGTCGGCGGCCGCCTTGATCTTGGCCCGCTGGGCGGCGACCTGCTTGTCGTAGGCGGCTTTGACCTCCGCGTCCTTGAGGTTGACTTCCAGCGCCTGAAGTTGAGCGATCTGGTCGTTCAGCTTCTGCTGGTTCAGCGCGAGCTGGGCTTGAGCAGCGGTGTTCTTCTGCTGCAGCGCATCGAGCTGCTTCTGCTTCGCGGCCAGGCTCTTCTGCACGGCCTCGTACGTGTCGAGGTTGACGTTGCCGACGCCGATCGCGACATCGGACAGAGCGTCCTTCTGCAGCTGGATCGTGGGGTCCTCGCCGAGCAGCCCGCCACTGGAACCACCGCCCGACGTGTACCGGTTGACGGCGATCGCGGCCAGACCCTGCTGCAGGGTGCCTGCGGACGCTGAGGTCGCATCGACGTCGTGTTGCGCAGTGGTGATCTGATCGGCCAGATTCGTCGCTTCGGTGTCGAGTTCGCCCCACGCCTGCGCGGCAGCGTCGGCCTTGGCCTGGATGCGGAGGATCTCCTTGGCGACCTGATCCGAGGTCTGGCCGGAGCCGGCGCCGGCGTGATCGGCGAGTGGAATCAGGTTCAGGGCGACGAGGGTCAGACCGACCCAGGTGATGCGTCGCGCAACGCGATGCCCACCGTCCCACCGATGATTCGAACTCATGACCCGACAACGCTACCGACTCGAGCCATAGGTTCGCTGGTCGGGCTGAACCTCGAGTTGACGGTGACGTCGAGACCAGGGCCGCAGAGACGCGCTCGACGGCCCTGGTCTCGATGGATCAGGCGTAGTAGCCGGTGACGTCGACGATGAACTCGGTGCTGCCGCCGCCACCTGCGAAGACCTTGACCTGGCGCTTCGCGTCCAGCTTCACGACCGTGCCGTTGGCCAGCGTCGGCGTTGTCGACGTCCAGTTGATGGTCGACGCCGAGTAGGTGGCGGCATCGCCAGGCGTGACCGCCAGGAACCCGTTGTTGACCGCACCGGAGATGGTCAGGTTGTAGGTGATGCCGGTCGCGCCGGGAGGCACGATGTCGGCGGCCGTGGTCTTGCCCGTGGTGAGGTCGACACCGTTGGCGGCACTCACGAGGCGGCTGGCGCCCGACGCGAGCGGGCCACCGAAGTTGGGGAGACGCGAGTCGTAGACGCGGGTCGGATTGATGAGGTACAGCGATCCAGCGGTGTTGCCGCCGCCGAGGGTGCGCCACAATCCGGGCGTGCCGGCCTTGATGCAGATGTACATCGTCGCGTCCTTGTCGCGGACGATCTCACCGAGCGCGTAGGTGCCGACCGGCGGCGGACCGACGGCAACGTTGGCCTCCATGAAGAACCGGCCGGTGCCGCCGGCTGCCAGGTCGATGCCCGTGTCGGATTCGGCGTAGACGCCGTAGCCGGACGCCGCCTTGCCCCACACGGCGTAGGCGCCGGGCCCGGCCGTGGGATTGGCTCGGCCGAGCACGCCGGCGCCGTTGACAACGCCGGCGTAGCCGTACACGCCGACGCTTGCGTTCTTCTCCGCGTAGCCGGCGACGGCTGACGGGTAGGCGGACACCGCGAGCTGAGCCGAGTCGGTCACGGTGAAGTAGTTGGTGTTGGTGAGGCCGGTGGCCGGCGAGTAGTCGAGAACGGTTGCCTGCGCCGCCTGCAGTGGTGTCGCCTGCTTGGTGACGCCGAATAGCAGTGCTTCTCCGTTGGTCGCGGAGGCGGGGTCGGCTGCGCTGATCGCGGTCGCTGCGACGGCCACGGCGGCAGCGCCACCAGCCAGCGCGAAGAAGCGCCGGCGACTGGTGGTCGTGTCGGTGAACGTTGTGGTGGGCTGGTCGACGTCGTTGTCGGTTGAGGGGTTCATCGTGGTTCCTTGGTATGGCGATCGCTGCGGCGCAGCGACGGTTTCGATGAGTCACGATCGCATCGAGACGAGATGTCCGACATGAGCACGAAGTACTCATCGCGACGGCCGTCGACTACCCATTGCCACGTTCGCATCAGGCGTCGGCACGCATGAGCATCAGCGCTCGCGGCGAATGAGCATGCGGTGCTCACGACGCGCGCTCCGGGCCGTGGTCCTCTTGAGAGACACCAACACGTCTCATCACGATCAACGGAGCACCCGTCATGAATGCCAACTCGAATGCAGCCCACGAAACCACCCGTTTCCGAACCGCCATCTCTCATCTCGCCGCCGGCGCGGCAATGCTCATCGTCGGGACGCCCGCACGCGGTCGAGCGACATCGTCGTGCCGTGATCCGTGGTCGCCCGTACGCACGAGAGCCGGCATGTGATGCTCGGCCGGAACACCGACGCGCGGCCAGAACGGGCCCAATACCTCTCGCTCCTGCAACCACTCGTCACGGAGGAATTGCTCGCCGTCGGCGTTCTGTCGCGGGCCAACGCTCTTCGCGACGCATTGCTCGGCCAGACCTCGCTGGCGATGTCGTGGGAGCTGCAGTCGCGAAGCCCTTCGGTCGGCTCGGAACTTCCGGCCTCGGTGATGGTCGGGTTGACCGGCTCTCACCTGCACTGCTTCGCATACGGCCTGCGTGGCCGCGAGATCGTCATCGACTGCGAGGTCGCGCAACTGCCGCGGCGCGGGATGCGAGTCGAGTTCGAGACTCTGCGGATGACGGATCGACTCGACGTGTCGCTTGCCGACGGTCGTCTCGTGCAGTTCGAATGCATGCGCGGCCATGACCTCAACGACGACCTCATCCGCCTGCTGCTGGAGATCCCCGGACGATGACCGTCGATCTCATCTGTCGGCGACGCGGACGGCCCAGCCACCTCGTGGTTCTCGACCTGAACGATCTCAAGACTCTCAAGACGCTCAAGAAACGACCTGAGCCGCAGCGCCTCCTCCATAATGCTTGCATCGCTACTGTCGTTTCCACCACCGAGCCGTCATCCGGACCCATGGGTCTGTGGCCTTGCATCGGTCGGGCTCGCATCGTCTCCCGCATCGTGACGGCCGTGTCGGCAGCTCAAGGTTCGGCGGCCGGGGTGGCCCTCGTGCGCGCTCCGCTCGGCGGAGGGAAGTCCCGCGTCATCGACGAAGTCGTGGCCGGGCTGGTGGCGAAGGGCCGATCGACACGTCGTATCGTGGCCACATCGGCAACCTCGTCGGTTCCGTTCGGAGCTGTGGCGCACCTGTTGCCGCCCGGTGCGCGCGACAGTGCCGATCCGGTCGCGTTGATCGCCGCCCTTCGCGACGTGCTGGCCCCTGATGGCGCGAAGCGTGTCGTGCTCGTCGTCGACGACGCGCCCCTGCTCGATGTCGCGACCGCCGGAGTGATCGCGACCCTTGCCGGTGCCGGGGTGGTCGACCTCGTGGCATCGGCGCGCAGCGAAGAGCCGCTGCCGGATCCCTTCGTCGACGTGCTCCTGGGCGACCGATCGTATGGGGTCGATCTCGAGCCGATGACCGACGACGACATCGACACGTTGCTGCACCTCGCCCTCGGTGGACCGGTGGACGGCAGCGTGATGTTGTCGTTGCGCGATCGCAGCGCAGGCAATCCGCTGTTCCTGCGCGAATTGACGCGCAGCGCGCTGGAGGCCGGCGCGCTCGTCGAGGTCGGCGGCGTGTGGCGGATGCGCGGTGACCCGCCCGGTTCGTCACGGCTGCGCGAGGTCGTCGAGAGCCGGCTCGACATCGTTGCCCCGTTGACGCGCCCGGCGCTCGAACTGCTGGCACTGTGCGACACCATCGATCTCGACGAACTCGAATCACTCGTGGGACTCGAAGCGTTGGCAGAACTGGAATCGCGTGGGCTGTTGCGGCTCGTTCCTCCTGACGGACGTCAGCTGGCCACGCTCGGCCATCCACTGCACGGCGAGGCGATCCGGCTCTCGCTGCCGGCGGTGCGGTCGCGCCTGCTGCTGCGCGGCCACGTGCAATGGCTGGAACAGCACACGTCGGTGAGCAAGCGCGACCCGCTGGAATTCGCGATCCTTCGTCTCGACGCCGGGCTGCCCGCTGACATGGAAAGCCTGTTGCGGGGCGCTCGACTGGCTGCCGCATTGCAGGACTCGCGCAGCACGCTTCGTCTGGCCCGCCCGCTGTTCGACCAAGAGCCGACGGCCGAGACCGGTTGGTTGGTCGCGGACGCGCTGTTCCAGACCGGCGAGTGGGCAGACGCGTTCGCGGTGCTCGACACGGCCACCGCATTGCCGGCTGCTTCCAGTCTCCGCGTCGACCTGAACGTCGCTCGCGCGATGATCCTGCTGTGGGGCGTGGGCAACACCGATCTGGCGTTGGCTCAGCTCGACGGATTGCGGCAGGACCCGGAGATGACGCCGGCCGACATCGAACGACTGACCGCCGAACACGCTTCGATCCTGGTCAACGCCGGACGGCCCGGCGAAGCCCGGATCGAGTTAGAGGTCGCGGCCAACAGCGAGCGTCTGCAGACCAGGCTCGGAGCGGCTGTCTCGTACACCACGGCGCTCGCCGTCGCCGGCAGAACGGCAGAGGCCCTCGTCGTCATCGATCGTGCGCTGGCCGAGCGCCCCGACGAAGTGGTCACCGGTGTGGCCGCGGCCGACGTCTACATCGTGGCCAAGGTCATGGCGCTCGTCGAACGTGGAGAGCTGGTCGCCGCGTACCATCTCGCCGAGGAGGGTTACGAACAAGCGGTCCAATCGGCACGACCACTCACCCAGTTCTGGTGTTCGCTGCTGCTCGGCCGCGCCAGCCTGTGTCGCGGCATGGCGCAGACGGCGCTGCGCCACTTCACGAGCGCGCGTGCTCTCGCTCTCGATGCGGGATTGGCGGGACCGACGCGTGGCGCGCTCGTCGGCATCGCGATCTGCAACTCGATGCTGCAGGACACGGCGGCAGCCGAAGTTGCAATGGCGGAGAACGACGCGCTGCCGCCCTTCGGGTTCATGGGTCCCGAGCGGGCGTTGGCCGACGGCTGGATCGCCAAATCGAAGGGCGACCTGGTCGGCGCTCGGGCAGTGCTGCTCGCGGGCGCTGAAGTCGCCGAGGAGACGGGCCACATCACGAGCGCGATCTGGATCCTGCACCACGTCGCGCGCCTGTCGCGCCCGGAGGAGATCGTGGATCGCATCTCGGCGCTCGCAGCCTCCACCGACTCTCCGTTCTCACATGCGCGTGCCGCACACAGCAGGGCACTCGTCACCGGCGACGCCCGCGAGCTCGTCGAGTCGGCGACCGCGTTCGAGGACCTCGGTGCGAACTTCCTTGCGGCCGAAGCCGCGGCCGGAGCGGCGGATGCATTCCGCCGTGACGGCGATCAGCGCCAGGCCGCGTCACTGTCGATCAGGGCCGAACGTTTGATCGCGCTCTGCGAGAACGCGGTGAGCGCCACGCTGTTGGTCACTGCCGGCACCGTCGAGCCGCTGACCGATCGCGAGCGCGAGATCGCCTTCCTGGCTGCGAACGGTCAGACGAGTCGGCAGATCGCCGATCAGCTGTACCTGTCGTACCGAACGGTGAACAACCATCTCCAGCACGTCTACGACAAGTTGGGGGCGCGCGGTCGAAGTGAGCTGCGCCGAGCACTCGGCCTGGCGCCGGAGTAGGCGGACACGATGGACCTCCGACAGATCCACCTGGTGCAGGCGACGTTCGCGACGGTCGCGGCCGACGCCGACGCGTTCTCGACTCATTTCTACGATCACCTCTTCTCACTCGACCCGAAGGTGCGGGCGATGTTCACGTCCGACATGACGAAGCAACGCCAGAAGCTGGTCGAAGAGCTCGTCGTGATCGTCGACAGCCTCACCCGGCTGCCGGCGCTGATCGAACGGACGGGCGAGCTCGGTCGACGCCACGCCACCTATGGCGTCGATGCCCACCACTACGACCTCGTGCTCGACGCGCTCGTCGTGGCCCTGACGATGTCGCTCGGCGATGCGATGTCGGACGAGATAGCGGTCGCATGGCGCCGGGCCTACAACCTGGTGGCGGAGACGATGTTGCACGGGGCGGCGCACCCATAGACCGCAGCCGTCGGCGAACCACATGACAGTTGTGCGACCGGCAACCGATGTCCACAGTCTGAGTGCAATGAATGACTATGGTGACCACTCATGAGCACCCCAGCACCACCGCCACCGGCGGGGAACACCGGCATCGAAGTCACTGCCAAGTTCTTCCCCCTCATGTGGATCCTGTATTTCCTGAAGCCGACGTTCACGATCGACGGACAGGCAGTCGATGGCCAGTGGAAGACGCCGACGTTCTTCCCGACCGCACCGGGACAACACCAGGTGCAGGTGCACTTCAGGTACTTCTTCCTGAAGACCTGCGGCAAGGGTGTCACGACCGCGTCGGTCGCTCCCGGCCAGGTCGCTCGGTTCGAGTACAAAGCCCCGTGGATCATCTACCTCAAGGGCAAGATCAAGCCCGTCTGATTCACTGCTGAGAATTCCAGCGTGAGCTGGACGTCGTCGATGTGACGACATCCAGCTCACAGCCTCACCGGTAGTAGCCGGTGATGTCGATGATGAAGTGAGTGAACGCGTTGCCGCCGCCACCGGCGATGACCGTCACGGTCCGATCAGTGGAGATCGCGGCGACGGTTCCGTTGTTGAGGGTCTGACCGCCGGTGTACCAGTTGATGCTGGCCGCGCTGACCGTCGTGGTACCACCTGGATTGACGGTGAGAAACCCGGCGCCGGTGGTGTCGACGACCGTGAGGTTGCACGTGATCGCAGTGGTGCCTGTCGGGATCAGGTCCTTGGTCGTGACCGCACCGGTGTCGAGGTTGCGACCGTCCGCGACCGACAGCGTCCGGGTGGTGCCGCCGATCAGCGGACCCTGAACCGGAATCGGGACGCGGCTGTCGTACACGCGCGTCGGCGTGATCGCGTGGAAGGCGCCGGCCGTGTCGGGTCCGCTGATCTGTCGCCACGTTCCCGGCGTTCCGTCGGCGATGCACCACCAGAGTCCGTGATTCGAATCGGGTTCGAGGGTTGCCGCCGTCACTGCATGCGTGCGCGCCGGTGGGATGGCGGTCGCCGCTGTGCCGAGCTGCAGGGCACCGACATAGCCGACGCAGCGTGCGCCGACGGCGCCGTATGCGGCGACGCCGACCGATGTCGCGTCGGTGAGGTTGCCGAAACCGAGGACGCCGATGGTGCCGACGCCGAACACGCCATGGTACCCGCTGCCGGCAACGCCGCTGCCGCCCTGAAAGGAGGTTCCGCCGATGAAAGTGTTCGCAGTCGTCGTCGGGTCGCCGGTGCCCGTGACGCCGACGGCGTCGCCCTGACCGCGCACCCCGGTCGACGACGTGCCGGTGCCGATGCCGGTGACGCCGATGGCAGAGTCGCCGACGCCGCTGCCGTACACGCCTGCAGCTGAGGTGCCGATCCCAGCCCCGAACACGCCGATGCCGGAGCCGTCACCGCCGTCGGACTGACCGGCCACGCCGCGCCCGCCGGCAGCGCTGTAACCACCCACACCGTTGTTGAAGTTGTTGCTGCCGGTGTTGGTGGGGCCACGGCCGGCAGCGTGCCCGAGCAGGGCGACCGCGCCGATCTCGGGAGGCACGGCGCCGAGAGTGTGGTCGATCACGCCGAACCCGTACGCCGCCTTGAATCCACTGACGACGAGCGCCGTCGGCAGCGTCGACGCGTTCGTCGTGACGTCGCTGTTGATCGACCCTGCCGCGGCAGCCTCATCGGCGCTACCGAATGCCGCCGCAGCCGTCGCCATCGCGGCCGCCCCGGCGACGCGCAGGATGGTGCGGCGCGACGATCGTTGCTCGCCACGCGATGGCGATCCCGTACCCGCTCGGAGTTCGGCCAGTGCCGCCTCCAGCGCCGCGATCCGCGCCTCGGCAGAAGGTGACCCCTGGGGGATGGTGGACTCGATCTCGTCGCGGCTCATGTCGTCCATCTGTACCTCATCGCAACGTTGGCCGAATCAGGGAAACCCCCACGCGGTGGGTAGCGCCGCGGCTCATCGCAAGTTCTCGCGCACTTCGCGCCCGCGGTGGGTCGTTGCGCGACCCGGGTCGCGACAGTCGCGCCCGCGGGCGCGACTTGAGCGGCAGGTATTGTCGACGACCGGGGCCGACTCCGGGCGCACCGGTCCTCCCCAGTAGGTTGGACGCTGACCGAAGGGGGTTGCAGTGGACAGGTTCGTTGATCGTCGCGTGATGGTGACGGGTGGAGGTTCGGGTATCGGGCAGGGGACCGTGCACCGGTTGTTGGCCGAGGGCGGCCGCGTCCACGCGATCGATGTCAACGCAGCGGGTCTCGCCGACACGGCTGCGACCGCCGCGGCGGATGGACACGGCGACCGGATCTCGACCGGCGTCGTTGACATCACCAACGAGGCTGCGATCGGCGAACACGTGACCGCGATGGTCGAAGAGATGGGCGGGCTCGACGTGTTGGTGAACGCGGCAGGCATCATGCGTGCTGCCCACACACACGAGTGCGCGCTCGACATGTGGAACATGGTGATCAACGTGAACCTCACCGGCACGTTCCTGATGACGCGTGCCGCACTGCCGGCTCTTCTCGCGTGCGGGAAGGGCGTCATCATCAACTTCAGTTCGACGTCCGCCACGTTCGCACACCCGTACATGGCTGCGTACGCGGCGAGCAAGGGCGGCGTCGACGCACTCACCCACACGCTTGCGGTCGAGTACTCGAAGCAAGGCCTCCGCGCTGTCGCGGTCGCGCCGGGCGGTATCGCGAGCGGCATCACCGAGACAACGGCGGACATGTTGCCGACTGATTGCGACTGGTCGCTGTTCGCGAAGATGTCACCGATCATCGGCAGCGGCTTCGGCGTCCCCGCCGACGTGGCTGCGGTGATCGCGATGCTCGCCAGCGATGATGGTCGCTTCATCACCGCCACGTCCGTCCGCATCGATGGCGGCGCCCACGGCTGACCCTGCACACGGCTCGCCGCAGACCGTCTTACTCGTCGGTACGCCGAAGAAGTGATCGCTTGAGTTGGTCGCTCGCGGTGCCGATACAACACGCGTGAGCCGTGTACCCAAGGCGTCCGGCCAGGCCGGTCAATCCGTGACCAAGGACGTTGCAATCCGGCTGTGGCCGTTCGCGTTGACCATCATCGTGGCGCTCGGGCTGCAGCCGTTCTCCGGGACGATGCAGTACCCGTCGCAGTGGTGGCTCGGGGTCGGGCTCGTCGGCGTCGCAGTTCTCGCGATCCTCGTGACGCCCTGGCGTCGCATGCCGCGTTGGGTCGAACTCGTGCCCAGCCTGATTCTGTTCGTTGCCGTTGCGTTGCTGCGCCAGTCGGCCGGCGGTTTCTCCAGCGGATTCGCGCTGCTCGTCCTGCTTCCGATGGTGTGGTTCGGGCTGTTCGGAAACCGCTGGCAGCTCTCGGTCATCATCGTCGGTGCAGCTGTCACCCTGGTGACGCCGCTCGTGCTCGTCGGCGGACCGATGTACCCGGCGGCCAGCGTGCGCTCGTCGATCGTCATCGTCGCGATCGGATGGCTGGTCGGAGTCGCCACCCAACGACTGCGGGCCGAGATCAAGGCGTCAAACAGCAGGCTGCTGCGCCAGGAGCACGACCTCAGCGGGTCGCTGGAGGTCATGGTCGATCCGGTCGGTCGGTATCGAGTCGTGAAGGACACTGCCGGTCGCGTCGTCGACCTGGAGTGCGTGTACCTCAACAAGGCCGGTCGTGAATCGCTCGGCGAAGACGTCGTCGGCTCTCGTCTGTCTGATCGACTCGCCGCTGAAGGTCGCAGCGCGTACCTCGCCAAGTGGCTGTCGGCGCTGACCAGCAAGGAGCCCGTTCGCTACGAGTTGACAGCGGAAACCACGCAGCGCTCGGGAATGTTCGAAGTCCAGATCGTCGGCGTTCACGACGGCGTCGTCACCTCGTGGCGCAACGTCACGCGCGAGCGCCGGGCCGAAGCCGAACTGCGCCAGACCGCCGAGCAGTGGCATTCCGTGGCCGACGTCGCCAGCGACGCGGTCCTCACGCTCGACACCGAGGGCAACGTTCTCTACGTGTCACCCTCGATCGCGGAGCTGCTCGGATTCACCGAAGAGCAAGCGCTCGGCCAGAACGTCTTGCGCGCCGTCCACCGGTCGAACCACGCGGACGTGCAGGACGCGATCTGGCTCGCAGCAACTCTGGAAGGTCGTCACACGGTCGAGTTCCGGATCTTCGACATCCGCGAACCGAGCAGGATGGCATGGCTCGAAGCTCGGTTGTACGGCGCCGAGACATCGTCGGGCCGCGAGATCAGCGTTGTGCTGCGCGACGTCAGCAAGGTCCATCGCGAACGGCTTGCGCTCGGCCATCAAGCAACGCACGACGGCTTGACCGGCGTGTTGAACCGCCGCGGGTGTGAGCAGACGTTGGGCGAGCGGCTGCAACTCGGTGAGCAGATGTTCGTCATCTACGTCGATCTCGATCGCTTCAAACCGATCAACGACACCTACGGTCACGCCGCCGGAGACGAGGTGTTGATCGAGGTCGCCCGTCGGCTCGTGTCCGACCTTCGCCAGGGTGACTGCGTGGCGCGCATCGGTGGTGACGAGTTCGTGCTGTTCGGTCGTGCACCACAGGGTGGGCGCGGTGTCGCGGTGGTCCTCCAACGTCTCGAAACGACGCTGCGCCAACCGATCCGGCTCCACGACAACACAGAAGTGAGTGTCGGCGCCAGCTTCGGCTCCGTGCTCGCCAGTGCTGATTCGAACGTGACCGAGTTGCTCGAGGCAGCCGACCGTGAGATGTACCGCGCCAAGCGCGCCGATCCGTTCCTCATCGATCCGTTCCTGACCGATCCGTTTCCCACAGGTTCGGATTCGGGTTCTGGCCCAGCCGGACGAACTGCGTAGCGGGACGAATGGCGTAGCGGCCGACCTGTCGAGCGAGCGTCTCGCTTACGGGGTGAACGGCTTCTTGGCCAACATCACATCGGCGCCCAGGAACGGCTCGAGGAACGAGCCGTAGTCTGGCCCACGGCGCAATCCGTTGCCGCCGTCGACAGCGATGCTGACACCGGTGATCCAGCGCGAGTCGTTGCCGATCAGGAAGCGAGCCAACGCGGCGACGTCTTCCGGCTGGCCGACATCGCCCATCGGCGTGTTGTCGATGTAGCTCTTGTACACCGCGCTGTCACGAGGGATGCCGTCCATGATCTCGGTCGCGATGAAGCCCGGCCGGATCGCATTGCAGCGCACGCCGACGGGGCCGTATTCGTCGGCCGCGTTGCGCATCATCTGCTCGATGCCCGCCTTCGAGACCGTGTAGGCGCTGAAGTACGGGTGCGTGACATAGCCGGCGATCGACGACATGCCGACGAACGAACCTCCGCCCGCCGCGACCATGTGCGGCACGGTGTGCTTGAGACACAGCATCGTGCCGACCACGTTCAGGTGGAGGGTGTCGACGAACTGTTGCGTGTCGAGCAGGTGGTAGGGCCCAAGGCCGCGTGAGCCACCGGCGTTGGCGATACAGCCGTTGAGTTTGCCGGTCGGCTCCAGCGCGGCAGCCACCATCCGCTGCACGTCGTCTTCGTTGGTGACGTCACCGACGACGAACCGAGCGCTGCCCCCCATTCCGCTCGCAGCGGCGGCTTCATTGACCCGGTCGGCAGATTCAGCGAGCGACGACTCGGTGCGCCCGCTCAGTGTGACCGCTGCGCCGTCGGCCGCGAGACGCGCGGCGCATGCGCTGCCGAGACCCGTGCCTCCGCCGGTGATCAGCACGGCGAAACCCTGCAGTCCACCGACCGGGTAACCCGGCTGCCCTGCTGGTGATGGGTGGCCGGCGGCGGGTGGTGTCGATTCGCTCATGCGGGCGAACGGTAGCGTGCGCGACCGATCAGACGTGATACGAACTGACAGAAGTCGACAACACGACACCGGCCCACGGCGGCTGGCAAACACAGGAGCGATCGATGGCGAACAACTGGGGACGATGGGGCGACGACGACCAGCGCGGCGCACTGAACCTGATCACACCGGAGGCCGTGAAGGCAGCCGCACTTCGCCGCACGACGGGCAAGGTGTACTCGCTGTCGATCCAGCTCAGCCAGGCCACCGTGCCCGCCGTCCACGACCGTCCGGCGATCGAGCGGTACACGCTGTCGTCGTCGGCAGACATCGGCAGAGTCCCTCCGTTCTTCGAGATCGGTGAAGGCGTCGGAGCCAACGAGGACGTCATCGTGATGCCGAGCCACATCGGTACGCACATGGATGCACTCGTGCACGTCGCGTCCGAGTCCACGCTCTACAACGGATATCCGGTCGACACGTTCACGCCGCGCGGCGGCGCGGCCAAGTGCGGCATCGAACACACTGGCAGCTTCGCCGGTCCGGCCAAGCTGCTCGATCTCGTCGGCCACCTCGGCGACGGTGGGCTCGAGCCCGGTCAGGTCATCGACTCTGCGTTGCTCGAATCGTGTCGCTCGGCGCAGGGCACCACGATCGAGAGTGGCGACATGTTGCTTGTCCGCACCGGCTGGATCGAGCATCGCAACAAGCACCTCACCCCCGACAAGGCGTGGCTGCAAGCCGGGCTGGGCTTCGATTCCGTGGACTTCATCCGCGATCACGAGATCAGCGTCGTGGGCAGCGACAACTCTGCGATCGAGTCGATCCCGTTCGACCAGAACAAGTTCCTCGGTGTGCACATCGAGCTGCTGCATCAGCTCGGCGTGACCTTGATCGAGCATCTGTGGCTGGCCGACCTCGCGGCGGATCGCTGTTACGACGTTCTGCTCGCCGTTGGCGGATTGCTCGTCACCGGCGCCACCGGATCACCGGTGAACCCCATCGCCATCGGCTGACACGAACCCTGCGAGACACATTCCGCAACGCTGCGGAAACAACTTCTGATGCACCATCAGAAAGCGTGTTATGTTCCCCCCCAACACAACTGAGTCTCGGGGGGGATTTCATGCGTCGTTCAGCATTCAGGTTCGTAGCCATTCCGGTGGTGCTCGCAGTCATTGCGGCATCGTGCGGGAAGGACCGACAAGCGTCACCGTCTTCGACGGCGGCATCGACGACGTCGGCCGCGCCGGCCAAGTCGACGGTGCCGGCCACTGTGTCGAGCAGTACGCCATCGAGTGGCTCGGGGTCGGTGAGCACCGAGGCCACGACAGCGTCCACTGAGGCGGCGACGACCACGACAGTTCCTGCCGGGCCGACCTTCGGCGACGCACCATGGCCTTGCGGGCCGGCGGCGACACCGAACACCGACGACGGCACCGAAGTCGGCGTCACCAAGGACTCGATCAAGATCGCAGGTGGTGACGATGCCGGTTACGCCGGATCGCCGGGCCTCGATCACGAGATCACCGACGGCATGAAGGCGATGGTCAAGAAGTGCAACGACCTCGGTGGCATCAACGGCCGGCAGATCACGTTCAACTACTACGACGCCGGTATCTTCAACGTCGGTCCGGCGATGCAGGCAGCGTGTGACGACAAGAACTTCTTCCTCGTGGGTGAGGGCTGGGCTTTCGACAGCAACCAGGAGGAGATCCGCCTCGGCTGCAAGCTGCCGGCTGTGCCCGCCTACGCCGTCAGCGCCGCATTCGCGCACGGCAAGGACGTCTTCCTCGCCATCCCGAACCCGTCCGACGAGGTGACCAGCGGCTTCTACGCTCAGGTCGCCAAACTCTTCCCGGACAAGATCGGCAAGGTCGCGACGTTGGTCGGAGCCTTCACCGCGACGCAGGAATCACGCGACCGCGTCGTCGCTGCCGCACCGACGTTCGGCTGGCACTTCGTCTCGACCACGATCGAGTACAACCCGGTCGGTGAAGCCGATTGGACGCCGTTCGTGAAGCAGATCAAGGACAGCGGTGCCGACATGGTCTACTGGTCCGGCAGCTGCCTGCCAAGCCTGCAACTGTTCGCACAGACCGCAAAGTCGAACGGCCTCGATCTGCCGATCTTCACCGATGCGAACCACTACGACTCGACGTGTGCGGTGGCCAACACCGACGGTGCACTCGACAACGTCTACATCCGCCTCAACTTCATCCCGTTCGAGGAAGCGTCGACGAACAAGGCGCTGACCGACTACATGGGTCTGGTCAAGGACAACGGCGGCGACATCGCTCAACTCGGTGCCGAGGGGGCATCCTCGTTCCTGCTGTGGGCAAACGCGGCTCAGAAGTGTGGTGCACAGTTGACCCGTGCCTGCACGCTCACGAACCTGAGCCAGGTCCACAAGTGGACAGGCCAAGGGCTGCAGTCCCCGACCGATCCCGGCGGCAACCATCCGACGGACTGCAACATGATCGTGCGCATCCAGGGAACCAAGTACGTGCGGGTCACCCCGACCGAAATCGGCACCTTCGAGTGCGACCCGAGCTGGATCGTGAAGATCTCCGGTACCAAGGCGCTCGACGCTGCGAAGCTCGATTCGAACCGGATTTCACAACAGTTCGGAGCCGGATGACGCCCTCGCGGACGCTCTGAACTGCTGTGTCGCTTCAATTCTGACGCGGCGTCAGATTCTGTTATGTTGTCCGGACCAATCAGATTTCCGGGGGGATTCTTGATGCGACACACATCCATTCGTTTCGTTGCTGCGCTCACTGCGCTGACGCTTGTTGCGGCAGCCTGTGGCAAGGACCGCGGAGCGGCCACCACGACAACAGCAGCTGCTGCCGTGACGACCGCTGCGCCGACGACAACCGCGGCATCGTCGGCGACGACGACACCGTCGACCGGCGGGGCCTCGTCCACGCCGGCCGTCTCGACGCCGGTCACCGACGCAGCAACCACGACGACGGTGCCTGCCGGCCCGACGTTCGGTGACTCGCCGTGGCCCTGCGGCCCGGCGAAAGCAGCGAACACCGACGACGGCACCGAGGTCGGTGTCACGAAGGATGCGATCAGCATCGCCGACGGTGACGATGCCGGGTACGCCGGTGCGCCTGGTCTCGATCATGAGATGACCGATGCGATGAAGGCGATGGTCAAGAAGTGCAACGACCTCGGTGGCATCAACGGCCGCCAGATCACGATCAACTACTACGACGCCGGCATCTTCAACGTCGGCACGGCGATGCAGGCAGCCTGTGATGCCAAGAACTTCTTCCTGGTCGGCGAAGGCTGGGCCTTCGACAGCAACCAGGAAGAGATTCGTCTCGGCTGCAGCCTGCCGGCCGTCCCTGCGTACTCCGTCAGCGATGCGTTCGCGAACGGCAAGGACGTGTTCCCGGCGTTGCCGAACCCGGCTGACGAATTGCCGTCCGGCTTCTACTCACAGATGGCCAAGTTGCTGCCGGACGCGGTCAAGAAGGTCGGCGCTCTCGTCGGCAACTTCTCGGCCACGCAGGAGACTCGCGACAAGGTCGCCGAGGTTGCACCGCAGTTCGGATGGGGTTTCTCCGAGACCACGCTGGAATACAACACCACCGGCGAGGCCGACTGGACACCGTTCGTCAAGCAGATCAAGGATGCCGGCTCGACAGCCGTGTACTGGTCGGGTTCGTGCCTGCCCAACCTGCAGCTGTTCGCTCAGGCGGCGAAGGCCAACGGACTCGACGTACCGATCTTCACCGACGCGAACCACTACACGGCAGAGTGCGCAGCGGCGAACACTGACGGGGCAATGAACAACGTCTACATGCGGATGCCGATCATTCCGTTCGAGGAAGAGTCGTCGAACAAGGCCACAAAGGATTACCTCGACCTGATCAAGGCATCAGGTGGCGACACTGCCCTGCTCGGTGCCGAGGCCGCTTCGTCGTTCCTTCTCTGGGCAACGGCTGCGTCGGCCTGTGGCCCACAGCTCACTCGTGCATGCACACTCGACAACCTGAAGAACACGCACAAGTGGACCGGCTACGGCCTGCACGCCGCAACTGACCCGGGTGGCAACCACCCGCCGTCTTGCAACATCGTGCTCAAGCTCGACGGCACCAAGTACGTCCGGGTCACCCCGACGGCCATCGGTACCTTCGAGTGCGATCCGACGTGGATCACCAAGATCACCGCCACCAAGGGTTTGGCCGATGCGTTGCTCGACTCGAACCGGATCTCGCAGCAGTTCGCTGCGAAGTAGGGATCCGAAACGTCATGGATCATCAGCGGGATCGGTCAGCCGCACCTCAGCGGCCCCGGTCCTGCTGATGTGACGGAGCCATCATGCAGGACTTTCTTGCCTACAGCGTCCTCGGCATCTGCCTGGGGTCGATCTACGCGATCGCGGCCACCGGCCTGGTCGTCACATACTCGACCTCGGGCGTGTTCAACCTCGCGCATGGGTCGGTCGCGACCATGTGCGCGCTCGTGTACTGGCAGCTGCGGTTCGATTGGCACGTACCGACGTTCATCGCGCTGATTCTCACGGTCCTCGTGTTCGCGCCGTTGCTCGGACTGTTCCTCGAAGTCGTCGTCATCCGCGGACTGGCGGGTACCAGCGAGGTCACGCGGCTGGTGACACCCATCGCGTTGCTGATCGGTGTCAACGGTGCCGCGACGTGGATCTGGTTCCGCAAGGGCAACCGGGCCATCGTGCCCAAGAAGTTCTACGGCGAGGACCACCTCTCGGTCCTCGGCCAGGCGGTTTACTACCACCAGATCATCGGCATTGCGTTGGCGACGCTGATCGCCGGCGCACTGTACGTCCTGTTGTTCCGTACCCGTCTGGGCGTCACGATGCGAGCAACCGTCGACGATCGTTCGCTGCTGATGCTCAACGGCGGTCGGCCCGATGTCGCGAGCCTCGCCAGCTGGGCGATCGGTGCCGCTCTGGCCGGAATGGCAGGCGTGTTGCTGGCACCCGTGCAGGGCGCGCTGCAGATCTTCGCGCTCACCCTGTTGATCTTCGATGCGTATCCAGCGGCGATTGCAGGCCGTTTGCGCAGTGTGCCGCTGACGTACATCGGCGCGATGGTGCTCGGCCTCTCGAAGTCGTACTTCGACTGGATCTCCAATGCCGGGCAGCGCTGGATCGCGCTGCGCAACCTGCGCGTCGCGATCCCTGCCGTGCTGCTGTTCGTGGCGCTGTTGATCTTGCCGCAGGACCGATTGCGTGGCGCAGTCGTCAGTCGAACTCGAGAACGGTTCCACGTCCCATCGATGAAGCAGGCTGTCGGGTGGGGCGGCATCCTCGTCGTCGTCATCTACATGTTGCAGAAGTTGATGTCGGGTTCGGCCGTGATCAGCCTCGCCAACGCGATGGCGTTGAGCCTGCTCGCGATCTCTCTCGTGCTTCTGACCGGATATGCCGGCGAGATCAACCTCGCGATCTTCACGTTCGCAGGCATCGCGCTGATCACCGCGTGGCAGTTCGACGTCGGTCCCTCGGGGCTGGCGACGAAGAGCTCGCTGTCGGTTGGCGCACTCGCGCTTGCGGTCTCCGTGTGCGCTGTCGTCGGTGGCCTGATCGCGCTTCCCGCGCTTCGATTGCGCGGTCTCTACCTGGGCTTGGCGACCTTCGCGTTCGGCATCATCGTGTACCAGCTCGTCTTCCTGCAGACGGCCTCGTTGCACCCCAACATCTTCGGGTTCAAGTTCACGCTGAACTTCTTCGGCAGCGGCTCGCTCACGATGCCGCGCCCGCACTGGTTCGGCATCAACTTCCTCGATCAACGCAATTTCTTGATGTTGATGACGGTGATGTTCGCGCTCATCGGCATCGGCCTCATCGCGTTGCGCCGCAGTGCATACGGCCGCATGGTCGTGGCGATGAAGGACAGCCCCGCCGCGTGCGCAACGCTGGGGCTCAACGTGACTCGCCTCAAGCTCAGCGTCTTCATGCTGTCCTCCGGCATCGCCGGGTTGGCCGGTGTGATGTGGGCCTGCCAGCAGCGCACGCTCGCCAACAACAACGGCTTCGACGGCTTCAACAGCCTGACCCTGTTCATGATCGCGGTTGTCGGTGGCATCGGCTACGTCAGCGGTGCACTGCTTGCCGGCATCTTCCTCAGCGTCCTCAGCGTGGTCTCGCCGGCGGTCCTCACCAAGCTGGGTCACGACTACCCGACGCTGCACTGGCTGTTCGTCACCGTGTTCGCGAACTTCACCAAGTTCGTCGGACCGGCCCTGGTCGGCATCGGCCTCGGCAAGAACCCCAGCGGCATCGCTCAGCAGATCATGGACGGCTTCCGCCCGCTGCGTCGTGCACCCGGTGCCGTTGCAGTGTGGATCGCCGGCTTGGTCGGCGTGTGGGCGCTGGCGTGGCGTGGCTCGATCGGGAACTGGACCTTCACCGGCATCGTCCTGCTCTCGGTCGTCATCGTGCCGATCGCGATCAAGGGTTTCTACCCACAACGATTCGCCGAGGACGAGCTCGCCATTCATGGCGAAGACCTCGACCTGATCGGCTTGACCAGACCCTTCCGCCGGTCGGACCGGGCCACTCTGGAAAATGCGCTCGGCATCGTGGTTCCTACAGCAGTGGAGGTTCCCGATGGCTCTGCTTGAGTGTCGCGAAGTCACGATGCGCTTCGGTGGTGCGGCAGCCTTGTCCGAGGTGAACGTCATCGCTGAGGCCGGCGCGATCACGGGTCTCATCGGCCCGAACGGTGCCGGCAAGACGACGCTGTTCAACTGCATCACGGGTCTGCTCCAGCCGAGCTCGGGCGTCGTGATGCTCGAGGGTCGCGACATCACTTCGCTGGCTCCGTTCAAGCGCGCCCGTGGCGGTGTGGCCCGCACGTTTCAGCGTCTCGAACTCTTCACGTCGCTGTCGGTGCGCGAGAACATCCGTGTCGCCGGCGAGATCCGCAATCGCTGGAGCCGCAAGGATCGCAACGACCCCAAGGCCGAGGCCGATCGAGTGATCGAATTGCTCGGCCTCACGTCGTTGGCCGATCGCGATGTCGGCGAGATCCCCACCGGCATGGCTCGCCGAGTCGAGATGGCTCGCGCCTTGATGACGAAGCCGAAGATCTTGCTGCTCGACGAGCCGGCGTCCGGTCAGGACGAACAGGAGACCGAGGAGTTCGGCGAACTCCTGATGCACGTGTGCGAGCAAGGCACCTCGATCCTGCTCGTCGAACACGATGTGTCGCTGGTGATGAAGGTCTGCTCGTACATCCAGGTGCTCGACTTCGGGCGTATCATCGCGGCAGGCACGCCACCAGAGATCCAGACCAACGCCGCCGTCCTCGAGGCCTATCTGGGCGAGGAGCAGAGCTCATGACCGAGCCGATCCTGGAGATGATCGACGTCCGCGCCGGGTACGGATCGATTCCGGTGCTGCACGGTGTCACGCTCACGGTCAACCGTGGCGAGGTGCTCGCGCTGCTCGGTCCCAACGGGGGCGGCAAGTCGACCAGCCTCAAGGTCCTCGGTGGGCTGCTCGGCCTCACCAGTGGCGACATTCGCCTCGCCGGACGCTCGGTCGCCGGCGTGCACGCAGACAAGCTCGCTCGCCTCGGTCTGTGCACCATCCCCGAGGGTCGTGGCGTCTTTCCCAACCTCACGGTTCGCGAGAACCTGATGATGTGCACGCACACGGGCGCAAAGCTGAGCGACATCGAAGCCATCGCCTACGAGCGCTTCCCGCGTCTCGGTGAGCGACGCACGCAGCTCGCGGGCACGATGTCGGGCGGCGAGCAGCAGATGCTCGCCATGTCACGAGCGCTGTCCACCGATCCCGCCGTGCTGCTGCTCGACGAGTTGTCGATGGGGCTTGCACCGCTGATCGTGGGCAAGCTGTACGAGATCGTGGCCCAGGTCGCTCAGTCGGGCGTCTCCGTGCTCGTCGTCGAGCAGTTCGCTCGAACGGTGCTCGGCATCGCTGACCGAGCTGCCATCATGCTCCACGGACGAATCACCAGCGTCGGCTCGCCCGACGCACTTGCAGAAGAACTGTCATCGGCCTATCTAGGCGGAAAGGGACCAACATGACCTCAGACGACCGCATCGAGCAGTTCAAGAGCGATATCGCCGACCTCCAGGTGAAGACCTCGGGTCGGGCGAGCTCGGAGAAGGCCGCGAGCACACTCGGCATCGTGCTGATGGTGGCGGCGATCATCGTCGGCATCGGGTCGTACATCCAGGCCGGTCAGGCGGACAACGTCCTCGACCAGAACGAGCTGATCATCCTTGCGCTCGCGTGCGTCGCGATGGCTGTCGTCGGCGCTGCGCTGTGGGTCCGCACCGCGCTGGTCCGCTTCTGGCGGTTCTGGATGCTGCGGTCGCTGTACGAGGGCCAGGCCCACCTCGACGAAATCGTCAAGGCGATCAAAGAGCCGAGCTAGTTGGTTCGCACGTCGTCTCCGGTCCGGTCCTGAGGATCTGCGTCACAACAAAGACCAGACTCTGATCTTTGTTGTGACACAAGCGATGGTCCGGGGCAATCGTGAGTGAGCTGGAAGTCCGATCACGCGCCGTCAGGGGTGAGGGTGGGCGCGACGGGAGCGTGATGGCGCGCTGAGCGCGCCCACACTCAGCCGAAGCGGCCGGTGACGTAGGCTTCGGTGCGCGGGTCGCGTGGGGTTGCGAACATCCGCTGTGTGCGGTCGTACTCGACGAGGACGCCAGTTCGGCGATCGCTCTCGGAGTTGACCTCGGTGGTGAAGAACGCGGTTCGATCGCTGACACGAGCGGCCTGCTGCATGCTGTGGGTGACGATCAGGATCGTGTGGGTCTTCTTGATCTCCTGCATCAGATCCTCGATGCGTGCGGTCGCGATCGGGTCCAGGGCCGAGCACGGCTCGTCCATCAGGATCACGTCGGGCTTCACCGCGAGTGCCCGCGCGATGCACAGCCGCTGCTGCTGGCCGCCGGAGAGGCCGAGCGCCGACGTCTTCAACCGACTGCCGACTTCGTCCCACAGCGCCGCGCCACGCAGCGATGTCTCGACGATGTCGTCGAGCTCGGACTTCTTGCGAAGACCGGACAGCCGTGGTCCGTAGGCGACGTTCTCGTAGATGCTCTTCGGAAACGGGTTCGGCTTCTGGAACACCATGCCGATGTGCTTGCGCACCTGGGTGGCCGAGATGCCATCTCCGTAGAGGTCGATGCCGCGGTAGTTGACCGTGCCTTCGACGCGTGCGCTCTTGATCGTGTCGTTCATCCTGTTGAAGCAGCGCAGCACGGTGCTCTTGCCACAACCCGACGGCCCGATGAACGCGGTGATCTCGTTCGGTCGGATCTTCAGGCTGACCTCGCGTACAGCCTTGAACGCGCCGTAGTAGACGGCGAGATCCTTGACCTCGAAGACGAGCTCGGGCTGGCCAATCGGGTTCGGCGTCACCGCCTCGTCGTCGACGCTCGGACTGGGGTTGGTCGTCTGCGAGGTGGTCACGGTGGTGAGGGTCTCCGTCATGGCTATGAGTTCCGCGACAGTCGAGCGGACAGAACTCGTGCTGCGATCGTAAAGAGGAACGCGAGCGCGATCAAGGTGAGTGCGGAACCCCACGCTCGTTCCTGGGCTCCGGCGAAGGTTTCCTTCGCGTTGCTGTAGATCTGCAACGACAGCGAGGTGTTGGGTCCGCTGAAGACGTTCCAGTTCGCCTTGCGAACGGCGCTGGCACCCACGCTGACCGTGAAGATCAGGGGAGCGGTCTCACCGGCGGCTCGAGCGACCGCCAGCAGGCTGCCGCTGATGATGCCAGCGGAGGCCTTGGGGATCACGACGGTCAGCGTCGTACGACTGCGGGTCGCGCCGAGGGCGAAGCTGGCGTCGCGCAGGTTCTGCGGGACCAGCTTGAGCATCTCCTCGGTCGCGCGCACCACGATCGGCAACATCAGGCACGCGAGTGCGAATGCTCCCGACAGGCCGGTGAGCCCGGCCTCTTTGCGGGGGAGCACCCAGAAGACGTAGATGAACAGGCCCATCACGATCGAGGGAACGCCGGCCATGACGCTGGTGAAGAAGCGCAGGATGCGGGCGAAGACGCCGCGCTTGCCGTACTCGTTGAGGTAGATCGCGCCGGCGATGCCGAGTGGGATAGCGATTGCGGTCGCTGTCGCGGTCGTGACGATCGTTCCGATGATTGCGGCGTTCATGCCCGGGCCGACGCGTCGAGCCGTTGCGGGAATGTCCTTGGTGAACCACTGTGGGAACTTGCTGTGCACGATCGACCAACCCTTGGTGGCAACCGTTCCGAGCACCAGCACCAGCACCGCGAGAATGATCAACACGGCCAGCGCCATCAGTGCGGTCATCACGATGTTCTTCGTGCGTCGACGACCGCTGACGCCGACGAGGTCTTCGAGCAGCGCCGCTGAGGGCGAGGGCTCGGCAACGTGATCGAGCACGGCGGTCATGATGCACCCTGCATTCTCTTGGTCGAGCGGCTGACGATCGCGGTGGCGAGGAAGTTGACGACGAGTGTCATCAGGAACAGCGTGAGGCCCATTGCGATGAGGGCGCTCTTGCCGTTGTCGTCGGCCTCGCCCCACTGCGACGCAATCACGGATGGCAGCGAGTCGCCCGACGAGAAGACGTTGGCGGTGATGGCTGCCGACGAACCGATCACCAGCGCAGCGGCGATCGTCTCGCCCATCGCTCGGCCGAGACCGAGCATGACGGCACCGACGATGCCGCCGATCGAGTGGGGCAGCACCGCACCGGTGATCATCTCCCAACGTGTCGCGCCGAGTGCGAGCGCACCGTCGCGGTCCGTCTGGGGACAGGTCTCGATGACCTCTCGGGCAATGGAGGTGATGATCGGCGTGATCATCACGGCCAGGATCAGCCCGGCGGTCATGAACGTGCGGCCGGCTCCGGTCTTGCCGAAGATCGTGCTGAGGACCGGGATGCCGTGACACCAATTGCTGATGTTCTTGTACACGCTGACGATCTTGGGGGCGAGGAAGATCACACCCCACAGACCGAACACGACCGAGGGCACGACAGCGACGAGGTCGGTGAGTGCGACCAGCGGGCGCTTCAGCCAAGACGGCGCGACCTGGGTGGTGAAGAGTGCCAGGCCGAGGCTGATCGGGATTGCGATGATGATCGCGATCAGCGAACTGATGGCGGTGCCGTAGATGAAGCTGAGGGCGCCGAAGACCGGCGGCGAAGCGTTCGGCACGTAGCGCTTGCCGGTGAAGAACTTGAAGCCGGCGAGGCGGAAGGCGTCGGTGGACCGGTGCGCCACGGTGTAGGCGATCAGGGCGAGGATCACGAGGATCGTGGCACCGCCGAGCAGGGTGGCGATGCGGAAGGTCTTGTCGGCGAACTGCCGCTTTGCCTTCAGATCGTTGATGGTCAGTGTCATCGATTGGGGCTTCCCGGGTGGTCCTCAGAAATCGGAGCGGCAGAGAGATCGTAGAACGGCGAGAACCGGGCCCGAAACGGACCCGGTTCTCGTCACGTCGAGTTGGTTCAGGAACCGATCTTGGCGATGTTGGCGAGTGCCTTCGTCACGAGTGACGCGGGCAGCGGTGCGTAATCGATCTTCGGGGCCAGCTTCTGGCCGTCGGTCAGCAGGTAGGTCAGGAACGCCTTGAGGTTGGTGGCCTTCTGCGCATCGGCCTGCTTGGTGTAGACGATGATCCACGTCTGGGCCGCGATCGGGTACGACGTGTCGCCATCGGCCCAGCCGAGGAAGAACGTCAGGTCGTCGGCGACCTTGACGTTCTCGGCGGCAGCCGAGGTGGCCTCGAGCGTCGGCTCGATGAACTTGCCGGCCTTGTTCTTGACCGAGGCGAAGCTGAGGCCGGCGGCCTTGGCGTCGCTGAGATCGACGTAGCCGACAGCACCCTCGGTGCTGGAGATGATCTGCGCGACTCCGCTGTTGCCGTCGCCGGCCTGCGTGCCTGCGGCCCACTCGACGGTCGAACCGCTGCCGAGCTTCCACGTACCGTCGCCACCGGTGCCGACCGCGAGGTCGAGGAACTTGGTGAAGTTCTGGGTGGTGCCCGAACCGTCGCTGCGGTGAGCGACGACGATGGCCGTGTCGGGCAGCGTCACGCCGGGGTTGTCCGTGGCGATCTCTGGATCGCTCCACTTGGTGATCGTGGTCTGGAAGATGTCGGCCAAGGTCTTCGGCGAGAGCTGCAGCTTGTCGACACCCTTGAGGTTGTACGACACCGTGATCGGGGCGATGACCGTGGGGATGTAGACGAACGCGCCACCGGCGTACTTCGGTACGTCTTCGGCCTTCACCGTGCCGTCAGTGCCGGCGTAGTCGACCAACTGGGTCTGCAGGTCGGTGCGACCCTTGCCGGAACCGCCGCCGCCGTACTGGATGGTCAGGCCGGTTCCAGCGGTGAAGTTGGCGATCGCTTCGTCGAGGAACGCCTTGGTGAAGGTCGAACCGGAACCGGTGAGCGTGCCCTTCAGCTTGGAGTAGTCCACAGCAGATGAGCTCGTGTCGCCGACGGTCGTGGCGACGTCAGAGCTGGCGGGCGCCGTCGAGCTACCTGTGGCAGCCGTGGTGGGCGCAGCCGAGCTGGCTGATGCCGCGGTGGTGGCGGTGGCGCCGGTCGTCGGTGCAGTGGTCGACTTGGTCGAGCTGCTGCACGCTGCAGCGGCCAGTGAAAAGACCAGGACGCCTGCGATGGCGAGCGTCCGTTTTCTCGAGTTGTTCACGCTGAGAATCTCCTTGATTGGATCGGGGAACGAGGCGACTGTAAGGAGGCAAGGTGTCATCGATCTGCCGGGAAGGTGAACCGGAGGTGAACGACAGGCAAAATGGTGGCGACCACTACAGTCGGCACGTGAACCGGATCGCCGTGGACCTGCATCGATGCCGTCAGAGGTTTGTGCGCTGTTCACCTGTCGTTCACCTCCGATCAGGGTCTTCGTCACCTTGCGCACGTAGCTTCTCGGCATTCACACGAACGAACATCAGATGAATGCCTCTCTGAAAGAACTCCGCATGCCGGACATCGAGCCGCAACCTGCAATCCACTTGTCTTCGTCCGGCCAGGCGTCAGAACCCACCGACGTGCCGTCCGTACCCGACGTGCCGGCCGTGTTCGACGTGCAGAACCTCGAAGTGTTCTACGGCGCGCACCGCGCCGTCCGCGACGTCAACCTCCACATCCGTCAGCACGAGATCACGGCGTTCATCGGGCCTTCCGGCTGTGGCAAGAGCACCGTGCTGCGTTGCTTCAACCGGATGAACGATCTCATCGACGGCGCACGTGTGGGTGGCCGAGTCACCTATCACGGCGTCGATCTGTACGACCCGCAAGTGAATGCCGTCGAAGTTCGCCGCCGCATCGGCATGGTTTTCCAGAAGCCGAACCCGTTCCCGAAGAGCATCTACGACAACGTTGCGTTCGGACCGCGCCTGGGCGGTGTGAAGGACAAGAGCACGCTCGACGGCATCGTCGAGTCCTCGCTGCGCAGCGCGGCGTTGTGGGACGAAGTGAAGGACCGCCTCAAGGCGTCCGGACTCGGACTCTCCGGCGGCCAGCAGCAGCGGCTGTGCATCGCCCGCACCATCGCCGTCGAGCCCGAGGTCGTGTTGATGGATGAGCCCTGTTCGGCGCTCGACCCGATCGCGACGGCGCGTGTCGAGGACCTGATGCAGGAGATGAAGCAGAAGTACACGATCCTGATCGTGACCCACAACATGCAGCAGGCCGCTCGCGTCAGCGACCGCACCGCGTTCTTCACCACCGAAGTCAATCCCGAGAGTGATCGCCGCACTGGTGTGCTCGTCGAGTACTCGCGCACGAAGAAGTTGTTCTCCACTCCGTCCGATGAGCGCACGGAGCAGTACGTGACAGGAAGGTTCGGCTGATGAACGAACTGCGCAAGAGTTTCCATCAAGACCTCGACGATGTCCGCAGCGAGCTCGTGCATCTCGCCGCGTTCGTGACCGAGTCCATCCCTCGGGCCACCAATGTCTTGCTCACCGGCGACCTCGAAGGTGCCGACTACATCATCAGCAGCGACGACGAGATCGATGCGCGTTCGTTGGATCTCGAAGAACGGTGTGTGCAGATCCTGGCCCTGCAGTCGCCGGTCGCCACCGACCTGCGCCAGATCCTGGCAGCGATGCGGATGATCGCCGAAGTCGAACGCTCGGCCGACCTCGTCTGCAACATCTGCAAGGCGGCGCGTCGCATCTACGGCCACGCCCTCGACCCCAGCCTGCGCGGCATCATCACCCGCATGGGCGAGCAGGCGCAGCAGCTCTACATCGCCGCGATCGAATCGTTCGTCGAGAACGACGCCGCGAAGGCGGCTGCGATCGACGACATGGACAACTTCCTCGATGCGTTGCAGAAGCAGTTCGTCCAGGCGATCTTCGAGAGCCACTCGGCCGGTCACATCGACCTGCAGGTCGCCGTGCAGCTTGCCGTCGTTGCTCGCTTCTACGAGCGCATCGGCGACCACGCGGTGAACATCGGCGAGCGGGTCCGCTTCGTCGTCACTGGCTGGCTGCCCGAGCACAAGGGTGCCGCTCGCTATCGCACGCACACCGACGACACCGGTGAGATGCGCATCCCGCAATCTCCTCCGATGGTGGAGTGACGGCGTCCAATGGCCTTCCTCTGGTTGGCGATCGGACTCGCCGTGGGCGGAACCGTCGCCGTGGGCCTGTCCCGTCGCGCCGAACGCGGCCGCCTCGCCGCTTCCGCCACGTCGACACGAATCGATCCTGCCGTCGAGCAGCAGTTGGCGGAGATGCGCGCCCGAGCCGATCGCCTGCAGGCCGCGCTGGACGCGATGCCGAATGGCGTGATCGTCGCCGATCGCGACGGCAAGATCGTCGTCCGCAACCGGGCTGCTGACGACACAGGTGGCGACACCCACAACGAGGTGCTGGTGCAGGCCGCCGTGCAACACCACCTCCGCGCTGCGATCCGTGGTGGGCAACGATCACAGACCGTCGAGCTCTACGGTCCGCCGCGTCGAGTCGTCGTCGTCCACGCCCGGCCGCTCGGCAACGACGGTGCAGTCGCCACGGTCGAAGACGTCACCGAGCGTTCACGCCTCGATTCCGTGCGCACCGACTTCGTCGCCAACATCAGTCATGAGTTGAAGACGCCGATCGGGGCCCTCGCCGTGCTGGCCGAGACGCTGATGGACGAGACCGACCCCACCGTCATCAACCGGCTTGCGGGGAAGACGGTCAACGAGGCCCACCGCGTCGCCAAGATCATCGACGATCTGCTCGAACTGTCGCGCATCGAACTCAGCGGCGATCTCGTCGTCACGCCGTGCGACGTTTCGTCCCTCGTGCAGGAAGCATCGTCGCGCAGCAGCTACGCGGCCGATCAACGCAAGGTCACCATCAACGTCGGCGAGGTGCCGAACGGTCTCAGCATCAACGCCGACCACGTGCAGCTGGCGTCGGCCCTGGGCAACCTCGTCGACAACGCGGTGAAGTACAGCGAAGTCGGTGGTCGTGTCACCGTCGCCGCCTTCCCCGACAACCAGGGCGTCACCTTCGTGGTCAGCGACAGCGGCATCGGCATCCCGTCGCGGGACCTCGATCGAATCTTCGAGCGCTTCTACCGTGTCGATCGGGCTCGTAGTCGCGGTACCGGCGGTACGGGGCTCGGCCTGTCGATCGTTCGCCACGTCGCCGGCAACCACGGTGGCGCGATCACCGTCGAGTCCCGCGAAGGCGAAGGCTCGACGTTCCGTCTCTCGATTCCCGACCGGCCGCTGCCGGGTCGCGTCGCCGCTCAAACGTGAGGACACCTTCATGACCACCCCAACCGTTCTGCTCGTCGAAGACGAGGACAGCTTCGTCGAGGCCCTCACCGTCGGGCTCAACCGCGAGGGCTTCCGTGTCGTCGTCGCTCAGGACGGCGCGGCGGCGCTCGAACTGTTCCGCGAGGTGCGCCCCGATGTGATCCTGCTCGACCTGATGCTGCCCCGCATCTCGGGCATCGACGTGTGCCGCGAGATTCGCAAGACCAGCACCGTGCCCATCATCATGGTCACCGCGAAGAGCGCCGAGATCGACATGGTCGTGGGGCTCGAAGTCGGCGCCGACGACTACATCACCAAGCCGTATCGCATCCGCGAGCTCGTCGCCCGGTTGCGAGCGCTGCTGCGCCGGGCATCGATGGAACACACCGGGCCCAGCGCGCCTGCGGCGGGTGCACGATCGCTGGTCGTCGGTGATGTCGCACTCGACTCCGACGAGCACCTCGTGACCGTCGGGGGAGAGCCGGTGAGCCTGCCGTTGAAGGAGTTCGAGCTGCTCCACCTGTTGCTGAGCAACGTCGGTCGCGTTCTGCCGCGCGAACTGCTCATCGACCGCGTGTGGGGTATCGATTACGTCGGTGACACGAAGACGCTCGACGTCCACATCAAGCGGATCCGGGCCAAGATCGAACCGGATCCCGGGAAGCCGGAACGAATCGTCACGATCAGAGGTCTTGGCTACAAGTACGAACGGCCTGCACCTAGCATGCGTGCGTGAGCACCGATCCGCGCCGCAGTCGAGACTCGGTTCGGGTGCCGCGCACGGATGCGCCGCGGGCGGCGCTGCGTCGACCGACCGATCTCGGGTCGGGGCGAGCATCCGCCGGCAAGCCGCGATCGCGGATCTCGCCGTTCACGCGGCTGGCACGTGTGCAGGCGATCAGTGCCGCCGGCGACGGCTGCCTCGCGCTGGCATTGGCCGTCACCCTGTTCCTCGGACTCAGCCCCACCGCGGCTCGCCCGAAGGTGCTGCTGTTCCTCGTCATCACGTTCGTGCCGTTCCTGGTCGTCGCTCCGCTGATCGGGCCGTTCATCGATCGCATGGCGGGTGGTCGTCGGCTCCTCATGCAGGTGGTCGCGATCGCTCGTGCGTTCACGTTGCTGCTGATGTCCTTCCACGTCGGGACCAAGAACCACATCGACGTGTTGATGTACCCGATCGCGTTCGTCGCGCTGGTGCTGCAGAAGACGCAGAGCATCTCCAAGTCAGCGCTCGTCCCGTCCGTCGTTCGCAATGAGGCCGACCTCGTGGAAGCCAACTCGAAGCTTGGCCTGATCGCCGGTGTGTTCGGCTTCGTCGGTGCCGCGATCGCCGGGATCTCGAAGGCGATCGGTGGAGCGCAGGGTGCGTTGATCGTCGGTGCGCTGCTGTTCGTCGGTGCCTTCATCTTCGCGACGCGCCTGCCGAGCGAAGTCGTCGCGGCCAAGAAGGCCAGTCTGGAAGAGAAGGTCGAGCTCAAGTCGGCGGGCATCACACTGGCTGCGAGCGCGATGGCGCTGTTGCGGGCCTCCGTCGGGTTCTGCTTCTTCCTGCTCGCGTTCTGGCTCAAGACCAAGTCGGCCGGCACTGCGCTGGTCGGGCTTGCGATCGGCATGGTGACTGTCGGCGTGATGATCGGCAACGCTGTCGCGCCGATGCTGCGCAAGGCTGCCGACGAGGAGATGATCTTCACCGGAGCGCTCGGCCTCACGGCTGCCGCGGGCATCGCGGCCGCGTTGTTCGGCGGTGTCGCATCGGGAATTCTCCTCGCACTGGTGGTCAACTTCGCTGCTGCGCTCGGGCGTCTCGCGTTCGACTCGATCGTGCAGCGCGACGCCCCCGATGCGAACCAGGGCCGCGCCTTCGCCCAGTTCGAGACCAAGTTCCAACTCGCGTGGGTGCTGGGTGGACTGTTGCCCGTCATCTATTCACCGACGGCCGAGCACGATGGCCCGGTGGGGTTCCTGATCGTCGGGCTCATCGGCGTGTTCGCAGCCGTGTCGTACATCGTCGGCGCACGCCGGGTGAAGGCAGGCAAGCCCATCCCCGAGCCGTTCTCGAAGCGGGCGCGGCGTCAGCTCGCGGCCGAGGTCGAACGCCGCAAGTTGCGTCGCGAGGGCAGTACCCCCACCGAGGGCACTCGCCGCCCCGGCGTGGCAACACTGCCACCGCCTGCTCCCGAGACCCGGGCTCGCACGCAGGAGCCGATCCCCGACGCGGTGCGACGGGCGTTGCGTGGCGCGCCGCTGCGTCCACCCAAGCGCACGAGTTGACGAGCGGCGCTGCCGCCTGACGCCGTCCACCCGCGGACGCTGTCACCAAATGTCGCATCAGCGACGACTTTTGCTACCAGCGTGACGACCGAACGACGAACTCGAGTTCGGCCACGTCGCGTTCCACAGCGTCGCCGCCTGCCCGCCCATACAGGCTCGGGTTGGCGAGCAGATCGTCCCACGATCCCCATGCCACGGCAGCAGAGTTGCGATCAGGCGTAGAGGCGCAGGAGCGTGAACGCCGTCATGCCAACGGCCATCATCACGAGCATGTTGCGTGTCTTGGCGAACACGGCCGCGGCGATCAGCACCGCCCACAGATCGTTGTTGTGCCAGGTGAACGCGTAGCCGTGATCACGGGCCAGGATGTCGGGAGCGACGATGGCTGTCAGCGCGCATGCCGGCGCGTATCGAAGCGCTCGCTCGATCGTCGATGGGATGCGGAACGAAGCCGGGAGCACGAAGAAGCTGCACCGGGTGATGATCGTGGTGAGGGCGAGACCGGCACAGACCACGATCATGTGCGGCCAACTGTTGATGCCGTTCACGACGCGTAACCGCCTTCGTGCGCAGCGACGTCGGCCGCTTCGGCGATCGCGCTGGGACGTTTCGGAAGATGCGTCTCGGCGATCACAGCGACGGTGACGCCTGCGATGACCGACGCAACGAGACCGAGCTTCAGCGGCACGTGTGCGGTCGCGACCGACCCGATGCCGGTGACCACCACGCCGAGGATCGCCGGCAGACGCGTGACCATCGGTATCAACACCGCGACCAGCGCGAGGACCGCTGCGAGCTCGAGCCCCCAGGACGTGGGAGCGAGGCCGCCGAGGAGGATCCCCGCGATCGACGATGCCTGCCACGACGCCCAGTTGAGGGTGGCCAGACCGTAGAAGAACCCCCATTGCTCGGGGTTGCCGCGCTCCTCTGCGGACGAGTACCGCTGCATGAACAGCGCGAACCCGACGTCGCCGTTGAGATATCCGGCGAACAGTCGCTGGCGCCACGTGAGGCGACTGAAGTACGAGCGCGATGCGGCAGAGAAGATGACGAATCGCAGGTTGATGAACGTCGCTGTCAGCCACACGATCACCAAAGGGGCGCCAGTGTGCAGCAACGGCAACACGGCGAGTTGGGCCGACCCGGCGAACACGACGATGGACATGAAGATCGCGATCGGCACCGAGAGCCCAGCCTTGACCATGGCCACGCCGGTCACGACACCCCAAGCTGCGATCGCGATCGACGGTGTGGCCATCACGCGGAGGCCTGCTCGATATGACGGCCGGTCGATCGGAGGAAGCAGACCGCGACGTGCGGATGCCGATGCTTCTTCGTCGTTGACTTCGCTCACTTGGCCCATGTTGGCGCATGCCACGTGCGACCCGATCATCGATTCGAGACGTCGATGGCTCGTGCGCATTTCGTGATCGAGCGCTGAGCTCTCTCGACTGCGGCGGCCGCAGCGCAGCCAACGTGTCCTCGACTAGGGATTCACCTTCGATGATGGCGCCGGAGCCGGTCGTGCGGTTTGCAGGATGTCGATCGTCAGTTCGGCGAGGGAGTCCTCCCAACGGCAGGGGAGAGCGTCGATCATGACCCAGCCCGCCCGAGCGAGTTCGAGGTGTCGTTGGATGTGGGCGTCGATGCCTTCGGGGTGAAGGTCACAGATCACAGCGACTGGTTGTTGGCCGCGAGCGAGTGCCGCGTCGACGACATGTCGGCCGGCAGGGTAAGCCTCTGCGACGTCGAGCCCGGCCCGGCGGAGCTCATCCACAACGGACCGTGCCCAACGGCCAAGGGTTGTGGCGGGTGGCGGTTCTCCTGGAGGAGAATCCGCCGCGGCGAGATATTGCCCGAGCAACGTGGTGGGCTCGGGATGGCAGCCGGTCATGACGGTCATCGACTTTCGGGCTCGGGTGAGCATGACGGCAAGCAGGTGCGAGTCGGCGACGAAGGACCATCCACTGTGATCTTCGTCGATCAGTCCCAGCGAGCAGAGCACGTCATCGCGTTCGTTGCCTTGGAACGCGTGGACAGTCCCGACGCGGACTCCCATCCGCACGAGATCATCCGCGTGGAACGCGTGGAGGATCGCGGCTTCGAGCGCGTCTGCTTGAGCTCGGAAGGGCGTGATGACTCCAACACTGCGTGAGATCGAACGCATCCGTGTCAGCGCGGTGATGATCGCGTCGATCTCGGCCTTGACGACTCCGCCTTGTTCACGTGTCCCTGTTGTGGTTCGGACGTGGACGCAATCGATGGATTGGGTGATGGGTGTGCGTGTCGCGATCGTGAGTTGCCCGTCGTAGATGGATCTGGCGACGACGTCGATCAGATGTGGAGCGGAGCGGAAGTGTTCGTCGAGCGTGATGACCGGACTGGCCGCCGCGGCGGCGTCGAACAAGCGGTTGCGTCGGACATCGAGCTGCGATCGTTGGGATGGCTCGACGCCGTTGCGTCTCATGGCGATCGCAATCGTTTCGTCGCTGAGGAAGGAGACGTGACGGAGTTGTCGGGGGTCGCCCACGATCACGGCGCGTCGTGCTCGGAGCAGCGCCGACGCTGCCACGGTTTGTTCGGTCGCCGATGCTTCGTCGATCAGGACGAGATCGAACATTGCCGGCACGGCGGGCAAGAGATCGTCGACGTCTCCGAGTGTGCCGACCCACACGGGCAGAGCTTTTGTGAACGCGTGGTCACGGAGACGTTCGAGCTGGGTTCGGAGAGCGCTGCGCCCGCTCCGCAGCGCAGTGGCGAGTGTGGCGACAGCGGCCAGTCCGGCACGGTCGAGACGGGCCTCCGAGCGCACTTCGAGCGCCAGCCAGGCCGTCAAGCGGTCATGGACGAGCTGCTGCGCGTCGGCGACGGACGCGCAGGCTTCGCTCGGCGCGAATGACTGCGGGGTTGGCCGCAGTGTGCGCACTGCGTCGACGATGGCGTCGACAGAGGCATCTGCTGGGGCACCGACCGCGCGCCGGAGGTGGCGCTCTGCCGCGCGATGTCGCCGCCCGCCTCGCCAGTTGCGGGGCGACGTGGTGGCCTCGCGGATTGTCGCGTCCAATCCCACGATCGTGCCGCCCATGACGTGCGGGGCAATGCGCCTGGCCGGTTCGAGCGCCGCCTGGCCTGAGGGGGTTTGCAGCCACTCGTCGCGCAACGCTGCTCGCGCGATGTCCATCGCTGCGTCCCGCGCGCGCGTTGCTTCGTCGAGTTGCTCGCGGGCTGCGTCGATTGCCGCTGTCGAGGCTGGCCGCACCTCGCCGCCCTCCAACCGTTTCGCGAGTTTGGCGCGACGATCGGTCGAGCCGAAGACAACCGGTGTCAGGCCAGGCTGTCGGCCGAGGAGGTCGAGGAGCGCATCGACTGCGGCATCGTTCTTTGCGGCGACGAGCACGCTGTCGCCGCGCTGCAGCGCATCGCAGACGATCGAGATCAACGTATGGCTTTTCCCGGTCCCCGGCGCACCGCTGACGACGGTGAGTGGAGCAGTTCGAGCCATTTCCACCACCGTTCGTTGCTGCGACGTCAACGGGACTGGGCTCTCCAGACCACGCTCCGCAGGTGGGCCAGCCGGCTCACTTCCGCCATAGATCGCTCGGAACGCCGTGTGTTCATCGACAGTCGGACGGGGCCACGCCAACAGCGAGCCCGAGCGCGTCGTGCGCTCCGGCTCATCGGTTGTGTACACAGCGAGGCCGACGATGAGTTTCAGTCCGTCGTGCCGCATCGCGACCTCAGGCTGTGGCCGATCGAGGGAGAACGGCATGGGCGGGAATCCGGCGGCGTCCACGCAGTCCTGCGCAAACCGTTTGAGTCTTGGCAGCCGGCTGAGCAATGTCGGCGTCAGGTCATCGAACGATGCGAAGGCACCGCCCCCGTATTCGATCGCTCGCTCGAGTCGATCCGCGGTGGCCCGATCACGGATCAGCTCGGTGATCTCCGGGTCCCCGTTGGGGGTCAACTGCCATGTGAATGTTCCTCGATGGCCGACGCGTACGGTGCGATGGACCAATGGCTGAAAGATCTGCCGGCGAATGGTCGCGCCGTCATCAGACGTCGTCGACACCGTTCCCGCCAGCCACAGCCAGCCGATGCTGACGGCGTGTCGGCCCTCGCGGACCTGTTGGATCGCGGCAAGACGCTCGCCGTACTTCCGGTCCACGGCGTATTCGCTCGGCGTAACTGGCGGCCCCATGGGGAACGGCGCGGCGGGCCGGACCGGTGGCTTCTCGAGCGCACCCATGAGAGTTGCAAAGCCGCGAGGCGTCCCCTCGCTCAACGCCGGACCGGCCAACAGCACCAGACCACCCGCGTCCAGCCATCGGAACCATTCCAACGGCACGCTCGTTCCGCCGGGTTCGGCGCTCGGTTGACGGCGTGAGTTCCGCCAACGCGGCGATGGCAGCCGCCGTCCGAGCCGCCACCTCGTCTACCGCCACGATGCGATCGTACCGACAAGTCGGACTCGCAATCGAGGACGAGTGGGTGTGAATTTGGTTGGCGCTCCACCTGATCGACACCCGAGCGCGGCCGAACCTGCGCTGATCCGAGCGGCGGCTCGGCGCGCGTCTCTTCAGTTTCCAGCGACTCGGCGTCGGGGACCGACCAGGGTTCGCAGGCGCGTCGTGATCTCGTTGAGTTCGGGGTTGGATGACGCGATCCAGATCACGAGGTCGTAGATGTCGTCGTTGGACACCCGTGAGGCTCTGACGCCGTTGAGCTCGAGGAAGACGGCGGTGGACAGCCATCCGAGTCGTTTGTTGCCATCGACGAGGGCGTGGTTGTTGACAATCGACTGGAGCAGGGCAGCGGCTTTGGTGACCAGGTCGGCGTACGCATCGACCCCGAACGCGCTGGTTTGCGGTCGAGCCGCCGCAGAGCCGAGGAGTCCGACATCGCGAATTGGTGGTGGGTCACCGAGCAGGGCGCGGGCGAGATCGACGAGGTCGTCGAGGTCCAGGTACTCGATCGGGCCGGTCATTCGCCGAGGCGGCGAAGTGCGTCGGCGTGCTTGTCCATGATGAGCTTGGCGGCCGCGCCAACGCTGTCTCGGTGTTGCCCGCGAGTGACGAACTCGCGTACCGCTCGGCGTGCGGCGTCTTGCATGGAGATGCCTTCGGCCTCAGCGCGTTCACGGAGTGCTGCTTGCTCGGTGTCAGTGAGGCGAAGTGTCATGGCCATGACCGGATGGTATCAGTTCGATACCGTCCTTGATCCTGACGTCGATCATTGACCGGGCACCCCAACCGATCTCGCGCCCGTTCTTCTCTGTCGATGTTTGCCTGGCGTCGTGTTGCCCGGCTCGGTCAGACGCCGACGCGGTAGCGGAGGTGAACGACGCCGTTGCGGAACCGACGTTCGTCGAGCAGTTCGAGTTGCACGCGGACGTTGTCGGGCAGGGCGCGCTTGCCGCCTCCCACCACGATCGGGCACAAGAATAAGTGGCATTCGTCGACCAACCCTGCGCTGATTGCCTGGCCCGCGAGTTCGGCGCCGCCAATGGTGATGTCGGCCGCCGACGATTGCTTGAGCCGCTGGATGGCGTCTCGATCGAACTCGAGCTCGATCCGGGTCCTTGCGCTGGACACCGCCTGAAGCGTCCGCGAATACACGATCTTCTCGGCTGCCCGCCAGATCTCGGCATAGTCCGAGAACACCGCCGGCTCGTCGACCTCGGTGCTCGCGGTTTCCCAGAAAACCATCGTCTCGTACATCCGGCGCCCGTAGAGATATGTGCCGATCGGCCGCTCGAGATCGTTCACGAACGCATGCACCTCTTCATCCGGTGCCGACCAGTCGAACGTGCCCTCCGCATCCTCGACGTATCCGTCGAGCGAGGCGATCGCTGCATAGATCAGCTTGCCCATTTCACTCCAATCGGTTGCAGTGAGGAGAGAAGACGATTGGGTGCGAATCTGGTTGGCGTTCCACCCGAATGACACCCGTGCCCAGCCGGGCGCGGTGACGACAGTTACGAGATCTCGAGCCGGGCCAGCCACAGGCCCGGCGCTTCGATCTCTGCCGGAGTGGGCAGCGAGCCCGGCTTGTCGAGCAACTGATTGACCGCGGGCTGGCCGCCGCGCTCGGCGACGCCGGCGATGAAGGCCTTGCCGCGTTCGACCTGTTGGCGATTGAGCAGCAGACCAAGCAGTCGCTCGACGAAGATGTCGTCGGGCGATGTCTCGATCCGGCGGCGGCGAACCGCTTCACTGATGCGCTGCGCATCCCCACCGATGAGGCGCGTGGCGACGACGTCGACCACGGAATCGACGTAGCCGATGATGGCTGCCAGCACCGCGTCGAGTTGCGGCTGCAACGCCTGCTGCGCCGGGCTCTGCACCGCCCCCAACAGGATCTCCGGATCGCCGAGTGTACGTTGCAACGACTGCATCGGATCGTCGCCATCCATGTCGAGCGAGCCCAGTTTGTCGGCCACGGCGGATGGGTCTGGCTCGAACGCGCCGACGTGCTTGCGCACGAGTTCGCTGAGCCCCTCACGGATGTGAGCGACCGAGAACACCGCGTGCGTCGTCAGTTCGTGCACCAGGACACACAGCCGCATCGAGTCGCGGGGCAGGCTCCAGTCATCGGCGAATGCATCGATCGTGGCCGGAATCAACGAGACCTGACTGGCCGACGTGCGCGGGATCGGCAGGTCGTATTGGCCGAAGGCTCGCTTGCCGAGGCGGCCGATCATCGAGCCGATCGCCATGCCCAGCATCGCCGGCGCCATCATCTGGCTGAGGCCGGCCATCATCGCCATCATCGGGTCGCGTCCCGAGTCGTCGTCACCTTCATCGTCGGTCGCCGCGGGACGCTTGCCGAGCGAGACGGCGAGCTCGGTGAAGAGCGGGCGGTATGCCTCCAGTGTCTGCTGCGACCACGCACCCGGAGTCGTGGTCGTGACTTCATAGCCGCTGACGTCCTGGCCGGTCACGTCGAGCACGTGGGGGACGACGATGCGCGCCAAGTCGGCGAGCGCGAAACGGATCGACGGATCGACGTTGGCCTCCGCGGTGCCATCGGTGGCCGCGAGCTGTGCGAACTGCCGGGCGGCGTCCCAGTTGAGCGGGCCCTGACCGGACAGCGCTCGCGCCAGATCGCCGAACATCGGAATGTCCCCGAAGGGATTCTCGGCTGGATCGCCCGAGGCCATGGCGAGGATGCTACGGCGATTCGACCGGTTAACGTCGGTCACATGACGACGGTGCTGGTGACCGGTGCGGAGAGCAGCCTCGGTGGCCGGGTCGTGTCTCGTCTCGGTCGAACGTCGGGTTTCGAGGTGATCACCCAGCCGTCCGGATCTCGGGCCGCAGCGGTCGCAGCGACCGGCGTCGACGGCGACGTGCCTGCCGCCGAACCGGAACCACGCATCGACATCGCCGTGCACCTCGCCGCGGGCGATCACGACGCTCGGGCGCGGCGACGTGAGAGCGTCACCAACGGGGCCGCGTCGCTGCTCGAGTTGGCCCACGAACGCGGAGCGCACCACCTCGTGCTCGTGTCGTCGGCGATGGTGTACGGGGCCTGGGCCAACAACCCGGTGCCGCTGACCGAAGACGCTGCGCTGCGACCCGACCTCGACTTCGTCTTCGCCCGTCAGCTCGCATCCGTCGAGCAGATGGTCGACGACTGGCGCACCAGCGCACCCGGCCGAACGGCCACGGTCCTTCGCCCCGTGGTCGCGATGGCGGCGGACGGCACATCCAGCCTTGCTCGCGCGCTCGCGGCCGGGATGGGGCAACGGTCCGGCGAAGACGATCCCGGTGCGCAGTTCCTGCATCTCGACGACCTCGCCTCGGCGGTGATCCTCGCCGCGGAGAAACGCCTCGACGGCGTCTACAACGTCGCTCCCGACGGTTGGGTTGCCGGCGATCGCGTGCGCGCCCTTGCCGGCTCGGCGCCAAAGGTCAACCTGCCCGATCGCCTTGCCGAAGTCGTTGCCCGTGTCCGCTGGCGGTTCCAGCGCGGCCCGATCCCGCCCGGGTTGCGCAGCTACACGCAGTCCCCGTGGCTCGTGGCCAATGACCGCCTCAAGGAGATCGGGTGGCGGCCGTCGATCACCAACGAGCAGGCATACGTCGAGGGCACCGAGGCCAAGTGGTGGACGATGGTGACGCCGAAGCGCAAGCAGGAACTCGCGCTCGGCGCGATGGTGGCTGCAACGGGCGGGTTGGTCGGCGGCATCATCGCGATCGTGCGCAGCGCACGCCGGCGGCGCCGGACCGGCTGACCCCTTCGTCAGCGGTCGGCTACGACGACCAAGGACGGTGGCCGAGAACGACCTGCACGTCGACCGGCGTCGGGTTGCCACCGCGCAGCACCGAGAGCACGACCTGATCACCCGGCTGATGAGCGAGGACGCCGTCGCGGAGCGACGCGAGATCGGCGACGGCGACACCGTCGACCGCCTGGATCACATCTTGCGGGAGGAGTCCTGCTGCAGCGGACGGTCCATTGTCGACAACCACTCGCACCGACACGACCCCGGTGTCGTCGCCGATCGCCTGGATGCCCAGCCATGCCGGCGCTTCTTCCGTGCTGACCTGATCGAGCGCGTCGAGCATCGACGACACACCAACGAGGCGAACTCCGGTGGTCGACATCGTGCACATACCCATCAGATCGCCGTCGGCATCGAGCACCAGCGAACCTTCGGCCGGCTGGAAGCCATCGGTGTAGGACACCTTGATGCCGGTGCCGTCGGACCAGACCGTCGCCTTCGTCGGCGACAGGTTGACGACCACGGCCGCGCTGGAAGCGGAAGCCGTGCTGGGCTGGTACGGCGAGCTGTCGATGTCCTGGGGGAGGGCGAGAACCGCCGTGCCTGACTGGTCATCGATCGTCACGACAGTCGCCTGCAACACACTGCCGCTCGTGAGGCGAACGGGCAGCGCGGTGCGTCCTTCGGCGGCCGCCGCAGTGGTGACGACGAGATGGCCGGCTTTGAGTGCGACGGCTGTCGCCGGTGCTTGCACCGGAGAGCTCGAAGCAGTCGATTGTGGTGCGGACGATGCGACGGTGCTCGTGGCGTTCGAGCGTGCAGTGGTCGCGACCGGAACCGCCGATGCAAGGGTGGTGATTGCCGCCACGGTGTTGACCGACGCCACGGTGGCATCGGGATCGGAGAGTTGGTGGAGCGGGGCGAGCGTGCCGACCGGTTCCAGCGTCGGCGCTGCCGCAAGGCGCAGCGATGTGGTGCTCTCTTCGATCGCGACGCCGCCGCGCGACTGGTGTGGGATCAGCAGCCACAAGAGGCCAGCCGCGATGAGCACACCAACGGTTCCGGTCGCGACCGACAAGCCACGACCCACGACGAGCGGAGGCTCGGACTGCACCCACTGGGCCGCGCCCATCTCGGACGGATGGCGCCAGGTGCGCTCATGCGCGGGCAGGGGCGCGCCCGGGTAATCAGGTTCGTTCTCCCACTCACCTCGCTCCACGAACAGGAGATGGTAGTCAACCCGCGACAACAACGGACATCAGGGGCGCACGATGTCCTGCGGCCGATCATGACACACGCGGTCATGCCCTATGGGTAATGGTTCGGTCACGGCTACGATGCGGTCGATGTATGCACCTCCTGAAGGCGACACCTGGGTGGGCATCGCCGCGGACGTGATCCCGGTTGCCGGCGCATACGACTGGTCCGTCCTGCCGGACTGCGGTGCTGTCGTGCTGTTCTCGGGCACGGTTCGCGACCATGCTGACGGTCGCGATGGGGTGCAGTCGTTGACGTACGAGGCATACGAAGAGCATGCGGTCCCGAAGCTGCGCGAGATCGCCGACGAGATCCGCCTGCGCTGGCCCACCACAGGTCGCATCGCTTTGCTGCACCGGGTCGGCCAACTCCAGCTCGAAGAGAGCTCGGTGGTGGTCGTCGTCTCATCGCCGCACCGTCCGGAAGCGTTCGAGGCGGCGAGGTTCGGCATCGACGCACTCAAGGCGAGCGTGCCGATCTGGAAGCACGAAGTGTGGGACGGTGGCGCCGATTGGGGCACCGGGGCACAGCAACTGTCGTCTGCCTCAGCGCTTTCGAGCGTCTCCGACATGCGTGGTCCCGCATGACCGCCGTCGTCGTCCTCATCGCGATCGCACTCGTCGTCGGTGTGCTTGCCTTCATCGTGTACAGCCGCAGTCGGCAGCCCGAAGACGGTGTCGCCAGTTTTCGCCGACACATCGACGCGCTGTCACCCGAAGCGCGTCGCGAAGTCATCGACCGTGTGCAGAACGCCCGCGAAACAGGCAAGGGCAAGTAGGTAAGCAATGGCCCGTGACTTGGCAATCGATCTTGGCACCGCGAACACGTTGGTGTACATGAAGGGTCGCGGCATCGTGCTCAACGAGCCGTCCGTGATCGCTCTCAACCGACAGACCGGCGAAGTGCTCGCAACGGGCCGTGAGGCATGGCAGATGATCGGCCGTACGCCCGGCTACATAGTCGCGGTGCGTCCCCTCCGCGGCGGGGCGATCACCGACTTCGAGATCACCGAGCGGATGATCCGACTGCTGCTGCAGCGCGTCGGCGTCAGCCGCTTCACGCGGCCCAAGGTCGTCATCTGCGTGCCGTCGGCGATCACCGAGGTCGAACGACGTGCGGTCACCGACGCCGCGCGGCGCGCAGGCGCCGCTGACGCCCAGTTGATCGAACAACCGATGGCGGCTGCAATCGGGGCCGACCTTCCCATCGACGAACCCGTCGGCAACATGGTCATCGACATCGGCGGCGGTACCAGCGAGACCGCGGTCATCAGCCTTGGCGGCGTGGTCGCTCTCGAAGCTGTCCGTGTCGGCAGCTTCGACATCGACGCCGCGATCCAGAACTACGTCCGGCGCGAGCACGGCATCGCGATCGGCGAGCGCACAGCGGAAGAGATCAAGGTCGCGATCGGCTCGGCGGACCCCATCGGTGACGACAGCGAAGCCGAAGTTCGTGGCCGCGACCTGATGAGCGGCCTGCCCAAGACGGTGTTGCTCGCTCCGGAAGAGATCCGTTTCGCGATCGACGACGTGGTGTCCAGCATCGTCGCCTCAGTGGTGCGGTGCCTCGCCAAGGCCCCGCCCGAACTTGCGCAGGACTTCCTCGTGCGCGGCATGTACCTGGTCGGTGGCGGCGGCTTGCTGCGCGGACTCGCGCAGCGCATCGAGCGCGAGTGCAAGGTGCCTGTCCGCATGTCGCCGATGCCGCTCGAAGCCGTCGTGCTCGGCGCCGGTCACTGCATCGAGCACTACGACGCCCTCAAGGGCATGTTCATGGGCGCGAGGCGCTAGCTAGCCAGCGGGTTTCACCGCAACGCCGGCGTCGGCGGCCGCTCACGGTGTCAGCAGGCCGTAGAAGATGAACTCGGTGCGGCGGTTGAGGGCCAGCGACGCGGCATCGCTGCCGGCCGCCAGCAAGTCGCTGTCACCAGCGGCACGCGACGACAACCGTGCTCCGGCGATGCCGACGTAGACGAGGTAGTTGACGACCGCCCGTGCCCTGGCATCGGAGATCATGAAGTTGCCGGCGGCCGTACCGCGTTGGTCGGCATGCCCGACGACGAGCACCGTCACATTGGGTAAGGCGTTCATCACCTTGGCCACACGGTCCAACTCAGCCGCGTGGGCGGGGAGGACCGTCGAGCTGCGCTCGGGGAATCGAACGGACTGCATCTCGATCACGCGTACACCGACGCCGAGTGGCACGGACGGGTTGATCGTGAGGTTGTTGACCACCGTTGCCGGGGTCTGGCTGTTCGCGAGGGCCAACAGCGCGAGCCGATCTGCGGCGGCCTGTGACGGCACCTGACCTGTCAACGTGATCGTGCTCGTGTCGAAGATCGCCACGATCGGCCGAGGCGTGCCGTCGAGCTCGGTCGGATATGGCGTGCCGAGTGCGACCGATGGCAGCGTCGGCGGGGTGTCGGGAACGCTGCCGCCTTCGACCACGGAGACTGAATCGGTTGTTGTCGTGCCCGAGAATCCGGTCAGCGACGAGTCCGGCGGTACCGGTGGCTCCTGGGCAACTGCGATATCGCGTGACGTCGATGTTGCGTCGCCGCTCTCGGTCGCTCCGGGGGATGACGAACCGGTGGGCGTCGAGCCGGAGGTGATACCTGGCGTGGCGCCGATCGAGCCCGACGTCGCCGTGGATCCGTTTGCCGACGTCGCCGTCGTGGGCGATGTCGTGATCGCCGGAATCGCGGTCCGGCCGGCGTTGTCGGACGAACTCACGTACCAGACGACACCACCGGCCAGTGCCAGCACGGCGAGCAGCGCCGCCAAGATCTTCGGCCATCGGCGTTCACGATCGTCATCGTCGTAGCCGCCGCCGTAGTCGTAGAAGTCCTCGTCTGCCATTGCGGTTCCTTTTCGCTCGGGCCGTCAGAGACCCCCGCCGGCGCCCCTTGTCGACACCACGTCGGCAGGTGATGCCCTCGTGATGTCCTGCCAGACTACTTGCAACCGAACTGCGCCTGTTTCAGCGAGCCCCCGCCGCTCGTTTCCGACACCGTGGCATCCGCTACCGTGCCGTCGTGTCCAATCCTGACGACGCTGTCCACCTCGATGCCGATGTCACGGTCGAGGTCGTCGACGAGCACATCGGTCTCATCACGCTCAACCGGCCGGCGGCCCGCAACGCTCTCACACACGGGATGTACGCAGCGCTCGAACATGCCGTTCGCTCTGCGCCAGACAACGGTTTGCGATGCCTCGTCGTGACCGGTGCCGATCCAGCGTTCTGCAGCGGCGACGACGTCCGTCAGGTGATGGGCGGTGGCGAGGCCGGCAAGGGACCCAGCGCGGGCCTGGCGCGTACTCCTCGATTGACGCCCGCTGCCGATGCGTTGTTGCACACCGACGTGCCGGTGATCGCCGCCGTGAACGGGGCGGCCGTCGGCTGGGGGATGGAGCTCGCGGTGATGGCCGATATTCGCGTTGCGAGCGCGCGTGCCAGGTTCGGCGAGCTGTTCGTGCTTCGTGGCCTCGTCAGCGACGTCGCCGGCCTCGGCCGGCTGGCGCAGCTGGTCGGCCGCGAGAAGGCCGCCGAATTGCTGTTCACCGGCGACGTGATCGATGCCGCCGAGGCCTTGCGGATCGGCCTCGTCAGCCGCGTCGTTGCCCACGACGAACTGCTCGACACGGCCCTCGGCCTGGCACGCAAGATCGCGGCCAATCCGCCGATCGCCGTGCAGCGACTCAAGGCTGGGCTGCGAACAGCCCTGGACCCGAACTGGAACGAGCTGGGCGTGTGGGTGCCATCGACGCTCGGCGAGTTGTTCCAGACCGATGATCATCGCGAGGGAGCACGCGCGTTCCTGGAGAAGCGACCCCCCGTTTTCAAAGGAAGCTGATGCCAAAAGTCGTTCAGGTTCCCGCCGATCAATCCGCCGCGTTCACGACCGGGCTCGCGCAAATTCGTAGCGAGAACGACGTCCCGACGTCGTTCCCGCCCGACGTCCTTGCCGCGGCAGAGACGGCCGCGAAGAAGCCGTTCACCGCTGACCACGTCGACCGCACCGATGTGCCCTTCGTGACCCTCGACCCGGCGACGAGCACCGACCTCGATCAGGCGTTCTCGATCGAACGAGGCAGTGGCGACGATCTCGTCCTCCGCTACGCGATCGCTGATGTGCCGTGGTTCGTCCGACCCGGTGACCCACTCGATGCCGAGGCGTGGAAGCGGGGCGAGACGATCTACCTTCCCGACGGTCGCGCCGGCCTGTACCCGCCGGCATTGTCTGAGGCCGCCGGCAGCCTGTTGCCCGACGGTCCGCGACCGGCCGTGATCTTCATCGTGCGAGTGGGTACTGACGGAGCCGCCCGCCTCGATGGCGTCGAGCGGGCGATCATCCGCAACCGCGCCAAGCTCGCGTACGAGACGGCAACACCGGCACAGCTGCCCGACGGGTTCGACGAGTTCGCGAAGCGGATCGAAGCGGCCGAGGATCGACGCGGCGCGAGCCGCGTCGAGACGCCCGAGCAGGTCGTCGCGCCGGGTGCCGATGGGCACGGATATCGACTCGTGTTCGCGCCTCGTCTCGCGAACGAGGACAGCAACGCGGCGATGTCGCTGGCCACCAACCTCGCCGTTGCCGACCTTCTGCTGGCGCACAAGACCGGGCTGTTCCGGGTGATGCAGGACCCAGACGATCGCGCCGTTCGACGACTGCGCTTCACCGCCAAGGCGCTCGGACTGAACTGGCCCGACTCGGCGGACTTGAAGACGTTCCAGCGTGGTCTGAACCCAAATCAGCCGAAGCAGGCGGCCTTCCTGGTCGCCGTTCGCCGCGCCACCGGCGGGGCCGACTACGCGCCCTATGCCGAGGGCGTGGTGCCGTGGCACTCGGCGATGGCAGCGACGTACTGCCACGCAACCGCGCCGCTGCGGCGCCTCGCCGATCGCTACGTCATCGAGGCTGCGCTCGCCGTTGCCAACGGCAAGCCGGTGCCCGACGATGCGCAGCAGGCGTTTGCTGCGCTGCCGGCGGTGATGGACAGCTCGGGCAGTCGGTCGTCGCGCGTCGAACGCGCTGTCGTCGATCTCGTCGAGGCCGTCGTGCTCCACGGCCGCGAGGGCGACGTCTTCACCGCGGTCGTGACCGATGTCGACGATCGCGGCGCACGTATCCAGATCGCCGACCCGGCCGTGGTGGCCCGAGTCTCGGCCCATCGCATCGAGCCGGGTGACACGTTCCAGGTGCGGCTCGTCACCGCCGACCCGCTCAAGCGCCAGTTGTCCTTCGAACGAGTCAGCTGATCGCTCGTCACGCGTCGAGGGGCCGACCCAGTCAGGCCTTGGGACCAATGGTCATGATCAGGCCGTCGTCGACGCGAAGCGCGTACAACTCGCCGTCAGGCCCCTGGGCGATCTCGCTGACGCCGGCTTGATCGGACGCGAGGATCACCTCGGCGCCGGCGGTGAGGTCGGGCTCGATCTGCAGCGCGCGGACCTGGTTGCTGCAGTAGTCGGCGTAGACGTACCAACCGATCAGGGACAGAATCGTCGTGCCCCGGTAACGCACGCCACCGGAGATCGAGCAGCCGTCGGGGCCATGGGGGTATTCGTGGATCGGCATCGTCACGCCGTCGGTCGGCTGATCATCGTTGAACGGGTGGGTGCCCTCGAAGGCGCTCCAGCCGAAGTTCAGTCCCTTGCCACCGCCGCTCGCCGCGGATGCGACGTCGATCTCTTCCCAACTGTTCTGGCCGACGTCGGCGATCCAGAGATCGTTCGTCGTGCGGTCGAAGCTGAACCGCCACGGGTTACGCAACCCGTACGCCCAGATCTCACCTCGCTCACCGTCGACGTTCACGAACGGATTGTCGGCCGGGATCGTGTACCGGTCGTCGCCGTCGGGCTTCGGATCGATGCGCAGGATCTTGCCGAGCAGTTCGTCCTTGTTCTGCCCGCGACGTTCGGGATCGCCGCCGGAGCCGCCGTCGCCCATGCCGATGTAGAGCATCCCGTCAGGGCCGATGCGCACCTGCCCGCCGTTGTGATTGGAGTATGGCTGCTTGATCGTGAGCAGCGCTCGCTTCGACTTCTTCGCGAAGACGCCGTCTGCCCCGACCGCGTATTCGACGATGTTGGTGTCGCCGTTGGTGTCGGTGTAGTCGACATAGGCGTGGCTGCCGTCGACGGAGAACGTCAGGCCGAGCAGGCCCTGCTCGCCCCCTGCGGTGATGTCCTTGCTCACATCGAGGAGCTTGGTGTTGTCGATCGTGCCGTTGCGCATCGCCACGACGAATCCGTCGCGGCTGGCGATGTAGAGCGCGCTGTCTCCCGCACGAAATGTGAGGTCGACCGGATTGGACATCGTCGCGAGCTTGATGAATGCGATCGCGGCTGGGTCAGGCGTGCCAGTCGAGCCGCCAGGCGCTGACCCAGCGTGCGTCGTGGAAATCAACGCAGTGGTCGAGGACGTCGAGCCCGCTGCCTTGTTCGAATCACTGCCACATCCGACGAGCGCGAGAACTCCGAGCGCGACCGCAGCGGCGGCCTGCCGCCGGCAGGTCAGCCGCCGGCAGGTCATTGGCCGACCCGCGCCAGACCTTCCTGCACGACCGTGATCGCGAGCGTGCCGTCCTGGCGATAGATTTCGCCACCGGCGAGGCCGCGCGACGCTCCGGTCGAGAGGGCCGTCTGGTCGTACAGCAGCCATTCGTCGGCCCGAAACGGGCGATGGAACCACATCGCGTGATCGAGGCTGGCCATCTGCAGACCGGGGCTGTCCCACGACCAGCCGAACGGCAACACGGTCGTGTCGAGCAAGCTCATGTCGCTGGCGTACGTGACGATGCAGGCGTGCAACGTGGGGTCGTCGGGCAGGCGACCGTCGGCCCTCATCCACACCTGCTGGCCCGTCGTGGGGTTGCCGCGGCGTCGAATCGGGTCGTTGCCGACGTAACGCAGATCGATCGGTCGTGGCCGCTCGTACCACTCGCCCATCTGCTCTTTGTACGGCTCCATCAACGCCTTGAAGTCGGGAAGGTCTTCGGGCTGGGTGACGTTGGCCGGCATCGGCAACTGATGGTCGGGTCCGTCTTCGGCAACGTGGAAGCTGGCCTGGAGGTTGAAGATCGCCTTGCCGTGTTGGATGCCGACGACGCGGCGGGTGGTGAAGCTGCGACCGTCGCGGATGCGGTCGACCTCGTACAGGATCGGGATCGTCGGGTCCCCGGGGCGAAGGAAGTAGGCGTGCAGCGAGTGCACATGGCGGTTCGGTTCGTCGACGGTTCGCGTCGCAGCGACCAGCGCCTGGCCCGCTACTTGGCCACCGAAAACACGCTGGCGGCGCTCGTCGGGGGAGCGCCCGCGGAAGATGTTGACCTCGATCGCCTCGAGGTCCAGCAACTTCACGAGATCGTCGAGCGCTTCCTGCATAGGGGCCATGTTGCCACGTTGGCTAGCGTGCCCCGCATGTCTCTGCTCCCACTCGACCCGGATGAACTGCTGTCGACGACACGTGCCGTCCGCAAACGACTCGATTTCACGAAGCCGGTGGCCGACGATCTCGTCCGCGAGTGCGTTGCCGCGGCGATGCAATCACCGAGCGGCTCGAACAGCATGTCGATGCAATTCGTCATCGTGCGCGATGCCGCGAAGCGGGCTGCGATCGGTGAGGTGTACCGGCAGTGCTACGAGCTCTACAAGACGATGGACGGCGCGTATGTGCGCACGATCAAGAAGGACACCGACGAGGCCAACGCGCAGCAGACCCGCGTCGCCGACAGCGCTGACTTCCTCGGTGACCGCATGGGCGAGGCGCCGGTGCTGGTGCTGGCGTGCAACGCCGGCATGCGTGTCGACAACATGCCTGGCAGCGCGTCAGCGTCGTTGATGGCGAACATCCTTCCTGCGATGTGGAGCTTCATGCTGGCCGCTCGCGCTCGCGGCCTCGGCACAGCGTGGACGACGGTGCACCTCTTCCAGGAGCAGGCTGTCGCGGACATCGTCGGCATCCCGTTCGCCACCGTGCAGCAGGTGTGCCTCAGCCCGCTGGCGCACACGATCGGCACCGACTTCAAGCCGGCCAAGCGCGACGCGCCGGACACCATCATCCACTGGGATCAATGGTGATCCCCGCGTCGATTCGCGCTCACGCTGTCGCTGCCAAAGGTTTCATGCCGCCTGACGAGGGCGATGCGTTGTACGACGCTGCGGTGCGCGCTGGCGCTGTCTGTCCGGGCCTGCCGTTCCTCGAAGTCGGCTCCTACTGCGGCCGCTCGACGGTGTGGCTCGGGGCGGCCGCGCAAGCATGCGACACCGTCGTGTTCGCCGTGGATCACCATCGCGGTTCGGAAGAGAACCAGAGTGGTTGGGAGCATCACGACCCAACGGTCGTCGACGCACGCATCGGGCGGATGGACACCCTGCCCATCTTCCGCAGCACGATCTACGACGCCGGTGTCGAGAACTTCGTCGTCGCCGTTGTCGGGCAGTCCCCGACGGCAGCGCGTTACTGGACGACGCCGCTCGCGTTCCTGTTCATCGACGGCGGCCATGGCGTCGAGCCGGCCCGTGCCGACTACGAAGGTTGGACTCCACACGTTGCGCCCGGTGGGACGCTGGCGATCCACGACGTGTTTCCCGACCCCGCCGACGGAGGCCGCCCGCCGTACGAGCAGATCTACCTGCCGGCGATCGAGAGTGGATCATTCGTCGAGGAATCCGCCGCCGGCTCGCTGTGCATCCTGCGCCGCGTCGCCTGAAGGGCGAGCGATCGCGTGCGCTTGGTCCGACCATGTTCGGAGAGCGCCTCTAGCACGGTGCGTTTGCTCGTTCGCGCAACCGCGATGCGCTGCAACCAATCCGATCCCGCGATCAAGTCATCCAATCCGTCGTCGAGCAGGTCATCGAGCGAAATCAGAAGCCGCCATTCATGGATGCGCTTGCATGGGAACGCCGTCCTCTCGACCCCGCAATTCAACACGACGCTTGACCACTCGCTGAATTCAGTACCTTCCACTCGTGCTGCGGCATCATCGATGAGTTCGACCAGTGCAGCCCCTGCCATGACGATGTCGGGATCGGTGAGCATCAGCGTCGCCAACTCCTCAACGGGCAAACTGCCGCGCGCGATCCGATACAGCTCGAGTCGCAGGTGCTCGTCGGCCAGAGTGTTGCGATCTGAGTTCTTTCCTCCGAAGCGACGGTTGAGATCGCGCAGGTCCCGTTCGAAGTCGCCGCCGCCCATCAGCAGTTCTCCCGGAACCAGCGCATGTACTCGCCGATCGCGTCACGGATCGCCTTGATGTTGTCATCGACCACCTTCTGCTGCTTCCGCGTCAGCTCAGGATCAGCGGCGAGGGGCTTGCCGTCCTGACCGATCACAGCGTGGCCACACCGTCCTCGCCAGCCCGATCTGACACGTCGATGGGTGAGTCGGCGATAAACCGGAACGAGTACTCGCTTGGGGATTAGACCAAGATCCCGCCAGCGGCGGCGGACCCACGGTCACGGAGAAGTTGAGTCCCACGTCGATCACGCTGATGAGAAAGTGGTGAATGGTTCCGGTGTTGATGTCGACAACCAACTCGCCATTGGCGGAGCATCAGAGATTCTCCTACTCCTCGGCTGCCATGACAAGCACCGCCGTCGCCAGCGCTCGTGCCGTCGAGGCATCCATACCGACGTCGATGTCCCCCTCAAGGCGGGAGGGTGAAGCTAATGCACCGGGGCCAGCATCGACATCGCTGTGCGCGATGGCGCGTCCAGAATCGTAGGTGTATGTCGACGCATGTACGACCTCCGACGGCACGCCGAACAGCACCCCCAAAAGGACAGCCAGAAACAGCCGGAACCGGATCATTCGCGCTCTTCAGCTCCACGGGCGAGCACCATCCGTCCGAGTGCGTCACCAAGCTCGGTGTTGCGCAGCCAACAAATCTCCCCGATCCACAGTTCCGCATCGGGCTTTGCAAGCCACTCGGAAGCAATCCGCGAAAGTTGCTCGGTCGGCGGGCTGGCCCATGGGACGAACCCTCCTGGAGGCGTGTCTCCAGCAACCATGAACCCTCTCAGCAGGACATCAGCAATCAAGCCGATAGCGAGATGACGACGTTCATTCGGATCTTCGACCCCTGAGCTGGCGGCAACCCCGTACACCTCGCCTGCACTCACCCAGTCAAGGACACCGGAGGAGACAAGATCCTCAATCATCGTCGGCTTCGGGTGAGCGCTCATACGATGTGCACCTTGATCGGAGTTGCTTGGCCCGGGATTCGAACGTCGATCGTTCGGCCACCACTGCGCGACAAGTTCCGCAGGCCAATCTCACAACCGTCGGCGAGCCTCACCCGCTGACCGTCATAAGCCTGGATCCACCGATCGCTTGGGTTTGAGGTGATGCGCGTATCCGCCTGAAAGGTCTCCTGGCCTGGGACGATGTTGGTTCCTACACCTCATCGTTCGACAGAACCAGGAGACACTTCCAGTGACCTCAGTATCGCG
>JBBRPP010000019.1:0-97463 GCA_038227995.1 Acidimicrobiales bacterium
GCCCGGCTTGCCGCCAGGAGACAGCCCGGCTTGCCGCCAGGAGACAGCCCGGCTTGCCGCCAGGAGACAGATAGTCTGACCCACGCCATGGCCCACGAATACATCTACACCTGTTACAAACTCGCCCGCCACTACCCACCGGACAAGACCGTTCTCGAGAACATCTCGCTGTCGTTCTACCCGGGCGCCAAGATCGGCGTGCTCGGCTCGAACGGCGCGGGCAAGTCGAGCCTGTTGCGAATCATGGCGGGCCTCGACGACGGCTTCAGTGGGGAGGCACGGCTCACCCCCGGCTTCACCGTCGGATACCTCGCTCAGGAGCCACAGCTCGACCCCGACAAGGACGTGCTCGGCAACGTGATGGATGGCGTGGCCGAGGTCAAAGGTGTCCTCGACCGCTACAACGAGGTCATGGCGATGTGGGCCGACCCGGACGCCGACTACGACAAGATCGGTGCGCTGCAGGCCGAACTCGAGGACAAGATCGCGGCCACCGACGCGTGGAGCCTCGAACGCAACGTCGAGATCGCGATGGACGCGCTGCGCTGCCCTCCGAACGACGCTGATGTCACGACGCTCAGCGGTGGTGAGCGACGTCGCGTCGCGCTGTGTCGGCTGCTGCTGAGCCATCCCGATCTGTTGCTGCTCGACGAACCGACCAACCACCTCGATGCCGAGAGTGTCGAGTGGCTCGAACGATTCCTCAAGGACTACTCCGGCACTGTCGTCGCGATCACGCACGACCGGTACTTCCTCGACAACGTCGCCAAATGGATCCTCGAACTCGACCGTGGCCGCGGCATCCCGTTCGAGGGCAACTACTCCAGTTGGCTCGAGCAGAAGCAGGAACGGCTGGCTCGCGAGGAGAAGAGCAACGACAACCGTCGACGCGCGCTCGAACGCGAGCTCGAATGGGTTCGGATGTCACCGAAGGCCCGCCAGTCGAAGGGCAAGGCTCGCCTCTCGGCCTACGAGAAGTTGGCAGCCGAGGCCGAAGCAGCCGACCGCGGACCCGACCGCTTGGAGATCACGATCCCGCCGGGCCAGCGCCTCGGCGACACCGTGATCGAGGTCAAGAACCTGAGCAAGGCGTTCGGCGATCGGTTGCTGATCGAGGATCTGTCGTTCTCGCTGCCCAAGGCCGGCATCGTCGGCATCATCGGGCCGAACGGCGCGGGCAAGACCACGCTGTTCAAGATGCTCACCAACCAGGAGCCATCCGACAGTGGCAGCGTCACGATCGGCGACACCGTGCAGATGGCCTATGTCGATCAGGGCCGTGACAGCCTCGACGACGATGCAACGGTCTACGAAGAGATCACCGGCGGCATCGAACATCTCAAGGTCGGCAGCCGCGAGATCAACGGTCGCGCCTACGTCGCCAGCTTCAACTTCAAGGGCAGCGACCAACAGAAGCGGGTCGGTGATCTGTCAGGTGGCGAGCGGAACCGAGTGCATCTCGCCAAGTTGCTCAAGACCGGCGGCAACCTGCTCCTGCTCGACGAACCGACCAACGACCTCGACGTCGACACCTTGCGTGCCCTCGAGAACTCGCTCGACGCGTTCCCCGGGTGCGCGGTCGTCATCAGCCACGACCGTTGGTTCCTGGATCGCATCGCGACCCACGTTCTCGCGTTCGAGGGCGACAGTCAGGTGCGCTGGTTCGAGGGCAACTTCAGCGAGTACGAGGCGTGGCGGCACAAGGAGTTGGGTTCAGCGGCCGACCAGCCGCACCGGATCAAGTACAAGCCACTCAAGCGCTGACCGGTACCGCAATCGCCATCCGGGATCAGCAGTCGCCGGCCAAGAACCCATAGTTCGAGCCGGCTTCCATGCTGGTGACCGTGACGCTTGTCGGATCGGGCACGACCGGCGTCTGGTTCCCCGCTGCGTCGGTGATCACGAAGTCGCCTCCCCGGAGAGCGAGGGTGATTCCGGATGGCGTGGTGCCGGTGCCGTCCGTGTAGCACCCGCCAGGGTTGACGACGATGGCCGCGGGGAAGTCGCTGGCGCGGCTGCCGATGGTCACGCCGTTGACGTCGTGGAGGCCGAGCACCAACGGGCCGCCGGTCGCCAACGGGTAGTACGTCCAGCCGACCAGGGCCAGCGATGCCGCGTCGGTGCTGCCGAACGTGAGGCACAGCTCGCTGTAGCAGAGCTGCCGCGAAAACGGGAGCACGAACACGGTGTCGGAATCGTCCGCGGACGACAATCCGCCGTTGCCGTTGTCGACGAACCGTTGGGTCACGTCGGACGAGAAGCCGCCCAGAGCAGCCGGGATGCCGGCGACGACGGCATCGACCGGCGTCCCGAAATCGAAGGCGCCGAACCCGTCGACGCGCAACAGCAGCGGATCGGCTGCAGGGACCGTGGTCGTCGTCTCGGCAGGGATGGTCGTCGTCACTGCGACCGTGGTCGACACTTCAGCGACGGCCGTGGTGGTCGGAGCGTCTGTGTTCGGGACGGATGACTCGGAGATCGTGTCGGTGACGGCCGTCGATGAGGCCGGGGCGGTGGTGGTCGGATCCGCTGCATCCAGCTTCGTGCGCGTGCCACATGAGGCGAGCGCGAGACCGGCGACGGCAACGCCGATGAACGTCAGGCGGGCTGGCGTGTGACGACGTGCCGACAGTGGGCTGAGCATCGGCCGAGCGTAGCCCGCATCAGCACGGTGGCTGGAGACTCACATAATGGTCGCCGGCCGCCATGCCGCTGACGGCGACGGCAGACGGATCGGGCAGCACCGGATGCAGGGCTCCTGTCGTGTCGGCGACCTCGAAGCCGCCCTGCAGCGTGAGCGTCTCGCCGTCGGTGGTCGCCCCGATACCACTCGCCGCGCAGCCGCCTGCCTGTGCCGTCATCGCGCTCGGGAAATCGCTCCACTTGCTGCCCAGCGTCAGGCCGTCGGCGTTGTGCAGTGACTGCTTGGGGGCCGTGGTGGTGGGGTCGCCAGTCGCCCGGTAGGCCCAACCCGTGAAGACGAGCGACGGTGCATCGTTGCCGCCGAAGTAGAGGCAGAATTCTGTCCAGCAGACCTTCTCACCGAGCGGATGGACGAAGGATGCAGTCGCGTCGGGGGTGTCGAACACAGCGCCGTTCGGTGTCGAGAACGACGTCGTCGCAGCCGTCGTCGGCTTGCCCAGTTTGACGGAGATGACCGACAGGATGTCGACCGGTGCGCTGCCGTAGTCGAATCGCCCCACACCACCGGCGCGGAGCAACAGGTCGTCGATCGGCGGCGGCGGCACGGTGGTCGGTGCGGGAACGGTGGTGGGCGCCGCCGTGGTGTCGACCACGGTGGTGGGCACGATGGTGGTGTCGACACTGGCGGCGACGGTCGTCGCGACGGTCGTCGGCACATCCGTCGTCGCGATCGTCGTCGAAGTCACGCCGACGGTGGTCGATGTCGCGCCAGTGATCGTGGTCGTCGAGCCGTTCGACAACGGCGTGGAACTACTGCAGCCCACGGCAACGAGCGCGCCGGTCAGGCACACGCCGAACACGAGACCCAACCGGTTGCGGGTGGTGTTCCGGTGTCCCGAGCGATTGACCATCGGACGAATGTAGCCCGCGGGACGCGTGGGATACCCGGCACCAGACCCTGGACCCAGGCCCTTGATTTCGGTCGCGGGTGCCGGACCGGACAACCGGCCTGCGAGAATGTCGACATGTCACTGCGGACCCTGCGAACGATCTGCGCCGGCATCTTCGTGAGCGGCATCGCGGGCCTCATCATCGGATCGGTGCTGAACAACAACGGCGCCGTGCTCACTGTCGGGCTGATCACGGTGGTCGCTGCGGTTTCGTTGCTCGCCGCGTCGGCCGTCACCCGTCGCGAGCCGATCGATGCCTTCGCCGAAGCCGACGCCGAGCAGCTCGAATCAGCGGTCCAGCGTTTGGTCGATGCCGGTGCCGCCGAGACCGAGGTACGCAACCTGGTTCGCGACGCGGTCCGCCTCGGTCGCCGCGCATGACCTCAGACGTGATCGCCGGCGCCGAGACCGACGCGCAACTGGCAACCCGGCTCGCCGTGCAGACCGGACGACTGTTGCTCGAGCTACGCGAGTCGATGTTCGCCGGCGGGGCGCCATCGTGGCAGGTGATGGACAACGGCGACATCAACGCTCACCGCTTCCTGATGCGCGAGTTCGGCACGCATCGCCCCGACGACGCGGTCCTGTCGGAGGAAGGCGCGGACGATTTCAAGCGCTTGAAGTCCGATCGGGTGTGGATCGTCGATCCACTCGACGGCACGAACGAGTACGGCGAACGCGGTCGGCACGACTGGGCGGTGCACATCGCGCTCTGGGAGAAAGGCGCGATGCAGCTCGGCGGCCTCATCGCCGGCGCCGTGAGCTTGCCGGCGATGGACGTCGTGTTCGCGACCGATCCGCCTCCGCCCTTCCCCGAGCGCCGGTTCGAGAAGCCGCGTCTCATCACGAGCCGCAACCGTGCTCCGTACGCCGCCGTCATCGTCGCCAACGAGCTCGGCTGCGAAGCGGTACGGCTCGGATCGGCCGGAGCGAAGGCGATGGCGGTCGTACTCGGAGAAGCCGACATCTACATCCACGACGGCGGCATGTACCAGTGGGACTCGGCGGCGCCGGCGGCGGTCGCCGCGGCGGCCGGCATGCACGTCAGTCGCATCGACGGTTCGCCGCTCGAGTACAACGAGCGCGAGGCCTGGCTCCCCGACTTCATCTTGTGTCGACCCGAGTTCGCCGAGCCGATCCTCGACGCGCTGTGGGGTGACAAGTGGCGGGCGCGCCGCGATCGGAATTGGCGCTGACGATGGACGAACTGCGCACAACGCGTTACGAGATCGACGGCCACGTCGCGACGATCTGGTTGCACCGCCCGCACCGTCACAACGCGTGGACCGGGCGGATGCACTCCGAGTACCGCTGGATCCTGGCCGAGCTGGAGTCGAATCCCGACATCCGCGCTGTGGTCGTCACGGGCACGCCGCCGGCGTTCTGCGTCGGCGGCGACAGCGCGGCACTGGCCGGTCACGCTGAACGCGGAGGCTACGACGACGGCGTCAGCGCGGTGACGGCGACACCCGGGTTCGGTGTGCGGCCGGAGTTCGACCACGACTTCTCGTTCCACTTCGGGCTGCGTTTCCCGATCATCGCCGCGGTCAACGGCGCGTGCGCCGGGATGGGCCTTGCGCTCAGCCTGTTCTGCGATCTTCGTTTCGTCAGCGAATCGGCCCGGATGACGACCGCCGCGGCGAAGCTCGGTTTGCCCGCCGAGTTCGGTCTGAGCTGGATGCTGCCCCGCCTCATCGGCGTCACGCGCGCCGCTGACCTGTTGCTGTCGAGCCGGATCTTCACGGGCGCCGAAACCGCCGACTGGGGGCTGTGGAACGGTGTGGTCGCCGACGGCGATGCGGCGCTTGCCGCCGCTCACGACTTCGCGAACACACTCGTCGCGACCACCGGACCGAAAGCCGTGCAGATCACCAAGCGCCAGCTCTACGACGACCTGCTTCGCCACGATGTCGGAGCCTCGATCGAGGAATCGAAGCAGTTGATCGACGCCGCAGTTCGCACCGACGAGTACCGCGAAGGCGTCGCCGCGCTGCGCGAGAAGCGGCCACCCCGGTTCTGACCCGCCGATCCGAGTTGCCAGGTGTGTCGTCCCCGTCCAGACGCCCAGGCCAACGCCGACGTAGACTCGCCAACGGCTCTGATGTCGAGGGGAACAGCATGACCATCACCATCGCACCGCACGAACCGCTTCGGTTACCCGGTGTCCAGGCTGCGGCGATCGCATCGATCGGCGCCGGTCTCATCCACGCCGGCGCGATCGGGATGAATGCGGACCATGTCGGTCTTGCCCGGCTGTTCGTCGCCGCGGCTGCGATCCAATTGGCGTTCGGCGTCGCCGCACTCGTCAGGCCGCGGCGCCTGGTCGCCACGATCGGGGCCGCCGGCAACCTGGCTGTCGTCGGGGCGTGGCTGTTCACACGGTTGAAGCCGGTGTCGTTCATCGGCGGGCTCGAGGCGCGACAGACGGCTCACTTCACCGACTCGGCATCCGCGCTGTTGGGGCTGGTCGCAGCCGGGCTCGCACTTGCCGCAGTCCTGATCGGATGGCGCCGAGAGCCGGCACAACGGATGTTGCTGCCCTGTGTCGCCGTCGCGATCCTGGCCGTGCCCGCTCTGGTGGCGGGGGCCCACGTCACGGCCAAGCCGACCCTCATCAGCCAGGCTTCGGCATCTTCCGCGCCGGCCGCGACCGGGCCAACCACGACGCCGGCGGGCGTCGGCTCCGCCGCTGCGCCCACCTCGACCACGTTGGACGAATCGACGCCTCACATTCACAACGCGGACGGCACCGTCACGGTCATCGGCGCCGGCACAGGAGCAGGAGCAGGAGCAGGAGCCGCAGACACGTCGACGACGTTCGACGAGTCCACTCCGCATGTGCACCCCGCAGCCGTCGTCGCGCCCGTGCCGTACGACCCGACCCTCCCCATCGACCTCAGTGGCGTGCCCGGCGTGACACCGCAGGAGCAGGCCCGGGCCGAGAACCTCGTGGCGGTCACGATCGTGCGCCTTCCTCAGTGGGATGACCCCGCGACGGCAGTCGCGGCCGGATTCGAATCGATCGGCGACGGCGCCACCGGCTTCGAGCACTACATCAACTGGAAGTGGATCGACGACAACGACACGCTGGATCCCGACCACCCGGAGAGCCTCGTGTACCAGCCCCAGCCCGATGGCACGAAGAAGCTCTTGTCGGCAATGTTCATGCTGCCCGACACGGTGAAGCTCACCGACGTCCCCGACATCGGCGGCGCTCTGACCCAGTGGCACATCCACGACAACCTGTGCTTCACCAAGGACCCCGTCGCTCCGAAGGTCGCGGGACTCACCGACGGCAATGGCAACTGCCCCGCGTCATTGCAGAAGTTCCAGCCGGCACCGATGATCCACGTGTGGATCGTGCCGACGGCATGCGGGCCGTTCTCTGCCCTCGAAGGCGTCGGCGCTGGTCAAGTCGCCGACGGTCAGACACGCAACTGCGATCACGTGCACGGATCGAGCACCGGCCTCCTCGGCTGAGGGACGGGCTAACGACCCGCCATCGTGCCCGCGGCGTCACTGTCGCGGATCAACAAGGCGACCACCGAACCGACCAGGGCCAGACTGGCGGCGATCGAGAAGGTGACGTGGAATCCCTCGAGAGCCCGCGCCGGATCGCTCACCACTCCACCCGCGCCGAACCGAAGGTAGCCGGCCAGAACGGTCGCCAAGATCGCGACCGAGATCGACACAGCGACCTGCCGCTGAGTGCTGAAGATGGACGCTGCGCGCCCGTTGTCCGCTGGAGCGATCGTCGCGTAGCTGGCGGCTTGCATCGGAACGAACGCAAACCCCATGCTGAAGCCCCGCAGCAGGACAAGTCCACGGATCCACCACAGACTGGTCGTCAGCGTCAGCCAATGAAACGCAAAGATCGTGAGCGAGGCAAGGAACAACCCGCTCGCGATGAGCCGCCGCGGCCCGATTCGCTTGTACCAGCGTCCGGCGATCAGCGATGAACAGCAGATGCCGATCGCCTGCGGAAACGTCGTGAGACCCGACGCCTGAGCGCTGAGTCCACGCAACGTCTGCAGGTACTGAGGGAGTACGTACAGCAAGCCGAGGAAGCTCGCGATCGAGAACGCGCTCACGATGTTCGCATTGCGGAACATCCGATCGCGCAGCAGCCGCAACATGAGCATCGGCTCTCGTTTGCGGGTCTCGACGACCACGAGTGCGACGAGCGACGTGAGGCCGATGACTGCCGTGGTCAGCACTTTCGACGACGTCCAGCCGGCTATGGGTCCCTCACTCAGGGCGTACACGGATGAGGCGAGCCCAACGCCGGACAGGACGAATCCGGCAAGATCGAACGATCCGGCCGTCGGCTCGCGATGCTCGCGCAGGTGGGTGAACCCGACGAACAACGCCAATAGGCCGATGGGGACGTTGATGTAGAACACCCACCGCCAACTCAGGTTGGTGATGAGGAAACCGCCGACGACCGGTCCGAGCGCGGGCGCCGCCAGGGTGGGAACCATCATCAACGTCGAAACCCTCGCCCGTTCCGCCGGCGGAAACGTACGGAACAGCATCGCCAGGCCGACCGGCGTGAGCATCCCGCCGCCGACGCCCTGGAGGATTCGGAACGTGATGAGCTGATCGATCGATTGAGCTGCGCCGCACAGTGCGGAACACGTGATGAACATCGAGAACGCGAACAGGAACACCCGTTTGGTGCCGATCCGGTCACTGATCCAGCCCGCAGCCGGGATGAACACGGCGAGGCTCAACGTGTAACCGATGATCACCCATTCGGTCGACTGCTCGCCGAACTGGCGGCCGAGCGTCGGCAGCGCAACATTGACGATCGTCGTGTCCATGATGTCGAGGAACAACGCACAGACCATCACGACAGCGACGATCCACTTGTACTCGACGGTGCGGCCGAAGAGCGTCACCTCGTCGCGGTCGACATCGGGCTCGATGGCAGCGGTCACTGCCCCCGACGGTAGACGAGCCATTTCGGGCCATCACCATCGCAGCGAGCGCTGTCGTGTGACGAGCGGCACGGTGACGAGTCCGACCGAACTCGAGCAGACGCGTGCGGTGCGAGCGCCGTTGCGGCCAGACTGACGACGTGGCAAACGTGATCGTCGACGACGAGACCTGGGGTGCATTCAGCAGCACGGCACCGTGGCGACTCGATCGCGATGCGATCGCGTGGCTGCCTCTCTCGGGCCGCCTGCGCGCGGCGTCGCAAGCCGAAGTCCCGCGGTTGACCGAGCCATCCAAGCTGCCGCCCGGCACACGCGTCGTCAGCGTCGTCTGGCAACTGGGTCGAGCGTTGCTGCCGTGGTTCATCCGCAAGCGTCGAGGCCGGTACGCCAGCCAGGAGGCGAGCCGCTCCGATGTGTCACGTCGCCTTCGCACCGCAGCGGAGATCCTCGGCCCGACCTACATCAAGCTCGGCCAGATCATCTCCAGCGGCGACGGTCTGTTCCCGGCGGAACTCGTCAGCGAGTTCAAGCTGTGCCGCGATCAGGTCGCGCCCGAGTCGTGGCCCGACGTCAGGCTGACGGTCGAGACCGACCTGGGCGCGCGCATCGAGGACATCTTCTCGTTCTTCGACACGACACCGATCGCGGCAGCGTCGATCGCCCAGGTACACGCGGCGACTTTGCGCACCGGCGAGGACGTCGTCGTCAAGGTGCAGCGCCCGTCGGTCAGCACGCTCGTCCGCAAGGACCTGCGCGTGATGGCCTGGCTCGCACCGCATCTCGTCGGCCGCATCCCCATCGCGGCGCTCGCGAACCCGCCGGCGCTGGTCGAGCTCTTCGCGGAGACGATCGTGGAAGAGCTCGACTTCCGGATCGAAGCAGCGAACATGCTCGACATGGCGGCAGTCCTGAAGAACCTGAAGCAGGACCGCTTCGTCGTTCCCCGCCCGCACCCCAAGCTGGTGACTCGGCGAGTCCTCGTCATGGAGCGAGTCAGCGGATTCAACTTCGACGACGTGGCCGGGATGCAGGGCGCCGGCATCGACACCGAAGCCGTCATCCGCGCCGGGATGATCGCGTTCATGGAAGGCGCGATGATCGAGGGGCTGTTCCACGGCGACCTCCACGGTGGCAACATGCTCGTGCTCGCCGACGGCCGCACGGCGCTGCTCGACTTCGGCATCGTCGGCCGGCTCAGCAACGAGCGTCGCCTGGCCTTCTTGCGGATGATGGTCGGCGCAACGACCAACGACGTGCGCGGCCAGGTTGCTGCGCTGCGCGATCTCGGCGCGCTCCCCCGCGACACCGACCTCGACGCAGTCATCCGAGATTTGCGCCTCGATCAACCCACGATCGATCCCACCAGCCTCAGCGGCGAGGAATTGGTGAAAGAAGTGCAGCGGGTGGTCAAGGCCCTCTTGGGCTACGGGGCTCGGCTGCCCAAGGAGCTGATGCTCTACGTCAAGAACATGGTGTTCCTCGACGGTGCGATCGCCCGTCTGGCACCCGACCTCGACATCCTGGCCGAGATCGCGAGCATCTCGATGCTGTTCGCCGAGCGCCACGGCGAGCGACTGGCCACCGAGCTCGGCGTCGATCCGAACGCGATGGCCGTCAACCTCGAGAGCGTCAAGGCCGGGTTCGGCCTGGAATCATCCGCCGCCGACTCCCTGACCTATCGCGACCTGCAGGCTCGCCGCGAGCTGATCCAGAAGCGGATGCGCGATCACGTCGGCCGCTGATCGCGGCCCATAACCTGAAGCCCTCATGCGTCTCGTCATCGCCCGGTGCACCGTCGACTACAACGGTCGCCTCTCCGCCCACCTGCCCGAGGCAGTCCGCCTGATCATGGTCAAGGCCGATGGCTGCGTCGCGATCCACGCCGATGGCGGTGCGTACAAACCACTCAACTGGATGAACGCACCCAACACCGTCATCGACAACGGCGACCACTGGGTCGTGACGAATCCGAAGAGCGAGCAGTTGACCATCACGCTGCTGGAAGTGCTCCACGACACTGCGCACGAATTCGGCGACGACCCCGGTTTGCAGAAGGACGGCGTCGAGGCCCACCTGCAGGAGCTGCTCGCTGCGTCACCGCACTCGATCGAGCTCGGGCTCACGTTGGTGCGGCGTGAGTACCCGACGGCGATCGGCCCGATCGATCTCGTCTGTCGCGACGCCAGCGGACAGGTCGTCGCGATCGAGGTCAAGCGCCGCGGCGAGATCGACGGCGTCGAACAGCTGGCTCGATACATCGAGCGGCTGCATCTCGACTCGTCACTCGGCGATGTGCGCGGCGTGTTCGTGGCTCAGGTCGTCAAGCCGCAAGCGCGCGTGCTGGCCGAAGCGCGCGGTTTCACCTGGGTCGAGGTCAACTACGACGAACTTCGCGGCATGCGCCCCGACGACCTTCGCCTCTTCTAGCGACTGCGCCCGTCGGGGCGAGAACCTCAGCGGGCGAGCGCGGTGGGCATCTGGGGGACGGAGATGTCGAGCAGGCCTTCGGGCACGGCGACGGCCGAGTTGGTCCAGGCCCAGATCGAGTGCAGGGTGCGCGCCGGGTCGACGTAGCCATCGCGACCGTGGAACATGCGGTAGTTGTCGATGCAGATCATCTCGCCCGGGGCGACTCGGAAGCGAGCACCTGACGCTCTCGCGATCGACACGGACTCCAGCCAGCGTGCGACCACGCGTTGGCCCAGACCGGTGTCGCCCGGCAACGCGGTCTGCGACGGGTGAGCACGGACCTGCAGCCTCCCGCCGGGGAGCACACGAGCGATGGGCGAGACCGCGCCGGCACCGAAGTGCGGCTCGGAGTGATCGATGTCGATCGTCCACAACTCGCGCCCGAATTCGGGGTCGTCGGCGGTCAACGCCGCGAGCAGTGACTGACCATCGACGAGGAACGAGGCACCACCGAGTTCGCACGTGCGCTCACACCACAGGAACATGTGGTCGGGCGCGAAGTCGCCGAAACCGAAACCGTCGTAGTGTGCCGGCTGCATGTCGAGGTTGCCGCCCTGATAGCGCTCGCGGCCGCGATCGTCGACGCCGAGCGCTGCGAAGGCCGCCTGCTCCTTGTCCTGCTCGGACTTCGTTGCCTCGAACTGCGGACGCACCAGGATGCACTGGTCGCCGAGCATGGCCTCCCCGAAGCTCACCGCGTCGGCGAGCGAGCCGATGCCGGTCACGAGCGCCGCACCATCTCGAGCCACCAGGCTACGAGCGTGCTCTGCGGACGTCGCCTCCTGCGGAACCAGATTGCTGTGGCGCAGATCCATGACTCTCTCTCCTCGTCTTCGACACGTTGCGATTCACCGACCGGACCCGTTGAACCATCCGGTTCAAAGGTAACACAAGTACGGTTGCCGTGCGTGGGGAACGAGATCAACGAGCGTGAGCGACTCCTGGCGTTGATCGCCGACTACTGCCTCGAGCACGGCGTCGGCGACCTGACGCTGCGCGCGCTCGGGCAGGCGATCGGCACCAACAACCGGATGCTGCTCTACTACTTCGGGTCGAAGGAAGAGCTCATCGCCGCCGCGCTCGACGAGGCGACGTCGCGCTTCCCAGGCATCATCGACGCGCTCGGCCACCTCGACGATCACGACGCCCCGCTCGGACAGCGACTCGAGGCGGTCTGGAAGGCCCTCTCGGCCAAGCCGAACATCGTGCCGATCCGATTGTTCTTCGAAGTCTTCGGCCTGGCGGCTCATCACCCCGGGCGCTACAGCGCGTACCTCATGTCGATCGGGACCGAGTGGGTCGAGCGCGTCGCCGGCGCGCTGCGGGCCGATGGCGTTCCGGCGCCGACTGCGCGACTGCTCGCCCGCGAAATCGTCGCTCTGTGGCGGGGTCTGCAGTTCGATCTGCTGTCGAGCGGCGACCGCCGCGCAATCGACGCTGCGCACGCTCACGCTGCTCAGCGGATCGAGCGGGAAGTCGACACGCTGCACGTGACCTGACCCATCGAACCAATCCTGTTCTTCGACCGTACGCGTCGAAAAACAGGATCAGTTGATGAGCGCACGCACCATCAGTGAGGGGCTTCGGCCGCGGCGGCCAAACCCTCGAGCGTCTTCTCCATCCCGGCTCGGTTGTGGGCCTCGCGGTCTGTGACGCCGCTCGCCGGTCCACCGAACAACTTGGCCACGCGGTTGCGCTTGTCGGTCCACGATTCGGTCACGGTGCACCCGTCACCATCGGCCACGATGTCGTACTGCCATCGCGCGATCGACATCCCGACTGCATTGACGTCGAACACGAACGACGTCGGGGCGTCACACACGGCCACCGTCACGGACGTGCTCCACTGCTTCTTGCCGTTGGTGTTGGTGCCTTTGAACTTGGCACCGACCGCGGGGCCAGAGGCGCCACCCGACCACGTTCCACCGGTGCATTCGGGCGACCATTCACCCATGCGCGGCAGGTCGCTGATCATCCCGAAGACCGCATCCGGAGCGGCTGCCATGTGGCGGGAGACAACGATGTTCGGAGTGTTCATGTACTCATTGTTGCCGATCGTCCGCGGTCATCGTGACCCCGAACCACCGCGCCGCTAGATTCGACAGTTCATGCAGCGGGTCAACGGCATCGTGCAGAACTACGACTGGGGCGACACCACGTCGATACCCGCGCTGCTCCGAGTCGCTCCGGACGGACGACCGCACGCGGAGTTGTGGTTCGGTACCCATCGGGGCGCGCCGTCGAACCTCGACGACGGCACCGATCTCGAGCACCTGACCGGTCCGCTTCCATATCTGCTGAAGGTGCTCGCGGCAGCCCATCCACTCTCGCTGCAGGTGCATCCCTCGAGCGAGCAGGCGCGTGCAGGATTCGACCGCGAGAGCGCTCGCGGGATACCGCTCGACTCACCGCAGCGCACGTACCGCGACCCGTTCCACAAGCCCGAGCTGATCTTCGCCCTCACCCGCTTCGAGGCCCTGTGCGGTATCGCCCCGATCAGCGCCACCGAACAAGTCCTGACCTCCCTCGGCACTGCTGCCGCGTCATTGCGAACGACGCTGGACCACGCGGGCATCGACGGCGTTGTCGGGCTGCTGCTGCGTGACCGCCCTTCACTCGACGATTTGGTCGATGCCGCGAGCCACCGCGGCGACGACCCGAACTGCCGGTGGTTGGTCAGCCTCGCCGGTCAGTATCCGAATGATCCATCCGCCGCACTGGCGCTCTTCCTCAACTACGTCGAGCTCCAGCCCGGTCAAGCCATCTACCTCCGTGACGGAAACATGCACGCGTACCTCGGCGGCGTCGGTGTGGAGGTCATGGCGAATTCCGACAACGTCGTGCGGTGCGGGCTCACGTCGAAACACGTCGATGCCGACGAGGTGCTGCGAGTACTCGACACGACACCGCTGGTCGAGCCGGTCGTGCCGTCGACCCCGGACCCCGAGGGTGGACGAACGTTCCCGGTCCCCGTCAGCGACTTTCGGCTCAGCGTCATCGACGTCAACGACGTCAACGACACAACGACGTGGACGGCTCGTGGAGCGGAGTTGATCCTGTGCATCCGCGGCGCCACTGATGTGGTCCGCGCCGGTGAATGTGTGGTCGCGCTCGACCGTGAGTCGGTGACATTCGTCGGCGACGCGACGCTGTGCCGAGTCGGTGTTGGTGCTCAGCCGGTGATGTAGTAGCCGGCGATGTCGGCGAGCAGGTGCGTTCCGCCCTGCGAGTAGAGCGACACGACGCCCGCGGCGCTCACGCCGACTTCGACGAGGTTGGGAATGTTCTGACCCGCAGCTGTCACGTTCAGATTCGACGCCGTCGGCTTGGGCTGATCAGCCGGCCAGACCGTGACGAAACCCGGGGCCGTCGCGACAGCCGCCGTCACGTTGAGGACTGCCGCGCTCATGCCCGTGGTCGGCGCCCCGCCCGATCCTGCGATCGTGACGTTGATCGAAGCGTTGGGCGCCACCGGTGTGGTCGTCGGGACCCCCACCGGAACGCGGGTGTCGAGGACGCGGCCAGGAGAGAGCGGTACGAACAGACCACTTCGCGACGAAGGCTGCGTCGCATCGCCGAACCATCCAGCAACGTCGGCGAGGAGATGTGTTCCGGCCTGGGTGTAGAACGACACCTTCCCATTCGCACCGAGCGGGACGATCACCAGGTTGGGGATGTTCTGACCGGCGAAGGTGACGTTCAGCGTCGACGCCTTCGGGCGAGTCTGGCCACTGGGCCACACGGTGACGAATCCTGCAGCTGTTGCCTCGGCGGCCGTCACGTTGAGGACAACGGCGCTGACGCCGCTGGCAGGCACCCCGCCGCGACCGGCGACCACGACGTCGATCGAGCTGTTCGGCGGAATCACGGTTTCGCCCGGGACCCCGTTGGACGAACGTGTATCGAGGATGCGGTTCGGCGCGAGCGCGGTGAAGCGACCGGCGGCGGTGGATGCAGAGTTGACCACTGGCTCGTAGTAGCCCTCGACATCCACGACGAAATGACCGCCGCCCTGCGCGTACAACGACACCTTGCCGCCGACACCGACCGCGACCGTGACGAGGTTGGCGATGTTCTGACCGGCCGCGGTCACATTGAGGTTGGATGCGATCGGCCGCAACTGGGTGCTCGGCCACACCGTCACGAATCCCGGACCGGTGGCCTCCGCCACGGTCACGTTGAGAACAACGGCCCAGACGTTCGTCACGGGCACGCCACCGCGACCAGTCACCTGCAGATCGATCCCGCCGCTGACCGCGACCGGCACTCCAGCGGTGATGTCCGCCAGATCACGGGTGTCGAGCAACCGCGACGGGCTGAGCGGCACGAAGCGTGTCGCGCTCGCGGGTACATCGAACACGAACGAGATCTTGCCCGGACCGACATACGGGGCCGCGCTCGAATAGCTCGCGCCGGGCGGGCCAGAACTGCCGCCGGCACCACCTCCACCGGACAGGGGCGTGAACCCGATGCTGTTGCCGGAAATTCCGCCGAGCCCACCGCGATTCCCGCCGCCTCCTCCACCAGCACCCGAGTAGTACCCCGCGATGATGGCCGCTCGCGTCTGCGAACCATCACCCTGCTGGCCAACGCCACTCGCATCGCCAAGCGCAGCCGTGCCACCGCTTCCGCCCGCGCCCGAACTTCCTGAACTCCCGGATCCACTCGACCCGTCGACGCCGCCACCCGATGCGAGCGCGCCACAACCGCCGGCACCGGCGGAACCGCATCCCGAAGTCGCCTTGTATCCAGCGCCGCCTCCACCGCCGGCCACGATGACGACGCCGGCGTTCATCACGCCGTCGTGCAGGTTGATCTCGGTCGCCCCGCCGCCACCCCAACCACTCGTGCCGCCGTTGTACAGACCGTCACCGCCGTTGCCGCCCTTGCGAGCTCCCTGTCGGCCTCCCCAACCACCCAGTCCGCCGACCGCAGGCGTCGCTGCCAACGGCGCCTGGCCTTGGAGACCCATCCACAGATCGAGGACGGAGCCCGGGTTGACTGCGAGTGAGCCCTTGACCTCCGCGGCGGCTCCGCCGGGACCGACCGAGGACGCGCCGACCACGTCGAACTGCACGCTCGTGACGCCTGGCGGCACCGTCCATTGCTGCATTGCGGGTCCGTTGGCGGTGAAGCTCACGCTCTGCGACACGGTGCTCGGTACCGCCCCTGCGCCGACGGCCGGCAGAGCGATCGCGACGGCCCCGGTCATCGCCACGATCGCGAATGACAACCGACTGACTGTTCTCACGGCTGTTGTGGCTGGCACGAATCGCATCCGCCAGTCTTCCAGATTCAGCACTGTGAATGCGGAGTGTGCTGGCGGTGACCGGCGACGGGCTACAGCCGCAGCACCGCCGCCAGCGCCAGATCGAGCAGCCGATCTCGCGCTGTGCCCTGCTTGTCCCACTGGCGGTGGTCCCAGACCTCGGCGCTCACGTCGTCGCCGGCGTACAACAACTGGCCGTACACCACGCCGCGGAAGGCGGCAACAGCGAACATCGCCGCAGCTTCCATCTCGACCGTCAGGCATCCCTGATCGCGTCGTCGCGCCACCTTCGATGCCGTCTCGCGATACGGCGCGTCGGTGGTCCACGTGAGTCCACGATCGTGCGGGACTCCCGCTTCCGCCAATACGTCGTCGATCGCGGCGAGCGCCCGAGGATGTGGCGCGACGACCGCATCGGCCGGCGCATAGTGGTAGCTGGTGCCCTCGTCGCGGATGGCCCCGGTCGGCACGATCACGTGACCGACGTCGAAGCCGGACTTGATGATGCCGGCACCACCGCAGCCGATGACCTTCGTGGCTCCGAGTGCGATGACGACTTCCAACGAACATGCAGCGATGGGCGCGCCCACGCCAGGACTCACGAGCGCGACGTCGACGCCCTGATGGGTGATGACACACACGGGGTGATCACCGTGCTCGGACTTCACGTAGTGCACGGGCTCGCTGTCGGCAGTGCGGTCGTGGACGACGTCGCCGAACCAGCACAGGACGGCGCGTTCGGGAAACCCCAGCTGCGGCGCATAGCGAGACGGCGCGTGGATCAGCGCTGTGGGCGATGGATCGAACTCGTGCAGCGGAAGATGCGCCGGCGACGGGTCGGTCACCCTTGTCCCGCCACCTTCTTGCGAATCTCGACGATCTTCTCGGTGGCGTGGTTGGCGTCGTCACCCTTCTCGTCGAGCAGCAGGGCGCGATCCTTGGCAGCCTCACGTTCGGCGAGTGCGGTGTCGACTCGCGCCACGGCGGCGTCGGTGCCGTGCTCGTGGATGAACTCGGCCCACTCGACCAGCGCGTCGACCATCTCGTCCTCGGGGACGACGGCGACGTTTCGACCCTTCACGAAAAGGTGGCCTCGCTTGTTGCCGGCGGCGATGCCCAGGTCGGCTTCGCGCGCCTCACCGGGACCGTTGACCACACAGCCCATCACTGCGACCTGCAGCGGGATCTTGCGATCGCCGAACGCTTCCATCGCCCGCTTGGCGACACCGATCACGTCGATCTCGGCTCGGCCACAGCTGGGACACGCGATGAGGTCGATGTTCTTTCGTTCCCGCAGACCCAACGATTCGAGCAGCTGCCGACCCGCCCGCGCTTCCTCGACGGGATCGGCGGTGAGGCTGTAGCGGATCGTGTCGCCGATGCCCTCCAGCAACAGCGTCGCGATGCCCGCGGTCGCCTTCAGCAGGCCGTTGGGCAACGGGCCGGCTTCGGTCACGCCGAGGTGCAACGGCACGTCGGTCACTTCGCTCAGCTGGCGGTAGGCCTCGACCATCAGCGGCACGCTCGACGCCTTGACGCTGATCTTGACGAGGTCGAAGTCGACCTCTTGGAAGTACGCCAACTCGCGCAGCGCTGATTCCACCATCGCCTCGGGCTTGATGCCGCCCCACTTCTCGTACAGGGCCGGATCGAGCGAGCCGCCGTTGACACCGATGCGAATCGGTACCTTGCGGTCGCGAGCTTCGGCCGCAACAGCCTTGATGTGCTCGGGCTTGCGGATGTTGCCGGGGTTCAGGCGCAGCCCGTGCACGCCTGCCTCCATCGCAGCCAACGCCATCTTGTACTGGTGGTGGATGTCGGCGATGATCGGCACCGGTGATCTGGGCACGATCTGGGCCAGACCCTCGGCTGCGGCAGGCTCGTTGCACGTGCAGCGGACGATGTCGCATCCCGCCGCGGCGAGGGCGTAGATCTGCTGCAGTGTTCCTTCGACGTCGGCCGTCTTGGTGATGGTCATCGACTGGATCGAGATCGGGGCGTCGCCACCGACCGCGACCTTGCCAACGTGGATCTGACGGGTCTTCCGACGCTCGAACACGTCTTCAGTGTGCCACTCAGCGGTGGACTTCGTGTGCCGCGGGGCGCTCGCTACTTGATCGGATTGGTGATGTCGAGGTACAGGCCGGCGAACATCACGAAGACCAAGAACGTCATCACCGTCATCGCGACTGGGATCATCTTGCCCACGTCGGCCCGGTAGACCTTGCCCTTGCGCGATCGGATGCGTTCGTAGGTCGCCACCGCGGCGTGCCCACCGTCGAACGGCAGCAACGGCGTCATGTTGAGCAGCCCGATGAACACGTTGATGCCGGCAAGCGTCAGCAGGATGCCCGCCAAACCGCTCTCGTCACCGATTGTCGAGCTCAATCGGCTGATGCCGTACACAGTGACCGGCTGGGTGCTCTGGTCCTTGTTCGCGCCAGAGAGATGGTCGTAGATGTTCACCGGGTTCATCACCTTGAGCACCCCACCGACGCTTCTCCACGCCGCAGAGCCGAGATCGGTGAAGCTGCTCGCGAACGCCGAACCGATCGATTGGTCCACCCAATGCGGTTCCGGACCGGAACTGATGCCGAGGTAGCCCGTGTTCGGTGCGGTCGTGTCGGGGTTCTTGCCGAGCTTGGCAATCAACGTCGTCTGCTGTCCGGCTCGTTCGACCACAACGCTGATCGAATCGCCGGCGGCGTGCGAGTGGATCGTGGTCGCAACGTCCTGGTACCGGGTGATCGGTGTGCCGTCGATCGAGATGATCGTGTCGTTGCGTTTGATGCCCGCAGCGGCCGCGGCGCTGTCCTTGGTGACGGCGGCGACGCCGATGCGGTCGTTCTGGATTTCTTGCTTGCCCCATGTGGAGTACACGGTGAACAGCAGCACCACGGCGATGATCATGTGCATGATCGAGCCGGCGGTGATCGTCAGCATCCGCTTCGGGTACGACTTGCTGCGATAGGCGCGGGCTTCGTCTTCCTCGGGGGTCTCGTCGAGGTTGTTCATTCCGACGATGCGCACGAAGGCGCCGATCGGAAGGGCGCGAACGCCGTACTCGATCTCGCCACGACGGAAGCTCCACAGCTTCGGACCCATGCCCATGAAGAACTGGGTGACCTTCATGCCCGACCGACGCGCGGCGACGAAGTGTCCGGTCTCGTGCAGGAAGACCGAGATCAGGAGGCCGACCACGAAGACGAAGGCCCACTTGTTGACGATCGCGAGCACGACCAGCAGGCCCACGATCACGCCGACACCGAGCACGGCCCGCAGCCCGCCGACGGTGGCGTCGGCGTCCTCGGTGGCGCCGCCGGCCAGGACTTCGTTGCGCAGCTTCTCGTATGTGTTGCTCATCGGGTGAGCACCTCCTGGGCGATGCGGCGGGCGAGCTGGTCGGCAGCCACGATGTCGTCGACGGACATGGATGTTGTATCGGCTTCTTCGTGATGCTTCTGGAGCACCGCATCACAGACGTCGGCGATCTGGCTCCAGCGGATGCGATGATCGAGGAACGCCTCGACGGCCTCTTCGTTGGCGGCGCTGAGCCAGGCAGGCGCGGTGCCACCGAGGCGACCTGCGGCGTAGGCCAGCGACAGGCAACGAAACGTGCCGAGATCGGGTGGCTCGAAGTCGAGTCGGCCGAGCGCGCTCCAATCGATGCGGCCGAACGGCGTACCGATCCGATCGGGAAACGCCAGCGCATAACCGATCGGCAGGCGCATGTCGGGCAGGCTCAGCTGGGCGATGGTCGCGCCATCGGTGAACTCGACCATCGAGTGGATGATCGACTGCGGATGCACGACGACCTCGATCCGGTCGTACGGCGTACCGAACAGCTCGTGGGCCTCGATCACCTCGAGTCCCTTGTTCATCAACGTCGACGAGTCGATCGTGATCTTGGGGCCCATCTTCCACGTCGGATGAGCGAGCGCCTGATCGACGCCGACATCAGCCAGCTCGGCTGCAGTCCGACCGCGGAACGGACCGCCACTCGCGGTCAGGACGACCCGCGCAACTTCCTCCGCCGGCCGGTGTGACGACCGCAGGCATTGGTGCACGGCACAGTGTTCGGAGTCGACCGGCACGATCTCGGCCCCCGGCAACAGCCGCAACGGCTGCACCACCGGGCCTGCCGCGATCAGGCTCTCCTTGTTCGCCAGCGCCAGACGCTTGCCCGCACGCAACGTGGCGATCGTGACCGGAAGGCCGGCGAAACCGACGACGGCATTGACCACGACGTCGGCGTCCTCGGCCAGGACAGCGAGGTCTCCGACCACCTGAGAGAACGGCAACGCGTCGGCGACGGCTGCCCGCTTGGTGGGGTCGGCGACGGCAACGACCTTGGGGCGAAACTCGTTGGCCTGGGCGATCAGCACTTCGATCGACGAACCGACGCCGAGGCCGACGATCTCGTACCGACCTGCCTCGGCGCGCACGACGTCGAGTGTCTGCGTCCCGATCGACCCTGTCGATCCGGCGATGGCGACTCTCACCGTGCTCACTCAAGCCAGTCTGTCAGCGATGGCCGATGAACACTCGGCGCCCGTCGCACGTCACGGATTCGGCAGATGTCACTTCTTGACGGCGTCGATCCAGGGCGTGACGACGAGCATCAGGTAGTAGGCCGACGGCAACGTGAACAGGAACCCGTCGAAACGGTCGAGCACCCCGCCGTGGCCCTTGATGATGCTGCCGAAGTCCTTGATGTCGAGGTTGCGCTTGAACATGCTCTCGGTGAGGTCGCCGAGCGGCGCCGTGATCGCGATGATGATGCCGAGCAAGATCAGGTTGTGCGTGCTCCAGTTGTGGCTCTTCTTGGAAATGCCCACCACGACCATCGCCACGATGGTGAGGACCGCACCGCCGACGAAGCCCTCGACCGACTTGTTCGGGCTGATCCAGCCGCGCAGCGGCGTCTTGCCAGCGGCCGAACCGACGAACAGTGCACCAACGTCGTTGACCACGACCCCGATTGCGATCAGCAGCAGCGTGTCGGTGCCGGCATGAACGGGGATGCGATGTGCTGTCTCGGCGCCGAGCAGGAGTCCGCCGAACGCGCCGGTGAGGCCGATCCATGTGATGCCCAGCATCGTGATGGCCATGTTCGGCATCGGACTGGAGTTGAGGTTCGGTGCACCGATGAAGCTGATGCACCCGGCCATGAACGCGAACACGAACACGAGTGGCAGTGCAGCGTCGCCGTAGAAGTACGCGGCCAGCGGCGCTGCGATACAACCGACGATGCCGACCACGCTGGCCGGCTGATAGCCCTTCTCGGTGACCTTGTCGAAGAACTCGACCGCCGCCAGACCGATGACGACCACGACGATCGCGAGGACGAATTGCGGCTTGGTGATGATCGCGACGACGAAGATCGCGGCGAGCAGGGCTCCGACGGCGACGGCTGTTGGCATGTCGCGACCACTGATGCCACCCGACGGCTTGGCGGGCGTGGTGCGGACCGTGCCGCTCGGCCGTCCCGAACGAGCGGCCATCCGAGCCTGTTCCTCGCGCGATGTACGGGTGCGACCCTTGCCCGGCGTCGGGCGGCCCGCGCTCTCGTCGGTGGGGTCGGTGCCGATGGTGATACGACCTGGCTCACGCCGGCCGGGATTGCCCGTCCCGTCGATCGGGTCGCCATCGGCGGGATCGAAGTACGCATCGGTCTGCGGGACTCCCCCACTGCTCATCTGGCCGAGGCGCACGCTCTCGGTCACGGAGTCGTATCCGTGTGACGGATCGGGTGATTCGTCATCGCTCCACACCGGACCCTTGCCGGAGAACGACGACCACACGTCGAGGTCGTCGGATTCGTCCTTGCCATCAGCAGACGCACCGAGCACGCGCGGCAGATCGCCGGTGGGCGGCTCGGTCCAGTGCGGGAGCGGGCCGGTGTTGTCGTCGAACGAGAGCGCAGGGCGCTCGGCCCCTTCGCTCGGATCGCCGAAAAGCGGCGGGCCGAAATCGTCCTCATCGCGGGCCTTGCGGCGCCAGACGTCGTCACTCATCGCGACTCCTCCATCACGTTCATGTGTCGAGCAGTTCTTGCCCTGTTCATACCTCGAGCAACTCTTGCTCTTTGCGCCCGAACGCGCGGTCGATGAGTTCGACATGATCGTGGGTGATCTTGTCCATCTCCTTCTCCGCTCGTTCCAGCTCGTCAGCGGAGATCGCGCTCGCCTTCTCGGCCGCTTCGAGATGCTTGCGAGCGTCCCTGCGGAGGTTGCGAACCGCAATGCGGCCGTCCTCGGCCAGGTTCTTGACGATCTTCACGTATTCCTTGCGTCGTTGTTCGGTGAGCGCCGGAATATTGAGGCGGATCACGACCCCGTCGTTCGAGGGAGAGATGCCGAGATCGCTCTCGCGGATGGCCCGCTCGATCGCTGCCAACGTGGCGCGGTCGTGAGGCTTGATGATCAGCTGCCGGGCCTCCGGCACCTGGAACCCGGCCAGCTGCTGCAGCGGCACGGTCGAGCCGTAGTACTCGATGCTGATCCGCTCGACCAGTGCCGGCGTGGCACGGCCGGTGCGGACGGTCGTGAACTGCTGCTGCACGTGCTCGACGGCCTTGTCCATCTTTTCCATGGCTTCGAGAAGCGTCTCTTCGATCACGGCGACAAGCGTACAGAGGTGCCGGTACGCCATGTGTGCATCGACGAGCACACGACGCTGCAAGCGACGCTCCGCGCCGTTCGCGGGCCGCTGCAACCGAGGGGGGTCAGGCCGGAGGGTCCTGGATGATCGTGCCGACGCGCTCGCCCTCGAGGATCGCCCGGAGCGCGCCGTGGGCGGACATGTCGAACACCACGATCGGTAACTTGTTGTCGCGACAGAACGCAATGGCTGTCGAGTCCATGACCTTCAGGTCCTTGGTCATGACGTCCATGTACGACACCTCGTCGAACTTGGTCGCGGTCGGGTCGATGCGCGGATCGGCCGAGTACACCCCGTCGACACCCGAATGCGTTCCCTTGAGCAACGCGTCGGCATCGATCTCGGCCGCGCGCAGCGCGGCTGCCGTGTCGGTGGTGAAGAACGGGTTGCCGGTACCGGCGGCGAAGATCACGACGCGACCCTTCTCGAGGTGGCGCATCGCGCGTCGCCGGATGTAGGGCTCGGCGATGCGCGGCATCTCGATCGCCGACTGCACCCGCGTCGGTTGGCCTGCGCGTTCGAGCGCGTCCTGCAACGCAAGGGCGTTCATCACGGTGCCGAGCATGCCGATGTGGTCGGACTGCGTGGCGTCCATGCCCGTCATCGCACCCGTGCGGCCACGCCAGAAGTTGCCACCGCCGACGACGACGGCGACATCGACACCGAGGTTCTCACGGATGTCGCGTATCTCCAACGCGGTGGACGCGAGCGTCGCACCGTCGAGGCCGTAGCCGGACGGACCGGCCAAGGCCTCGCCCGATGGCTTGAAGACGATCCGCTTCCATCGGGGCGAGGGCACGACCGATCAGCCGATCTCGACCTGAGCGAAGTTGATGATCTTCGCCGAGCCGATCAACTGGGATATGGACACCTTGTCGTCCTTGGCATACGGCTGGTCGACCAGCACGACGTCTTTGTAGAAGCCCTGAATTCGACCTTCGATGATCTTCGGCAATGCCGCTTCGGGCTTGCCCTCGTTGCGCGAGATCGCTTCCAGCGTCGTCCGCTCGTGCGCGAGCACGTCTTCCGGGATCTGGTCGCGGGTGAGGTACTTCGGCCGAGCGAACGCGATGTGCACCGCGATGTCGTGAGCCAACTCAGCAGTCGCGCCCGACATCTGGACGAGCACGCCGTTGACGCCGCGGCCACCCTGGATGTGGATGTACGAGTCGAGGACGTCGCCTTCGGCTGCTTCGAAGCGCACCACGTCGCCGACGCTGATGTTCTCCTTGAGCACGATCTTGAGGTCGTCGATGATCGCCTGGTGCTCGGCCACGGCGTCGGCGCCCTTGGCGACGACGAGCGCCACCAACGCATCGGCTTCGGCCTTGAACTGATCGCTGCTGGCGACGAAATCGGTCTCGCTCTTGAGCTTGACGATGCCACCGACGTTGCCGTCGATCAGCAGAGCGACGACGCCCTGGGCGCTCTCGCGATCGTCGCGCTTGGCGGCGGCCGACAAGCCCTTCTCACGAAGCCACTGCTTGGCAGCCTCGACGTCGCCGTCGGACTCCTCGAGTGCCTTCTTGCAATCCATCATGCCGGCGCCGGTCGACTGGCGCAGGGCCTGGATGTCCTTGGCGGAGATTGCCATGGGGATTCAGCCTTCCGTGGTGGTGGCAGGCGCCTCGGCGGGCGTCTCTGCGGGGGTTTCGACAACTGGGGCCTCAGCAGCGACCGGGGCATCGGCGACGGGTGCCTCAGCGGCGGGTGCCTCAGCGGCGGGTGCATCAGCGGCGACCGGTGCATCGTCGGCGGACGGCTCGGCCTTCGCCGCGGCGAGGCGAGCTTCGCGCTCGGCCTGGGCAGCAGCAGCCTGCTTGCGCGCGTCGGCCTGGGCGGCGACGAACTCGGCGTCCTGCTCGGCGGTACGCGTCGGGCCGGCCTTGGGGTTGCGGCGCGATGCGATGTAGCGGCCTTCTTCGATCGCTTCGGCGATGACGCGGCTCATGAGCGCGTTGGCGCGGATCGCGTCGTCATTGCCGGGGATCGGGTACTGGATGACGTCGGGGTCGACGTTGGTGTCGACGACGGCGATGATCGGGATCTTGAGCTTGTTGGCCTCGGTGACCGCGATGTGCTCTTTCTTGGTGTCCAAGATGAACACGGCGTCGGGACGCTGCTGCATGCCGCGGATACCACCGAGGTTCTTCTGCAGCTTCTCCAGCTCGCGGCTGAGGAGCAACGCTTCCTTCTTCGGCATCGCGTCGAACTCGCCGGAAATCTTCATCCGCTCGTACTCCTGCATCTTGCTGACGCGCTTGGAGATGGTCTCGAAGTTGGTGAGCATGCCGCCCAGCCAACGCTCGTTGATGTACGGCATGCCGCACTTCTCGGCGTAGCTGCGAACCGGGTCCTGGGCCTGCTTCTTGGTGCCGATGAACAGCACGTTGCCGCCCTTGGCGGAGAGCTCGCGGACGAAGTTGTAGGCGACTTCGGCCCGAGCCAACGTCTGATCGAGATCGATGATGTAAATGCCGTTGCGCTCACCGAAGATGAAACGCTTCATCTTCGGGTTCCACCGGCGGGTCTGGTGCCCGAAATGAACTCCGGCTTCCAGCATCTGGCGCGTCGTGACTACAGCCATGGTCAACCACTCCTCTCCTGCGGTTCGCGGGCACCCCACCCGGCGCCGAGGCGACCGCAGGGTGGGCGGGATGCTGTTGATGTCTGGCCCACCCGAAAATGGATGAACCGTCTGGGAACAGACGGAAAGCCGGATTCGATGTTATCGGCGCGATCCTGCCGTTGCTCCTGCCGAATTGCCGGTCGAACCGATGGCCGAAGGCGCCGCGGCGCAGGTCGGGGGACGCGTCCGCGCCTGCCGTGCGGGACTCCCGTTGGAGGGAACGAGCCGGGCGCGCCGGCTGACGGTGCCGATGAACGGTGCCGGATCGAGGTACAGGTCACCAAGGCGCAAGCCGAACGAGAAGTGGTCGGTCGTGCTCGCGATGACGTCGCCTCTCTTGACGAGCGAACCGCGCGGGGCCGCAACGCTGGCCAGCATCCCGTACGTGGCCCGGAGACCGTCGTCGTCCTGCACCGCGAGGTAGCGCGTGCCGGCGACGACGCCCACGAAGACGACGACACCGGGGGTCACGGCGACAACGGGACTACCCGATGCGGTGTCGTACTCGAGGATGCGGTGGCCCGTGCAATACGTGCACGCGGGTGCATCGAACGGAAGCGAAATCGGCGCCGACACGGGCGCGAGGTAGCACGCAACGAGGATCGCAACGGCGAACACCGCAACCTCCTTGGAAGATCCAGACAACAGGACGCCGGCAGCAGATGCTGCCTGAGCGGCAGCAATTGCTGCCTGCGTCGATCAACTCATGCCGGTCGCGGACATCCTGGAGCGCAGTTGCAGGACGGCCTTGGTGTGGATCTGGGAGACGCGACTCTCGGTCACACCGAGCACGCCTCCGATCTCGGCCAACGTCAGGCCTTCGTCGTAATACAGCGACAGCACGAGCTTTTCGCGCTCGGGTAGTTTGCGGACCTCGACCCGAACGGCTCGACGGACTTCGACCTCTTCGTACGCACCGGACGGACTGTCTGGGGTCTCGCCACGAAGTGACCGAGGCTCGGCCCCGGCGACCAGGGCGCGATCGAGCGGGCCGACGGTGGTCGAGGCGATGGCCGCCAGCCAACGCTGGAACTCGGTGCCGGTGATGCCGAGATGGGTCGACAGTTCCTCGTCGTTGGGGCTGCGCCCGAGGCGCATCTCGAGATCGTGGAACGCCGTCTCGACCTCGCGTGCGCGACTGCGAACCGATCGGGGAACCCAGTCCAGCGATCGCAGTCCGTCGAAGATCGCGCCTCGAATTCGCGGCACAGCGAACGTCTCGAACTTCACCGCCCGTTCAGGGTCGAAGCGCTCGACGGCATCGATGAGTCCGAAGACGCCTGCACTGACGAGATCCCCCGGATCCACGCTGCTCGGCAGGCCGGCACCGACACGGCCCGCAACGAACTTGACCAGCGGTGAATAGTGCACGATCAGACGCTCGCGCGCACGCGCATCGCGGCCGTTGAGCCAGCGGTCCCACCAGCCCATCAATTCGGCGTCGCCAGACGCGCGTCCGTAGCTCTCCTTTGCCACGTTATGCCCTCGGATGCGTTTCGGAATACACGGTACGAAGACGCTCCTTGCTGACGTGGGTGTAACGCTGGGTGGTGGCCACATCTGCGTGCCCGAGCAGTTCCTGCACGGCTCGGAGATCTGCGCCACCATCGAGTAAATGGGTCGCAAAGCTGTGACGCAACGCGTGCGGGTGGGTTGGCACCGGAGATCGCCGATCGATGATTCGTCGAACATCACGCGGCGTGAGTCGATTCCCGCGCTCGTTGGCGAACATCGCCGAGCCGCCGGACACTGGCACGACATCGCGACGGATCTGCAACCAGAGCGTGATCGCTTCGACGGCCGGCTGCGACATCGGCACGCGACGCTCTTTGGATCCCTTGCCCCATACGGACACGGCGCTGGCGCGCAGATCGACCGAATCGATGTCGAGGCCGCACAACTCGCTGACCCGCATGCCGCTGCCATAGAGCAACTCGAGCACTGCGTCATCGCGGCGGCGGCGCCAGATCGGTTCGTCATCGGGCGTTTCGCCCTCGAGCAGACCGCCGATGTCGGCGCCCGACAACACCTTGGGCAGACGCCCATCTCCCGACGGCGCACGGAGCGCGATGGAGGGATCGATCTCGAGCACGCCGCTGCGACGTAGCCAGCCGAAGTATCGACGGATGCCGGCAACCTTGCGCGCAACGCTGCGCCGAGCGAACTCGCGATTCGACAGGTCGGCGACGTAGCGACGCAGCACGAGGCGATCGACAGCTGTCGGGGACGCGACATCCATTTCCTCGGCCCATCGAACAAAGGTCTCGACATCGCCGCGATACGCCACGAGGGTGTTCGGCGACGACGATGTCAGGGATGACACGAACCCGTCGATTCTCCAATCGGGCGACAGCGGGGCGTCCTTCTTCCCTCGCTCGCCCACAACCGTTCCTGCCACGATGTCCAGAGTATTCCCTTTGAGCACGCGTCGTGCGGAGCCTCATCCGAATTGCCCAGCCGGCGTAGTTCGTTCGAACCATCCGTTGACCTGATGAACCCACCCGTTGGCCTCCAAACGGGCCAATGACATCGCACAATCGACCAACGACGCGCCGGTCAGGATCATGAACTGATCGAGTGTTCGCGGCTCGGCGCACAGGTCGAGGACGTCGCGATCCATCCCCTTCGGACGCGGCCGTGGGTCGTACGCGATGACGCCCAACCGGCTGGTGTCGAGACCGAGGGCGACGAGGACGTCACGGGTGTCGGCGACGACTGGACAACCATCGCGGATCAGTGCGTTCGTTCCGGCTGAAGCGCGGTTGCGCAGCGCCCCTGGCACGGCCATGACGGTCACGCTGCGCTCGCGGGCCTCCTCGACAGTGATCAACGATCCCCCGGTCTCGCGGGATTCGACCACGACCAGGACTTCGCACAACGCGGCGAGCACGCGGTTGCGGAGCGGGAAGCGATACGGCTCGGGCTGCGCGCCCGGCGGCGCCTCCGACAGAACAGCGCCCACCTCGGCGACGCGGTCCCAGAGTTGGAGATGCTCTCGCGGATAGACCACATCGAGGCCGGAGCCCACGACCGCGATCGGCCCCGCGCCATCGACTGACAATGCGCCCCGGTGAGCGCAACCGTCGATGCCCCGCGCCAAGCCGGAGACGACGTGCACACCGAGCGATGCCAGATCACGACCGAGGGTCGTCGCTGTTTCACGTCCGGAGCCCGTCGCGTTCCGCGTCCCGACGATGCCGACCCGACGTCCGGTGAGGCGGCCGAGATCGCCGCGGACGAAGAGCACGGCAGGCGGAGCCGGATCGTTCTCCAAGACCGTCGGGTAGCCCGCCAGGCCGAGGGCGAGCACCGTGATGCCGGCGTCGACGCACTCGCGCCACATGACTTCTGGCGGTCGACGTGATGCGCTTGCACGCCATGTCTCGGCCAGCCCTGCCGCGCCCATCACGTGTGTCACGAGCCCACGGGGCGCGCGTTCGCCGATCGCTGTCGCGAAGGCCTCCGACGGAAGCGAATGGCTGAGGAGGATGTGCAAGCGCTGGTGAGTCATTCGGTCGAAGCCGGCGAGCGCGGCGGCGTAGGCCTCTTCTGGGAGATCGCTCATGCCACCCTGCCCCGAAGGAGCGGCGACAGACGCACGCGGAACTGGAGCGCCATGACGACGTGTTCCTCGGTCACGATCTCGTCGGCCAGCGGATCGAGGTCTGCCAACGTGCGCGCCACGCGTCGGATCCGGTGATAGCCCGCGGCCGGTGAGACGGTCGCGTTCGAGCTCGCTGCGGAGGACCTTCTTCGCTCCGGCATCGAGCGGCGCAACTCCGTCGAGCAGTTGCGCGGGGATCGCCCCGTTCAGGACGCCGGCGCGGGCGACAGCGCGTTCGCGGGCGAGGGCCACGCGTGTCGCGACGACAGCCGACGGCTCACCCTGGTCGCCGAGCAAGAGTTCGTCGACCTCGGGACGGTGAACCGGGACGCGCAGGTCGAAGCGATCGAGCAATGGCCCGGACAACCGGCGCAGGTAGCGCGCTCGTGCACCGTCGTCGCATTGACACGCCCCCGGCGCCCCGCCGCCGCAGGGGCACGGGTTCGTCGCAGCGACGAGCAGGAACCGCGCGGGCAGTGTGGCGCTGGAGCGTGCCCTGGCGACCCGGACGAGACCTTCTTCGAGCGGCTGACGCAGGCCGTCGAGAGCCGATGGCGAGAACTCACCGAGCTCGTCGAGGAACAGGATTCCGCCATGGGCCAATGAGATCTCGCCCGGTCGCAGCGACGCGGTGCCACCACCGACCAACGCCACGATCGAGCTGGTGTGGTGCGGAGCTCGGTAGGGCGCGCGCGTGACGAGGCCGCTCGGCGGCAACGTGACGCCTCCCGCCGAATGAACCATGGTCGCCGTCAGCGAGGTCTCCTTGTCGAGTGACGGCAGCAGCCCGACCATCCGCTGGGCCAGCATCGTCTTACCCGACCCAGGTGGCCCGACGAAGAGGATGTGATGCCCGCCTGCCGCGGCCACTTCCAGCGCCTGCCGCGCAAGTGGCTGGCCACGCACGTCGGCGAGATCGGGCACCGGATCGATGCGTTCGGGCACGGTGTCGGCGGGAGGTGTCGGCCAGGGCGCATCACCCGTCAGCGCATCGACGACATCACGAAGCGTCCGGCCGCTGAACACGGCTTCGGCACTGATGACTTCGGCCTCGTGCCGGCTGGCAACGGACACCACAGGACTCACGCCATCCAGCGCAGCGACGAGCGGGACCACGCCCGGAACGGCGCGCAAGGTGCCGTCGAGACCCAACTCACCGATGAAGCCGAATTGATCGGCACGAAGCGCAGGAATCACCTCGTCGGCGATCAACACGCCGATGGCCATCGCGAGGTCCAGCCCGCTGCCGACCTTGCGTTGACTCGACGGCGCCAGGTTCACCGTGATCTTCTTCTGCGGCCACCCGAAGCCGCTCGACATCACTGCCGCCCGAACTCGATCGCGCGATTCTCGACAGACCTCGTCGGGCAGGCCGACGACGGTAAAGCCCGGCAATCCGGCGGACACGTGCACCTCGACGGTGACTCGATGACCCTCGACCCCGAGCAGGGTTGCGGATGAAACGGCAGCGAACACGGCCACCTCCAGGAAACACGGCAACCCAACGGTTGCTCGACAACATCTGGAGGGGCGCAGGGCCCGTCGACGCCCGTCAACCTACCGGTCCCGTTTGCGAATGCCGACGCCAGGCCCACCCGGGCTTGCCCGCGTTTGCCGCGAGCGGCCTGCTTGACTAGCCGGATGCGAATTCCGGCCATCCTCTCCACGTCGACGCTCGTGGCCGTGATCGGTCTCGTCGGCTGCGGGTCACCTGCGACGCGCAGTTCGGAGAAGTTCTGCGGCGAACTGCGGGCGCACTCGAACGAGATCAAGTCGCTGCCACAGAAGGCCGACGAAATTCCCGCGCTGATCACGCTCTACTCCAAGATGGACGAAGTGGCGCCGCTCGACATCCAGGCTGACTGGGAAGCGCTCTACGGCAACCTCAAGACCGCGAACACCGTCAACGTCGCTGATCCGGCATCGGTCGCCAAGGCCAACGCCACGGCGCTGGCCACACAGCGATCAGCAACCGCATTGGTGACGTGGGCCCAGCAGACGTGTGACCTCGCGCTCGGACCCGTCGCCGGCGTGCCGGGTGGCGTGCCGGTCGACACCACGGGCGTGGACGCTACGACCACGGTCCCCGGCTGATCACGAACCGTCGGGTCCGCGAGCCCCTTCAGTCGACAGTGATGTCGACCGCAGCGGTCAGCGGATCTCGCCGCGCTTGAGGATGACCTTGTCGACGAGGCCGTATGCGACGGCTTCTTCGGCGGTGAACCAACGGTCGCGCTCGCTGTCGGCCTGGATCTTGGCCAACTCCTGCCCGGTGTGGTGAGCCGTGAGCTCGGCCATCCGGCGCTTGGTGTACGTCAGCTGTTCGGCCTGGATCGCGATGTCAGCAGCCTGGCCGCGAAGACCGGCGAGCGGCTGGTGCATCATCACGCGTGCGTTCGGGAGGGTGAAGCGCTTGCCCGCCGAACCGGCAGTGAGCAGGAACTGGCCCATGCTCGCAGCCATGCCCATGCAGACCGTCGCGACTTCGCAGCTGACGAACTGCATCGTGTCGTAGATCGCCAGGCCGGCTGTGACCGAACCACCGGGGCTGTTGATGTACATCCAGATGTCGGCATTGGCATCTTCGCCCTCGAGGTACAGCAGTTGCGCGCAGAGCTGATTGGCGATCTCGTCGTTGACGTCGCTGCCGAGCAGCACCACGCGGTTCTTCAGCAACCGGTTGAAGACATCGCTACGAGGATCCATGCCGCCGTCGAGCGACATGGGAGATGTGATTTCCGACATGGCACGAGGCTACCGGTCGACATCGCCGCAGCGACGGCTCTGCCCCTCCCACCGCACGGTCCGGGCGACGTCTCACGGCGGCCGAGGCTGGGTAGGTTTGGCGCATGGTTGATGTCGGTGTCTTCGGGACCGTGACAGCACGGTCAACGTCACGGTCCAACGCCGCGTCGAACGGGGCGCCCGTCTCTCCGTTGCATCTCGGCGCGCTCGATGCGGAAGAACGCGACGAACTCGCGCTACTGGTCGACCTGCGCGAACGCGAGCGCAGCCGTGATGAACTGCGCCGGCGGCTCAAAGGCCAGATGTTCGACGGCCGCATCACCGTGTTGGCCCACGTCTGGCTCGTCGACCACGCAATCCAGCACGCACTGTTCCAGCGTTGCGCCCAGACCGGTGACACGGCGACGTTCGCCGCCGCCATCGACGCGAACCGCCACTCGATCAACATCACGGTCGGACAATGCCCGACGGGCGGCGCCGACTGGTCGGCCATGGACGCCGCCCGCCCGGTACGCGACGCCGCCCGCGCCCTGTTCGAGCAGCTCCGCCGCGCCATCGCCAGGACGGTCGATGACGCGGTCGACAGCGGGCTGGTCGAGACCGCCGCCGACAGTCCGTTCCCGATGCCGACCGACGGAGGCGTCGAGGTCCGGCTGGTCGATGCCGACCCGATCTCGCGGAGCCGGGTCGAGACCTTCATCGCCGAAGTGGAACGCCTGGGTCAGATCGCCGAAGAGGTCACGCTGCGACTGCGGTTCGAGGCACTGCGCTGCCGCCACGGCTCGCCCCGAACATGGCGTGAACGTCGCGCGATGCGCACCCGCGAGGCCCTTGCATCGCTCGACACGATGCGGGCGATGCACGCCGCGATCGCCGAGGTCGACGCCGCTTGTGCGATCACGTGGAGCAGTCACGTGATCGTCGACCACACGATCCTGTCGTTGTCGCCACCGCAGCAGTAGCGGGAAGGTTTCTGCACCGCGAGGTGTTGCGCCAGCCATGGACATCACGACAGCACTCGAATTCGCCCGAGCCCACCGCAACGGAGTGCTCACCTCCATCAAGCGCGACGGTCGGCCACAGTTGTCCAACATCGTCTATGCGGTCGGCGACGATGGGGCGTTGCGGATCTCGATCACTGCCGATCGCGCCAAGTACTTCAACCTCGTCCGCGATCCACGAGCATCGGTGCACATCAGCCGCGACGACTTCTGGGCCTACGTCGTCATCGACGGGGATGCATCACTGATGCCGGTGGCCGCCGACCCGAACGATGCGACGGTCGACGCGCTGGTCGCCCTGCACCGCTCGTTCGAGCGCGAGCATCCGAACTGGGACGAATACCGCGCCGCGATGGTCACCGACAAGCGCACCGTGCTCACCATCGCCCCCACCCACGCCTACGGCATGCTCCCGCGCCCCTGACGCTCGGGTGGGGTCTACGAACGGCGGATGCCGCTGAAGATGACGGCGACGCGCTCGTGGTTGCTGACGCCTTTGCGAATCGCGAGCAGTCCGGCGAGGCCGGCCGTGCCGGTGTGGCTGGCGTCGATCGATGTATGTTCCCGTGCCAGATCGTTGGCTCGCAGGATCTCGTCCTCGGTGGCGATCACCGGTGCTCCGTGGCTGGCCGCCATGCCGTTGACGACACCGAGCCAGTCGTACGTCTCGTCGTCGAGAATGCCATCGGCAGCAGAATGGGGCGCCGTCTCCCATGGCGTCATGTATTGCGCCCAATGTGCTGCGGCGTGACTGACGCCGCCCTCACCGGCCAGCGCACGGCGCCACGCCCGAGCCAAGGGCGCGCATCCCTCGGCTTGCACCGCATGCAGCTTGGGAAGCCGTCCACCCGCTTGCGAGAGTCCGCCGATGACACACCGAGCCAGGGCTCCCCCACCCACCTGGACGAGCACGTGATCTGCACCGAGATCGGCCATCTCCCAGCCGATGGTGCGGCCACCGTCGAGGCACCAACCATTTTCGGGACCCTGCACGGTGAACGGGATGGCACCCTGCGCAACTGCCTCACGAAAGCGGAGCACGCATGGATCGCCCGACGGATCCGATGGTCGGCGCGGGCACGTCGTGATCGTTGCGCCGAGTTGGTTGAGGGCACTGAGCACGACCGCGTCGGCGGACGGCGGAACGAAGACCTGCAGCGGCCACTCGATGGCGGCCGCGAGGGTGGCCGCGGCGAGTGCCGCGTTGCCACACGATGCGATGGCGAGCAGCGGCCGGCCGGCGGGGGTCGACCACGGGGCGATGCCGGCGGCCTCGGCCGTCAGCAGATGGAGCAGCGTCGAGAACAGGTGTCGTGCCTTGTGGCTGCCGGCAACGTTGTGCGTCTCGTCCTTGATCCAGATGCCGCCATCATCGGTGAACCCCAGCGCAGCTGACAACGCATCGGCACGTTCGAACGGCGTGATCACGAAGCCGGTGCCGGCGACGGCTGCGATTCGCGTGTCGGTGACCCTGACGAGATCGTCACGCGCGTCGTCGCTCAACCCATGAGCCGCAGCAAACGAGTCCCAAGCGAAGTACGGCCGATAGGCGATGAACGGATTGACGTGGTCATTGCGACGAACGGTCTTGACGTCGTGCTGGATGATGCGCAGCGAGTGGTGCGGGTCAGCGGCCGACGAATTCGGGCAGCGGAACACCAGCGCCTGATCGATCTCGACCGCAGCATCGCAGACGGCGCACTTCCACCCGACGACACCGAGTTCGCGGTCGGTACCCGACCTAGCGGTGGCGGGCACGGTCAACTCGCCGCCGCGACTCGGCCGTTGAAGTCGGTGATCATGTCGTCCCAGATCGGAAGGTAGCGACGCAGGCCCTTCCAGAACGACTGCTGGCGTCGCGCCTCGAACAGCTCGAACGGTGTGCCCTGCTGTTCGACCCAGGTGTAGTAACCAAGGTTGAAGATGCGGTTCCGGTCTCGTTCGGTGCACTCGATGGTCGCGTCGGTGGTGACGTTGGCGAGGTGCTCGCCGTACACGGCCGCCGCGTCGACAGCCGTGAAGTCGTTGCCGAAACGGACGGCCAACGTCTTGGCCCGCGAGCTGGGGTACATCGCACCCCCATCGGTGGCGATCGTGATGATCGCGTCATCGGATCCGAGGCCGAGCAGCTTGGCAGTCTTGATGGCGGCCAACACGTTGCAGGTCGACGAGAAACCGAAGTGCGACAACGCCTCGATCAACGCCGGGGAGAATCCTTTGCGATCGGCGAGGTAGGCCCGGCCGGCCGGGGTGTTGAACAACACGTCGAGCTCGTCCGTCGCGTGGTCGCTGATACCCACGACGACGTCGGTGTTGGTGACGTTGTGGATCAGCGGGATGTGCTTGTCGCCGATGCCCTGGATGTTGTGCTCACCGAAGCCGTTCTCGAGCATCGTCGGACATTCCAGTGCCTCGACCGCAACGATCTTGGTGCCGTAGAGATCCTTGAGTCGATCCCCTGCGGCGATCGTGCCGGCCGAACCCGTCGCGCTGGTGAATGCGGCGAGGCGCAACCCGGGCCGGCCGATCGCTGCCGCCGCGTGCTCGAAGACATGGGCAAGGGCGCGGCCGGTGACTTCGTAGTGACCCAGGTGGTTGCCGAACTCGCAGAACTGGTTGAAGACGAAGTTGCCGGGGTCCAGCGCAAGCGCATTGCACGCGTCGTAGATCTCCTTCACGTTGCTCTCGGTACCGACCGTGCGGATGACGTCTTCGGCCGGGTTCGCGCACCACGCGTCGAGCCAGTCGAAGCGTTCCTGACTCATGCCGGCCGGAAGGATCGCAACGCCGCGGCTGGCCATGATGCGACTGATCGCGATGCCGCCGCGGGCGTAGTTCCCGGTGCTCGGCCAGATCGCACGGTGTCGCGTCGGATCGAACTGGCCGGTGACGACACGCGGCGCCAGGCAGCTGTACGCGGCGAGCACCTTGTGCGCGGTGATCATCGGGAAGCGGTCACCGAAGGCAACGATGATCGGGCTGTCGATGCCCGTGAACTCTCGGGTCAACACGATGTGGTCGGGAACTGCGGTGCGATTGCCGGCGAGGTCGTTGTACCAATGGACCCGCCACAGGTTGGCCGGCGAGGGATCATCCTTGCCCACGCCGCTGGTGAGCGTGGGGTCGATGCCGGTGGGATCCGCGAGTTGAGCGAACGTCGGCAGCGTGATGCCCTGCTCGCGGAATCGCTTGATGCTGTTGTCGAGCGACGCCTCGTCGACGACGCTGGCGGCGAGCCCGAACTGGTTGATCAGCGCATCGTCAGCGGCAGAGGTCGGGGCGGGCTCGGCAGTCAGTGTCACGCTTTACATTCTGTCAAAGCGATCGAGCGACCGCGTCGTTTCGTCCCGACGTCTTCACCCGCGATTCGTCGGCCGAGCGACGGCGTGCCCGCGCCAGATAAGCAAAGCAGACACTTTCTCAATCCGGTAGCCTCGGCGAGATGGCAGACCTCACCGATGCCAAGCGACGAATCGTCGAGATGTTGAAGCGCTCCGATGTCGCGACCACGGTCGATCTCGCCGCAGCGTTCAACACGACCACGACAGCCGTGCGCCAGCACTTGGATGCGCTCGAGCAATTGGGATTGGTCGAGCGGCTCGACGGGCCGGTCGCTGGTCGCGGTCGGCCCGCTCTTCACTGGCGGCTCACACCGTTGAGCCGCGAGCTCTTCCCCGACCGCCACGGCGAGCTCACCGTCGAGTTGATCAACTCGATTCGCGCGACGTTGGGCGAGGCCGCGCTCGACCGGGTCATCGATCAACGGTCGAGCGGGCAGCTCGTCGGCTATCGCGCCATCGTTGGTGAGGGATCGATGTCCGAACGTGTACGCGCGCTGGCACGGCGCCGCACGACCGAGGGCTACCTCGCCGAAGCGGTGGTCGACGGCGACGACATGGTCCTGATCGAACACCACTGTCCCATCTGCAGCGCGGCATCGGTCTGTCAGGGTCTGTGCCGCAGCGAGATGGAAGTCTTCCAGGCCGTGCTCGGCGACGGAGTCGACGTCCGCCGAGAGCAACACCTCCTCAGCGGCGACTCGCGTTGCGCGTACCGGATCAGTCCGGTCACCGTCAGCGCTCGATCGGGTCGCTGAACAACCTGGCGGCGACCGCCGAACGTCCCGCTGTCAGCGATCAGAAATCAGCGATCAGCGATCAGCGGTCCCAGTCGGGCGGCGGCAGCGTGCTCGGGCCGACATTGGCATCGAGCCACGCGTTCAGCTGTTCGCTCGCGGTCCACGCATCGCGGATCTTCTTCACGACCGACTTGGTGTGCAGCCAGGGTTCGACCGGCCACGAACGGAACGACGCCAAGCCCTTGCGGCGAATCAGGTCGATACGAGGGTGATCCTTCGGGTAACCGCGCGGCGCGGTCTTCAGTTCGCCGATCGCACCGATCGTGAATCCCTTCTTCTCCAGCGCCGAGCACACAGCCGCTGCCGCCGCACCGGTGTGTTCTGCGTCGACGGCACGACGGAACCGGTCGAGCTGGTCTGCGGCCATGTGGTAGTAGCCCGTGCCGACCATCAACCCTTCGGTCGAGAGTTGCACGTAGTGGATTGCGCCGCCCTCGCTCTCGCCGATCGCACCGATCTGCTCCTTGTACGGCGGACGACCTTTTGCGAATCGAACGTCGTTGTACGGGCGGAAGATGTTGAACGGCCCGAACTCGGCGAGATCGGCGAGCAGCGCCGACATCGCGCCCTTGACCGCTTCGTCATAGACGGTCTTGTGCGCGAGCCAGTACGACTTGGAGTTGTCGGCGGCGAGGCCTTCGAAGAATTCGAGCGCAGCCGGTGGGAACCCTGCGAACGCCATCAGGACAGTCGGATCAGACGACTTCGCTGATCTGGGTCACCGGCGAGATGTTGGTGTAGTTGGCGACGTCGGCCATGACGGCTCCCGTGTCGGGAGCTGCCATCGCTCCCTGGAACTGGTCCATCGAGTCGAAGAAGAAGTGCACGGCGGCGACGTTCGGACCGGCGATGCCCTTGTCGATCTCGGCCCCGACACCCCAGGCCGCGCACGCCATCGGGATGTGCGTTTCCTTGTAGTAGTCGTGGTCGAAGGTGCTGTCTTCGGCGCTTGGGTAGAGGACGCTGAAACGGATCATGGCGCGAAGCTATCCCACGGATCTACGGCCCGCCGCACCGGCTGTGACGTACTGTGACGCGATGGCAGACTTTCTCATCGGCGGTCAGATCGATGCCGCTACGCATCAGCGAACGGCGAAACCGACCAACATCTCGTCCGGCGACCTGACGACCCACGGGGTCATCGTGGGCATGACGGGTTCCGGCAAGACCGGCCTCGGCATCGTCATGATCGAGGACGCGCTTCGGGCAGGCATCCCGACGTTGCTGATCGATCCGAAGGGCGATCTCACCAACCTGTGTCTCACGTTCCCGGCGCTGGCTCCGGCCGACTTTCAACCCTGGGTCAACGAGGGTGACGCCCAGAACGCGGGCCTCAGCGTCGCCGACTTCGCGGCGGCCCAGTCCAAGGCGTGGACCGACGGACTGGCTCAATGGAACCTCGGTCCTGCCGACATCGCTGCGCTTCGCGAGAACGTCGAGTTCACCATCTACACCCCGGGGTCATCGGCCGGCGTCGGTGTGAACATCGTCGGATCGATGCAGCCGCCAGCGGGAACCACTGACCCCGAAGTGATCGGCGACGAGATCGATGGGTTCGTCAACGGTCTGCTCGGTCTCGTCGGCATCGATGCCGATCCGCTCACCAGCCGCGAGCACATCCTGCTGTCCAACCTCATTCTCAACGAGTGGAACGCCGGCCGCAGCCTCGACCTCGGATCATTGATCGGGATGATCCAGAACCCGCCGATTCGCAAGCTCGGTGTCTTCGACCTCGATTCGTTCTATCCGCCAAAGGATCGGATGGAGCTCGCGGTCCGGCTCAATGGTCTGCTCGCGTCACCATCGTTCGCATCATGGATGGCGGGTCCGCCCCTCGACATCGATTCGATGCTGCGCACCGCCGATGGCAGACCGCGCTGCGCGATCGTGAACATCGCACAGCTCAACGATCAGGAGCGCCAGTTCGTCACCACGCTCGTGCTCTCGAAGCTCGTCACGTGGATGCGGCGCCAGAGTGGCACCACCGACCTGCGGGCAATGCTGTACATGGACGAGGTTGCCGGCTATCTGCCTCCCACTGCGATGCCGCCCACCAAGAAGCCGATCATGACGTTGATGAAGCAGGCACGCGCGTTCGGCGTGGGCGTCGTCCTGTCGACCCAGAACCCTGTTGATGTGGATTACAAGGCGTTGTCGAACGCCGGGACGTGGATGATCGGACGCCTCCAGACCGACCGAGACAAGCAGCGCCTGCTCGACGGCATGAGCGCCGCATCGGGCGGTGTCGACGTGAACGCAGTGGGCGCCACGATCAGCGGGCTCGCCAAGAGAGAATTCGTGCTTCGCCGCGCGGGCAAGGATCAGCCGGAGGTGTTCACGACTCGGTGGGCGATGTCCTATCTGCGTGGTCCGTTGACCCGAGATCAGATCGCCACCTTGATGGCCGATCAGAAGTCCGCGGCCACGACCACGGCACCGGCCGCCACCACTCCGGCCGCCACCACTTCGGCCGCCACCACTCCGGCCGCGACGACGCAGACCGCGCCTGTCGCCGACCGCGCCCTCGACAACATCCACGTCTCCGACGCACCGGTCGCCTCGGGCTCGATGTTCCCGACCGCGACACCACCGCCCGCAGCTCCCGCGGCGTCGCCCCCCGTCGCACCGTCGAGCCTCGGCGCGGACGAGACCGTCGTCATGCCGGCGATCGCCGATGGCATCCCGGTGCGCTGGGCCGACATTGCGTCACCGTGGTTGGCCGTTGTGGGTGGCAGCAACGCACCGACGCGGTACGAGGCTGCAGTTGTCGCCCGGATCGCCCTCCGCTACGACGACGACAAGGCCCAGCTGGTCAGCGACACCGAGTACGAGGCCGTCATCTTTCCCCTGTCCGAGCAGACCGACGCGAGTCAGGCGATCGGGGTCGACTACGACGATCGGGACCTTCGTCCCGCGGCCCCGCAGCCGTGCACGTACCGACTCACGAATGCGCCGATCAACACCAAACCGTTCTGGACCCGGATCGAACGCGACCTGATCGACTTCCTCGTCCGAAGTCGCACGATGGATCTTCAGGTGAACCGCGACCTCAAGCTGTTCGCTCGCCCGGGCGAAGCGGCCGACGCGTTCGCGACGCGCTGCTACCAAGCAGCTGACACGGCGGCCGATGCCGAGACGGCCGCGCTCCGGGCCAAATACGCCGACAAGGTCAGCAAGATCCAGGCGCAGATCCAAGCCGCGCAGGATCGATCGCAGGTGTTGGAGACCGAGAAGAGTGGCCGACGCAACGAAGAACTGCTGTCGGCAGCGGGTTCGATCTTGGGAGGCCTGCTGGGCGGCCGAAAGTCGCGCGGCGGACTGCTCGGGTCGGTGCTGGGTGGTGCCGGGTCAGCTGCCGGTCGACGTTCACGCACCGCCGCCGCCGGCGAGCGCGCCGACGCTGCCGAGAACAAGGTCGAGACGCTCAACAACCAACTCGAGGGGCTCGAGACAGAGTTGACCGCCGAGGTGCAGGAGATCGACACGCGCTGGAACGGGCTGTCGAAGAACATCACGTCGCAACCGATTGCGCTCGAACGCACGGACGTGCGCGTGACCCAGCTGAGCTTGGTCTGGATCCCGGTGCCCTGACGCCTGGCGACAGCCGGACTCGCCCTCGACTGGTCCCGGCCCGAGCCACGCCACCCCGCGAGTAACTTGACGGCCGATGAGAGTGCTCGCGATCGACCAGGGGACGTCGGCCACCAAGGCCGTGGTCGTCGAGGATGGCATCGTGCTCGCCGAATCGGAAGTCGGTTGCGCGCCGACGGCGCTCAACGACGGCGGCGTCGAGGTCGATCCTGAGCTGTTGTGGCACAGCGTCGTGCAGGCAGGCCGGGCCGCGATCGAGCGCTCCGGTGGACAGGTGCCCGGCGCCATCGGCCTCGCCAACCAGGGCGAGACGATCGTCGCGTGGGACCGATCGACCGGACGGCCGCTCGGCCCGGGAATCGTCTGGCAGGACCGGCGCAGCGCGTCTATCTGCGCCAATCTGCAGACCGAAGGCTGGGGCGATCGGCTGGCCCAGATCACCGGGCTCGAGCTCGATCCATACTTCGTGGCACCCAAGGTCGCATGGCTGCGTGAGCGCGTGGGCCACGAGGCGACGATCACGACCAGCGACGTGTGGTTGCTCAACCGGTTGTGCGGCGCGTTCGTGACCGACGTGTCGACTGCGAGTCGCACGCTGCTTCTCGATCTCGACACAGCAACATGGTCCCCGGAGGCGTGTGGCGCGTTCGGGATCGATCCGGCGACTCTGCCGACGATCGTCGGCAATGCACAGCCGGTCGGAACGACGCTTGCGTTCGGTTCGGCACCGATCGAGATCACCGGATTGTGCGTCGACCAGCAGGCTGCGCTCTACGCCGAATCGTGCATTGCGCCAGGCGAGGCCAAATGCACCTACGGCACCGGGGCATTCCTGCTCGCGTCGACGGGCAACGTTCCCACCCGCTCGACGAACGGATTGGTTGGCTGCGTCGCCTGGCAGGTCGACGGCGAGACCACGTGGTGCCTGGATGGCCAGGTCTATACCGTCGGTGCTGCCGTCAGCTGGTTGCAGGAGATCGGCGTGATCAGCGAGCCGAGTGATCTCGATCGCCTCGGCTCGACCGTGGACGGTGCCGAGGGCGTCACGTTCGTCCCCGGGTTGGCCGGGCTCGGCGCGCCGTTCTGGGCCCCGAATGCGCGCGGCGCGTTCGTCGGGCTGTCGCTCGGAACGACGCGGGCGCACATCGTGCGCGCCGTCATCGAGGGCATCGCCGCCCAGGTCGCGTGGCTCGCCCGGGCCGCCGGTTCCGATCTCGGATCGCCGCTGACCAGGCTTCGGGTTGACGGAGGCCTGACTCGTTCGCGGTTGCTGCTGCAGACACAGGCCGATCTGTTGCAAGCACCGATCGAGGTCTATCCGTCGCCGAACGCGACGGCCCTTGGCGTGGCGTCGTTCGCCGAACTCGGCGCCGGTCATGTCGGGTCATCGATCGGCTGGAGCCCGACGATCATCGTCGAGCCACGCATCACCGCCGATGCCGCCGAGTTCCGTCTCCTTCGCTGGCGCGCCGCAGCCGAGGCAACGCTCGGTCTCGATGGCTGACGCGGCGGAATCGACGGCCGACGATGTCGAGTTGATCGATGTCGCCGTGATCGGCGCAGGCGTCGTCGGCGCGGCCGTCGCGCGACTGTTGGCTCACCACCGGGTCACGGTCATGCTCGTCGACGCAAACAGCGATGTCGGTGCCGGCACGAGCAAGGCCAACACCGCGATCCTGCACACCGGCTTCGATGCGACTCCGGGTTCGATCGAATCAAGACTCGTGGCGCGCGGCTACGCGCTGCTCCGCGAGTACGCGCCCGAGGTCGGCATCGCGGTGGAAGAGGTCGGCGCAATGTTGGTCGCGTGGGACGACGAACAGGCCGCGAACCTGCCTGCACTCGTCGCCAAGGCCGAGGCCAACGGGTACCACGACACATCGATCATCGACGCCGCCGCGGTGTACTCGCTCGAGCCTCACCTCGGGCCTGGCGTCACCGCCGGCATGCTCGTTCCCGGCGAACACATCATCGACCCGTGGAGCACGCCGCTTGCATTCGCCCGCGAATCGATCGCCAACGGCGCCGGGTGGCGACCACTGCACCGCGTCGCAACGATCGCGGTCGGCAATGACACGACGCTCGTCACGACGACATCGGGCGCGACAGTCCGATGCCGGTTCGTCGTCAACGCTGCCGGTCTGTTCAGCGACGCGATCAACACGATGGTTGGCCTGAACACCTTCACGATTCGACCCCGACGCGGCGAGTTGATCGTGTTCGACAAGTTGTCCAGGCCACTGCTCAGGCGCACGATCCTGCCCGTGCCGACCGCACACACCAAAGGTGTTCTGGTGGCGCCCACGGTGTTCGGCAACATCATGTTGGGGCCGACGGCCGAAGACCTCGACGACCGGTCAGCCACCGGTTCGAGCCGACGCGGGATGGACGACCTTTTGGCCAAGGGCCGCAAGATCGTGCCATCGCTGCTCGATGAAGAAGTGACTGCCGTGTACGCCGGCTTGCGCGCGGCGACCGAGCACTCCGACTATCAGATCGAACATCACCCTGATCTGCGCTACGTCTGCCTCGGCGGCATCCGGTCGACCGGACTGACAGCGTCGATGGCGCTGGCCGAGGAGGCCCTCGATCGCCTTCGCAACTGCGGGCTCGAGCTGATTCGCAAGGACAGCGATGAACTCGTCGGCGTCCATGCGAGCAACCTCGGCGAGGCGTCCACCCGTCTGTACCAGACCGGTGGCTGTGGTCCGATCGTCTGCCATTGCGAGCGGGTGACGCGTGACGAGATCACGGCCGCCTGCACGGGCGACCTGCGCGCCGTCGACCTCGATGGTTTGCGGCGACGCACTCGAGCGCTGACTGGGCGGTGCCAAGGATTCTGGTGCACCGCCGAGGTGTGCAGCCTGGCAGCGACAAGCGACGGACGCGCCGTCACGGAATGGTTGGGTGTGCGATGAGCGGCGTCGACGTGATCGTCGTCGGCGGCGGACCATCGGGTCTGAGCGCAGCGATCGAGCTTCGTCGGCGCGGAGCGATCAACGTGATCGTCCTCGAGCGAGAAGCGGAAGCGGGTGGCGCACCCCGGCACACCGATCACCTCGGTTTCGGAATCCGCGACATGCACCGTCTCCTGTCCGGTCCGCGCTATGCCCGCGAACTACGAGAGCGAGCCGAACACGCCGGCGTCGACATCCGCCTCGCGACCACGGCGGTCGATTGGCCGGCACCGACGTCGATTCAGGTCGCCGACTCACGCGGGTTGTCGGTGATCGAGGCCAGCGCTGTCGTGTTGGCGACAGGGGTGCGAGAGCGCCCGCGATCGGCGCGGATGATCGCCGGTGATCGACCCGCGGGCGTGCTCACCACCGGCTCCCTGCAACAGATCGTGCATGTCCACCGCACCAAGCCGGGTACGAACGCCGTGATCGTCGGAGCCGAACATGTGAGCTTCTCGGCGATCATGACGCTGCGCGACGCTGGCGTGAAGGTGGCCGCAATGGTCACCCCGTTCACACATCACCAGACCTACAGCCCACTGCGCCTCGCCACGGCAACCCGTCATCGCGTGCCCGTGGTCACCGGCGCGAACGTCGCCGAGATCCACGGTCACGGCAGGGTCGAAGCCGTCACGCTGACAACCGGACGGCGCATCGATTGCGACACGGTGGTGTTCACCGGCGACTGGATTCCAGACCACGAGTTGGCGCGCCGCGGAGCCATCAGCATCGACGAGATCCATCGAGGGGCAGTGATCGACGGCTCACTCCGTACCGATCGTCCCGGGGTGTTCGCGATCGGCAATCTGACCCATCCGGCCGAGACCGCCGACGTGTGTGCCCTCGACGGCCGCCACGTTGCCAAGCCTGTCGCAGAATGGCTCGATGACGGCGTGTGGCCGGGCGCCGGCTGTCGGGTGACCGGAGCCTCGCCCATCTTGTGGATCTCGCCTGCCGTCGTTCACCCCGATGTCGTCCCCCGCGGCGGCCACGTCTTCATGCGTGTCAGTGCCTTCGTCGAGCGTCGATCCGTCGTCGTCACCCAGGCCGACCGGGTGCTGTGGCACAGCAACATCGTGAATTCGTTCGTCCCCAATCGTTCGATCCACATCTCTGCCGAGTGGATGAAACGCGTCGATCCCGATGGGGGCGAGATCACGGTCGCGCTCTCCACAGTTCCTGTTTGACCGACCTGCCGATCGCGGGCAGGCTGTCTCCGTCACGCGGGCGTGGCGGAACTGGCAGACGCGCAGGGTTTAGGTCCCTGTATCGAAAGATGTGAGGGTTCGAGTCCCTCCGCCCGCACCCGGAGAAACTTCTGGCACGTGTGGCGTCATGAATCGACGCCGTTCGCGTCTTGTGTTCATGCGAGTCAGCACGAGTCGGTTCCAGACCTGCGCAACGGCGCGACGGTCAGGTGGTGCGGGTTGCACCGGTGGCGGGGGCCGGAGCCACGGCCGGCGTCAGAGCCGCGAGCGACGGACAGCCCACCGATGCGGCGAGTGTCCTGCCCGACAGTGTGACGGCGGAGATGCTGTCGGCCACGACATTGCAGGGAGCGCCACTGTCGGACGCAGTCATCGACCAGTTGTAGATGGCGTACTGCGTGTCGAGGTCGCGATCGGTACAGCCGAGTGCCACCTTGCCCGTGATGGTCACGGTGCTGAAGACAGGAATCGTGACCGAGAACGAGAGCGTCGACGAGGGCGACGAGACAGTTGGCGCCGGTGAGTTCTTCTGCGAGCACCACAATCCGCCGCCTCCGCACGGGCACGTCCCAGAGAAGAGGATCGTGATCGTGATCGTGCTCGAAAAAATCCCGCAGGCAGTCCGGACGAAACTCGGCGTCGCCGTGACGTTGCCCGGTGCGCACTTCGCAGTGAACACACCCGCCGCGGCTGCCTTGGTGGTGAGGATCACCGGTGTCGTCCACCCGATCGCACCGGCGATTGCCGCCTTGCGGATGAGGGCACGTCGATCGAATTCTCTGTCGATGGATTCTTCCGCCATGTGCGCATCTTATTCCAGACTCAGAAGGACTTCTCGGTGATACCGCATCCCGACGTCAGCTATCGCGTCCGACGCGCTCCATCGTTGTCTCGGTCGTTTCCCGGATTCGTCGTGATCTGCTCGGTCGACGGCTGCTGCACCGAACTGGCGGGTTCGGCCGTTCACGTCTGGCAGGCGCTGCCGGAATCGGATGAGCCGCCGCTCGAGTTCCGCCACCTGATCGCACAGTTGGTGGCTGATCACGGAGTCGCCGCGACGGTTGCAGAGCGCGACGCGTCTTCTGTGTTGCGCACCTTGGAGGCAATCGGTTGTGCGGTTCACACCACGTGATCATCCGGCGCTCGTCGCCGCGGCACGCCACGGTCTGTCGTCCGAACTCCTGGGTGACGGACCCGCCGTGGTGTTGACCGACGACGACCTTGCGGGCGTTCGAATGTTCTGCCGGACCGACAGGATCGTCGGCCTCCTGGCTGGAGCCATCCAGGCCGGTGAGGTGACGGTCGCGAACGGGCATCTCGACGGCGTGCTCGACGACTGGCGCCGCGAGTTGCAGGCATGTGTCATCGTCGAGGCCCTGTTGGTTCGGGTCGCGGCGGAACACGATGCACTCTGCGTTCGGTGGGTCGTCACGAAGGGTTCGGCGGTTGCTCATCTCGACTTCCCGGACCCGGTAATGCGTTCGTTCGCGGACATCGACATCGTGGTCCACCCCAGCGACTGGCGCGTGGTGATCGACGGTCTCAGTGGGCAACACGGAGCAGGCCGTCACACGCGAAACTTCACCGAGCGTTACGGCAAGGGCGAGACTCGGATGATCGACGGGATGGAGATCGATCTGCATCGTCGGTTCGCGGTCGGTCGGTTCGGTGTCCGCAGCGCAATGGCCGACTGCTTCGACGTGAGCGATTCATTCACGCTTGCCGGCCGGCCCGTGCCCGCGCTGACTCCCGAATACCGTCTGCTCCCACGCGTGCTTCCACGCCAGCCTCGGCGGCAACGGAGGGCTCCGTGGCTTTCGAGATGTCGCTCAGCTCGTCGCCGCCAACGGTCCGGCCGTGGATGCGACCTGGGAGATCGCTCGCCGATGGAACGTCGAAGCCGTCGTTGCCCACGCGATCGACGCGACATGGCGGCACCTGCGGCTCGCGCCGCAACACGAAGTGGTCGGACGGGCCCGAACATTCGAGATCGGTCGCACCGACCGACGGGTCATCGAGGTGTTCGAGCGCGAGCGGCCGTACAAATCACAGGCGCTCACTGCCCTCCGAGCACTCCCCTTGGCCGAACGTCCCCGTTTCGTGCGCGACGCCTGGCGAATGGCTCGAGAGGTTCGAGGGGTTCGACGATGACACGTGCTGCGGCGCTCGCGCCGACACACGAGGTCGGGCCGCTTCGAGTCGGCGGACTCGACGTGACGATACGAACCAACTGTGCCGCCTTTGCGGCGATCGCCGACACCGTGTTCGTCGACCTGCTGCGCCCGGCTGGTGTTGCGGCCACGGGTCGTCACGTCGTGTTCAACACCATCCGCCACGAAACGCCGTCGTTGCGCTGGGGCATCGATCGCGATGGTCAACCGTGCGAGCTCGATCTCCGCGACGACGCTGTTCTCCTCCATCAGCAATGGGAACTGAACCGCCTCGTGATCGAGAGCCAACGGGCCGTCGTCCATGCGGCGGCTGTGACGCTCGATGGTCGAGGGATTCTGCTGGCGGGGCTCTCACACAGTGGAAAGACGACGCTGGCCGGCTGGCTCGCCGTCCACCATCATTTCGGCTACATCGCCGACGAGGCCGCCGCGATCGACGAGCAGGCACGCGTCCGACCGTTCGTCCGGCCGCTCGGACTGCGCTCGGGAAGCCCGCTGACCGCACCCGAACGAAGCCGAGGACGTCTCGCCCAACGATTCATGCCCGACGAACAGCTGGTGCCGGCGTCCACCCTCGGATGTACGTTGCAGCCAGCACCAACCCCGGCGCAGCTGATCGTGTTTCCCCACTTTCGTCCGAACACCGAGCCGGTCGCGATGCATCTGACGCAATCCGACGCGATCGAGCGGCTGGCGTCGCTCACACCGGGACTCGCCCAGCACGGAGCGACGGCGTTCCGGCGCCTCGTTGCACTGGTGTCCACCGGCGGCGTTGTCGATGTCAGCTACGGACACGTCAGTGATGCAGCCGATCTCGTGCTCGACGCATTGCACCGATCACCCGAGCCACGATGACGTTGGAGCGCCACACTGTCCTGCGTGCCGTGACGTCGGCCGTCACCTACGTTCCGGACGACGGCAGCGATCCCATCGTGTTCAGCAGCGCGACGGGTTGCGTTCACCGGCTTCGCGGTTCATCCGCCACGATCCGGGCAGCGATCGACGGCGCTCGTCCGGTCGATGCGGTCATCGAGATGGTGAGTTCGATTCATCGAGTTGCATCGCCCACCGTGGCAGCTGACATCGTCGACACGATTCAGCATTTCGTCGACCTCGGCCTCGTGGTGATCGTCGATCGTGTCTGACAGACCGCTCGACGATCGCTCTCGGCATGCCTGTTCAGTCGAAGTGAACGGAGCCCAACGGTCCACGAAGTTCGACGATGAGCGCGGCTGATCCGGGCTCGATGCCCATGGTCACGCCCAGCGCTTCGAGTTCCGCCTCGAGCGCTGCCGGCTGCGGGTGCCGCGCTCTCAACTCGACAAGTTCAAGGCCTGGCGCCGCGTTGGGCGCCGGGTGCACCGACGTGCCCCAATCGATGAGGAACGGCACCGTGGTCGACGGCGCGACGGTGAGGCGCCAGCTCAACAGCACTCCATCGGGCCGCTGGCGCTGCATCGGCGTCGCCGAGCCCGGGTCGTGACCAACCGCACGAGCGGCGGCGAGGGCGGCGTCCATGTCCGGCACGGCTATCGCCCAGTTGACGATTCGCGCCTCGTCCAAGTCATCGATGCCGAAAGGCCTGCCCGCTGACGGATTTGGCTGCTCGGGGTCTGGTCCGACGATTTCGAGGTAGCTGGTCATCCCCAGCGAGCACAGCGTGTTCCGGGTGCCCTTGCCCACATGGGCGCCGCCGACCGACGGCACGACGCCGGTCTGTTCGGTGAACCACGCGGTCGTGGCCGCGAGATCAGGGGTGGCGAGGACGAGGTGATCGAGAGCAGCAGCCGCGGAACGCATCCTTCACTTCTCGCTGATGACGACCGACAGGATCGTGACCGGCTGCGACGGCGGGACGCCGTCGGCGACCGCGAGCTTGTTGATCGCCGTGACCGTGTCGAGACCCGCGGTGACCTCGCCGAACAGCGAGTACTTGGCCGGGAGGGCCGCACCCTGAGCGCCGGTGATCACGAAGAACTGCGATCCGTTGGTGTTGACCCCGGAGTTCGCCATGGCCAATGACCCGACCTTGTACGCGCCGGTCGCCGGCAGCTCGTCGGCGAACGAGTAGCCCGGGCCGCCCGTACCGGTACCGGTGGGGTCGCCGCACTGGGCGACGAAGTCGGGCACGACGCGATGGCACGGCGTGTTGTCGAAGTAGTGGTACCGAGCGAGGTACACGAAGCTGTTCACGGCAAGTGGGGCCTTCGCCTGGTCGAACGTGACCGTGAAGTTGCCGACGCTGGTGGTGACGAGGGCGCTGTACGTCTTGCCGGCGTCGAGGCACGACGGCGGCGCCTTCGGGAAGGCGATCACGCGATCGACGGTGCCTTCGGTCGCCGGGCACGGATATGCCCCACCGGCGATCGTCGACGGTGGCGTGCCGAGCACAGTCACCAATGGCACGTTGGTCTGCGATGCCACGGTTGTCGCCGAAGCGTCGATGGTTGTCGCACCGCCGGCGATCGTCGTGGTGCTGGCGTCAACGATGCTCTTCGACGTGGTGTCATCGGTACCGAACAGCCGGACCAGGCCGAACACGACGATGATCAGAAGCGGAATGCCGACTCCGAATTGGAGGCCGCGCTTCTTCGTCTTGCGCTTGCGCGCATCGCGAGCCATCTCTTCGAGTTTCTGCTGCCGGTTGGCTTTCTGACGTTCACGCTTCTCGGTACCCACAAGGGCGACACGCTAGTGGCTGACGATGAGACTCGTCCCAACGCCACCGGGAAAACGACACGCACCGAGTCGCCGGCTGCGCCTCTGCCTCGCGATCGTCGCCGTCCTACACTCCGTTGGGCGGCGAGACGGGGAGGCTGAACAACATGGCAGCGACACATCCGGTACGCGACGACATCGACCTGCTCGACGGCGAATGGTGGGCTCGTCAGCCGCTCGAGACCTGGGCCTGGATGCGCGAGCACGCCCCGATCTACCTCGATCAACCGAACGCTGTGTGGGCTGTCACCCGTCATGCCGACGTCCTCGCGATCGAACGCAACCCGACCGACTTCTCCAGCCGCCGGAGCCCTCGACCACACGGCAACGCGTTGCCGATGATGATCTCGATGGACAACCCCGAGCATCAACGACGACGCTCGTTGGTGCAGCGCGGCTTCACCCCCAAACGGGTCGCCGAGCACGAGGCGCGGGTGCTCCAGATCTGCACCGAGATCATCGACCGAGTCTGCGAGCGCGGTGAATGCGACTTCGTCTGGGACATCGCCGCACCGCTTCCCCTGCTGTTGATCGCTGACCTGCTCGGCTTTCCGCCATCGTCGTACGACGATCTGCTGCGGTGGTCCGACGACCTGATCCGCGGCACCACCGGCACGCCGACGCTGGAGGTGCAGATGGCTGCCATGAACGCCGGCATCGCGTTCCGCGAGTACCAGCTGAGCGTGATTGCCGACCGCCGCGCGAACCCGACCGACGACCTGATCACCACACTCATCCACGGTGACGTCGATGGAAGCCGGCTCGACGACGAATCGATCGTGCAGGAGACGCTGTTGATCCTGATCGGCGGCGATGAGACGACGCGGCACGTGATCACGTGCGGAATGCTGGCCTTGATGGACCATCCGGAGCAGGCGCACATCCTCCGCACCGAACCGGACGCGATGCTCGGTGGCGTCGAGGAGCTGCTGCGCTGGGTCACGCCGATCAAGAACATGTCGAGGACGGTGGTGCGCGACATGGAGTTCGGCGGTCAACAGCTGCGCGAGGAAGACCAGGTCATACTCGTCTACCCTGCGGCCAATCGTGACCCTGCGGTCTTCGCCGATCCAGATCGGCTCGACGTGCGCCGTGACCACAACACACACCTCGCGTTCGGGTTCGGACCTCACTTCTGCCTCGGCGCTTCTCTGGCGCGGCTGGAACTGAAGGTGATGTTCACCGAACTGCTGCGCCGCCTTCCCGACCTTCGAATGGCCGACGACGAGCCGCTGCCGTGGCGCGCGTCGAACTTCATCACCGGGCCCGAACGCATGCCAGTTTGCTTCAGCCCGACACATCCAGGAGCATGACAGCGTGGACTTCGACGACACCCCCTCACAAGCAGCGTTCCGGGCCGAGGTCCGTGCGTTCCTTGCCGCACACGCTCAGCCCGCGACCACGCGCCCGGCATCGAACGGCATGGCCCACGATGCTCACTCCGAAGCCGAGAAACTTCATGTGAAGCGCTCACAGGAGTGGCAGGCCACGCTCTTCGACAACGGGTGGGCGGGCATCACGTGGCCGGCCGAATACGGCGGCCGTGGCCAGACCGTCGTCGAGCAGATGATCTTCAATCAGGAGCTCGCCCATTTCGACACACCCGGCGGCGTGTTCGCACAGGGCATCGGCATGGCCGGCCCCACCCTGATCCGCCACGGCTCGACGGAGCAGAAGCAGCGCTTCCTCGGACCGATGCTGCGCGGCGACGAACTGTGGTGCCAGCTGTTCTCCGAGCCGGGCGCCGGATCCGACCTTGCCGCCCTCGCGACCAGAGCCGTCCGCGACGGCGAGGAATACGTCGTCAACGGCCAGAAGGTGTGGACCTCCAGCGCTCACTACAGCGACTGGGGCATCCTCCTCGCTCGTACCGATCCCGACGTTCCCAAGCACTCCGGCATCACCTACTTCCTGGTCGACATGCGCACGCCCGGCATCGAATGCCGGCCGCTACGTCAGATCACCGGTACAGCGCACTTCAACGAGGTCTTCCTCACCGACGTCCGTATCCCCGCCGACCAGGTCGTCGGCGAGGTCAACCGCGGCTGGGGCGTCACGATGACGACGCTCACCAGCGAGCGCGGTCTGATCGGTGGGGGCGCGGCCGACCCGATGCCCGGGCTCACTCGCCTCGCCACTCGCTTCGGCGTCATCGGTGACCCGATCGTGCGCGAGCGACTCGTCGACGTCCACATGCGGCACCAACTGATCCGATTCCTCGGATGGAGGGTGCAGAGCGCGATCAGCCGCGGCCAAGCTCCAGGACCGGAGGTGTCGGTTCTCAAGCTCGCCCACACGGCTGCGCTGGCGCGCACGATGGACCTCGCGCTCGCGTTGGAAGGACCGTCCGGAATGCTGATCCCCGACGATGATCCCGAGGTACGCGGTTGGTCGCTCAGCTTCCTCAGTCAGTTCGCCAGCCGCATCGGCGGCGGCACCGACGAGGTGCAACGCAACATCGTTGCCGAGCGCGTTCTCGGGCTGCCCGGCGACGTCCGCGCCGACAAGGACATCCCGTTCCGCGAGCTACCCCGCTAGCGCGCGGTTCAACTGATGAAGTAGTCGCTCTGCACCTCGGGATCGGGCTCGAAGTACGCCCGCACCGCGGTGACCAACCCGGCCGCGTCGACCTTCCAGATCTCGACACTCTCGACATCGACCCGACGGCCGTGCAAGGTGCCTTCGTTGCGCATCACGACTGCGGCCTCCTCGCCGCAGACGACAATGCGCGTCGGAACCAAGCGCCACTCACGACCCGGGGTCAGCGACCGTTCCCACGACGCACGAACGGCATCGCGCCCGTGCTTGGTCGGGGCGCCGACCGGGTCATCGAACGTGACATCTGCAGCGAACAATCCCTCCCACTCGCTCTGCCTGCGGGCGTTCCACAACGCGCAGTGTTGCTCGACCGCTACTCGCACCGGCTGAGCGTTCACATCCACGCGCGCGATCGTATCGACGCGAACGAGGTGCTCGAGTCAGCCCTCGGACAACCGACGTGTCGGCGGACTCGGCACGATCGCGTGCAACCGTTGTGTCAACAAGTTGCAAAGACTCTGCGGCGGACCTTCAGCCATCGATGATTCAGACGATGTAGTGGTGTGAGCGAATTCGCCGGCGGGGAACGAGCGCAGTCAGGGTTGGTCGCCCTGATGCCGATGATGTCAAGCACGACAGCGACCCGGTCAGAGGGTTCGTCGTCGTCGCTGTTGTTGGCGACCGTGCGACGGCTGATACGCGTCGGGAGCACCGAAGAGGTCGTCGGCCTGCTGATGGACGCCGTTCGAGATCTTGGCGGTTCCGTCGCAACGGCCAACCACCGCAGCATGAACGCGTTGGACTTCGACATCTCGTTCGGCACGGGTGAGCCGCTCTTCGCCGATGCCGACGAGCCCGCCGTGTTGTCGCTGTTGCGAGCTGTCCTCCCGCCGCTGCTTGCCGATGCGACCCTGTCCGTCGAACGCATTCAACGCGACCCGGCCGTGATGCCGAGTGATGCCACCGACCCGATGACGGGGCTCGGTAACTGGAGCTTCACGATGCGCGTCCTCGACCGGATGATGTCGGGCGATGCGATCGCGATCATGGAGATCGAGAACCTCAAGCACATCAACTCGTACTTCGGCACGGCGACCGGCGATCAGGTCATCCTCAGCTTCGCTCGAACGCTGCGGCGGGTTTCGCGTGCGGCCGACACGGTCGGCCGCGTCGGTGGCACCGAGTTCGTGTGGCTGTTCCGCAACTCGTCGCCGGCAGGTGTGGAATCAGCGCTCAATCGTCTCCGCAGCGTGTGGGAGGCAGACCGTCCGCACGACGTCACCTTCGCCGCGGGCCTGGCTGTCGTGGGGCCCACCGGCCCCGTCGAGGGCTACATGCACGCCGACCTCGCCGTGCAGGACGCCAAGCGCAGCGGCACGAATCTGACCCGCGCAGCCGGGTGATGGTTCGCTCCGGGTGATGGTTCGCTCGGGGCTCAAGCCGGTTCGCTGAGACCGAGCGCGTCGGGGATCGCGGCAAACCGTCCACCGGCCTGCATCCATGCCCTGATCACGCGCTCGCCTTCGGCCGGGTTGTACATGTCGTCCTGCCGAGAGAACTCGCCGTTGCCTGCGTACTCCAGCACGGTGACGCAGCCGAAACGGAAGACAGCGTCGCCGCCCGCCGGGTCAGGCATGACCTGCCACGGGTAGTACGCCACGCGATCGCCGTCGATGATCACCCACTCGACCGGGAACTGCATCATCGACACCGGGGCCATCAACTCGTTGATCTTGGCCTTGATCGCGTCGCGGCCGACGATGACCCCGTAGTTGCATTCGTGCCACTCACAATCGACAGTGTGGAGATCGGCCCAATGATCCCAATCACCTGCATCGCCTGCTGCCACGAATGCGCGGTACGCCGCCTCGACCTCGTCGCGCGGAAAGCTGTGCTCGCTCATCGTCATCTCCCCCACTGCCGACATCTCGCTCGAGTGTCGATCGCAGCGTAGTTCGAGCCGCATCTGACGGGCGCGGCGGGCGTCGCGGCTAGCGTGAGATCTCGTTCGCAGGTGTCTTTGACGGTGATGAGGAGTGGGTCATGTCGTATGTGGTGGACTTTCAGGAGGTCTCGACGGTCGGTCTCGAATCGTCGCCGGTCGCGCCTGCGCTCGCCGGCCTGAGGGCCAACGAGGCCCGCTACTTCAAGAACAAGTACGACCACACCTTCACGGTGGAACCGGCGAGCAAGGCCAAGAAGGCTGTCGACTGGGTGCACCGAATTCTCAAGGAGGACGCGACCTCGTCATCGCATCGCGGCCACTCGAGGCGACGATGTTCGAGGTCGAAGGCATCCGGATGGCATACGTGTTCTACGAGAGCGGCCTCTCGATCAACGTCATGTACGGCATCGCCGACGGCGGCAAGCGGGCCGTCGGATTCAAGCTGTCCGACGGGATGGAGGTTCCCGAGGAACTCGCCGAGCGATTCAAGTTCGCCCGCCAGAAGTCGAAGTTGGCCGGCACGATCCGGGGTTCCTACTTCGTGATCAAGGGCACGTACTGACCTTCGCTCCCGACACGCTGTCAGCGTTTGCTGCATGGGCGGCAGCAATTGCTGACAGCGCCGTGGTGACGTCCAGACAAAACGCGCCCCCGGCAGGATTCGAACCTGCGACAGTTGGCTGAGAAGTCCATCGTGACATCCAGACAAAACGCGCCCCCGGCAGGATTCGAACCTGCGACCGTCGGATTAGAAGTCCGATGCTCTATCCAGCTGAGCTACAGAGGCGTATGCGGCTCCAAGTCTGGCAGTTCCGCCGACCGAAACGGTCGCTCTATTCGAGCGGCGCGGCGGGCGTCTGCTTGAGCAGGATCCGGCGCAGGAAATCGAGCGCGGTGATCACGCTCATCTGCCGCATCTGCTCGCGCTGACCCGGCAGACGGGTTGTCGTCGTGTGCAGCTCTCCGCCGATCGCGACCCCGATGCACAGCGTGCCAACCGGCATGCCATCCTGCTCGGTCGGGCCGGCGACACCGGTGAGCGCCAGGCCCACGATGCCTCCCAGAACACGGCGAGCACCCAACGCCATCTCGCCTGCTGCAGATTCGCTGACCACGGGTCCGCGGCTGACATCGAGCAGATCGAACTTGACCTCGCTGGCGTACGACACGATGCTGCCGCGCAGCACGTCGCTGGCACCGGCGATACCGGTGAGGCGTCCGGACACCAGCCCGCCGGTGACCGACTCGGCGAGCGCCAACGTCAGGCCGCGCTCGCGCATCAGCTGGAGGACGACGGACTCCATCGTGTCGTCGTCGAACCCGAACACGTGCTCGCCGACAACGGCTTGGACCCGAGCCGACCACTGATCGAGCAACACGGTCGCCGCCTGCAGTGTCTCGGCCTTGGCGGTGAGCCGAACCTTCAGGCCTTCCCAACCGCTGGCCAGGAACGCGAGCGTCGGGTTCCCCAGCGAGTCGAGTTCGGCGATGATCGGATCGAGCTTCTCGTTCAGCCCGCTCTCGCTGTCGCCCCACGTGCGCAACGTGCGGCTCGCGATGACCGCCACCTCACCGCTGCGGGCGTGAAGGTCGGGCAGGATCGCCCGCTCCAGCATCTCCTTCATCTCGTGCGGCACCCCGGGTACCGCGTACAGCACCTTGGTGACGCCGTCGATGACGACCGGGCAGATCAAACCGGGCGCCGTACCGCGCGTCTGCTCGATGACGGTCGCTCCGTGGGGCACCATTGCCTGGCGCAGGTTGTTGTCGGCCATGTAGCGGTTGCGCGCGGCGAACATCTGGCGGATGCGGTCGGCGATGTCGTCGTGCATCTCCAGCTCGACACCCATCACAGCAGCGATGGCGTCGCGGGTGAGATCGTCGTGGGTCGGCCCGAGACCACCACAGACGATGACCGCATCAGCATCGGTGACCGCCCGGCGGAACGCTGCTTCGACCCGAGCCATGTTGTCGCCGACCTTGACCTGCAGCAGCGAATCGAAGCCGTGCGCCGCGAGTTGCTCGCCGATCCATGATGAGTTGGTGTCGATGATCTGGCCCAGCAACAGTTCGGTTCCGACGGCGACGACGTCAACTCGCATGGGTCAACCGCTCCGTCTGATTGTGTTGATGGGCCTTCCACATGTACTGCCCGAAGCTGTACACGGTGAGCACGACCGAGACCCAGAGCAGACCCTTCCAGATCCACGTCGCGTCGAGCGCGGTCAATGGCGCGATCGCGAACGCGACCGCGAACTGCTGCGTGGTCGTCTTGATCTTGGCTGTCTTGCTGGCCGGGATGTTGACGCCCTTGCTGCCCCAGAAGACGCGATAGAGACTCATCGTCAGTTCACGGGTGAAGATGATCGCGACCGGGAGCCACCAGAACACGTTGCGATCGATCAGCGTGATCATCGCGAGGAGGACGAGGAACTTGTCGGCCAGGGGGTCGACGAACGTGCCGAAGTTCGTGCTGCCATGACGACGGGCGAGGTATCCGTCGATGCCGTCGCTGACGCAGAGCAGGAACCATGCGCCGAGAGCGATCCAACTGCCGGCCTTGTTCTCGGGGATGACGATGAACATCACCGGCGAGATGAACATCCGCGCCACCGTGACGAGGTTGGCCCACGTCGCGATCTTGGTCGGATCGACGGGCACTACTGCACCTCGGCTGCGCCGGCGGCGACCAAATCCGGTCCGAGTGCGTTGGTGATCTCGACATCGTGGAACTGGCCGACATCGAGATCGTCGGCCACGTGGATGACGCCGTCGATCTCCGGCGCCTCGTGGTGACTGCGAGCGACACCACGCTCGTCGACCAGGACACGCAGGGTTTCACCGATCAGCGAATCGCGTCGGTTGGCGGTGATCGAGTCCTGCAGCTCGCGCAACTCGGCGAGTCGCTCGTGCATCAGACCCTCCTCGACCACACCATCGAGTCCCACTGCGTAGGTGCCTTCTTCGGGGCTGTACGCGAAGAAGCCGCACCAGTCGAGTTGGGCCGACTCGACGAAGTCGAGCAACTGATCGTGATCGTCCTCGGTCTCGCCTGGATAGCCGACGATGAAGTTGCTGCGGAACGCTGCCATGGGCTCGCGCTCGCGGATGTCGTTGATACGGCGCAAGAAACGACCACCGTCACCCCACCGCCGCATCCGACGCAGCAGCGGCTTGCTGACGTGCTGCAGCGAGAGGTCGAAGTACGGCACCCCGGTCGCGCAGATCGCATCGATCAGGTCGTCGCTGAGATCGCTCGGATAGAGATAGAGCAGTCGCACCCAATCGGTGACAGCCGTGACAGCCTTGACCAACGGCACGATGGAACCGGCGCCGAGTTCGTCGGGCCGGTCCTTGCCGTAGCTGGCGAGGTCCTGCGCGATCAAGACGATCTCGCGCACCTCGAGCTGTTCGACCTCGTTCAGGATCGAGCTGACGTCACGGCTGCGCTGGGGGCCACGGAACGACGGGATCGCGCAGAAGCCACACGACCGATCGCACCCTTCGGCGATCTTGACGTACGCCCACGGCGACGTCGATTTCGGGCGGGGCAGGTTGAGCAGATCGAGCGTCGGGACGGGCGCGGAACCCACGGGGATCAGCTTGCGCTTCGGGTTGGCGAGGACGTTGACGGACACACCGAAGCCGGCGACCTGATCGACTTCGGGCAGCGCTGCGGCGAGCTCGTCGCCGTAGCGCTCGGCCATGCAGCCGGTGACGACGAGACGTGAACCGGCGCGCCGTTGGTCCTCGAGCGACAAGATGGTGTCGATCGATTCCTGGCGGGCCTCGCCGATGAACGCGCACGTGTTGACGACGACGAGATCGGCCAGCGACGCGTCGTCGGTGGCAACCATCCCATCAGCCACGAGGGTGCCCACCAACTTGTCGGAATCGACCTGGTTCTTGGGACAGCCAAGCGTTTCGATGTAGAACCGTTTTGCCACGGCCACCGAGCCTACCGAGCCGTTTCCGCGTGCCGCGGTCTACAGGAAGTTGAGGCGCAAGCCGCGATAGGGCCACCTGCCCTTGGCCAGCTTGCCCGACGCCGACAGCGTCACGAATGCCGTGCGGTATTCGCCGCTGCCATCGCCGTCACCGAAGCAGATGTTGGTGGTCATCGGGTCGCCGGTCGCGAAGTGCTCGACCTTCGAACCGTCAGGCGAGATCACGGTGATGCCACCGTTGACGAGCGTGGCAACGCACACGTTTCCCTCGCCGTCGACAGCGAGCGAATCGAGCAGTTGATAGCCCGGCAGACCAGCGAGGCAGATCGACGTGTCGAGCGGAGCTGCCGCTTCGACCGCACCCGGCCCGGTGACCACGCGCTGCATCACTCGTCCGTTGTGAGTCTCAGCCCAGTACACGTGCGTGCCATCGGGCGACAGACCAATTCCGTTCGGACCTTCCACCGGATGGACGACCTCGATGATCGACGATCCGTCCGCCTTGGCGTAGTAGATGCTGGTCAGGTCGCTGGTGCGGGCCTCACCGTCGCGAATGCCGTGGTCGGTGATCCACATCCCGCCCTCAGCGTCGAACACGATGTCGTTGGGTGCACGTAACGGACGTCCGTTGCATTCCGTGTAGAGGTCGGTGACCGTGCCACTCGCGATGTCGACCCGCTGGATCCGGCCACCGATGTATCGCGCCGGGTCGAACCCGCCCGGAAACATGAAGTCGCCGATCTCGACCGGCGTGAAGCAACCGCCGTTGTTGCAGAGGTACAGCGCACCGTCAGGACCGACAGCCAGCCCATTCGGCCCACCCTCGATCTCGGCGATCGTCTCCTTGCTGCCATCGGGATGGACGCGGGTGATGCGTGGACCGAACATCTCGACCAGGATCACCGAGCCATCAGGCATCGCGATCGGGCCTTCCGGGAACCGGAGACCCGAGGTCACCACTTCGAATTCCAACTCTGACATCGCAGACCCCCTGCACTCGTCGGTCATGGAAACGTAGCCCGCTGCGACGAGGGCACAGGAGCCGGGCAGTCGCCGCGCCTGCAGCGACCCGGTCAGACGCCCTGGTTTCCGCCCTCTTGTCGAAGTTCGAATTCTTCGACGGTCATCAGCACGGAGCGGGCCTTCGATCCCTCGCTGGGTCCGACAACACCGCCCTCTTCGAGCAGATCCATGATGCGGCCAGCGCGAGCGAAACCGATCTTCAACTTGCGCTGCAACATCGAGGTCGAACCCAGCTGGCTGCGCACCACGAGTTCCATCGCCTGACGCACCAACGCGTCGTCGTCATCGTCACCGGACGAGCTGGAGCCGTTACTGCTCGAGCTGCCACCGCCGAACAGACCTCCACTGCCGCCGTCGTTGTCGTCGCCCTCGACCCCAGACACGTACGTCACTTCCGGGGCCTGACGTCGCCAGTGGCCGACGACCTTGCGCACTTCCTCTTCGCTGACGAACGAACCCTGGATACGTTGGGCGACGTTCGAGTTACCCGGCAGCAGCAGCATGTCGCCCTTGCCGACCAACTTCTCTGCGCCCGGTTGGTCGAGGATGACGCGGCTGTCGGTGAGGCTGCTCACGGCGTAGGCCATGCGCGCCGGCACGTTGGCCTTGATCACGCCGGTGATCACGTTGACGCTGGGGCGCTGGGTGGCGACGATGAGGTGGATGCCGATGGCTCGCGCCTTCTGCGCGATGCGAGTGATGCTCTCTTCGACGTCGCGAGCCGCGACCATCATCAGGTCGTTCAACTCGTCGACGACGACGACGATGTAGGGCAGCCGTTCGAGGATGGTCGTCGCTTCTGCACCAGGCTCGGGTTGCAACTCGCCGCGGTCGTACGCGGCGTTGTATCCACCGATGTCGCGGAAGCCGACCTCGGACAGGATGTCGTAGCGACGGTCCATCTCCTTGCACGCCCATGCCAGCGCGTTCGCAGCCTTCTTGGGGTTGGTGACCGGCTGGGTGAGCAGATGCGGCAGCCGGTTGTACTGACCCATCTCGACCTGCTTCGGGTCGATCAGGATCAGCCGAACCTGATCAGGCGTGCTGCGCATGAGGAGCGAGGTGATGATGCAGTTGATGCCGCTCGACTTACCTGCGCCAGTGGCGCCGGCGATCAGCAGGTGCGGCGTGGTCGCCAGGTTGAGGAACACCGAGCGGCCGGCGATGTCCTTGCCGACGGCGACATCGAGAGGATGCGTCGCTGCCTTTGCTTCGGTGGAGCCCATGATGTCACCGAGCGAGACGAGCTGGCGGGTGTGGTTCGGTACCTCGACACCGATCGCCGAGCGACCGGGAATCGGGGCCAGGATGCGGACGTCGATCGCGGCCATCGCGTACGCGATGTCGCGGTTGAGGCTGGTGACGCGAGCGACCTTGACGCCGCTGCCGAGTTCGAGTTCGTAGCGGGTGACGGTCGGGCCCACCGTCATCCCGACCAGTTTGACTTCGACGCCGTGGGAGTTGAGCGAATCGACCAGCGTCTTGCCCCGCGCCTCGACCTCGGCCTTGTTGATGGTCTGGACCCCCGACCGCACCAGGAACGTCGGCGGTGGCAGCATCCACTGCCCCTTCTGCGCGCCTGGTCCGAGTTCGAGCTCGCCCTGTTCTCCGCCCACGGCGAGCAGTGGATCGAGCCCGGGGGTGAGCGCCGGGGTCTTGCGCGCACGCGGTTTCGGCGCAGACGGTTCCACCTCTTCGGCATCGGCGTCGTAGATCTGAGGGGCGGGGCCCGCCATCAGGCCTGGATCGCGTTCGCTGGACAGTGTCGACATGTCGTCAACGGCGCGGCGAGCGTAGCGGCCGACCGGACGGGCTGCCGCACCCACGGAATCGCGGGCTCGTTCGTACAACAGGCGCACGCTCTGATTGCTGATGAGCAAGACGCCCGCCAGACCGATCGCGACCAGCAACACGGTGGCACCGATCGCACCGATGAGTGACCGCAACGGCACCCCGATGATCGCACCCAACCAGCCACCCGAGCGTTTCAGCAACGCAGTATGCACCGTGATGCCGATGTGCGGCGAACGGATCAGATCCAGCAACCCGAGTGTTGCGAAGCCGAGTGCTCCCCATCCGAACATGAGGCGAACCCGATGTTCGCTGCGACCCTTGCGGACGAGCGCGAGCCCGACGGCGATCAACGCCACGGGGACGCCGAAACGACCGAGACCGGCGAACCAACCGAGCAGACTGTCGACGAAGCGGCCGAGGATGCCGGCCAGCTTGAGGTAGATCGCCAGCCCGACCAAGACGCCGCCGGCGATGAATGCGATGCCGATGAACTCGTGTTCCCGACCATCGACCGCGGTGCGCAGATCGATTCTGGTCTGGCCGCCGCGACGCTGCGGGGCAGTGTCGTCATCGCGCACCGCAGCGGCCTTCGACGCAGTGGTCTTGGGAGGAGTCGAGCGACCAGCTGTCGACCGTGGCAGGGCTTTCAGGGACGCGGACGAGCCCGATTTGCTCGACGAACGGGCCGGTGAGCCCTTTCGAGGTTTGTCACCCCACGTTGCCATAGATGTTCAACGTACCAAGACGGCGCGCGATGCTCACGCCATGCTCAGGGGTCCTCGGCCGCGACGATGTCACCATTGCCGAGCACCGAGATGTCGAGTTCGCCCCCCTGGGCAGACCGCACGGTGACCAGATAGCGAGGCGGGCCGGTCGGCGCACCGGTGATCGCGAACGTCTCGAACTGCGATGTCGGCAGCTGTTTGACAACCTTGGCGAGCACGGTTTTCTTGTCGAACGAGATCGCAGCGGCGGCGAACGTGTTGCCACTCGCGGTCGTCGGTGCTGCTGGTGGTTGCAGCGCTCCGGCATAGACGTAGGCAACCGCTTTGGTGGCATTGTCGGTGGCGACGAACAGGTTCACGAGCGTCGGTGTCGCATTGATCTCGAAGTACTGCTGCGGTCCGCCGAGCTGCTTCTCCAGCGCGGCGATGGCGGCGGGAATCATCTCCACGCGCAGCGGCGAGATCGCTGACTTCTTCGACGACGAACTCGAACATGCTGTCGTACCGATGAGCGCGGAGATCATGACGATCACCGCTGCCGCGCGGCGGAAGGTGACACCCATGGGCTACGCCTCCATCACCACCGGCACGATCATCGGCCGGCGCTTGGTCCTCTCGCTGACGAACTTGCCCGCGGCCTTGCGGACATCGCGTTCGAGCGCGTCGACGTTGCGCTCTCCCTTGGCCAGGGCCGCTTCGACCGCATCGGCGACGCGATCACACGCTTCGTCGAGCAGGTCCTCGGCTTCGGGGGCATAGACCCAGCCGCGGGTGATGATCTCGGGTCCGGTGAGGACCTTGCCGGATTCGATGTCGACGGTGACGACCACAACGACGACGCCTTCCTCCGCCAGCACCTTGCGGTCGCGCAGCACGCCCTGACCGACGTCGCCGACGATGCCGTCGACATAGAGATAACCGGCCGGCACGCGGCCGGACAACGCGATGCCGTCGTCGTCGAGTTGCAGCACGTCGCCGTCCTCGCACAGCAGCACGTTCTGCGGCTTGACACCCATCGTGACACCGAGCTTGGAGTTGGCCACGAGGTGGCGGTACTCGCCATGGATCGGCACGTAGTACTCGGGTTTGACGATCGACAGGTAGGTCTTCAACTCGTCGGCCTGAGCGTGTCCCGTCGCGTGCACGTCGGCGATGCCGCTGTGGATCACCTCGACGCCGGCGCGGAGCAGTCCGTCGATCACTCGGTTGACGTTGCTCTCGTTGCCGGGGATCGCATGGCTGGACAGGATGACGGTGTCGTTGTCGCCGACCTTGACCCACCGGTTCTCGCCGCGAGCCAGCAGACCGAGCGCAGACATCGGCTCGCCCTGTGATCCGGTGGACACGATGCAGAGCTTCTCCGGTGGGTACTTGTCGGCCTCGTCGATGTCGATCAGCGACGCATCGGGGATGTTGAGGATGCCGAGGTCACGGCCGAGACGAACGTTCTTCTTGATGCTCAACCCCAGCGTGGCGACGATGCGTCCGTTGGCGATCGCCGCGTCTGCGATCTGCTGGATGCGGTGGAGGTGGCTGGCGAAGCTGGCCGTGATGATCCGCCGTCCGGTCTGCTCGGCGAAGATCGCCCGCAACACGGCGCCGACGGCCTTCTCACTGGGCGCATGTCCGGCTTCTTCGGAGTTCGTGCTGTCGGCCAGCAGCAGCCGCACGCCTTCGGTGGATGCAATCGCGCCGAGACGAGCGAGGTCGGTGCGTCGCCCGTCGACCGGCGTGAGATCGAGCTTGAAGTCGCCCGAATGGATGATGACGCCTTGTGGTGTGTGCACGATCACGGCGTGAGCGTGAGGCACGCTGTGGGTGACGGGGATGAACTCGACATCGAACGGACCGATCATCCGTCGCTCGCCGTCCTTGACGACGACCAACTCCGTGCGGCCGAGCAGACCCGCTTCCTCGATCCGGTTGCGGGCCAGGCCGAGCGTCACCGCCGAGCCGAAGATCGGGAAGCTCAGCTCACGCAGCAGGTACTGCAGCGCACCGACGTGATCTTCGTGACCGTGGGTCGCGACACAGCCGACAACGCGATCCTTGTTCTCGCGCAGCCAGGTGAAATCGGGGAGGACGAGGTCGATGCCGTGCATGTCGGCATCAGGGAACATCAATCCGCAATCGATCAGCAGGACCTTGCCGTCCTGTTCGATGCCCATGCAGTTGCGGCCGATCTCACCCAGCCCGCCGAGGAAGACGATTTTGACGGGGGCGGTCACGATTCAGCGATCGGGGCGAAGGGGGAACTCATTCCTCCATCGTTGCAGGTTGGCCCAGACCTGAGGTGCTCGCTCCTCGACAAATGCCGGAGCGTCGCCCATCGGCAGCCGCGCCTGACCCACCGGAATGCCGAGATGGCGCATCATCGCCTTCGACGGCAACGGATTCGGGGCATCGTCGCCGGTCTCGAACGCGAAGCTCTCCAGCATTCGGCTGTTGACGATGCGGGCGCCGATCGTGTCGCCCTTGTCCCACAGGTCGAACATCTGCTGGTGATCGTCGCCGGTCCAGTGGGTGGCGACACCGACGCAGCCAACCGCGCCACTGGCCAGCAGCGGCAGTGTCAGTGCGTCGTCGCCGCTGTAGACCTCGACACCGTCGGGCGCGCTGCTGATCAGCGCAGCGGTTTCTCCCGGATTGGCCGCAGCGTCCTTGAGCGCGACGATGTTCGGCACTTCGCGGAACATCCGCAGCAACGTGGAGGTCAGGATCTTGCGTCCGGTGCGAATCGGGATGTCATAAACCATCATCGGCAGGTCGCTGGCCGCGGCCATGGTCCGCAGGTGAGCCTCGATGCCGGCTTGCGACGGACGGTTGTAGTACGGGCACAGGCCCAGCACGCCGGCTGCGCCAAGCGCAGCTGCTTCCTTCGTCAGGTGCACCGAGTGGGCGGTGTCGTTCGTGCCGCTGCCGGCGATCACCGGGATGGTGACGGCTTCGATGACCGCCGCGAACAGCGACAGCCGCTCGTCGTCGGTCAGCACCGACGACTCCCCCGTCGTGCCGGCGATCACCAGGCCGTCGTTGCCGTGATCCTGGAGGTACCGCGCCAACTGCTGGGCGACGTCGAGGTTGAGCGAGCCGTCGTCGTTGAACGGCGTGACCATCGCGGTGAGTACTCGACCGAAGCGGGGCATCAGAACGATCCTTCCTTGGCACGATCGATCCTCTGGGTGAGGATCAGATCTTCGTGCAATTGCATCGGCACATCGTGGTCGTCGGCGCGGCCTGAACTGCTGCGCATTTTCGTTTCAACGCTGGCACCGTTTCGGCACGTTTCTGCCGGGTCGGGTGCGGTCCGCATGGTCCTTCATCCTACTGAATCGTGCCCTCGTCAGCGCCCCGCTCGTCGGGCCACCCGACGACTCAGTTCGACGGCAGGCGTCCCCACATCAGGATCCGACGGAACGGGAAGAAGCACGGCGCGTGTTCCCCGATCGTCTCGATCAGCCGGAGTTCGTAGGCGGTGATGAACGACGCGAACGTCGCCGCGTCGAGACGCCGTTGGAATCGTGTCAACGTCGTACCGCGCACCCAATCGACGACGCTGCGGCTGCTCGGCAGGACGTGCGGATAGACCTGCAGGCGGACGTGCTGTTCGACGAAGCCCAGCTCGTACAGCAGCGACGCGTACTGCTCGGGTTCGAGCACGTTGTCGGCCACCGGATCGGTGGGTGGTCCTTGCTCGCCGAACGCGGTGAGGAACGGCTCGGTGTGTGCAACCGCGTCGGCGACGGTGTGCGATGGCATGTAGGCATTGGCGGGAACCTGTACCGCCAGCTGGCCACCCGGCTTGAGTCCAGCCGTCCAACGACGAAGCACCGCGGCATGGTCCGGCACCCATTGCAATGAGGCGCTGGCGAGGACGAGATCGACGCCATCGACGCTCGACCATGCGCCGATGTCGCCGGACTCGAACGACACTCCGTCACGTCGATGATCGGCGGTCTTGGCGAGCATCGCGACGGAGTTGTCGATGCCGACCATCGACCTCGTCCCCAGCCGGACCGCAGCGGCCGCAGTCAACTCGCCCGGGCCACATCCGAGATCCACCGCATCGATCACCGGTTGGCTGATCAAGGCCAGCAGATCATCGAACGGCTGGCGTCGCTCGGCGGCGAACTCGCGGTATTTCTCAGGGCTCCAAGCGTCGCTCACAACTTGTATTGTACTTGTCTTTTTAGTCGCTGGTCAAGGTCGGCGCCACGGCGTCCGAGACTCTGCTACGTTTCCGTCGAAACAGCTGCCTCGCAGGCACGAACGGGGGACCATGAGTACGGCGGTACAGGAATCCTCGATGGCGGACAAGGGCCTGAAGGGCGGCTCGCTCGGCATCGTCGCAGTGATCGTGATCGGTGTCGCCTCGACGGCGCCCGGCTACAGCCTGGCGGCCGGCATCGGGGGCATCTCCGACGCCGTGGGCAAGAAGGCCCCGTTCATCATGCTGTTCGCGTTCGTGCCGATGGCATGCATTGCCGCTGCCTTCTACTACCTCAACAAAGCCGACCCCGACTGCGGCACCAACTTCACATGGGGTGTCCGTGCCTTCGGGCCGCGAACCGGCTGGATCAGTGCATGGGGCTGCATCATCGCCGACCTGGTGATCATGCCCAACCTGGCCGGCATCTCCGGTCAGTACCTCGTCTTGCTGTTCAGCGAGAAGGCCGCCACCAACATCTATCTCACCACCACCATCGGCATGCTCTTCATCGCCGCGATGTGCTGGATCTGTTGGAAGGGCATCGAGCTGTCGGCACGATCCCAGGTCTTGTTGCTCGGCACCGAGCTCGCGGTATTGACGGTTTTCGCAGCGGTCTCGATCTACAAGGCCTTCAACGGTGTCACCCGCACGCAAACGGTCGACGGTGTCGCGACCACGTATCACTCCCTCAAGCCGCAGCTGTCGTGGATGTCGCCGTCGGGTGTCAACACCCACGACATCATCCAGGGCCTGGTGCTCGCCGTGTTCATCTACTGGGGATGGGACACATGCGTGTCCGTGAACGAGGAAGCCGAGGACTCCAGCCGCACACCGGGCCGGGCCGCGGTGCTGTCGACGTTCATCCTGCTGGCGATCTACCTCGTCACGTCGTACGGCGCCGTGTCGTTGCTGGGGCCCGACTTCGTCGCCAACAGCAGCAGCGACGCACTGTACGAGCTGGGCAAGATCGCCCTGCCCACCGTCTTGGTGAAGCTCCTGCTGATCGCAGTCCTCACATCGGCCGCAGCGTCGTGTCAGACGACGATCCTTCCGGCGACACGGACGATGCTGTCGATGGGTGCCCACGGCGCGGCACCGGCCAAGTTGGCGCGCATCGATCGCAAGCACCTCACGCCCGACTACAGCACATGGTTGTTCGGCATCGGGTCGGTCGTGTGGTACCTGTTGTTGGTGGTCGTCAGCCACAACACGAGTCACGACCTGTACAGCTCGTCGATCGCCGCCGTCGGCATGGCGATCTCGGTGTACTACGGCCTGTCCGGGTTCTCGTGCATCTGGTACTTCCGCAGGCACCTGTTCAAGTCGTTCAAGAACGCTTTCCTGATCGGGTTCTTGCCGCTGATCGGTGGTGCGATGTTGATCTTCGTGTTCATCAAGACGATCTGGGACGCCCGCAATGACGCATACGGGTACGGCACCGTGTTCGGCATCGGGACCGTGCTGTTGATCGGCACCATCCTGTTGGTCGTCGGCATCCCGCTGATGCTGTGGTGCAGCGTCAAATATCCGACCTTCTTCCGGTTCCGGCACGATCCCGCCGACACGGTTCCCGACCCGAACAGCGAGCAGACGCTGGCCGCTCAGCTCGGCACCTACACCAAGGACAATCGCTATGGCAGCTGACATCATCGTCGGAATCGGACCGGAGGGCAGCGGCGAGGCCGCCGCCCACTACGCCGCTCATCTGGCCGAACTCCTCGGACGCGGCGTCGTGCTGGTGTTCGGCTACGAAGCATCGGCCATGGGGCCGCGCGGCGGACCGCTCGAGGATCAGATCGAAGCGATCGCGGCCGAAGTCACCAACGAGGTCAAGCAGCGCCTCATCGAGGCGTACCCGAAGGTCTCGTTCGAGATCGAACTCGTCCGAGATCGCCCCGTCGACAGCTTGATCAAAGTGGCCGAGGCGCGCGACGCAGAGCTGATCGTGGTCGGCCACGGTGGCGGTGGTCCGCTGCGCGCCGCACTCCTCGGTTCGACGAGCTACGAGTTGGTCCACCGCGGCCCGATCCCGGTGCTCGTCGTCCCCGACGATCCGACCTCGAGCGACGACTGACCAGGTGGGCGCGCCCAGCGCGTCAGGACGCGCACAACGCGCCCGCCCGTGCGCAATTTGAAAAGGTGGGCGCGAAGAGCGCGTCTTCACGCGTTTGGCGCGCCCACCGTCAGTCGATTTGGTCGACCGCTACTCGCCGGCGACGGGCATCGCGGCTGAGTCGAGAGCGAACTCGCCGTACTCTTCGCCGGTGTCTGCCCAATCTTCGAACTGGATCACGTTCATTTCTTCGAACCGGCGACGCAGCCACTTGTCGTTGCGGTCCAGCAGACCGAGCTTCTTGCAGTTCGGCACGATCTTGCTGAACAGCATCGTCTGGAAGACTTCGCGGGTCGGGTCGGCAAGCACGAGCGGCATGATGTCGTGCATCTTGACGCCCATCCGTTCCCACACTTCTTGCGACATGAAGCGATCACGCATCCGGACGGCGGCCTCGAAGGCGAACTCCTGGCGGTCCTTCATCTCGGTGTCGCTCATGCCGTCGTACACCTCTTTGAGGCTGAGGACGCCGAACGCCACGTGGCGGGCTTCGTCACTCATGACGTAGCGCAGCAACTGCTTCAGCAGCGGCTCGGTGGTGGTTGCGTGCAGGAACCCGAACGCAGCGAGTGCGAGACCTTCGACCATCACCTGCATGCCGAGGTAGGTCATGTCCCACCGGCTGTCGTTGATGATGTCGTCGAGCAACATCCGCAGGTGGGCATTGACCTGAAAGCTGCCGCCGAGCTTCTCGTTGAGGTAGCGGGCGAAGACTTCGACGTGCCGTGCCTCGTCGACGACCTGCGTGCTCGCGTACAGCTTGGCGTCGTACCACGGCACGGTCTCGACGATCTTGGCGGTGCAGATCAGGGCGCCCTGCTCGCCGTGCAGGAACTGGCTGAGGCTCCAGTTGCGGCTCTCGATGCCGAACTCGAGCCATTCCTTGTCGCCCCACTTGGCGACCGGCGTATCGGCGTATGCGTTGGGATCGATGCCCGACCCGAGGATCTCCTGATCCTTGATGATGGTGCCCTCGATGTCGACCTCGGTGTCCCACGGCAGATCGGTGGTGGCGTTCCACTGGCCGACCTTGGCCTTCTCGTACAGCTTGCGCAGCGGCGGCCGGCTGAGTGAGTAGTCCCACGTGAAGATCGAGTCGGCGTTGTTGACGACGACGTGCTCGATCTCGTTCGGGTCGGTGGTGGGAATCGCCAGGATCGCGTCGATGTCGTCGATCTCGCCCCGGCCGAGGATGGTCTGGTTGTCGTTGTGAACAATGGTCATGAGGGCACTCCTGAGGTGATGATCGCCGCCGGCTGGAAGGCCGGGAGAATGTGGGTGGTGATGAAGGAACGGGCGGAATCCATGTCGCCGAAGTCGACGTGGTCCGATGGTGCGAGGAAGTAGGAGATGACGAGCCGGGCCAGCATGTCGACCAGCAGTGCGCTCTGTTCGCGGCCGAGGTAGGGGTCGACCATCGGGGCAAGGAACAACGACGCCATCCGGATGATGCGGGGCAACCCCTGCACCGTCAACTGGGCGAGCGTGTCACCGGGTTCGGACATCAGCATGATCGCCAGGTGGTCGTCGGCCCGCAGTTCCCGGGTCGCGACGACGACCGTGCGGACGACGATGTCTTCCAGATCGATGGCGCCGACCACGCCGAGTTTGAGCTGCGCGAAGAACTCTTCGAGCTCGCGCACGCGCAACGCATCGAACAACACGTCCTTGCCGCCCGGGTACATCCGGTAGAGCGTCGCCCGCGAGACGCCGGCCTCGGCCGCGATGTCGTCGATGCTGACCTTGGCGATGCCCCAGCGCTCGCAGCACACCTTGGTGGCGTCGAGGATTCGGGTTTCAGCCGCAGTCACGGGTGAGACGATAAGACGGATCCGTCTCACTGTCAATGGCGCGCGCGGATTTTGTCGTCTCGCGCCGCGTCGTGCGTTACAGGCGACCGGCGTCGATGATGCGTTTGAGGAAGGCTTGGGTGCGCTCTTCCGTCGGGTCGCCGAAGATCTGCTCCGGCGGCCCCTCCTCCAGGATCTGGCCCTCGTGGAGGAAGCACACCTTCGAGGAGACCTCCTTGGCGAAGTTCATCTCGTGCGTGGCGAGCATCATCGTCATCCCCTCGGCTGCGAGGTCGCGCACGATGTTGAGGACTTCGGCGACGAGTTCGGGATCGAGCGCCGACGTGATCTCGTCGAGCAGCATCAGCTTCGGCTGCATGGCCAGGGCGCGCACGATCGCAACTCGTTGCTGCTGCCCGCCGGAGAGTCGGTCTGGGTAGTCGGTGGCCTTGGCGGCCAGACCGATCCGCGTCAGCAATGCCATCGCGCGATCGGCTGCCTCTTCTCGTGACAGGTCCAGGACCTTCCGCGGCGCCAAGGTGATGTTGTCGAGCACGGTCATGTGCGGGAACAGGTTGAAGCTCTGGAAGACGATGCCAATGTCCTGGCGGAGCGCATCGACGTCGATGCCGGATCCGCTGCAGCGATCGCCATCGAGTCGGATCACACCGTCGTCGATCACTTCGAGCGCGTTGATGCAACGCAGGAGCGTGCTCTTCCCGCTGCCCGACGCGCCGATCAGACAGACCACCTGATGTAGTTCGACGTCGAGGTCGATGCCGCGCAGGATGTGCGCCGAGCCGAATCGCTTGTGGACGCCACGCACTTCGAGGAATGCCACGTCAGCGCCCACCCTGCGTGCGGCTCTGACTGCGACGCTGCAGCCATTCCAGCCAACGCGTGAACGGGATCGTCACGACCAGGAAAAGGAGCGCTGCCATCGAGTAGGCCGCGAGCGTTCCCTTGGCATTGTTGACGAACCGCGCCCGGTTGACGACGTCGAGCGTTCCGATGACGCTGATGATCGCGGTGTCCTTCTGCAGGCCGATGAAGTCGTTCAGCAGCGGCGGAATCACACGCCGGACCGCCTGCGGCACGACCACGTGGCGCAACGTCTGCGTGTACGAGAGTCCGAGCGATCGGGCCGCGGCCACCTGGCCCCAATGGACGGATTCGATGCCCGAGCGGTACACCTCCGAGACGTACGCGCCGTAGGTCAGGGCGAGGGCCAGGATCACGTACTGCATTCGCGACAGATCACCGACGAGCGGCACCTTGGCCTGGAGCAGACCCAGCCCCACGAGGTAGACCACCAGGATCGCGGGGAAGGCGCGAAAGACGTCGACGTATACGGTCGCGATGAAGCGCAACGGTCGGCACGCACGACCGGGCAGGAGCCGAACCACGGCCACGACGAGGGCCCAGACGAGCACGATCGCTTCGGTGATCATGAAGACCTGGACATTGATCCAGAAACCCTTGAGCAATGACCGCCATGCCTTCTGGTCGGTGAGAATCGACCAGCCGAAAAACACCTTGCGAACGTCACCGTGGTTGGCGAACAGCAGGTAAACGATGAAGGCGACCACGTAGACCGTGAGTCCGACGCCGATCGAGATCCACGCCCAGTCGCGTGCTTTGCCACCTTGCTCTCGGGCCGGTTCGATCTCTCCTTGACGGGCGAGTTTGCCGGCCTTGAGCGAGTGGTAGAGCGCCGGAATGCCCGCCGGCGGAAACACCAGGCTGGCGATGGCAGCCTTGCGATAGGTCAGCACCCGCCCCACCCGCCGTGGGGCGGATGGGGCAGCCAGCAGTCCCGGCTCGTTCAACGGAATTGGAGTCAGGATTTCGGGACGTCGATGAACGGCACCTTGGTCGGGTCGCCGCCGAGGTACTTGGCGATCAACGCCGTCACGGTGCCGTCGTCGATGAAACCCTGGAGGATCGGATCGAAGATGGCCTTCTTGCCATTGCTCTTCCCGAAAATCGCACCGTACTCCTCGCCGGTCTTGAACTGACCGACGACCTCCAGCTTGCCGCCCGAGGTCCCGGCCTGGCCGAGGTTGATCGGCGTGTCGATGACAACGCCGTCGATCTGACCCGCGTTCAACGCGGCGTAGGCCGACGACAGGTCGGGATACGAGCTGACGTCGCTGAGCTTCCAACCGGGGACCTCGCCAGAGGTGAGGTAGTACTCAGCGGTAGTCGACGCCTGCACGCCGATCTTCAGCTTCTTGACGTCGTCCCACGACGCGACCTTCGTGCCGGCCTTGACGAGGAGACCCTGATCGCTCTTGAAGTAGCCAACGCTGAAGTCGACGACCTTGGAGCGGTCGTCGGTGATGGTCACCTGCGACAGGGCGATGTCATAGCTGTCCTTGGACACCTGACCAGCAACCAGTGCGTCGAAGCCTTCGTTACGGAACTGCATCTTCAATCCACATTTCGCGGCAATGTCGTTGGCGAGGTCGTACTCGATGCCGCTCTTGATCGAGTCTGGGTCGACCTCGGCTTTGGTCGTGCCCCAGAAGTTCGGTCCGGGCAGGCTGGTGACGACGGTGAGGACACCGGCCTTGACCGGCTTGCAGTCGACCGCCGTGGCGGGTGCCGTGGTGGGTGCCGTGGTCGTCGCTGTCGTTGCCTTCTTGTCGCTGCCGCACGCGGCGATCAGTACGAGCGAAGCAGCCCCAAAGGCTGCAAATTTCTTGAGTTTCATCGGTTCTCTCCCCTGATGTGTCTTCACGTCACCTTAGTGACGAGGGCGTCGCCGGTGCCAGTACGCGTGCGGACTTCACAGGCGATCTACAGTCCGGTCGTGAGCGAGAACCTGCGTCTGTTCTTGAAGGCCATCGATGGCATGGATCACGTCGTCGCGGCGGCAACGCCGGGCGATTGGCACAAGCAGTCGCCGTGCGAGGGATGGACCGCCCGGCACGTGCTCGGCCACGTCATCGCCGTCGAGCGATCGATCGAGGCGACCGCGCTCGGGACAGAATCACCGATGAATCCGATGCGCGACCCCGACCAACACGCCGGCGCCGATCCAGCCGCCACGTGGCGAGCGACCCGCGACTCGGTGATCGCGACGATGGCGACGCCGGGCATCCTCGAACGTGTCGTCAAGACGTGGCGCGGCGAGGTGACCGTCGACGACATGATCGGCTACAACATCACCGACACCATCGTCCACGCCTGGGACCTGGCGCGGGCGATCGGGGCCAACGACCGGCTCGACCCGGAACTGGTCGAGCGATCGATCGAGATCATGACGCCCGTTGCCGACACGATGCGCGGCCCGAGGGCGTTCGGCCCCGCCTACCACGTGCACGACGACGCCGATGACCAGAAGCGACTGCTCGCCCTGCTCGGCCGCGCCGGCTGAGGGCTCGGCCGCGCCGGGTTGACGGCTCGGCCGCGCCAGCTACTTGCGACCGCTGGTCACTCCGCACACGACCTTGCGGTGGATGCATTCGTCGATCTCGTTGGTCAACTTCGCTTCGTTCCACGCGTTGAAGAAGTCGGCGTGGCCGGTGAAGATCGGGCCACTCGCCAATGACAATCGGGACGGGTCACCGCTGAACGGGTAGGCAACGGAGAACTGCAACTGCGGGACGGCGACCGGGTGAGTCGACGGACATGAACCATGGCTGCTGTACGCCATGTGCGAACGGTGGTCGTCGCTGTCGGTGTGCACACCATCCCAGCAATCGGGGAACGTCACGAGCATGCGCAGCGGACGATCTGCCGGACACGTCGGCGGGGCTGCATCCCGGGCGATTCCCGCGCCACAGGTGAACGCCACCACGGACGTGGGCTGTGGGCCCTCTGCACCGGCGTTGCCGGCGATCATCTTCAGACCCGACGGGTACGACTGAACGGTCGTTGGATCGACGCCCTCGCCGGGACGGTAGTAGGCGACGCTCTTGGTCGGCACCAGGGTGCGACCGTCGTCGATCATGGCCGGCGCCCAGTACGACGCTGTGTCGAGACCTTGATCACAATTCGAATGCCCGGCGAGCAATGAGGCGTACGTCGATGCGGCATCGGCCGACGCGTTGCCGAAGAAGTCGTGCATGTGCGACTGGCCGGGCCGGCCGGGGAACACGATCGGATCGTCGGCGAGCGCATGGCTGAACGGGCACTCGACGAGGAACTGCGCGACTCGACCTTGTGGACCCGCTACTGGTCGATCGGGAGCACCCATCGCACCATCGGGAGACATCCTGGGCATCGACGCCATCATGGTCGTCGGCGGCGCCACCGAGGCCGGAGCAGCGTGGGTCAGCGCGTTCGTCGCGCCCGCGCTACTGCAGCCCGCGGCCGCCATGACGGCCACGAGCGCGAGCGACAACGTCGGGCGACGAATCACGACGTGGGCTTGGACGGCACCTTGATCGAGTCGACGTCGATCGGCTCGGGCATGTTCGTGGCCGGATGGGCGGGGGCCGTCGCGGCGTCAGGCATGTTGTCCTGCGCTGGCGGCTCCGGTGACGACGTCTTGTAGTCCTGCGATGGCGGATGCGTCTCGCCCAACCAACCGACGACGTTCAGCGTCCCCTTGGTCCAGTCGCCGACGCCCGTCGATCCGTCACACGGTGCCAGCTTCTCCAGATCCAACGGCGCAGATGTCTTGAACGTGTTGCCCTGGAAGCAGTTGCCCAGCGTCGACAGATCCGTGCCGGCCGAGTCCACCGCTATGTCGGCGATCCGGTTGTTCTCGAGCACGTTGTCCGAGATCCGGTTGTTGTGCGAGTCCCACAGGATGGAACTGGGCACCTTCGAGGGATCCGGCGGTGGGTCGTTGACGGTGTCGGCGCACGGCCGGTCCCAGGTATCGGGTGACGGCTCCGCGTCGTTGGGGTCTTGTTCGAGGAACGGCACGATGCCGATGCCGGTCTTGTCGTGGTCGTAGACGAGGTTGCGCTCGATGGTGTTGTCGACACCGCCCGCGCTCAGGATGCCGTTGCCCATCGCCAGCAATGCGACATCGATCGCTGGGGTGTCGGGTTGGTTGTTGGAGTAGACGATGTTGCCCACGATCGTCGTTCGCCGCTCGGGATAGCACAGCTCGTAGCTGCCCGTGTTCGGAACGACGCCTGCGCGGTTGAAGCGGAAGATCGAGTTGGCGATGATCAGGTTGCCGCCGCTGTTCGTGCCGGAGTAGCCGAGGCCGTTGTACTCCGACGTCACATGGTTCAGCGCCGAGTCACACGGGTAGCAGCCGCCGATGTAGAAGCCGGCGTCGGGGCTGCCGCCGCCGTAGCTGTTGTCGATCTGGCCCTTGTACGACTGGAACGCGTAGACGCCGTAGTCGCCGTTGCGGAACGCCGTCAGATACGAGCCGTGGTAACCCGTGGAGCCGGTCCAGAAGAACCCGTTCTTGGTGTAGTTCTTTGCCGTCATGTTCTCGACCGTCACACCCGCAGCGCCGACGATTCGGATGCCGTTGTCGAGCGTGAACGTGCCGTCGAGGATCGTCGTGTTGCGATCCAGCCCGCGAATCGTGAGGTTGTCGGTCTGGACGTTGACAGCCTCGTTGTAGGTCCCGGGCGAGATCAGGATCAAGTCGCCGGGCTTGGCCTTGTCGACGGCACCCTGGATCGTCGCGACATCGGCCGGGACATGAATCGTCGCGCCCGTCGTGGACGGCGACGACGGGTCGGTCGGCTGCGCGCTCGCCGGCGGTTCGGACGTCAGCGCAGCTGAACTGGCCGGCGCGTTGGTGACCGCCGATCCGCCGGACGTATCCGAGACCGCTGATGTCTCTTCATCACTCGGCGGGACGATCACCGTCGTGGTCGTCGCCTTCGACGAAGTGTCGTCGCTGCCGCAGCCGACGGCCACCAACGTCAGCGTCGCGGCCGCGAAAAGTCGAGCCAGAATCCTCATCGTTCCCCCCAATGATCCCTGTATTTGTGTGATCAGCCGGTCACCGTAATCGTTCCGATCATTCCAGCGGTGGTCGAACCGGCCTTGGCCCCGTGGATCGAGCAGTAGTACGCGTACACGCCGGGTTTGGTGAACGTGAACTCGTACGTGTCCTTCGGGTGGAAGCCCGCGATCTGCACGCCCCAGTCGTTGCCGACCTTGGGCAGGACGTCGTGGTCGTTCTTGCCGCGGTTCGTCCACTGCACCGTGTCACCGACTTTCACCGTCGTGTTGCGGGCGCGAAAGTTGTTGTCGAGCGCGTACACCTGGACGATGACGCCCGTCTTCACGACGCTCGGCGGATTCGTGACGGCGACGACGGGGACGCTGGCGATGGGCACGTCGTCGGGATCGGAAGCGCATCCCACCAACGCCACAGCAGCGAGACCTGCGAGCGCGCAAACCCGACCGATTGCCACAACTCTCCCCATCAATGCCTCCCCGCGACGTCTCGCGAGATCATTGATCGGGCAGCACGTAATCCGCAAATTGGTCGCGCAGCGTCTTCTTGCTGAACTTGCCGACGCTGGTCTTCGGCACCTCGTCGATGAACACGACGTCGTCCGGAACCTGCCACTTGGCGACGCGTGGTGTCAGGAAGTCGATGACCTCCTGCTTGCTGAGCTCGGCACCCGCCTCGAGCACGACACATGCGAGGGGTCGCTCGCTCCATCGTTGATGGGCGACACCGATGACAGCGGCTTCCCGGATCTTGGGATGCGCCATCAGTTCGTTCTCGAGTTCGACCGAGCTGATCCATTCGCCGCCGCTCTTGATCAAGTCCTTGGTGCGGTCGACAAGACGGATGCGGCCGTTGGGCGCCATGACCGCGACGTCACCGGTGCGCAGCCAGCCGTCGTCGGTGAAACTCTCCCGCGAGCGCGGATCGTCGTAGTAATCGGCGGCGATCCACGACCCGGCACATTGCAGCTCGCCACTGGTCTCACCGTCCCACGGCACCGCGGTCGTGGTGCCCGGCTCGACAACCCGGCAATCGGTGCCGAAGGCGATGACCCCGACGCTTGTCCGCAGATCGGCCTGCTCGTCATCGGACAGCAGCTTCTCGGCCGCCCACAGCGTGCTGACCGCGGCGACCGGGCTGGTCTCGGTCATGCCCCATGCCTGGAGGATCGGTAGTCCGGTCACTTCGCGGTACGCCTCGCTGAGCGCGCGCGGGACGGCTGAGCCGCCGCACGGGATGACTCGCAGAGCGCTGGTGTCGCGACCCTTCAGCTCGGGCAACACCCCCATCCAGATCGTCGGCACGCCGGCCGCGACGGTCACCTTCTCGTTCACGATCAGATCGGCGATCGCCTTGCCCGACAGGTCGGGGCCGGGCATCACCAGCGAAGCGCCACTGGCCACCGCCGCATGAGCAAGTCCCCACGAGTTGGCATGGAACATCGGAACCACCGGCAAGATCACATCGGACTCACGAACGCCGATCGAGTCGACCGTCATCACCCCGAAGGTGTGCATGAACGTGCTGCGATGGCTGTACACGACGCCCTTCGGATTTCCTGTGGTGCCACTCGTGTAGCACATGCTCGCCGCGGTGTTCTCGGGGACGGACTTCCATTCGCACGGCGCTTCAGCAGCGAGCAGGTCCTCATAGTTCAACAGTTCGTGCCCGCCGAGATCGTCGGGGACATCGCCCTTGCCGTCGTCCATCATCACGAGATGCTTGACGGTCTCGAACGTCTTCAACAACGGCTGCAACAGCGCGAGCAACGAACGGTCGACGAAGATCACTTCGTCCGCGGCGTGGTTGGCGATGTACGTGAGTTGCTCGGGGAACAGGCGGATGTTCAGGGTGTGCAGCACGCGCCCGCTGCACGGCGCGGCGAAGTAGAGCTCGAGATGGCGTGCCGTGTTCCATCCGAACGTCGCCACACGGCCATCGGCGCTGATGCCGAGCGTGTCGAGAACGCTGCCGAGCTTGCGCGTGCGATCGGCCCACGCGGCGTAGGTCGTGCGTTCGAGGCCGGTGCCCGTCGAGGTCGTGATGGTCTTGTCGCCGTGGTACTTCTCGGCTCGGTCGAAGAGATGAACGATCGACAGCGGCGTGTCCTGCATCAGACCTTGCATTTTTCAAAACCCCCACGTTTGATCGGGCTGAAGCCCCGGTCCAATTCGCCGTACGTTACTCTCGTCAGATCGTTGACGACGCAGCACCACATCTCCCGGTTCCCAGTTCGGACGAATTGGACGAACTGGACGAGACGATCGACGAGATGCTGGTCGTCCACCCGTGGTACGGCCGTTTCGCACTGGTTGCCTTCGTCGCATTGGTGGCCGCCTCCAACGTCGGAACGGCACTGTCCGCCCGTTGGGCGAACTCGCATCCGGCGGGCCTGATCGCGCTCTCCAGCCGCAATCGGCACCTTCTCCTCGTCGTCGCCAAGGGCATCTCCGTCCCCAGCTATGTCGGGGTTGCGACCATTCGCCTGCTGCTGGCCGCTGCTGTGTGCCACCTTCTCGGCCGCGCCTACGGCGACAAGGCCTTGCGGTGGCTGGTCCGCTTCCTGGGCCTCGCTCCAACCGCACTCGATCGCTTTCAGCACCAGTTCGAAACCGCCCAGTGGGTGCTCATCCCTTTCTTCGTCGGCAGCAACATCATTGGTGTGCTCACCGGAGTCCATCGGACCCCGATCAAGAAGTTCGTCGGCTTGATGTTGGTCGGGATCGCGGCCCGGCTCGCGCTGCTGTGGTGGCTGGCCAAGCAGTTCGAATCGCAGCTGAAGTCCATCCTCGACTTCATGCAGCGGTGGCAGTACCCGCTGATCATCTTCTCGGTGGCCTTCGTCATTCTCAGCAACGTCCGGAACTTTCGGCGGGGAGCCGGCTGATCTGCGCCGAACGAGGTAGCCAACTGGTAGACAACAGGGCATGGCTGAAATCACCCTTGGGGGAAACCCCGTGCACACCGTCGGCGAGCTCCCTGAGCTCGGCACCACACCTGACTTCGCGCTGACCGGCTCCGATCTCGCCGAGATCAGCGCAGCCGACTTCGCCGGCAAGAAGGTCGTGCTGAACATCTTCCCGTCGATCGATACGCCCACGTGCGCGACCAGCGTCCGTCATTTCAACGAATCAGCGGCGAGCCTCGACAACACCGTCGTGCTCTGCATCAGCGCCGATCTGCCGTTCGCCCAGAACCGCTTCTGCGGCGCCGAGGGCATCACCAACGTCAAGACCGCGTCGTCGTTCCGGAGCAACTTCGGGCAGTCGTTCGGCCTCACGTTGGCCGACAGCCGGATGGCCGGCTTGCTGGCCCGCGCCGTTGTCGTTCTCGACGAGTCCGGAACGGTCGTCCACACCGAGCTCGTCCCGGAGATCGCCAAGGAACCCGACTACGACGCAGCCATCGCCGCCCTCGGCTGAGGTCGGCTGAGGTCCGCGACCCGCTCCGCATACCACGTGACCTGCGGTTTGTGTCACCACAAAGACCAGAGTCCGGTGTTTGTGGTGACGCAAACCGCAAACGTGTGGCTCGCCGACGCGCCCGAGCGGCGCCCGCGCCTCACACTGGCGGTCAGTTGGTCCAGACGCCGAAGATGTCGACCACGGCATCGGTCGGCGTCGAGGCGAAGATGCAGCTGTACCCGCGAGAGTTGGTGACAAGGGCCGAGTTCGCGCTGGCCGTACTGCGCACATAGTTGACGTTCGATGTCCCGGGCCACTGGTCGGTGAGACAGGGGTAGCCGGTGAGGTAGCCGGCAGACGTGGCACCGGTTGCAGTGAGGTTCAGCTGTGCGGCGACCACCGACCCCATCGAGACGAGGTACGACAGGTTCGATTGATGGCGAGCCGCATTGTGGTCGCGCGAGTCGAGCAACCGCTGCGGTGGAAGTGACGCATACCGAGTCGTTGCGCCGGGCCGGTATTCAGCCTGTAGATCGACGACCAGATCGGTCTCTTGCGACGAATACAGACACACCATCCCGCTCGTACCGACGCGGACGTTGACGAAGTTGGGTTGGGTGACACCTGGCTCGGGGTTGAGGTTCGACACCACCGGTCGGGTCACACCGCACGGCCACGCGGTCACGAAACCGGCCGCGCTCGGGTCGACGGCGGTGATGTTCAGTGCGACGGCGGTCGTCGCCGAGCCAGTGGGAACCACCTGCACGGCGAGAGTCTGCCCGGGCTGCAATCGCGTCGAACCGCCCTGGCCCGAACGAGTGTCGACCAGCCGCCGCGCTGCGCCCGGCACGAGTCCGACAGTCGAGTTCGGGGTCAGCCACCCGTTGAGATCGACGATGAGGTCGACTGCCGTGAGCGTGCGGAAGCACAGGCGACCGTCGCCGACTGGCACGACCACAGCATTGGTCTGCGCCTCACCCACAACCTGGTTGACGTTCGATGTGGTGGGTTCCGGTGTCGAGCACGGGTAGACCCGCACCCATCCGTTGAGGTCGGGATCGACTGCCGTGACATTGAGCGCGACCGCTGTCGCACCGGTCGGGACACCGACGGTCTTGAGGTCGAGGACACCCTGTGTCCCTGCGCCGAGACGGGCGAACGCCTGACCTGCGACGCGGGTGTCGAGCAACCGCACCGGATCGACCGCCAAGAATCCTGCCGTCCCTTTCACCACCGGGAACGATGGTGCACTGGCCGCGCTGGCCCCGGGGAATGCGGCAGGAACGGGCACCGAGTAGAAGGTCGGCCTGTAGAGAAATCCGTTGGCGAGCCACAGTGCGTACTCGCCACCGTTCGACAAGGCGATGGTCATCTTGCCCGAGGCATCGAGCCACGGCATCAGGAATGCGTCGTAGTTGCCACAGTTGTTGCTGCACTTCCGATCAGCCAGGGTCGGGATCGTCTGCACGGTCGTCCAGGGACCCTGCGGTGACGGCGCGGCATCGACGTAGATGTTCGTCCCCCACCAGTCGTCGGCCTTCGTGACCGAGACCCACACGTCACCGAAGAACTGAACGCTCATCGGATTGGCCGCGCCGCGCGTGAGGATCGGCACGGCCTTGGTCGCGTCGGGACTCCAGGTCGCGCCGTCCCAGTACTCGGGTTGCATGTCGAAGTGGCCGAGCGGAACCCGGGCAACATAGGTGCTCGGCATGCACGTCGAATCGAACTGGCCTGGACCGTCGACGTCGTGCGCGTACTGGCGATAGCAGTGCCCGTACATGTAGCTGTACTGATCGTTGGAAGCGATCGACCAGCCGTACAGCTGCTTGGTCGCGGCGGCGTCGGGCGCCGGCGCGAAGTACTGCTGCTGCAGCGTGACCGGATCGACGATGGCCAGCCAGGTCCGCACCGGCAGCGCGCCCAGGTTGGCCCCTGTGCCCTGCGAGTTCGACATCTCGGCCATGAAGATCCACAGCTTGCCGTCGAAACCGATCTCGCCATCGAGTGGCCAGAACCAGCGGCGACTGTCGATCGTCTCGGCATCACCGATGAAGTCGCGCCCCTGGCTGCCGAGCACCGTGAAGCAACTGCCGTCCTCGATCAAACCCGTGTTGTGCGCGGCGTTGTTGAGTGGGACGTTGAGGTTGTTGTCGTTGCTGAAGTACATGTCCTGGAACAGCCACAGCACCCGGCCATCCGGCAATGGATATGCGTGTTGGTAGTCGCCTCCGCCGAAGCCTTCCTGATCGGGCCGAGCGCCAAGTCCCGGAGCGGCGAAAAGGCTGTTCAGCTGCGCTGCGTTCAGCCGCGTCCCGGACGCGCAGGCCGCGCCGACGGGCGTCGCCGTCGAGGCAGCGACGGCGACGATGCCCGTCACGGTGGCCAGACATGCCATGAGCATCGATGTGATTCGTCTCAACCGGAGTCCACCTTCGCCGATGTGTCCCTGCTCCGACCACTGGCCGTGGGCGGCAGCGTACTATCCGCTGTCAGGAAGCGGGCGCCGCTTTGGCAGAGGACATATGGCGTTCACAGATCCATGTACGCGTCGAGCCCGATCGTGAGCCCGGGGAAGGACCCCACTCGTTTGCATGCGAGGACGATGCCAGGCATGTAGCTGGCGTTGTCGTAGCTGTCCTGGCGGATCGTGAGTGACTGACCCACTGCACCGAAGATGACCTCCTGGTGAGCCATCACCCCACGCAGGCGCACCGCGTGGATGCGAATGCCAGCCGGCCCTTCGCCGCCACGAGCACCGGGGAAGACCTCGTGCTTGGTGCGGTCCGGCAACCAATCCGATGATGCAGCCGCCATCCGCCTGGCGGTCGTGATCGCCGTGCCCGACGGGGCGTCCGCTTTGCCGTCGTGATGGAGTTCGACGATCTCGGCACTCTCGAAGTACGGCGCAGCGAGTTCGGCGAAGCGCATCATCAACACAGCACTGATCGCGAAGTTCGACGTCATGAACGCGTTGCTCGTCGTGAACGCGGCGCGGAACGACTCGATGTCGCCATCGTTCAAACCGGTCGTGCCGACAACCGCATGAATGCCGTGCGCTGCGAGCCACGGAACGGTCGTGCGGGCTGCATCGGCCACCGTGAAGTCGATCACGACCTCGGCGCCGGCCGCAACCAGCGCGTCCAGGTCGGCGCTGATCGTGATCGTACGATCGCCACCCGCGGCCACGACCACCCCGGCCGCGCCCGGATCGATGGCCGCCACCAATTCCAGTTCGCCATCGGCCGCGACACCCGCGCAGATCGTGCGACCCATGCGCCCACCGGCGCCAACCACTCCAACGTTGATCGTCATTCGGATGAAGGTAGCCGACGCCGCGGCGAACCGATCAGCGGATTGGCAGGCCGCCGGCGCCGACAGGCCCGAGCGCGACGACGGTCAACGGCTGCGACAGGATTCGATCGATCACACGACGAGCGTCAGCCTGCTGCACTGCCTGCCAGCGGGCCACTTGCTCGTCGACCGGGCGCACCGCGCCGGTCGTGGTCAACAGACCCGCGGTGCGGGCCATGCGCGAGCCGGTGTCTTCGAGGCCGAGTTCGAACGACCCGGTGAGATAGCCCTTGGCGATGTCGAGCTCGTCGTCGGTGACGCCCTCTTTGATCAACAAATCGAGCTGTTCGTAGATCAACTCGAGCACTTCGGACGCGTGCACGGGTTGGGTGCCGGCGTAGATCGTGAACGCGCCGGCGTCTGCGTACGACGACGCGCCGCTGTACACGCTGTAGGCGAGGCCGCGCCGTTCGCGGATCTCGTCGAACAGGCGACTCGACAGGCCGCCGCCGAACACATGGTTGACGACGTCGAACGCCTCGCGGTCGTCGTCATCGCGGCGCAGGCCCTGCATGCCGAGCACGAGATGCACCTGCTCGGTGTCGTCTTCGACGATCTCGCCCGAGGTCGGCGCTCCGGCCGGCCCGCGGGCGACACGCCCGTCGCCGGACGGCAGTGACGAGAACGCGGCTTCGATTCCGGCCAGGGCCTCGTCGTGATCGATGGGCCCGCTGACCGCGACCACCGCGGAGCCGGCGCGGTAGTGCGCGCCGAAGAACTGGCGGACGTCGTCGGGCGTGACGGCCTCGACCGTCTCGACCGAGCCCGCCGTCTCGCGACCAAGTGGGTGGTCGGGGAACAGGTGGCTCATGAAAACCCGGTGGGCGACGTCGTCGGGGCTGTCGTCGTCCATCGCCAGCTCTTCCAGGATCACCTGGCGCTCGTTGTCGATGTCGTCCGGGCGCAGCGCGGGCGACGTCAGCACCTCGCCGAGCAGCCCGATGGCGAGGTCCTGGTGACGAGCGGGCATCCGCGAGTAGTACGCCGTGTATTCCTTGGCGGTGAAGGCGTTGATGTCGCCACCGACGCGATCGACCGCTTGGCTGATCTCGCGCGCGGACCGTGTGGCCGAGCCCTTGAACAACAGGTGCTCGAGGAAGTGGCTGACGCCGGACAGTTCCTCGGGCTCGTCGCGAGCACCGACGCCGACCCACGCACCAGCTGCGATCGAGAGGGCTCCTGGCATTCGCTCGGTGGCGACCGTGAGTCCGTTGGGCAGATGGGTGATGCGAAGATCGTTCGCTGCGGATGTATCGGCGATCCGCGAATCCTACGGGGGAAAACGACAACTGACCGCCGGTCCCGCTGAGCAAGCGGATCCGGCGGTCAGAACTGTTGATGTGGTCAGAGGTTGATCACACGATGGTCACAGCTGATCAGCGGTGGCGGCGTGGGCCGCGATCGCCACGGCCTGCGCCATTGCGATCGCCGCCGCCGTCACGCCGAGGCGGACGATCCGCTGCGGGCGCTTCGCTGGCGGGACCGAGGTCACCGAGATCGCCACGCAGTTCGTCGTCGAAGGCATCTTCGAAGCTGACGGTGGCCACGTTGCTGGTCGGCGCGGAACCGCTGGACTCGCGGCGCGGGCCACGATCACCGCGATCTCCACGATCACCGCGATCTCCACGGTCACCGCGATCGCTGCGGGGTGCCCGCTCGCTGCCGCGCTCGGTGGACTCGCCACCTTCACCAGCGGCCATCGGCGGGTTGCCGGCCGGGCTGAGGCTGACCTTGCCCTTGTCGTCGATCTCGTCGACGCGCACTTCGATCTCGTCGCCGAGGCTGAGTACGTCTTCGACAGCGTTGATGCGCTTGCCATTGCCGAGCTTGCTGATGTGCACCAGGCCGTCGCGGCCCGGGAGGATGTTCACGAACGCACCGAACTTGGTGATGTTCACGACGCGACCCATGTAGACACCGCCGACATCCGCCTTCGGCGGGTCGATGATGCTGAGGATGCGGGCCTTGGCCTCTTCGACGCGGAAGCCGTCGACGGAACCGATCGACACAATGCCGTGGACCCCGTCGTCGTCGACGCTGATGTCGGCGCCGGTCTCTTGCTGGATCGTGTTGATGACCTTGCCCTTGGGCCCGATGATCTCACCGACCTTGTCGAGCGGCACCTGGAACGAGACGATCTTCGGTGCGGTCTCGTTGACCTCGGGCCGAGCGGCTGCGATGCAGGCATTCATGTTGGCGAGGATCTCGGTGCGAGCGTCCTTGGCCTGAGCCAGCGCGGCGATGAGGACGTCGGCGGGGATGCCGTCGATCTTCGTGTCGAGCTGCAGGGCCGTGATGACCTCGGATGTGCCGGCGACCTTGAAGTCCATGTCGCCGAACGCGTCTTCGGCGCCGAGGATGTCGGTGAGGGTGGTGTACTTGCCTTCGGCGAAGACGAGGCCCATCGCGATGCCGGCCACGGGGGCCTTGATCGGCACACCGGCGTCCATCAACGCGAGGCTGCCGGAGCAGACCGACGCCATCGAGGTCGAGCCGTTCGAGGCGAGAACCTCGGCGACCAGACGCAGCGCGTAGGCGAACTCCTCGAGGCTGGGAAGCACGGGGATGAGGGCACGAGCGGCGAGCGCACCGTGGCCGATCTCGCGGCGCTTCGGCGTGCCGACGCGGCCTGTCTCACCATTGGCCCACGGAGCCATGTTGTAGTGGAACAGGAAGTACTTGTGGGTCTCGGGATCGAGCGTGTCGAGCAGCTGGTTCATCTTCGGCATCGCGAGCGTTGCCACGTTGAGGACCTGGGTGTCGCCACGCTGGAACAAGCCGGTGCCGTGGGCGGTCGGCAGGATGCCGACTTCGGATGACAGCGGACGCAGATCGCGGGGACCGCGACCATCGATGCGCTTGCCCTCTTCGACGATGCGCTTGCGAACCAGCTTCTTGGTGAGGCTGCGGACGGCTTCTTTGATCTCGCGCTCGCGGCCGACGAACTCGCCACCTTCACCGGCGAGCTTGCTGATCGCTTCGGCCGAGACGGCCTCGGTTGCGGCGTTGCGCTCGGCCTTGAGGCTGATCGTGACGGCGTGCGACAGGGACTCGGTGACGGCACCGGCAACGGCAGTTGCCACGTCGTCGCCGTAGTCGGCCTGGACCGAGAACGACATCTGCTTGATCGGGCCCTTGGTGGAAATGACGCTGGCAACGAGCTGGCGCTGCAGGTTGATCGACTCGTTGATCCACACCTTGCAGGCTTCGAGGCCACTGGCCAGAACGGCTTCGTCGACCTTCGGGGCGCCGTCTTCGTAGTAGGCGAAGCTCTTGGCGGTGCCGCCGGCTTCGACCATCATGATCGCGACGTCGCCGCCTTCGATCTGACGACCGGCCACGACGAGCTCGAACGTCGCAGCTTCACCCTCGGCATAGGTGGGGTGAGGAATCCATTCGCCGTCCTGGCTGAAGGCGATGCGAACCGCACCGACCGGGCCCTCGAACGGGATGCCGCTGATCATGAACGCAGCCGAGGCCGAGTTGATCGCGAGCACGTCGTGCGGGTTCTCCTGGTCGGCGCCGACGATGGTCAGCACGACCTGGGTCTCGTTACGGAAGCCGTCGGGGAAACACGGGCGCAGCGGGCGGTCGGTCAGACGGCAGGTCAGGATCGCAGCCTCGGTGGGGCGACCTTCACGACGGAAGAACGAACCGGGGATCTTGCCGGCGGCGTAGGAACGCTCTTCGACATCGACGGTGAGGGGGAAGAAGTCCGTCCCGGGACGGACATCCTTGGCGGCGTTCGCGGTCGCGAGCACGGTGGTCCGGCCAAGACTGGCAAGCACCGCACCCTGTGACTGCTGGGCAAGCTTGCCCGTTTCGAACGACAGGGTCTTGTCGGTACCTGACACAGGTCCCGACACTCGGATGGCATCAGCCATGTCGAGCTCCTTTCGGCCGGACGCGTTTTTTCCCACGTCTCGGCATTTGGAGCGGAGGCCGGTTCCCAGTCGGCAGTGTCGGGACGCGGTCCACGAATTCGCTCCGCAGCGCACCGGCACAGGCGACTGACAACCGATCCAGTTGTCCGCTCTGATGGTTAGTTTCGGACCCGGGAACAACCCAGGTCATTCAGCACCCTACCAGCACGAACGGCCCGGAACGCGTCAAGCGGGCGCTGTCAGGTGGCGCGGCGCGGTACGGGCGTGGGCGTGAGATGGACGACGGCTTCGTGCTCGAGGGTCGCGACCAGTTGCCCGTCGACCTCGATCCGCACGTCGAGCACCGCTCGGTCGCCAGTGTCCTTGGTGAACCGGTCGACGACGGACGCGGTCACGATGGCCGTTGCTCCGGCCGCGGCCGCGGCGTGATGACGGATGATGCTGCGGGTGTGCACCCACGGCCCCTGCGCGACGTGAACGTGAACGATGTGGTTGGCAAGCGCCGGCCACACGGCCGGATGGACGACCCCGTGATCCGCGTAGAGGGCGAGGTCTTCGCCCGCTCGAAGTCCGTAGTCCGAGCCCCATTCGCCGCTGAGTTCCGTCGTGTACGTCAACAGCGGTTCGCCAACGCGCATGGGCGGCGGAGATCCGGAATCAGTGACAGCCCGGAACATCGCGCGAGTCGGTCCATCGTCGACGACGGCCGAGACCGCGACCGCCCCGTCGTTCATCGGTGCAGGGATGCAGTGCACGATGTCGTGCTCGAACACGGGACGCTGAAATCGCACCTCTCCCCCTCCGCGTCGCAGCCAATCAAGGCCCCATGCCGACGCGATCGGTCGCGTGAGGTACGCGTATGTCGTGACGCCGGCAACCAATGCCCGCGGAAATCCCGCGGCCGTGGCACCCGCATCGGTGTGGATCGGGTTCCGAGCATGCTCGGGAAGGTTCTGCGCGGACGTGGTCCACGGTTCGGGATGCACGGCGTGCCCTACGGGTTGAGGGGGCCGGGCGTCGATGCAGCGGGGACCTCGGTCGCGCTGCCTGTCGAATCCGTCGAATCCGTCGAATTCGTCGTCTCGGCGCCGGGCGCGCCCTGTTCGGTCGTGCCGCCGAGGGCGTGAACCACGCGATCGAAGCTGACCGCGTCGAGGTTCGCGTACAGGAGGGTCGCCCCGGCGAAACGCTCGGCTTCCTTCACGAGCGACTCGATGATGATGTCGGTGAGGAGCAGGACGACGGCGGTGGTGCCGGGCTGCACGGCCTCGCGGAACCACTGCACCCACTCGTCAGGGACGCCGAGGTCGATCACTTTCGCGACGACGGCACCGGCCCCGGCGCCGATCACACCGCCTGCGATCCAGCCCACCGGCCCGCCGAGGAAGAGACCGATCAAGCCGGCCCACATCGCCCCGCTGAGCGCGGTTCGGCCGGGCGACGGATCGACGGTCTCGATCACGTGCGTGTGCCCGTCGATGTTCTTGGAGACGAGGACCGCGTCGTGGATCTGCAACGCGTGATGGACGGACAACCGCTTCGCCGCCGTCAGGAACTCCTGGGCGCGGAGTGCGTCGTCGAACGAGATGCCGAACAGCGTCTGCGGCTTGTTGTCGAGGTCTGGATCCATGACACGCGAAGGTACCCGCTACGCGCACCGATCAATCCCCGGTCGCCGCCATTGTTGGATGAGCCTCCGATATGGTCACCGGTGCACGGCAAATCGGGGGACGGGGCCACACCTCTCACATCGGCTCCTCATCGCCCGCCGCGCACTAGCAACCCGGTTTCCTCTCTCTTTGGAGCTTTGCTATGTCGCGCAGCCTGCCTGCCGCGGACCTCGTCCGCGCGCCCCTCGATGACCTCCTTCCGCGTGCTCGAGCCGTTCGCGACCGCGCCCACGGAACTCGCATCACGTACTCGCCGAAGGTCTTCATCCCGCTGACGATGCTGTGCCGCGATCAATGCGGCTACTGCACGTTCGCCCAGCCACCGGCGCGGCTGGAGAAGCCGTACCTGCTCGCCGAAGACGTGCTCGCGATTGCTCGCCAGGGTGCGCGCCAGGGATGCCACGAAGCGCTGTTCACACTGGGCGAGCGACCCGAGGACCGTTACGACGTCGCCCGGACGTGGTTGCGCGACAACGGTTACGACAGCACCGTCCACTATGTCGCGGCGATGGCGAAGCTGGTGCTCGACGAGACCGGCCTGCTCCCCCACGCCAACGCCGGCGCCCTGTTCCCCGATGAGCTGGCGCTGCTGCGCCCGGTGTCGCCGAGCCAGGGGATGATGATCGAGACGCTGCGCGACGATCTGGCCGCGCACCGGAATGCGCCCGACAAGGTGCCGGCGCGGCGACGGGCGACGCTGGATGCCGCGGGTGAACTCGGCATCCCGTTCACGACCGGAATCCTGGTCGGCATCGGCGAGGAACGCGCCGACCGAATCGCCGCACTGGAGGCGATCGCCGCGTCGCACGCCACGTACGGACACGTGCAAGAGGTCATCGTCCAGAACTTCCTGCCCAAGCTGCGCACGGCCATGCAACGGTCGGCGCCGTGCCCGCCGGAGGAGTTCCTGTGGACCATCGCCGCGGCGCGTCTGATCCTTCCTCCGTCGATCCATCTGCAGGCCCCACCGAACCTCAGCGACGATTTCGGCGTGCTGCTCGATGCCGGCATCGACGACTGGGGCGGAGTGTCACCGGTGACCGCAGATCACGTCAACCCGGAACGGCCCTGGCCGGCACTCGACCGCCTGCGCGAAGTGACCGAGGCGCGCGGCTTCTCGCTGGCGCCGCGGTTGACGATCTATCCCGAGTTCGTCCGCGATCCGAAGCGTTGGATCGACCCATCATTGCGATTCGCGGTGATGGACCGCAGCGACGCCGAGGGCCTCGGGCGCGACGACCCGGGCGCTGTGTGGCCGGAGAAGGTGACCGCCGCCGACGTGGTGCTCGATGGAGCCGAGGTCGTTCTGATCGGGCACCGCAGCACGCAGTGGTACAGCGGCGCGAACGTCGAGCCGACCACGTTGATCCCACCCGACAACGCATCCGTGGCTTTCACGCGGAAGGGGTCGGCAATCGACGAGATCCTCGACGGCGTGCAGATGGGTCACGAGGTCGGCTTCGACGAGATCGTCGCCCTGTTCGGGGCCCGAGGGCGGGAGGTGAACGCGATCGCCGAGGTAGCCGATCAACTGCGGCGGGAGACGGTCGGCGACGCCGTGACGTGGGTCCACAACCGCAACATCAACTACACCAACGTGTGCACGTTCAAGTGCAAGTTCTGCGGGTTCTCGAAAGGCAAGCTCAGCCTCAACCTGCGCGGCACGCCGTACCTGTTGACGCTCGACGACATCGCCGATCGAGCACGCGAAGCGTGGGCGCTCGGCGCGACGGAGGTGACGCTGCAGGGCGGCATCCACCCCGACTTCGACGGCGACTACTACATCGATGTCACCCGCGCCGTGAAAGACGCCGTGCCCGACATGCATGTGCACGGCTTCACCGCGCTGGAGGTCACCGAGGGGGCGCGCCGACTGGGCGAGAACCTGACGACCTACCTCGGCCGGTTGAAGGACGCTGGCCTGGCATCGCTGCCAGGGACCGCGGCCGAGATCCTCGACGACGACGTTCGAGCGATCCTGTGCCCGGACAAGATCAACAGCCAGCAGTGGCTGGATTGCCATCGCGCCGCACACAACATCGGGTTGCACTCGAACGTGACGATGATGTTCGGATCGGTCGAGCATCCGCAGAGCTGGGCCAAGCATCTCGTGGTCACCCGTGATCTGCAGAAAGAGACCGGCGGGTTCACCGAGTTCGTCGGACTGCCGTTCGTGCACATGGCATCACCGATCTACCTCCAACGTGCGAGTCGCCGCGGCCCGACGTTCCGCGAGACGTTGCTGGTGCACGCGATCGCACGCATCGCCTACCACGGCTGGATCCCGAACATTCAGGTCAGCTGGGTCAAGATCGGATTGACGGGCGCGTTGCAGATGCTGCGCGCCGGTTGCAACGACATGGGCGGGACGTTGATGAACGAGAACATCTCCCGCGCTGCCGGCGCGGCGCACGGTCAGGAGATGACGCCGCAGCGATTCACCCAGTTGGCCGAGGATCTCGGCCGGCGCGCCGAACAGCGGACGACCGGCTACGGCCGCGTGGCCACGATGAATTGAACGAGAGTTGAGCGATGTGCGGGTCGGCTGATGCCGGCCCGCGACATCGAATCAGCGGCGCAGGCCGAGCTTGGCGATGATGTCGCGGTAGCGCTGGATGTCGCGGTTGCGAACGTAGTCCAGCATGCTGCGGCGGCGACCGACGAGCATCAACAGACCACGACGGCTGTGGTGGTCCTTCTTGTGCATGCGCAGGTGCTCGGTGAGGTCGTTGATGCGTGCGGTGAGCAACGCGATCTGGACTTCGGGTGAACCGGTGTCGGTGTCGTGCAGCTTGTGGTCGCCGATGACGGCTTGCTTCTCGATCATTTCGTGATCTGCCTTCCAGAGGAGGTCGCCCCGGATCAGCGATCCGGTGGCATCACGCCAGCGCGCCTGCAGACTGCAGAGCCCCAACGGACCTGGCAAGGCTATGGCTGCCGCGTCACGCAGGCAACCTCCGGCAGAACAGCCGTGGCGCAGTCTGTCATCGCTCTGCGTTGTGCGCATGCGCGTTCGATACGGTTCTGAACGTGACAGGCCTGCCCGAACTCCGCGCCCGCATCGACGAACTCGATCAACGTCTCGTCGCGGTGTTGGCCGAACGTCTGGCCGTGTGCACCGAGGTCGCGCGCGTCAAGGAAGGGACTGACACACCGGTCATCCAGCCCGCCCGGGTGCGCGACGTGATCACGACCCGGCGCCAGTGGGCCATCGATGCCGGCGTCGATGCCGACTTCGCCGAACAGGTCTTCCGCGTCCTGCTGGCCGAGACCCACCGGATCGAAGTCGCCGGCCCCGACGCTGCACCCGAGAAGCTCGCTGCACCGGAGAGCACCCGGTCCGCGCTCGACACGGTGGCGACGCGCATCGATCACGTCGTCATCGCGGTCGACGATCTCGATGCCGCAACGAACACGTTCACCGACCGTCTCGGCTTCCACGTCGTACCGCTGGCCGATGGCGACACGGTCGGCATGGGCGCGGTGGCTGCCGGCGGAGTCACCATCGTGCTCGTCGGCCGCGACGCGAGCCCGGCTGTTGCGTCATTCCTCGACGAACACGGCAGCGGCATCCAACACCTGGCGATCGATGTGCTCAACGCCGGCTACGCCCGCAACGCGCTCACCGCCGTCGACGCGCCGTTGCTCACCGAGGTCGTGGTCGATGCGAACGGACACGAACAGTTCTTCACGATCCACGATCCGACGATCGGACTGCAGCTCGGGTTCATCTCCCGGACCGGGCATCGGGTCGGAATCGGGGGCGCAAACGTCCTCGCGCTCTTCGAAGCGCTGGCTCAGCGTCGGTAATCTGTTCGTCACACCACCGTAAAGGTGGGGGGTTACCATCGCAGCCCATGCTGTCCAAGCGAGGTGGGATCGTTGCGGCGTTCTGCGTCCTCGTCGGCGCGTCCTGCTCGTCCGGCGCGAAGAGCAGCGAGACCTCGAGCACGAGCGCTCCGTCGGTGGTGGCCGGCCAGCAATTCCCCGCCAAGCGATGCGCCGCGAATCGGGCGGCCGGCCGCATCACGTATCTGTCCGGTTTCGACTTCGCCGCTTCGGCCAGCATCGTCGATGTGCTCGTCGCCAAACAGAAGGGCTACTTCGACGCACTGTGCCTCGACGTGCAGGTGACGTCGAGCGATTCGGCCAGCAATCATGCGCTCGTCGCAGCGGGCAGCGCGCAGTTCGCCAGCGCCGGATCGTTCGCTGAGCTGGCCGAATACGACACTGCCAATGCAAATGCCGGACTCGTCGCCCTCGCCGTCGAGGGTCAGTCCGCGATCGACACCCTCGTCGTCAAGGACGGCACGGCGGCGACGGTCGCCGACCTGCGCGGGTCGACGATTGGTGTGTACACGGCGATCACGCCGAGCGTGCGGGCGATGCTCGCCAAGTCCGGTCTGGTCCTCGGCAAGGACTACCAGACCGAGAACCTGCCGAGCTCTGACCCGACGACGAACATCACGCTGCCCTCGATCTCGGCCTTCGCGGCGTACCAGAGCAACGAGCCGGGCCAACTCGACCGGGCCGGCATCGCGTATCAGACGTTTGCTCCCGCCTCGACCGGCATCCCCGGAACCTTCGGGGTGCTGTACACGAGCCGCACTTTCATGACGAAAAATCGCTCGGCGACCGAAGATTTCATGCGCGCCGCGATGCAGGGGCTCGCCGACGCGGTTGCCGATCCGAACGCGGCGTCGATGATCGCGATCGATTTCATCGACAACGGCGGCAACCCGAACCACCTGTCTTCCGACGGCGAGAAGTTCCGCTGGCAGACCGAATCGAAAGTCGTCAGCGACAACACGCCGAAGAACGAGTCGCTCGGTGTTCCACAGCCCGCCGCGCTGAAGCGTTGCCTCGATGCCTACGCGGCGATCGGGTTGTTCGACGGCAAAGCACCCGACATCTCCAAGATGTACAACACCGCGATCATCAGCAGCGTCTACGGCACGACGAACAAGGTCATCTGGCCGACAAAGACCAAGGCTCCCTGAGGCGCCGATCAGAAATAGATGATGCTCTCGGCGCGGGCTTCGGCGGCGTCGAGATCGTCGGTGTACGCACCGGTTGACAGGTACTTCCACCCGCCGTCGCACACGATGAACACGATCACGCCGGACTCGATCTCTGATGCGACCTTGGCGGCACCGGCCATCGCCGCGCCGGCCGAGATGCCGGCGAACACGCTGCATTCATGGACGAGACGGCGCGTCCATTCGAGGCTTTCGCGCGGGCGCACGACGCGCTTGCGGTCCAGCAGGTCGGCGCCGTGCCACATGTCGAACACGGGCGGAATGTATCCGTCCTCGAGGTTGCGCAGTCCCTCGACCCGCTCGCCCAACGGCGGCTCGATGGCGATCACCTTGATCGACGGGTTCTGCTCCTTGAGGTAGCGACCCGTTCCCATCAGCGTGCCGCTGGTGCCGAGACCGGCGACGAAGTGGGTGATCTCCGGAACGTCACGCCAGATCTCGGGACCTGTTCCCTCGTAGTGCGCACGCGGGTTGGCGTCGTTGCCGTACTGGTAGAGGAAGCAGAACTCGGGATGGGCCGCAGCCATCTCCTGAGCGCGGCGAACCGCACCGTTGCTGCCTTCCGGCCCTGGCGTGAGGATCAGTTCGGCGCCGAACACCTCCAGCATCTGGCGGCGCTCGATGCTGACGCTCTCGGGCATCAGGATCTTGATCGGGTAGCCCTTCAGCTGAGCGATGGCCGCGAGCGCGATACCCGTGTTGCCCGACGACGGTTCGAGGATGGTCTGGCCGGGCGACAGGCGGCCGTCCTTCTCAGCGTGCTCGATCATGTTCTTGGCGATGCGGTCTTTGACCGAGCCGAACGGGTTCTGCCCTTCCATCTTGGCCAGGATGCGCACGTTCGGGTTCGGCGACAGGATGCTGACATCGACCATCGGCGTGTTGCCGATCATGTCGAGCACGGATGAATATGGCTCCACGAGGGCTCCTCCAGGATCAGGATTCAATCCCGATGTTGACGGTCGGGATTGTATCGATGCCAGCCTCGTGCGAGCGCGTGCTACTCGCGGCCGGTGCCCAATCGATAGCCGGGACTGCCGGCCGCCATCCATTCTTCGACGAAGGTGAAGAACTCGGCACCGAAGGGGTCGATGTCGTTCATCGGCATGCTGCCGCGACGAATCACCCAGTCGTTCGGGGCGAGCGCCGCGGCGGATGCCAGATGCGTGCGCGCACCTTCGACATCGCCGCGGTCGTGGAGCTCGACCGCGATACGCCGGTGCAGCCGAGCGAGCTGCAGTTCGGGTGACGGTCGCTCCATCAGCTCCGCGACCTGATCGTCGTCGAGCATCCGCTCGTTCGTCGCCACCCAGTGCCGCAGCTGCGCATGGTGCACCGACGAGTCGACGTGCGCGAATGCGCGGAAGCGATCGTCGGCCATGGCCGTGTCGGCAGGTCGGACGATGTGACCGTCTTCGTCGATCCACACTGTCGCCGGAACATTGACGATTCCGTAGCGCTCGGCGACCACGAAGTCGCGGTCGATCACGATCGTCAGCTCGGGAGCGTGCGCCGCCCACTCGCGGACCGCTTCGACGTCACTGTCGATCGCGACGGCGATGATCGACAGACCCTGTGCGCCGAGTTCTTCCTGCATCGTCTGCCACACGGGCAGCTCATAACGACAGCCTCACCAACTGGACCACGCGAGCAACAGCACCTTGCGGCGGTCGAAGTCGTGCAAGCTCACCGGTTCGCCGGCCATGTTCGGCAGCGTGAAGTCGGGAGCCTTCAACGACACCATGTCTTCGGCTCGTGTCGGCGCCGAGGCTGCCAGTGCGGCGACGCCACGATCGGTGTCGACGACGGCGGTCATCCCGATGACCGGCGCGGCATGTTGCAGATCGACCAGGCCGTCGGGGCTGAGGACGAGATCGCGGTGATAGATCGGCGCACACACGTCGCCGCGGCACATGCCTTCGGGCTTCAACGTCCAGCCGGTGAGATCTTCGAACGCCTGCGGTGCCATCAGCCATCGCTGGCCCACGATCGCGTCGACCTCGAGATGCTCGGTGTCGTTGATGATCGTCGCCATGCGCATCCCCTTGTCGTTCAGCCGACGGCGAGAGGTTCCTCGCTGATCGTGCCGTTCACGAGACGATAGCTGCGCGCCTCCGGCGCTTCACGCTTCAGGCTCACGATGATGTAGTGCCACGTGGGATCAGGGGCCTGGGTGACATCGGTCGGGCTCGGGTACGGCTCGGTGTGGGTGTGGCTGTGCATCACCCCGATGATCTCCAAACCGTCGTCCTCTGCCTCACGCTCGGCCCGCATCAATGCCTTGGGGGCGATGCTGTAGACCTTCGCCGAATGGGTGACGTTCTCGCATGCCACGAAGCGAACGACCTCGTTGCGCCCCGGATGACCGACCAGCAGCCCACACGCTTCTTCGGGGTAGCAGTCGTAGGCAAGCGCGATCATCTCGGCGTGCGCGGAGCCGGAAACAGCCAACATCGCTGGCAGACGCTACCGCTACGCTGACTGGTTCCTCTTCCCGGATCCGCCATGGCACCTCGCACCGACGCACAGAAATACATCGCCAGCAACCGCAAGGCTCGCTTCGATTACTCGATCCTCGACACGTTCGAGACGGGCATCGTGCTGGCCGGCAGCGAGGTCAAGGTGTTGCGGATGGGTCATCTCCAGATCGCCGATGCGTACGCGCGAGTGATCGACGGTGAGGTGTGGCTCGACGGTGTGCACATCCCGCCGTACCCGTTCGCCCACGGCGTGGGAGCGCACAACCCTGATCGGGCGCGCAAGCTGTTGATGCACGGCGAAGAGATCACCAAGATCGCCGCCCGGATCGCGCAGGAACGGTTGTCGCTCGTCCCGCTGAGCTTCTATTTCAAGGAAGGTCGGGTGAAGGTCGAGCTCGCCCTCGCCGTCGGCCGCCGAAAAGGCGACAAGCGCAACGCGATGGCCGAGCGCGACACGCAGCGCGAAATGCAGCGCGCACTCGGCCGGCAGCGCAAGGGCCGCGACGCCTAGGCGACTGCCGATGCACATCCTGCGATCCGCCGATCACCGAATCGTGCCGTGGGCCAACGGTCTGGGCATCACCGCCGATGTCGTCCTGTCACCACCACCGCCCGACGAGTGGACCTGGCGACTGAGCATCGCCGACGTCACCGACGACGTGCCGTTCTCGATCATGGCGGGCATCGACCGCCACATCGTGGTGGCGCAGGGCGTCGGCATGGCGCTGCGCATCGACGGCCGGCCGGAGGTGCGAATGGATCGCGCCACTCCCCCGCTGCCGTTCGATGGCGATGCAACCACGACCTGTCGCCTGCTCGATGGTCCGATCGCTGATCTCAACTTGATGGTGCGTCGATCGGAAGCCACCGGCTCGCTGCGAGTCGTTCGCCTGCGCGATGGCGACGTGTTCACTGCGGCGTTCGACGACGTCGCGATTGTGGTGCTCGACGGCGAGGTGAACGTGGCCGGGTCCGTGCTGAGCACGTTCGACGCACTGCACTTCGACGGCGCGTCTCCGGCGGCGACCTCGATCACCGCGACGACATCGGCCGAGCTCGCGGTCGCCGCGATCCGCCCCTCCGTCACTCACTGACAACGTGCTCTGCCGAAATCTCGCGGCTCAACCTCGGTCGCCAGGGGTACGGTCGTGCATGAACGCGACACGAACCACCCCGTTGACTTCGGCCGATCGCGATGTCTTTCGCGATGCGCTCGCGGCGCAACGTGCGCTGGCAACGGAGCAGATCGCGAGCCTCACACGCAACTTCGAGGACATCGTCGAAGCCGTCGAGCAGACCAACAACGACGACGAACATGACCCCGAAGGCACCACGATCGCGTTCGAGCGGGCTCAGGTGAGTGCACTGCTGAATCAAGCCAAGGCCGACCTTGCCGCGATCGACGCTGCCTTGGAGCGGCTCGATGGCGACGCCTTCGGAACGTGCGAGGTGTGCGCAGGCCTGATCGGAACAGCCCGGCTGGAAGCAATTCCTGCTGCCACGAAATGCGTGAGCTGCGCCAGCTGAGACACCGCTACGCTGGCAGACGTTACGAATGCAACGGGGCTGACAGGTTTCGACGTCAGAGTTGTTGTCCAATCATGCGACCCGAGTTGCTCAGACTCGCTAAACGGGGCAAAAAACAGAATTGCCAACGAGCAGTTCGCTCTCGCCGCCTGATTTTTAGGTGAGTGAAGAGACATCGTGAGCAGAAATGCCGCACGGGGCCAATCCATCGCAGCCCGGCAACAGAAGCGAGGGATGACGGCGAGAAAGAACGCTGACTGCAGGAAAGCATGCTGACGATTCGGAAAGACGATTCGCGGGCCACCACCCCAGAGTGATCTGAAGTGATGGTCAGCCGACCCGCCGGTGTTGCTGCGTCAGCGACAAAGCGGGAATGGTCGTATCGCGGTTGTTCATCGCCTGATGGACGGGGGTTCGATTCCCCCCAGCTCCAC
>JBBRPP010000020.1:0-90556 GCA_038227995.1 Acidimicrobiales bacterium
ATCAATCTGATCGAACGGCGTGTACTTCGCCAACCCCTTCGACGCCAACGTCTTCGAAATCGCAGCCGTCAACGTCGTCTTACCATGGTCAATATGACCCATCGTGCCGATGTTGACGTGCGGCTTGGTGCGCTCGAACTTTGCCTTGCTCATGGGAGCCGGTCTCCTCTGTCTGTCTCGCTGGTGGTTGGTCTTGCTGGTGTTGGTCTTGCTGGTGTTGGTCTTGCTGGTAGCGGCGACCGGTTTCGAACCGGTGACCTTCCGATTATGAGCCGGATGCTCTGACCAACTGAGCTACGCCGCCAAGGCTTTGCTCGGCCCGAGATCTGGGAAAACGGGACGGGCTGGTCGAGCCCTCTGTCGGAGTCGAACCGACGACCTACGCCTTACCATGGCGTTGCTCTACCTACTGAGCTAAGAGGGCGGGCGCGCGGCGATACCACGCGAACCGGAGAGCGAGCATATCGCCTCAACGGTCCGACGACCACGTGATTCTCGCCGAGTTACGACGACTGGTGGTGGATGCCGGCGGGTCTCGTCGGATAGGTTCGCCAGCCGTGGCCGACATCTCCTTGCGACTCGCGATTCCCGGCGACGCGGAGGCGATTCGGACGATCTACAACCACGAGGTGATGCACACGACCGCGACGTTCGATCTCGTGCCCCGTTCACTTGGCGATCAGCAGGAGTGGCTCACGGCCCGCTCGGGCGCGTTCGCTGCGATCGTCGCGGTCGATGGACCTGTCGTGGTCGGGTTCGGATCCTTGTCGCCGTACAAGGAACGTGCCGCCTATCGCACGAGCGTCGAGGACTCGGTCTACGTGCACACCGATCATCAGGGCCGGGGCATCGGCAAGCTGGTCGTCACCGAGCTGCTCAACGTGGCTCGGATCTCCGGGTTTCACGCTGTGTTCGCGCGCATCTCTGCCGCCAGCGAGGCCAGCCGAGCGCTTCACGCGTCATGCGGGTTCCAACTCGTCGGGGTCGAGCGCGAGGTCGGCCGCAAGTTCAACCGGTGGCTTGACGTTGCCTTGATGCAAGCACTGGTCTGACCCTCAACTTGTCGACGCTTCGCATCCGGCCGACCACTCTGATGCGGATGTACTATGTCAACGGTCACACATGGTGAGAAATCGAGCCAAGCGAGTGAACTTGGCTGTGTGATTCGTGATTAGTATCACAACGTCGTTACGAACAGATGGAGAGGCGAAGACGGTATGGCTGTCGATGGCGGAGAGATTGTCAGTCAACCGAGCGGCGGCGGCCGCCGTCGGTCGGAATGGACGTTGCTGAGCAACCATGGCCACGTGCTGATCTGCATCGCCAACGATGCTGATACTCGCCTGCGTGACATCGCAGCGCGCGTGGGCATCACCGAGCGCGCGGTCTTCGGCATCGTCGAAGACCTCGAGCAGGGTGGCATCATCCAGCGAGTCAAGGTCGGGCGGCGGAACCGCTACCTGATCAACGTCGATCAGCCGTTGCGGCACGACATCGAGTCCGGGCACACCGTCGGCGAGCTGCTCGGTGCGGTTGCGTTCTCGTCCGACGATTTCGAGACCCTCGGTTCGGATCGTCAACCGAGTCACAAGGTTCGCTGACCGCGACCCTGACGGCGATCACACCTCGAGACCGAGCACCTCTGCCTCGGCTGCCAGCGACAGCCAACGTTCTTCGGCGATGTCGACAGCGTGCTGCGCAGTCGCCAGTGCGGCACTGAGCTGCGTGAGGCGAGCGTGATCACGAGCGGCAGCCGTGAGTTCGACGGCGATCGCGTCACGTGACGCAATTGCACTGGCGACTTCGCGTTCGGCGGCACCGAGCTGTCGGCGCAAGGTGCTGGGCGACTTGATCGAAGCAGGACGCTGGTCGGGTACTCGCGCCACGGTGGCCGAGCGTGCCACGGGTGGGCGGGCCTCGACGCTGGGCGGTGTCGCAGACGCGTCTAGGCGCGATGCGAGCCAACCGGCAACGCCACCGCGGACCAGCGAGGCCCCGCCACGGCCATCGAGCGCCATCACCTCGCTGATCGTGCGATCGAGGAACACGCGGTCATGGCTGACGACGACCACGATGCCCGGCCAGTCGTCGAGGAACTCCTCGAGCGCACGGAGCGTGTCGAGGTCGAGATCGTTGGTCGGTTCGTCGAGCAGCAACACGTTGGGCTGCTCGATCAACGTCAGCAGCAACTGCAACCGTCGCCGTTCCCCGCCCGAGAGCGTCGAGATCGGCGCGAACTGTGCATCGCCGTCGAACCAGAATCGGCGCATCAGCGCATTGTCTTCCAGCGATGGGGCGCCCTTGTCGCCGGCCACCGCGTCGCGCACACGCAACGACACGTCGAGGTCGCGCCCGAGCTGGTCGTAGTAACCGATCTTGACCGTGCGTCCACGCTCGATCTCGCCGGCCGTCGGCTGCAGGCGCCCGGCGATCAGGTCGAGCAGCGTGCTCTTCCCCGCGCCGTTGGGGCCGACGATGCCGAGCCGATCGCCAGGTTCGAGCGCATGCTCGAATCCGCGCAGAACGGGCGTGCCGTCCGGCCACGCAAAGGCGACGTCACGCAGTTCGACACCCTTCGAGCCGAGGCGTTGACTGCCGAGCGACAGCCCCAACTCGCCCGCGCGCGCCGCCGCTTGGGGCCGCTGATCGATGATCGCGCGGGCCGCGTCGACTCGAGCCTTGGGCTTGGTCGAACGCGCCGGTGCGCCGCGTCGCAGCCAGGTCAACTCGTGGCGGGCGAGGTTGCGGCGCACCTGTTCCGCGGTCATCGCCTGTTCTTCGCGTTCGATGCGGCCGGCGAGGTACGCCGCGTATCCGGAGCCAGCGTGCCAGCCCACCGGCTGATGGAGGTAGGCGTGCCCGCGGTCGATCTCGAGCACCTTGTTGGTGACTCGGTCCAACACGTGACGGTCGTGGGTGACGAGCATCAGCCCGCCGCTGAAGTTGGCCAACCATTCTTCGAGGTACGCGATCGCGTCGAGGTCGAGATGGTTGGTCGGCTCGTCGAGAATGAGGGCTTCCCAATCGCGAACGAGCAGTGCGGCCAATGCGACCCGCTTCTTCTGGCCACCCGACAACTCGTCGGTGGATGCATCGAGCAGCGGCGTCATACCGAGCCGGTCGAGCATCGCCTCGCCCTTCCAGCCCTCGCCCACCGCGTCGCGCACGGTGCCGGGAGGCAGGACCGGCAGCTGCGGCAGCACGCCGACGCGCGCCCCGCGCCCGCGGCGGACGACGCCGACATCAGGCGTGAGGTCGCCGCTGAGGATCCGGAGCAGCGTGCTCTTACCGCAGCCGTTGAGGCCGACGACGCCGATCCGGTCGCCGTCGCTGAGCGTGATCGAGACATCGGCGAACAGCGGACGGTTCGGTCGCGACGCGGCGAGGTCCTGAGCGTCGACGAGAATCACGAGGGTCCAGGCTACGAGCGAGCAACCGCGATGGGGCCGGGCCGCGATGGGTCGGGACGCGACGCCGCCCCGGAGACGAGCCGGGGCGGAGCCTGCATCATTGGTGGTGGGCCGGGAAGGATTCGAACCTTCGAAGGCTGAGCCGGCAGATTTACAGTCTGCTCCCTTTGGCCGCTTGGGTACCGACCCCACTGCGTGAAGCGCTCGCAGCGTAGCGCCCACGCCGACGGCACACACCCGCGAATTCCAATCGCTACTCTGTCCCCATGCCAAGTTTTGACATCGTGTCCGAGGTCGATCGCCAAGAGGTGCGCAACGCCATCGATCAGGCACAGCGCGAGATCAACACCCGCTTCGACTTCAAGAACACCAACTCGACGATCGAACCCAACGACCTCGTGATCACGCTGCGCACCGTGAGCGAGGACCGCCTCGTCGCACTCCGGGTCGTGATCGAGGAGAAGCTCGTCAAGCGGGGCATCTCGTTGAAGGGCCTCGACTACGGCAAGGTCGAAGAGGCCACACAGAACACGGTCCGTCAGCTCGTCACGATCAAGGTCGGCATCAGCAGCGACAAGGCTCGCGAGATCAACCGCACGATCAAGGAGAAAGGCCCGAAGGGCGTCAGCAGCCAGACGCAGGGCGAGACCGTCCGGGTCACCGGCAAGAAGCGCGACGACCTGCAGGCCGTGATGACGTTGCTCAAAGGCACGGACCTCGAGATCCCGCTGCAGTTCAACAACCAGCGCGACTGACGCTGGTGTCGGGTCCGGCCGTCAGGCAGGTCCCTTGCAGAACGACACCACGTTGGTCATCGCAGTCGTGACGGCCGGATCGGTCGAGTCCTTGGTCCAGTTTGGAATGCTGCCGAGGCGATAGGCCTGCAGCGCACATGCCCATGCCGCTTGCGTCGCGGGCAGCCCGAGTTGGGTCAACTCGGTACCGACCAAGCGCTCGGAGCCGGCCTGAATCGTGAGGGTCAGACCGAGGATGTCGGTCGTTGGCGCGGGACCGGCGTCGGGCGCAGAGCACATCGACACGTTCACGAGATCGCCCGGCCGGCTCTCGACCCTGACGTTGCTGGCAGCAGAGCGGGCCGCCGCCGCTGTGTTCAGCGCAGCAACGAACGAGGCCTGATCGGCGTCGGTGGCGGTCAACACGTTCGAGGTCAAGCAATCCTGCCCATTGACCGTGCTCACGATCGTCGAGTCGCCGTTCCACAACAGAGCAGCCGTGCGAGCGGCGTCGGTCCCGAGCGCCGGCATGAGCACCTCGTACCAGAACTGCATGCCCATCACCCTCGCCGCCGACACCTGGGCGGGGCCAGCGGGTGCAGGGGCACCGGGGGCGGCCGGTGCGAGCGTGGTGACCGCTGCGGCCACGGTCACGGGCGCCGGCAGCGTCGTTGCGGCTGGGTCGACCGCGCCGGGAGCGGCGGGCTGAGCCTGACCGGCGGCAGGCGCCGCAACGGACCCAACGGCCGATGTGCCGAGACGGGTCAGATCGAAGACCGGCGCATCACTCAGTGGTGCGACCAAGGTCTTGAGCGGGTCAGGGTTGGCGACGATCGGATAGGTGTAGCCGCCCTCGTCGTACGCTCCGACGAGGCCCGCAAGGTAGACCGGCATCGAGTAGACAGGCACCCCAGCGGCCTGAGCCCGCGCCGTGCGCTCTCGGACAGCGGACGCATGGGAATCCGGGTTGACCGCTTCGTACGCCTGCACGACGTTGGTCGCGAGACCCTCGATCAGGTTGAGGTAGCCGACCCGCTGCGAATCGGTGAGCGACGGCCACGTCGCCGAATAGTGGACGCTTGCGTCGATCAGGGCCAACGACAGGGAGCGCAACATGACGTTGGAGTCGAGCGCGGTCGTCCCCGCAATGCGGTAGATCGTCTGGTCCGCGCCGCGGTAGAACGACGGCTCGACAAGCGCCAACGAGTGCCCCACTTCCGACGCAGTCGGGGCGGTCGGCGAGAGACCTGCGGCGGTCAGGGCTCGATGACCACCGTCTGCATCGGGGTAGAGCTGTGTGAGTGCCTCGATGCCGAGCTTGACCTCGTACTCGGGCTGCGACAGCGTGACGATCGGGACGTTCTTGGTGAACGTGCGGTGCAGCGTCTTCTCGGTGATGTCGGCGAGGGGCTTGACATCGGACGACCACGTCACCTTGTGCCGGATCAGGAAGTACCAACCGGTGAATGCCGCGCCGCCGATGAGGCCCAGAACCACGATCAGCGACAGCAACGTGCGAAACGGATGGCGCTTCTTCTTCTTCGATGACGAAGTCGTCGGGTGCGCCGGACCGGGTTCGAACGACCGAGGTGCCTGCGCCGGCCGCGCTGGTGGCGCAGTACGGGTCGGCTGGGCCAGCATCGGCATCGCCGGGGCGATTGGGGCCATCGTCGTGGGGAGGGTTCCGGACGCGGCGACCTGACCAGAAATCGAGCGGCCGGCTTCCGGCAGGTCGTAGAACGCAGGTGATGTCGATGTCGACGTCGACGTCGAGCTCGAGACCGATGGCAGCGCCGGCGAGATCGTCGGGCTTGCCGGCGTGAAGAGATCAGCGATGATCCGTTGCTCGTCATCGGCCTGCACGGCGGGCTCGGTGTGGAGTGGGGCGGCGAGTGCGGCCTCGCGGACAGCCTGCTCGGCAACCGGAACCGGCGCGGGAAGTGGTGCCTGATCAACGTGACGCGGTTCGGCGTTGGCGGGCGCGGGCGGCGCAACGGGCGGAGCGACGACTGCTGCCGTACCCGGCGCGGGCGGCGCGGCCGGTGTGGACAACGATTCCAGCACCGAGTTCCACACCAACTGGCTGACTTCGGGTTGGCCGCCGTCGCCGTTGGCGTGGGCCCTCGACGCGCTGTGGGTCATCGCCAGGCGCAGTCGCATCCGGTTGCGCAGCTCATCGGCCGTGTTGGTCGGCGCCGGGGCGCGAGCCTCCAACTCGACTCCGCCTGTCGATTCTCCGCCCTCGTGCTCAGCAGTCACGAAGGGGTATCGGCACCGATTGGCGTCGGGTTAAGGAATTCTCAATAGCAGTGTGAACACTTTCGCGCTCGACCGTCAGTCCTGGGCTGGTTCCTCGACTGCTCGGCGCTGCAACTCGTTGACCACGCTGGCGTCGGCCAGGGTCGTCGTGTCCCCGAGGTTGCGGCCCTCGGCCACGTCGCGCAACAGCCGGCGCATGATCTTGCCGCTGCGAGTCTTGGGGAGATCAGGGGTGAAGTAGATCGTCTTCGGCTTGGCGATCGCGCCGATCTCGGTGGCGACGTGGTCACGCAGGACCTTCTCGTCGACCTCCAGTCCACCGCGCAGTGTCACGTAGGCGATGATCGCCTGCCCTGTGGTTGCGTCGTTCGCACCGACCACGGCAGCTTCGGCCACCGACGGGTGGGAGACCAGCGCGGATTCGACCTCGGTGGTCGAGATCCGATGGCCGCTGATGTTCATCACGTCGTCGACGCGACCGAGCAGCCAGAGGTAGCCATCGTCGTCGAGCTTGGCGCCGTCGCCGGCGAAGTAGCGGCCGGGGAACTTGCTCCAGTAGGCGTCCTGGAAGCGCTCCGGATCCTTCCAGATGCCGCGCAACATGCCGGGCCACGGATGCGTCAGCGTCAGGTAGCCGCCACCCGCTGTCACCGACGCACCCGCTTCGTCGACCAGCTCGGCGCCGATGCCAGGCAGCGGGAATGTCGCCGATCCAGGCTTGGTCGTGGTCGCGCCGGGCAATGGGCTGATCATGATTCCGCCGGTCTCGGTCTGCCACCACGTGTCGACGACCGGGCAGGTTCCGGCGCCGATGTGTTCGCGGCACCACATCCATGCTTCGGGGTTGATCGGCTCGCCGACCGAGCCGAGCAATCGCAGCGACGACAGGTCGTGCTTGGCCGGCTCTTCGGTGCCCCACTTCATGTACGTGCGAATCGCCGTCGGCGCGGTGTAGAAGATCGTCACGCCGTACTTCTCGATGATCGACCAGATGCGATCGTTGCCGGGGAAGTTCGGCACGCCCTCGTACATCACCTGCGTCGCGCCGTTGGCGAGCGGCCCGTAGACGATGTAGCTGTGCCCCGTCACCCAGCCGACGTCGGCGGTGCACCAGAACACGTCGGTCTCGGGATGGAGGTCGAACACGTACTTGTGCGTGAACGCGACCTGGGTCAGGTACCCGCCGCTGGTGTGCATGATGCCCTTCGGCTTGCCCGTCGTGCCGCTGGTGTAGAGCAGGAACAACAGTTGCTCGGAGTCCATCGGCTCGGCGGCGCATACCGGATCAGCGGTCGCCATGAGGTCGTGGTACCAGTGATCGCGACCATCCTGCATCGTGACCTCGTTGCCACCACGGCGAACGACGACCACGCTGGTGATCGACGCCGTCGATTCGAGCGCTTCATCGGCGGTCGCCTTCAATGGGAAGACCTCGCCCCGCCGCCAGCCGCCGTCGGCTGTGATGAGCACCTTGGCTTCGGCGTCGTTGATCCGGTCGCTCAAGGACTGGGCACTGAAGCCACCGAAGACCACGCTGTGTGCGGCGCCGATGCGCGCGCAAGCCAGCATCGCGATCGCCGCTTCGGGAATCATCGGGAGGTAGATGTTGACCCGGTCGCCCTTGGTCACACCGAGGCTCTTGAGCACGTTCGCGAACCGTTGCGTCTCGTCCAGCAGTTCTGCGTACGTGACCGTGCGGGTGTCACCCGGCTCGCCCTCGAAGTGGAACGCGACCTTGTCTCCTTTTCCGGCGATGACGTGGCGATCGAGACAGTTGTAGCTCACGTTCAGCTGGCCACCGACGAACCACTTCGAGTACGGCAGGTTCCACTCGCAGATCGTGGTCCAGTCCTGTGCCCAATCGAGCAGGTCGGCCGACTGGCGGGCCCAGAACCCTTCGTAGTCCTCGTTGGCATCGTCGTACATGAACGTGCCGGTGACGAGTGCGTCCTTCTTGAACGCGTCGGACGGCGGGAATGTTCGCTGCTCCCACCCGAGTGCATCGATTGCGTGCGCATCAGTCATCTGCGGAACCCCCTGTTGATCGCGCTCTGACTCTAGCGAGGGGCTGTCCGCTGACACATCAGGAGACCGACGGATACCACTCGGCCAGATCGGCGACCAGCTGCAGTGACGCGTTGCTGACGAAGCACACATCGCCGCCCGCACCAACCCGGGCGATCACCAGGTTCGGAATCGTCTCATCTGCGACGAAGTTGAGGTTCGATGCGACCGGAGGTGCCTGCCCGCACGGGAACACCGTGACGTATCCCGGCGAGCTCGGGTCGGTCACCGTGACGTTGAGCACCACCGCAGGTGCGTCCGTCGCGACACCTGCCACCCCGGCGACGTGCAGCCTCAACACCGAGCCGGCGGCCAGCGGTCCTGCAGGGGCCCCGACCGGCACGCGGGTGTCCAGCAGCCGCGCCGGGACGGCCAATGGTCGTTGCGCGGAACCGACGTCGAGCGTTGCTTCGAGATCGACGATGAGGTCCGTCGGCGTGCTTGCGTAGAAGCAGACCTGACCAGCATTGAGCCGCTGGCTGTCCACGAACCCCTGGCCGGCGACGAACTGATGCATGCGCGTGACCACGAGGTTGGGGATCGTCTGGCCCTTGGTGTAGTTCAGGTTCGAGGCAAGGGGCCGCGGCTGGCCGCAGTCGTACACGGTGATGAAACCGGCTGCAACCGGGTCGGTCACTGTGACGTTGAGGACAACCTCATCGAGCTTGTCGAGACTGGCCAGCTCACCTGTCTGGGCCAGTTTGGCGACGGTCGCGCCGCCGATCTTGCCGACCGGGCCACCAAGACCGATGCGCGTGTCGATCTTCCGTGATGGCGCAGCCAACGGATGAAGGTCCGACTTCGCGCCGTACCACCCGGTGATGTCCGCCAACACGTGCGTGGTGACGTTGCCCACGATGCAGACGTTTCCGCCGGTTCCGATCCGACTGATCACAAGGTTGGGGATCGTTTCGTCCGCCTCGACGTTGAGGTTCGATGCCACCGGCGGCACCTGGCCGCACGGATAGACGGTGAGATAACCGGCGCTCTGCGGTTCGGTCGCCGTCACGTTGAGCGCGACCGCCACAGCCGAGTCGGGAACGCCTGCGACGCCGGTGACATGCACGGGCAGGACGGTTCCGGCTTGCACCTTGCCGATCGGAGCGCCAGCGCCGATGCGCGTGTCGAGCAACCGTTCGGGCGCCGACGTCGGGTTGAAGGACGGCTCGGCGACCACGGTCGCCGGAACGTTTCGGAACAACTCCAGCGTCGGCGCACCCAACCCCCCTGAACCCTCCGCCAACATCGAGACCTTCCCACCGGACGAGATCGTGAGGGCTGCGACGACGTCGATCAGGCGCAGATCGTCGCGCACGATGCCGCCACTGGCGCCGAAGCTGCGGTCGACCTGGCCACCGGCGGTGAACCGCCAGACAGCCGCATCCGTCGCCGAGTCGTTCGGCAAGAAGTAGTCCTCGTCGGAGATCTGCCCGGCGATGACGACCTTGTCGCCGTCGACGGCGATCCGCGTTGCTCGTGCCGAACCGCGGGCGCCGGACGACAGCGGCGCAGCGGGCACTGAAGCAGTGCCGTCGACGCCGAAGCTCGTGTCGACAGAACCATCAGACGCCGCGTACCGGCGCGCACTGGCCAACGGGCGCCTCGAGTTCGACAAGCCGCCGCCACACGTGACGTCGATGCGATTGGTCGAATCGATCGCCACGTCGCCGCCACACACATCCGGGGTCTGCGGGTCGAGCACCAACCCGTTTGTCCCGAATGCGGGATCGGGTTTTCCATCACCCATCCACCGTGCGATCAACGTCTGGGCGGCCTGCGTCGGGGCGGTTCCCGTCACCACGATTCGACCGAGAGCGTCGACAGCGATCCCGCCCATCGTTCCCGTGGTGTTCGCCATCGCCCCCGGTATCTCCGTCACGGCGATCCCGTTCGAGCCGAACGCATTGACGTGGGCTCCTGCCGCGTCGAGCTTCACGACCGCGATGTCGAACGTGCCCCCTGCATCGCGGACGAACTCGGCCAGCAGCATGCTGCCGTCGGCGAGCACCTTCAACCGAGGGCTGCCCGACATCTGGAAGCCGTCGAACGTACCGAACGCATTGTCGGAGGCGTAGGCCTGACCCGTGCCTCCGCCGAATGTCGGATCGGGGCTGCCGTTGGCGTTCACGCGTGCGACCGCCCAGCCGCCCGAGTTGCGCAGACCGACGACGAGCAGCTTGCCGCTCGTCGGTTGCAGCGCGGCATCGGAGGCGTTCATGATCGTGTCCGAGGCGAAGCTGTTGAGCGGCAGAATGTGGACAATGCCCGAGTTTCCGAAGGATCCGTCCACCGTCCCTGCGGACGTGAACCTGACCACGACCGGCCCGACGAGCCCCGGAGCGAAGTCGAAGCCGACGGCGTCCACGCCTCCATCGGCGGTGACGACCTGCGCGACCGGATGCACCTCCGTGGGAGGGGTCACGAACGCGGGCGATCCGCCGTTCCAGGTCGGGTCGGCATCGGATGCCGCGAACGTCGGCGAGGGGGCCGGCGAGAGTGCAGTCAAAGGAACGAGAACAGCGGCGATCACGACGACCGCTTGCTTCCGGAGGTGACCAAGATGAACCCGCATCGCGCGAACTTAGCCGGGCGGCTCACACGTCACGACGTGTACCAACCTGTGATGTCGACCAGGATGTGACCTCCCGATTGGGTCAACACTTGGAATCGGCCTTGTGCGAGACGCGTGATCACATGGTTGGCGAGCGTCTGCCCCGCCAACTCGACGTTGAGATTCGACGCGAGTGGAACCCCGTGATCATCGGGATAGGCGACGACGTAGCCAGGGCCCGCGGCCTCGGTGACCGTCAACGTTCCGACGGCCGCGGCGACCCCGACGGGCGGAATCGAGTTCCGACCGGCGACGTCGACGCTGACCGAGGCCATCGCACCCGGCGCGGTCGCCGATCGCGTGTCGAGGTTGCGCGTCGGCGATGTCGCGACGAGGAGCCCGGATCCGTTCCGCACGTCGTCTGGTCCGGTGAACCAGCCGACGACGTCCACGATCAGATGGGTGCCGGTCTGCGTGTACAGCTGGATCGTGCCTCCGGCGCCGATCGGCACGATGACCTGATTGGCGATCGTCTGCCCGCCAATGGCGCTGTTGAGGTTGCTGGTCGCCGGACGATCGCCACCTGGCCAGACGGTGACATAGCCGGGACCGGCGGCCTCGGTCGCCGTCACATTGAGTACGACGGCGGACGCCGTTGTCGGGACCGATCGGTCGACGCCGGTCATCCGAACCGACAGTGTCTCGTTCGCTCCTGGACGAGTCGTCGTTCCACCAACGCCGAGACCGCTGCGGGTGTCGACAACACGTTGAGGTTCGATCGTGGTCAGCCGGCCGGCGCGAGTGAGTCCGGTGGGCCCGTAGTACCCCATGACGTCGGCGACGAGGTGACCGCCCGATTGCGTGAACAAGCTCACGTCGCCGTTCACCCCGACTGGAACGGTGACCAGAGAAGCGATCGTCTCGCCGACACGTTCCACGTTGAGGCTGCTGGCCGTCGGGCGCACGACGCCCGTCGGCCACACGGTCACGTAGCCAGCGGCTGTGGCTGCGGTTGCTGTCACGTTCAGGACGACGGCTGAAACGCCATCGCTCGGGACTCCGCCGCGACCAGCGACGACGAGGTCGACCGAGCCACCTGCAGGCACCGGATCCTGACCCGCGCGGCCGAGGCCAACTCGCGTGTCCAACAGTCGCGCCGGAGCCAGCGCGTGATAACTGGAGATCGTGGCGGGCGAATTGGCGAGTGGGTCCACACAGCTTCCCGTAGCGTCGAAGCCGGCGACGTACGCACCCTGCTGAGGTTGATCGTTCACCGCCAGGACGAGCGTCCCGTCGGAGCGCATTCGGAGACTGGCCGGGTCACCGTCCCCCTCGATGACACCGCCGTCGCCGAAGCCGTCATCGAGTGCTCCGTCGGGCGTCAGCCGCGCAAGCGAAGGGGCGACGCCGATGAAACCCGAGGTCACCACCGCCATCGAATGGTCCGGCGCGATCGTCACCGACGCAGCACCCTCGTTGCGGGTGTCCCAGCCGAGGGCATTGGTGAAGGCGGGGTCCCACACTCCGTCGGGCAGCATTCGAAACACGAATCCGTGGAACGTGGCGCCATCGATCCGATGCTCTCCAGCAATCGCCATGGTCCCATCAGGCGCTATCGCGACGTCGGTGACGTGGTGGTCGGTCGTGAGCGTTCGATCGCTGGACCCGCTGGTTCCGAACGTCGGGTCGAGGACACCGTTCGCCGTCAGCCCGACCACGTGCACACTGGCGCCACCCGAGATCGTGGCGATTCGGCCGGACGGTTGCACGAGAATGCGGGACACCTGACCGAGTCCGGCGCTTCCTGCAGAACCGAACGCGAGGTCGACACGGCCCGCGTCGTCGAGAGCGACGAGATCCGATCCGGCCACCAGGATGCGGCCGCTCGCCGCCACAGCCAGGGTGGTGACGGGATTCCCGGGCAACAACGCGACGCCGAATGTTCCGAACGTCGGATCGAGCGCACCCGTGGCGAGCAGCCGCGCCACGAACCCGCCGGCCGCGCCGGCCCGGATCCTCGTGCCGCTGATCACGAGTCGACCGGAGCCGTCGACGGCGATGCCGTACGCGACATGGCTGGTCCCACCGAAGCCCAACCGCACGACCCCACGAGTTCCGAACGCGAAGTCGAGATCGCCGTTGCTCGCGTATTTGGCGACGAACGCGCTCGTCGCTCCCGTCTGCGTGGGACCGTTGTTGATCGTGCCGACGACGAGGAGGCTTCCGTCCACATCGACGACCGAGTTCTCGACGAAGTACGACGCGTCCGACAATCCCTCACCGACGCAGAAGATCGATGCCGGCTGATCGGCCGCGGCGATGGCGTTCGGCGCCGATGTCAAGACGCCGGCAACGAGGAGGAACGCAAGGGTTAGTCGCCAGCGGTTCGAAGTCGCCCGCGAGCTCGCCATCGCGTGACCATAGCTCGTCTGCGTGGCGTTGTCGCCGAGCTAGTTGTCCTCGACGCCGAACGTGTCGCGGATGAACTTGGCAGTCGTCTTGGTGATCTCGGCGAACTGATCCGCGGCGACCTTCGAAGTCGCCGCGGTTCGCACCGCGGTGACCGACGCTCGCAGGTTCGTGGCCTGCGCGGTACCGAGCCACGGCGACGCCTTGATCAGCTTGCTCAGATCCGAATCGACGAGATCGAGCGCGTCGAGCACGCCGCCTTTGATGCTGTCGTCACCGCCGCCGACGGCCTGGTCGTACTCGATCGTGAGCGCCTGGATGCGCGTCGCGATCGTGTCGCCCTTCGATCGAGCGTCGGCTGCGCTGTCACCGGCTGTGATCGCAGTCGAGCGACCGACGATGAAGCCAGCGATCAGCCCCAGCAACAACGTCGCGGCCGCGACGAGGAACGCATTTCGGCGACGCCGCGAAAGGGGAACGTAGAGAGCCATGTCAGGTCTTTCTGCCGACAACGAGCACTTCGCTCGTGTCATCGGGGTCGTGGAGGTTGGAGGCGGCAGCGATCATGTCGCCGCTCGCGAGTTCGGCAATGCGACCGGCACCGATCATCCAGATCGTGGGGCGCAGCGTGACCGGACCGCGGTAGCGCGTCAGCCGCTCGACAGTTTCCGTGAGTGCGTCAACGGCACAGCGCTCGCCCTTGATCGTCGTGACCGGATCGCCGAACCGGTCGAAGATCGCGATGTGGGCCTTGCGCTCGATCAGCCAGAACTTGCCCGCTCGGCTGACCTGAGCATCGGCGCCCTCGCGCTCGGTCATCTGTTCAACAGTCACGAGCGTTTGGCCGGGCAGCGCTCCGCTGCGAAGGCCAACGGTTCCGGTCGCCACGGCGCGCACGGTGCCTCGCTCGGGGATCTCTTCGACGCGAACCTCGACTGTGCCCTCGGCTGCGCCGGCCGCGAGCGCTTCGTCCTCGGCCTCCTGTGCCAACTGTCGAACGATCTCGCCCGTCAACGACGACACCGTTCGTTCGCGTTCGGTGCGGACCATCGACAGTGCATCGCCGATCGAGGAGATGATCTCCGCGCCGTCGGGGACCGTGCATTGCAGTCCCATCCGGGTCGCGACGTAACGACCGAGTCCGCCTGCCGCGCCGCCGACCGCGACGATGACCGGGTTGCGCAGCTTCTGCGACGTCACCAGGATGTGGACCAGCTCGCACACGGCATCGCTGGCTGCGGTCATCATCCGCCGCGCGACTTCCGGCCCGTCGAGCGCGCAGTACGCCCCGGCGATCTCGAGACTGATCCGCGCCGCTTCGTGCGACGTCGGCGCCCACGCGTGATCGCCGTCGCGCGTGATCCCGAGCGCATTGGCCGCGCACGTCACCGTGATCGCGGCTCGTGATCCATCGGTCAGCCGCAGCACCGCGTGGTCGGCATCGTCGCCGTCTCGCGGAGAGACGGTCTCGATCGTTGCGCCGATCAACAGAGCGGGATCGAGGAAGCACGAGTACGGCAGGCCCGCGATGTGCGCGCTGCGCGGCCCGACCGCGTGGACTCGGTTGCGTCGAACGCGCAGCATCGAGCCGCCGGCGACCCCGACGACGCGTACGTCGACCGCTCGGAGTGCGGTCGCGTGCGAAGCCACGGTGACGTATGACATCAGCGGCCGACCATCGCGCACGGCGGCGACGTTGGTGGACGTGCCGCCCACTTCGACGATGACGCCATCGGTCAGCGCGCCGACGCGCAGCGCGCCGGCGACCGATGCGGCCGGGCCCGAGTAGAGAGTGCGCACCGGCGCCTCGCGAAAACCCGCGAGATCGGTGGCGCCGCCATCGCCGCGCATCACCATGACCGTCGCCGAGATGCCTGCGTCACGAACGCCTTGCTCGACATAGCCCGCCGTGCGAACCGCGATCGGCAGGATCGACGCGTTGACCGCCGCCGTCACAGCACGCAGTTCCAGGCCGTACAGTCCCGACAGCTCGGTGCTGGCGCACGCCGGCAGGCCGGCCTCGCGGGCAATGCGGACGATGGTCTGCTCGTTGCGGTCGTCGTCGGGAGAGAAGGCCTCGGCCACGGACACGGCACCGATGCCCTCACCGAGCAGGCGTTCGAGTTCGCGGTGCACCGCGGCCTCGTCGAGCCCGTCGGTGACGTCGAAGAACACCGGCGATGCCGGCAGCGGCTTGCCCTCGGACAGCTCGACACCAGCCAGAGACGTACGGCGCTTGACCTTGACGAGATCGGGCTTGCGGCCGAGGCCGAACACACCCACCCGAGTGACGTCACCTTCCAGCAACGCGTTGACAGCCTGCGTTGTCGAGTGAGTCACGAGCTCGATCTGGTCGGCGCCGACCTCGCGGGCCACCGACGCAACGCACTCGACGACGCCGACAGCAACACCTGCGGCCGCCGTGTGTGTCGTCGGGACGACGGAGCGCGCCACCAACGTGCCCGTCGCGGCGTCGACCGCGACTGCCTTGGTGAACGTACCGCCGACGTCGACGCCGACCCTGAATCCCATGTGGTCAGCTGCCGATCACGAACGCGTCACGCGTGCGCCAGCGGGCTGGACGACACGCGCTCGGCTGACTTGGCGCTGCGAGGTTTGATGATGAACACGTACACGGCGCCGAGAATGTAGACCAGCGAGAGCGCGGCCTGGGCAACGACCGTCTGCACCGTCGGCCAGTAACCGGTTGCCTGGGCGAGGAAGATCGGCATGCGAGGGAAGCTGTCGAGCGCGTGATAGGGCACGAGGTCGCCTGCCTGCAGGGCATGGATCGCGTTGCCGAGGAACGTCACGGACGTGACCATCACGCACGCCACGGCGATCGTCATGAAGCGCTTGACGGGTACTTTGCGGCCGAGGCGGAACATCACGAATGCAACCGCCGTCAACGCCAGCAGACCGCAGCCGAGGCCGGCCAGCACCCACGTGCCAAGGCCTGAACCGAACGACCAGAGCGCCTGGTAGAACAGCGCCGTCTCGAATCCCTCGCGGTACACGGCGGTGAAGCCGACGAGCATCAGCGAGGTGGCCGAACCAAGCGACACAGCGCTCCAGAGCCGGGCACGGACGAACTCCATCCAGCGCTTGTGTTCCATACGGGCGACAAGCCAGAACGAGACGTAGAAGAGCATCACCACGGCCACCATCGCCGTGATGCCTTCGAGCACTTCGATCGAGAACGGCAGTTGCTCGAACAGGAGGCGCAGCAGGATCACCGTCAACACCGTCGCGACGCAGGCGATGCCGATGCCGATCAGCACCGGCTTGATGAACGCGGTCGAGCGGGCAGCTTCGAGATAGCCGAGCAGAACGCTGACGAGCAGCACGACTTCGAATCCTTCGCGGAAGATGATGAGGAAGCTCTGGCCGAAGATGAGCGCAGGAGCCGCGGCCCCGGTCGCCGTCAGCTTGCGTTCAATCGTGTCGAGCGCGGCGCGGAGGTCGACCAACTTGCCGCGGACCGTGTCGACGGATGCGTGGTCGCGGATCAGCTGGCGGATGTCGGCAAAGCGGCCTTCGGTGTTGATCGTCAGGTCGTTGTCGATGATTCGCAGCGGCACCTCGACGAGTTCGAAGTGGTTGAGATAGCCGCTCGCTGCCGCCGTGAACGCATCATCGGATCGGCCCTGCTTGATCAGCGAGAGCGTCACGTCGATGCTGTCGCGGACGTGTTGGATCTGCTCGATCGCATCGCTGCGACTGGATGCCGCGGCGGGGCCTGCCGGCAGCACCGACATCAGGGCCAGGGCGCCGACGAGGCCGGCGACGATCACGAACAGACGACGCATCACGGGTACTTCGCGACGTACTGGGTGAAGAGCCCGGAGATCGTGGCCGCGGTCGTGGTGGCCGTCGCCGTGTCGCCCTTCTCGATCGCCCGCTGGAGCGGCGTCAACTGATCTTCGATCGAGAGGTACAGCGTCGCGTCCTTGTCACGGACGGTGCCTTCGAAGCTGGCCCACAGTGTCTCGATCGCGTCGAGCTTGGCCTTCGCATCGGGCGTACCGATGGCGGTGATCGCAGCGGCGATCGTGATCGGCATCTGCTTCAGCCCGGCCGTGACCGTCGCATCGGAGACCTTGATGCTCTCGGGGGCGACCGTCGTCGATGCACCGCCCGTCGTGGTGGCGGTCGACTTCTTCGAGTCGGACGAGCACCCGGCGATGGCCAGAATGCCGACGATCGTCATCGATGCCATCGTGAATTGTGATCGGCGCATGGGCACCCTTCCTGTCGCTGTAAGCCTAGGTGAACAACTTCTCGGCGAGAAAGCCATCGGCATCCGTCACACCCGGAAGCACGAAGAAATATCCGCCGCCGAACGGTGTGATGTACTCCTCGAGCGCCTCGCCGTCGAGCCGGGTCTGAACGGCCACGAAGCCGTCGTTCAAGCTCTTCTGGTAGCACACGAAGATCAGTCCCTGATCGAGCTGACCGGACCGGTCGAACCCCGCGCTGTAGTTGTAGCCGCGGCGCAGGATCCGGTTCTTCTCGGTCGCAGGGGTGCGGGGGTTGGCGAGGCGAATGTGGCCGTCGAGCCGCATCCTCGCGCCGGCTGGGTCCGAGGCGAAGTCGGGGATGTCGGTCTCGTTCACGCCGTCGAGCGGTGCACCGGAATCCTTGATTCGGCCGATGATCGTCTCCTGGGTGCGCAACGGGGTGCGATCCCAGAATTCGACGCGATTGCGGATCAGCCGGATCGCAAGGTAGCTACCGCCGACGGTCCACGCAGGCTCGGTCGTGCCCGCGCCGATCCACACGAGATCGTCCATCAGCACGGCATCGCCGGCATGCGGATTGGCGGTGCCGTCCTTGAACCCGAGCATGTTTCGCGTCGACGAGCGACCGGCGCCGAGAGTGTTCGGCTGCACGAAGCCCGACATCATCCACTTCACGACCAGCGAGTCGCGGGTGGCGCGCATCAGCCGGCGCAGCGCGTGGTTGCACATCTCCGGCGTACCGGCGCAGATCTGGATCACGAGATCGCCGTGCATCTGGTCGATGTCGGGCTTGTCGTTCGGGAACTTCGGCATCTCGACGAGTTCGTGAGGCGTCAGCGGAGTCAGCCCGTAGCGGCCGTCGAACAGCGAAGCGCCGACGGCCACCGTGATGGTGAGGTCATCGGCGGGTGGCACGACGCCGACGAGAAGGTTGTCGGACGGCGGTAGCAGCGGATCGACCGCCGCCACCGTCTTGCCCGACATCAGATCGCGGACCTCGACCGTCAGCGTCTGGAACATCGTGCGCAACTGGGTGGCATCAACGGCCACTGTCGTGAACGCGGCGATGATCGAATGATCGGGTGCCGGCGTCACGATTCCCGCTTGGTGAAGTCCCTCGAACGGGATCACGGAGCGTTTGACTGCGGTGTCGGTCGCCGACGCCGCATTCGCGCCCGACGACGCGTCGTCGCTGCACCCACTGGCGAGCGTCACGCCGCCGACGGTCGTCAAGACGGCGGCAGCGCCGCCCCCTAAGAACCGTCGACGGCTGACCGACCCCGCCATGGCCTACTTGACCTCCAGGCCGAAGGCCGCCGCGACCTTGGACAGGTTCTCCGACAGCGCGGCCAACTCGGCCTGGATCGGCGCCCGATCAGCGTCGGTGAGCTTGTCGTAGCTCTGGTACGTACCATCGGCATTCTCGTACTTCGACAAGCCGGCGTCGATCGCATCGAAGCTCTTCGTGATCGCGGTGTACAGGTCGGGGTCGACGCCTTTCAGAAGCTCGGCGTTCAGATCGACGATCTCACGTGAGCCCTGAACGTTCGAGTCCAGCGTCAGAAGATCCGTCTTCGCGTACCGCTCCTCTTCGCCGGTGATCTTGCTCGACGACGCTTCCTCGATCAGCCCCGCCGAACCGTTGACCATCGTCGATGCGTCGATCTTGATGCCGGCGATGCTGGTCACGAGCGTGTGGATGTCTTTCTGGAGCTGCGTCATGAAGGTCTCGGCACCGTCGAGCGTGTTCTCCGCGAACATGATGTATTCGATCCGGTGCCAGCCGGTGAACGCCGGATCCTTCTCTTTCAACGGGAAGTCGTCGGCACGCGAGTCCATCACCGCATCGGAGTCCGGGAAGAGCTCGGCGACCGGCTCGATGCGCTCCCATTGCACCCGAGCCGGCATGTACAGCGACTTGGCGAGTTCGAGGTTGCCGGCCGCGATTGCGCCGGCCAGCTTGTCGTTCGCGGCGACCATCTGCGTGTGCTGGTCGTCGACGTACGCCGTGTACGTGTCGACATTGGCCTGCAGCGCTGCGGCGTCGACCTTGAGCGTCGAGCCGACTGCGCCGGTCGTCGCCGTCGCTCCGGTCACCGTGAGCGTGCCGCGCGGATTGCTGGAGGCGCCGCAGATGACCTGATACGTGCCGGCTTCGAGCGTCGCCGACACGTCGCGCTTGTCGCCCTGTGTGAAGAACTCCTCGAGCACGATCTTCGGGGCGGCGCTGACCAGTTCGAACTCTTGCTTGAGTTCGGAGTCCGTGACGGCATTGGTGACCGAGAAGGTCACGTGTCCCGCGGCAGCGGCGAGGGTGGATGGCATGCATCCGCCGTCACTGCTCATGCTGACAGCGATCGAGCCGGCGGCCTTGGTGCCGGATGCAGTCGCCGGGGTGCTTGCCGGCCTCTCCGCGGCGCTGCCGCATGCGGTGAGCGCGACCACAGACACTGCCACGATCACCAGGGCGACCGACGTCATTCGCTTGCTGCGGTTCATCAACGATCCTTCGCCTGGCTGCGACACATGCCCTGATCGGCAGTGTTAAGGTGACCTAACATAGCAGCGAGATCGCGCACATTCCAATCGTCGAGCGCGGATCGGTGAACAACAGTCAGCTGACGGCGTACTCCAGCACGATGAAGGCACCGAGACCAGCGGGGTCACACAACGCCTCGGCCTCGCGGACGCGACTGCGCATCATCATCGCCGCGACGTTGGGGCGGGAGGCCTGCTCGGCCCACACCCGGCGGCCTTCGTCGACGAGTTCGTCGATGCCCCATCGTCCGAGGAACTGGGCCTGGGGGCGAATTGCGTCGGGCTCACCTCCAGCGGCGGCGAGTTGGTCGAGCGCGACCTCGCACGTGATGTCCTGGGTGCCGGGGTTGCGAAGGTAGTGCTCGCCACGTTCGTGGCCGCGGTAGGTCCGCAGCCACTCGCGCCACGGCCGGCTGGCGAGGCTGGCGGTCGACGCGGATGCGTAGTCGATGACGATGATTCGTCCGCGCTCGAGACGGTCGCGGGCCTGCGCCAGCCACTCACCAGCACGACGTTGAACCGGCACACGCGCTCCGTGCGGCGCGGACGAAGGCAGGCCGAGCGTTGCCACGTCAGGCGATGCGCGCAGGACCTCGGCGAACGTGCCGTCAGATTGGCCGATCACGTACGCCTCGCGCCAGCCGCTGTCCATCACGAACAGCCGGAACGCCACGTTGTCGAGCAGCTCGTTGGCGATGACCACCCCGGTGACCGGCCCGGGCGGCATCGCGTCAACCGACCGTACCCAATCGGGATGTCGCTCGCGTTGGTCGGCCGAGAGCTCGACTGCGACGTACTCCATCGCATCGGTGCACTGCGGACGGGCGTTCCCGATCGCCCGCGCGAGCGTGCCGGGTCCCGCGCCGACCTCGATCACCTGAAAGGGATCTGGCCGTCCCAGTTCATTCCACGTCGCGTCGAGCCAGCGGGCCAGGACAGCGCCGAACAGCGGACCGACCTCAGGGCTGGTGATGAAGTCACCGCGACGCCCGGCTGAACCGCCGCCCCCCGTGTAGAAGCCGTCGGCGCCGTAGAGCGCGATGTCCATGAACCGTTCGAACGGGATCGCCCGAACACCGTTGACGATGTCCGCGCCGGCGATCGCGGCGCGGATCTCGTCACTTGCCGAGGGCACCGGTGTGGACGAGATCCTTGAGGTCACCGAAGCGCAGGACGAGGCCGGGCAGGATGCCCAGCGCGAGCGTGCCGACCCCGGTGATGCTGAGTGCCGCGAGCAACGACGACGGCGTCTTGACCGGCGAGTTGTCGCCGTCGGGCGCCGGCTTCATCCACATCTCGCGCATCAGGTTGCCGTAGTAGCCGAACGCGATCACCGTGTTGACGGCGCCGATGATCGCGATCGCATAACCCAAGCCGGTGCCGGCTTCGAGCACAGCGCGGAACGCGTTGAGCTTGGCGAACCAGCCGCCGAACGGCGGGATGCCGGCCAGTGATGCGAGGAAGAACGTCATCAACCACGCGAGGCCCGGGGCGTAGTTGCTGAGCCCGCCGAAGCCGCTGATCTCACCGCTGCGTGTCTTGCGCGTCACAGCGATGACGATCGAGAACACGCCGAGGTTGGTGCTGGCGTACACGAGCAGGTACACGACGATGGTCTTCAGCGAGGTCTCTGCGGCCTTCGTGCCGGCGACCACGAACGGCATCAGGATGAAGCCACCCTGGCTGACCGACGAATACGCCAACATGCGCACGATGTTCGTCTGCTTCAGTGCGAACACGTTGCCGACCGTCATCGTCAAGGCCGCGAGCACGAAGATGAACGGCTGCCACACGTCCTTGGCCGACGGGAAGGCGAGGTACACCATGCTGATCAAGGCGATGAAGCCGCCGGCCTTCGACCCGACCGAGAGGAATGCAGTCACCGGTGTGGGTGCGCCCTCATACGTGTCGGGCGCCCAGGAGTGGAACGGCACCGCGCTGACCTTGAATCCGAAGCCGACGACGATGAACACGATCGCGAGTGCGACCACACCCGTGACCTTCTTGTCGACGAGATAGGCGCCGATGTCGGTGAGCTTGGTGCTCTGGGTCACGCCGTAGAGCAGGCTCATGCCGTAGAGCATCACCGCGCTGGCGAACACGCCGAGCAGGAAGTACTTGACGCCGGCCTCGTTGCTCTTCGGGTCACGCTTGCGCCAGGCGGCGAGCATGTAGGTGGGGATCGAGAGGAACTCGAACGCGACGAACACGCTGACCAGATCGCGTGAGCTGGTCATCATCACCATGCCGAGGACGCTGGCGAGCAGCAGCACGTAGAACTCGCCCTGGTAGTAGCCACCCTCCTCGATCTCGTTTGTCGACAGCAACACGACGACGTAACCGATGACGAGGAACATCCCCTTCATGATCAGACTGAATTGGTCGACGACGTAGCGACCACCGAACATCGAGCGTGTGTCGTCGCCGATCACGGCGAGCGTCACGATGGGGATCAGCGAGCCGATCAGCACCACACCGGCAACGGTCGCGGTGATCCACTTCTTGCTCTCGGCCACGAACAGGTCGACGAGCAGGACCGCGCAGATGCCTGCGGCGAGGATGATCTCGGGCGCGAGCGCGTGATAGTCGATGCGCGGCCGGGAGAACGTGTCTCCCGCGGCCAGCAGAGCAGCAATCACCGGTCTCAGCCCTTCCCGAACGCGTGCAGCGCGGCCTGGGCAGCCGGGTCGATGATCTTGAACAGGAACTGCGGATACACGCCGAAGACGACGATGCCGATCAGGAACGGCGACCAGGCGATCCACTCGGTGATCTTGACGTCGACCAACTCGCTGTCGCCGTGGCCGTGACCGTCATCGTGCAGATCGGCGTTGGCAGCTGCGCCGACCGAGTGCGCGACACCGTGACCGCTGAACTCGTCCTTCGGCTCGCCCATCGCAACGCGCTGGAACAGCCACAGCAGGTAACCGGCGGCCAGCACTGTGCCGATCGCGGCGATCACCATGAAGACGCGGAAAACGTTGTGGTTGAGACCGGGGATCGTGGCGTTGCCGGAGAACGGGTTGTACGACGAGACGATCGCCGGGAACTCACCCCAGAAGCCGGCGAGGCCGGGCAGGCCGAGCGATGCCATCGCGCAGAAGCCGAGGATCCAGCCCATCTTCGGCATCGACTTGAGCATGCCGCCGAGACGCTTGATCTCGAGCGTGTGGTAGCGGTCCTTGACCGAACCGGCGACGAAGAAGAGCATGCCGGTGATGAGACCGTGGGCGACCATGCCGAACACGGCCGCGTCGATGCCCAGCGGGGTGAGTGTCGAGATCGCCAGCATCACGAAACCCATGTGGGCCACGGAACTGAAGGCGATGAGACGTTTCATGTCGGTCTGGGCCAAGCAGCCGAGTGCGCCGTAGATGATGCCGATCACCGCGAGACCGCCGATGTATGGGGCCCAGGCGTGAGCAGCCGTCGGCAGGATCGGGATCGCGATGCGGATGAAGCCGTACGTACCGAGCTTCAGCAGGATTGCGGCGAGGATGACCGAGCCCTGCGTGGGCGCCTGAGTATGGGCGTCGGGCAGCCAGGTGTGGAACGGGAACATCGGCACCTTGACGGCGAAGCCGATGAACATGCCGGCGAACAGCCACACCTGCACGGTCTTGCCGAGGATGCCGCCGTTGGCCGCGAGCCACGGAATGCTGAAGCTGGCCGGGCCGGCGCTGACCGGGGCGTGCTTGGAGACCTGCCAGTAGAGGGCCAGGAACGCGACCAACATCAGGGCCGAACCGAACATCGTGTAGAGGAAGAACTTCAGCGACGCGTACTGGCGCTGCTCGCCGCCCCACACACCGATCATGAAGTACATCGGCAGCAGGACGAGCTCGAAGAAGACGAAGAACAGGATCAGGTCCTGAGCGATGAACGTGCCCGCCATGCCGACCTGCAGCACGAGCATCAGGATCAGGAACGACTTCGGGTTGCCCGGGTGTGGGATGTGGTCCCAGCTGTAGATCATCACCAGCACGGTGACGACCATGCTGAGGACGTACAGCGGCAGGCTGAGGCCGTCGACGCCGATCGTGTAGTTGCTGTGGATCACCTTGATCCACGACGTGTCTGCGAAGAACTGCAGGTGACCGGACTGGCTGTAGTTGTACTTGATCAGCGTCACCACGCCGAACGCCAGTGTGGCCACGGCCGTGATCAGCGCGACCTGCTTGTGCAGGAGCTCCTTCCCCTTGGGGATGAACATCATCACGAACACGCCGACCAGCGGCAGGAACGTGCCGACCGAGAGCAGCCAGTTGTAGTTGCGGAGTACATCCATTGCCGTGAGGCTCCTCAGGTATTGACGATGACGAGAACGAGGGCGCCGATGGCGGCGGCTCCGAAGAGCAGTGCCCCGTATTGGTTGACCTTGCCGGACTGGGCTGGCTGCAGCGCGGTACCCGTACCGCGCGCCGCTGCGCCTGTCCCGTTGACCGCACCGTCGACCACACGTTGGTCGATGTTGCGGTAGACCCATGCACCCGTCTTGCGGGCGCCGATGCCGGCCTGGTTGACGATGCCGTCGATCACGTTCTGGTTGACCCAGTACACGCCCTTGGCGATCGGCCCGGCGATGCCGCGGACGATGACCTTCTCGTACAGCTCGTCGAGGTAGTACTTGTTGAGCAAGAAGTTGTAGATCCAGCGCAGCGGTGCGATGCGAGTGGTGATGCCGTCGAGCTTCGATTCCTTCTCGCCGTAGATCGCGACGCAGACACCTGCTGAGACAGCGAAGCCGGCGAGCACGAGCAATATCGACGGCACAGCCTTGGCCCAGGTGAACTCGGCGCTCTCCAGCGTCGGGAACGCGTTGCCGCTGGTGTTGGCGACCCATTCGGTGAACTTCTCGATGTGGAAGGCCGCTGCGTTGAGGTAGCCGGCGGCGACCGCGAGCACGGCGAGGATCAGGATCGGGACGAGGATCAGGGGCGGGGATTCGTGCGGGTCGGAGTGACCGTGGGCATCGTGCGCGCCATGGGCATCGTGCCCGCCGTGCCCGTCGTCGTCGGCGCCGTGGGCGAGCGCACCTGCGCCGACCAGAACACCTGCTTCGGCTTCGGCGTCTTCCTCGTCGAACACGGGGTCGTCCTCGTGCGGACCGGGGGCATCGACGCTGGCGACCAGGATGTTGGCCGGCGTGGTCGCGGCGGTGATCGGCGTCTCGTGCTCGGAGGCATGCTCTTCGGCCTGCAGGTCGGGGTGGGCACCAGCTGCTGCGCCGCGGGGCTTGCCGAAGAACGTCAGGTACGTCGCCCGGGTCATGTACGCGGTGGTCATGAACGCGCCGACCAGGCCGACGACGAAGAACACGTTGTACCCGTTGTGGTGGGCGTTGTCGATGATCTCGTCTTTGGAGAAGAAGCCGCTGAAGAACGGCACACCGCACAACGCAGCGGTCGACAGGACCCAGGCTGCGAACGTATACGGCATCTTCTTGCGCAGCCCACCCATGTCCTTCTTCATGTCGAAGCTGTGATGGCTGCCGCTGTGGCTGACCGAACCGGCGCACAGGAACAGGCAGCACTTGAAGAACGCGTGGGTGAAGATGTGGAACACGGCCGGCGTCCACGCGCCGACGCCGAGGCCCATCATCATGTAGCCGAGCTGGCTGACCGTGCTGTACGCGAGCACCTTCTTGATGTCGTTCTGCACGAACGCCAGGCCGGCGGCGATGATGATCGTGATGCCGCCGATGACCGCAATCAGGTTGAAGTGCTGGCCGAAGGCGTTGATCTCCAGACCGGCATGGAACACCGGGTAGAGACGAGCGACCAGGAACACACCAGCGACGACCATCGTGCTGGAGTGCAGCAGCGAGCTGACGGGCGTCGGGCCGGCCATCGCGTCGGGCAACCAGGTGTGCAGCGGGAACTGGCCGCTCTTGCCGATGCAAGCGATGAACAGCGCGACCGAACCCCACAGCAACACGCTGGACTGGCCGGGATGGCTGGACGCCCACTCGTTGATGGTCTGGATGCTGAAGCCGTTCGAGCCATGGGCCTGGGCGTACGAGCTGGCGCCGAAGAAGATGATGCCGGTGCCGACCATCAATCCGACGTCGCCGACACGAACGGTCCAGAATGCCTTCAGGGCCGCCTTGCTGTTCGCTGCTTCTTCCCACCAGTGGCCGATGAGCATGAACGAGCAGAGGCCCATGATCTCCCAGCCGAGGATCAGCTGCACCATGTTCTCGGCCAGCACCATCGTGAGCATGCCGGCGCTGAACAACGTGAGGGCAGCGAAGAAGTGGGTGTAGCGGCGATCGCCGCGGAGGTACTCCAGCGAGTAGATCTGCACCAGGGTCGAGATGAACGCGACGAGCAACAGCGCCATGACAGCGAGTCCGTCGATGTGCTGGCCGAGACCGAACTGGATGCCATCGGCCTGCCACCACACGACCTTGCGGATCACGGGCTCGGTGTATTCCTCGCCGTGCACACGCTGGATCCACTGGACCGCAGCACCGATTGCGATGACGAGCGACGCGGACATCGAGGCGATGCCGACTTCGCTGCCCTTCATCGGCAAACGCTTGCCGAAGAAGATGATCACCGCGAACGCGACCGCGGGGATGATGGGGATGAGGAAGGCGTGGTTCAGGAACCAGCCGGCGTCAGCAGCGAGCACGGCTCAGCCCTTCATCTCGGAGAGCTCGTCGAGCGAGATCGACCGCTTGTTGCGGTAGATCAGCAACACCAGACCGAGGCCCACACCGACTTCGGCCGCAGCGATCGCGATGACGTAGAGCGCGAACACCTGGCCATCGGCACCGCCGTTGTTGTTGTTCAGTGCGAAGGCGAGCAGGTTGAGGTTCACCGCGTTGAGGATGAGCTCGATGCTCATCAGCACCATGACCGCGTTCTTCCGGGCGATGACGCCGTACACGCCGATGCAGAACAGGATCGCGCCGAGGATGAGGAACTGGTTGATCAGCATCGGCTAATCCTTCCGAGCGAGGACGATGGCGCCGATGACGGCGACGAGCAGGACGAACGACAGCGCCCAGAAGGGCAGCAGGTACGGACCGAAGATCGAGTCGCTGACCAAGCGCGTATCGACGCGCACGGCCTTCGACGGGCTGGGCAGTTTGTGCGTCTTGAAGTCCTTGATGAGCGCGATCGACATCGCCGCGAACATCAGCAACGCGACCGGAATGCCGATCGCGGCGTGCTTGTTGTTGAGGTCGTTCTCGGCACCGATGCGGGCCCGGGTGAGCATCACACCGAAGAGGAACAGCACCATCACGGCTCCGACGTAGACGAGCACCTGGGTGACCGCCACGAACTCGGCGTAGACGAGCAGGTACTGCGCGGCCGCGCCGGCCAGCACCATCACCAACCACAACGCCGCGTGCACGACGTTCTTGGTGGTGACGACACGGAACGCGCCGAAGATCATGATCGCGGCGATGATGCCGAACGCAATGTTCTGTGCCACCAGCGCTTGAGAGGCAAGAATCATTTCTTGCCTTTCTTGTCGGCGCCGACTTCGAGTTCGGGCGCCTCGGGGACGGTTTCCATCCACTCGCCGAGCTTGGTCTTGTCGTGCAGGAGATCGGCGATCTTGGGCTCGCTGTACTCGTACTCCGGGCTCCAGAACAGCGCGTCGAACGGGCAGACCTCGACGCAGATGCCGCAGTACATGCACAGCGCGTAGTCGATGTCGAAACGGTCGAGCTTGTTGACCTTGCGCGGCGCACCACCGGCGCGACGCGGCGGTGCGGTCTCCTTGTGACCCTCGATGTAGATACACCAGTCGGGGCAGCTGCGGGCGCAGAGCATGCACGACGTGCAGTTGTCCTCGCGCAACGCGATGACCCCGCGAGCACGGATCGGCGGCGATTCCTTCTCGTGCGGGTACTGCACCGTGTTGGCGCCCTTGGTGACTGTGGTCATCAAGGTGTTGAACGTGACTCCGAGACCCTTGATCAGACCGGGAACCTTCGGCTTGAGGCCCATCAGAAAACCACCTTCAAGATTGCCGTGGCCATGATGTTGACGAGCGACACCGGGATCAGGACCTTCCACGCGAACCGCTGCAGTTGATCCTCGCGGAAACGGGGATAGCTGAAGCGCACCCACATGATGAGGAAGACGAGCAGCATCATCTTCGAGAACATGATCAGTGGGCCGACCACGTTCATCCAGTTGGCCACACCGTCGACGCCGTGCCAGCCGAACCAGCTGAACGGCACGCCCCAACCACCGAGGAACAGCACCGAAGCGATGAGCGAGAAGACGCCGGCGGTCGCGAACTCGGCGATGAAGAAGATCAGGAAGCGGAAGCCCGAGTACTCGGTCATGTAGCCGGACACGAGTTCGGATTCGGCGATCGGCATGTCGAACGGGGTCTGCGTCAGCTCGGCCTGGACCGCGATCATGAAGACACCGAAACCCACGAACTGGGTGAGGATGTACGGGTTGCCGATGCCGTCCCAGCCGAAGATGCTGCCGGCGTTCTGCACCAGCACGATCTGCTGCAGGTTCATCGTGCCGGCCTGGATCACGACACCGACGACGGCGAGCACCATCGGCAGTTCGTAGGCGATCAACTGGCCGGCGGCGCGGAGACCACCGAGCAGCGAATACTTGTTCGCGCTGGCCCAGCCGGCGATGAGGATGCCGAGCACGCTGATGCTGCTGACCGCCAGCATGTAGAACACGCCGACGTCGAAGTTGGTGAACAGTGCGTCAGGGCCGAACGGCACCACGGCAACGAGCAGGAACGTGCTCGTGAGCACGATCAGCGGCGCCATCTTGAAGATCCGGTGATCGGCCCGCTCGGGCATGATGTCTTCTTTTTGCAGCCACTTGCCGACTTCGGCGAAGAGCTGCATCGAGCCGTACGGCCCGGCTTCCATCGGTCCGAGACGACTCTGCATGAAGCTCATCATCTTGAACAGGAAGAGGTACACGATGGTGCCGGCCGGCAGGAGGACCGCGACGATGCCGCCGAGGACCCGGAGCAGCGAGACCGCCCAGTAGGGGAAATGAACCGCGAGCATCAGCGATCAATGTCTCCGAGGATGAAGTACAGCGACGCCAGGATCGTGATCACGTCGGGGACGAACACGCCGCGCAGAACCCATGGCACGATCGAAATGTTGTTGAAGCTGGCCGAGCGGATCTTGACCCGGAACGGCCCCAGGTCACCCTTGCTGATGACGTAGTAGCCCATCTCGCCGAGCGGGTTCTCGGTGCTCACCCATGCTTCGCCCTCGGGCACCTTGATGATGCGCGGGACCTTGGCCATGACCGGACCGGCGGGCAACGTGTCGAGCAGCTTGTCGACGATCTTGGTGGCCTCGCGCGTCTCCTGCAGACGAATCCAGCAGCGGGCGAAGCTGTCGCCGTCCGGGTGGGTCCAGACCTTGAAATCGATCTTGTCCCACGCCAGCGGCTGGTGCTGATCGCGGCGCAGGTCGTAGTCGACACCACTCGCGCGCAGGTTCGCGCCGGACATCCCGTACTGCACGGCGATGTCCTTCGGGATGACGCCGATGCCGCGGGTACGGGCCTGGAAGATCTCGTTGCCGAACAGCAGATCTTCCATCTCGTCGCAGAAGTTGCGGAGCTTCTTCATCACGCCGCGGGTCTCGTCGATCCAGCCCTTGGGCAGATCGTCCTTCAGCCCGCCGATGCGGTCGAAGTTCGGGTGGAAGCGGCCACCGGTGGCGCCCTCGATCAAGTTGAGGACGTACTCGCGGTCGCGGAACGCCATGAACACCGGCGTGATCGCGCCCATCTGCACACCGAGATCACCGAGGAACAGCGACACGTTGGCGATTCGGCTGAGCTCGAACAGGATCGTACGGATGTGCTGAGCGCGCGGCGGCGCTTCGATGTTCATCAACTTCTCGGCGGCGAGGATGAACGGCACCTCGTTCGCGAAGCTGCCCAGCCAGTCGATGCGGTTGACGAGCGTCGTCACCTGCGGAAAGGTGCGGACCTCGGTGAGCTTCTCGTAGCCGCGGTGCATGTAGCCGGCCGACGGTTCGGCCCACACGACCTGCTCGCCGTCGAGGCGGCAGATGATGCGCAGCGTGCCGTGGGTTGCGGGGTGCTGAGGCCCGATGTTGAGCGTCATGCCCTCGGTCTCGAGCTCGACGTTGAGGCGAGCGTCGGCGGCCTGGCCGGCGATGTATGCGAGCTTCTGGCGATCGCCGAGCATGGTCTGCAGGCTCATGATTCCGCCGTTTCTGTGGTGTCGGCTTCTTCGGCCTCACCGGGGAGTGGTTCGACGTCGACGATGCCGGGCCACGGCTTCACCATGCGCGCCAACAGCGGGAAGTCCTTGCGCATCGGGTGACCCTCGAAGCCCGACGGCAGGTACATGTTGCGCAGGTCGGGATGGCCGGCGAAGTTGAAGCCGAACATCTCGTGGGCCTCGCGCTCGTGCCAGTTGGCGCCGGCGTACACAGGGATCCAGCTCTGCACGGTCATGTCGTCGCCGATGTCGGCACGAATGTTGACGCCGAAGTGCAGCGAGGTGCTGTTGGCCCGGGCGAACACCTGGAAGCGGGTGTCACCACCGGTGTAGCCCTGCTTGATCTCGGTGGAGCGCTCGGGCTGCGGCTCGGACGGATCGTCCTCGCCACGACCGAACGGCGACGGCAACCAGTCGATGCCGGAGAGGAAGCAGAAGTAGTCGAGACCGACGACATCGCGCAGGGCGAATCCGGCTGCCCGCCACGCATCGGTGCTGACGCGCAGCCACACGTCGTCGCCGGGCTTGACGAGGGTGTCGATGAGGTCGGTGCCGAGCGCGGCACGCATCTGGTCGACGACGCGCTCGCGCAGCGCGTCACCGGGCAGTTCGGCGATGGGGGTGTCAACGGACGACAACGGGCTCACCCTGTCGCGCCGACGTGGCCGTTGATTCGGCCTTTGATTCGGCCTTGGACTTCTTCGCGTCAGCCTTTGCGGACTTCGCCGTCTTGGCGTCGTACGTGGCGGCGTCGAGTGACTTGTAGCCCTCACCGCGCCAGCGGGCGCCCATGTCTTCGTTCTTGATCCGCTGCTGCAGCAGAACGACACCTTCGAGCAGTGCTTCCGGACGCGGCGGGCAGCCGGGCACGTAGATGTCGACGGGGATGATCTGATCGACACCCTTGGTGACCGAATAGCTGTCCCAGTAGGGGCCACCGCAGTTGGCGCACGAACCCATGCTGATGACGTACTTCGGCTCGGGCATCTGCTCGTAGAGACGCTTGATCGCTGGCGCCATCTTGTCGGTCACCGTGCCCGAGATCACGACGAGGTCGGCCTGGCGCGGGCTGGCCGGCAGCGGGATGACACCGAGGCGCATGACGTCGTAGCGAGGTGACCCGAAGGCGGCGCCCATCTCGATCGCGCAACAGGCAAGGCCCCACTGGTACACCCACAGGCTGTACGAACGGCCCATGTTGAAGAGTTGGGTGAGCGGCTTCGGCAGCCGCCCGCGGTCAACGAGACCCATGTGGGAACATCGCTTTCATGGTTGACAACACACGCATCAGACCCACCGCAAGACGCCCTTGCGCCATGCGTAGACGAGGCCGAGCAGGAGCACGAAGACGAAAATGCCCATCTCCGACAAGCCGAATCCGCCATACGCCTCGAGACGGGTGGCCCACGGGAAGATGAACACGGCTTCGACGTCGAACACGACGAAGAGCAGCGCGAACACGTAGTACCGGATCTGGCTCTGCGACCATCCGTGTCCGACCGGATCGACACCGCTCTCGTACGTCAGCGTCTTTTCGTAGTTCGGCTTGTTCGGCCGGATTGCGGCGGAGACGGCCAGCAGGAGCCCGGCGAGGAACAGCGCCGCGCCACCGAACCAGATGACAGTGAGGTAACTCCTGAGAAACTCGGACATTGCCATAGAAGCTACTACGGAGTGCGAATCGGCTCACAAACTCTGGGACGCCGAAACCCCAGCTGAGATCACGTGAACCAAAGTCCGGACCGCCTCATCGGTGCTCGCGGGATGCAATCACGTGGAATTGATCAAGGCTCACCGCGCACATGCCGATACCACGGAGAAGGTCCGCGCCAGCTGAAAGGGCATCGATGACAACGGATGCCGAACGGGCCGAACGGATCGCAGCGCTCCGTCGGCGCCAGGCGCTGCCTCGCAAGCGTCACGCTGCCGCCGGCAGCCGTGTCGCGGCCACCGGGCTCGCGGCGACAGCCGTGATCGGGCTCACCGGCGTCATCGCGCACGCCAATCGCCCAGCGCCGTCGGCGTCGGCGTCGGCGTCGGCGAGCGCAACGACCACCCAACCCGAGGTGACGATTGCAACCCCGCTGTCCACGGAGGTGGCGACGTCGATCCCGCTCGGCATCGTGAACATCCATCACATGATGGACACGCCGGCGACACTTCCTGCGATCGCGACATCGGTGATTCCGCCGTCGACCGAACCGGTGCTGCCCGCTGTGCCCGGCTCCGACCCCGGCTCTGACCCCGGCTCGGTGCCGGCGACAACGACCCCGGTGGTGCCGGTCCCGTCCGCCATCGTGACTGCCACGACTCGCGCACCGAAGTCGTCGACCACCCACGGATCTGGATCGGCTCCGACGACGCAGGCCGCAGCGCCGACGGCGACGACCACGGCGCCTCCCGATCCCGCCACGACGCAACCGCCGCCGAGCCCCACACCGACCGCTGCGCCCGCGACCACACAGCCAGCGACCACACAACCGGCAACGACCCAGGCTCCCGTGACTGCACCGCCGAACACGGAACCGCCTCCGCCGCCGACTCCCCCGCACACGACCAACCCGAGCAACTGAGTCGCGATGTCGATGCGTGTCGCGTCCACGGTGCAACGCAGCTTCAGGGTCATGGGTTGCGCCGCGCACGTCGAAATCACCGACGGCACCGAAGCGATGCTCGACCACGCCGAATCGCGCCTGCGCGAACTCGAATCGCTGTGGAGCCGATTCATCCTCGACAGCGACATCTCTCGCGCCAACCGCGCCGCGGGTACGCCAGTCGACGTCGCCGCAGAAACGGTCGCTGTCGTCCGCCGCGCCATCGAGGCCTGGAAGCAGACACACGGCGCGTTCGACATCACCGTTCTTCCGGCGCTGCTCCACCACGGCTGCACACACAGCGCAAGCGCCGGACAGCCCGCGCCCCGCGTGAGTCGTCGTGTGATCGGTGTCAGCGGCGCGATCAGCGCCGACGTGATCGCGGGAACCCTGACCGTTCCCGCCGGGGCCGCGATCGACCTCGGCGGGATCGGCAAGGGTTACGCCGCCGACATGGTGACCGAGGAGCTGCTCGGCCTCGGTGCAGTCGGAGCGCTCGTCAACATCGGTGGCGACATCGCCGTTCGCGGCGATTCACCGACTCCGTCCGGGTCGTGGGTGCTCGGCATCGAGGATCCGCTCACGGCGTCGGGGCACACCGCGATCGTGAGCATTCGCAGCGGTGGCATCGCGACATCGGGCACGACCGTACGACGCTGGTCCACGTCGAGCGGCGAGACAGCCCATCACCTCATCGATCCGCGCACCGCGCGCCCAGCCGCAACCTGTTTGCTGACGGCGACAGTGATCGCCAGTGACGCTGCAACGGCCGAATCGTTCGCAACGGCAGCGATGATGAAGGACGGCCGCTCCGCGATCCAACTCCTCGATCTCGTCGGCCTCGCGGGCCTGGCGGTGGCGGACGACGGCACCTTGTTCCGCACTGCCTCACTCGAAGCCTTCCTCCGATGATCGCGGGCACGCAGGCGTGGTGGTTCCTGTCACGCGGCAGCGGCATCGTTGCGTGGGCCATGCTCGCGGCCACGAACCTGTGGGGCATTCTGATGGTCACGCGGATCTTCAAGCCGATGCGACCGGCGTGGACGCTCGATCTCCATCGCTGGCTCGGTGCGCTCGCGATCATCACGCTCGCGATCCACATCGGCGGACTTGTCGCCGACGGCTACGTCCACTTCGGCTGGCGCGAGATCCTGGTTCCACAGGGCAGCGCCTGGAAGACAGGCGCCGTCACGTGGGGCGTCGTCAGCCTGTACCTCCTGTTGGTCATCGAGCTGACCTCACTGATGATGAAGCGACTGCCGCGCAAGGTCTGGCACAGCATCCACCTCTCGTCGTACGCACTGTTCGCCAGCGCCACCGTTCACGGCGCACTCGCCGGCACCGACAGCGGCAACCGGCTGTACGTGTACACCGTGGCGCTGATGATCGCCGTCGCGGCCATCGGACTCGTGATCCGCATCGTGCGGAGCCGGGATCGGCGGTTCCACACCGAGACCCGGGTGGTCTTCAGCGACGCGATCGACGCGTTGTCGAGAGACTCGTCAATCCCCGACTCGTCAATCCCCGACTCGCCAGCGACGATCGGCCTTGCGAGCAGCGACGTGCTTCTTGGACGTGAGCCGTCGTTCGACCGCGCCCTTGCCGGGGCGAGTGGGGCGACGTCGTACCGGCACGCGAGCAGCCTCGTCGATGAGGACCGCCAACCGATCGATCGCTTCGGCTCGATTCCGAAGCTGCGACCGATGGGTGGACGCGACCACGCGGATCTCCCCTCCGAGTTTGGCGATCACGCGCTCGGCGACGGCCGGAGGTAATCCGGCGCGATCGAGCGTGCAGATCAACTCGGCCTTGGAGTCGGTGGTGTTGACGTGCTGCCCGCCGGCTCCAGACGACCTCGAGAACCGCCACGCGAACGCGCCGGGATCGAGCCGCAATCCCGCAGGCGTGACGGGCTCGGCTTCGTTCATGTGCAGTGGCTGATGTCGTTCCACAGCGTGATCGATGGGCCGTCTCGCAGGTCGGCGATCTCACTCACGGATGCGGTGTCGAGTGCGAGGTGAATGGCGAACTCACCGGGTTGGCTGATGGCCCGCGCCCCGAGAATGCGGAGCAGATGGGCGTGGGCGAAGACCAACGACACGGGGGCTCCGTGGGCGCGAACGTCGGCGAGAAACGAGTCGACTCTCGCCGACACGTCGGCGACGGTTTCGCCGCCTGGGCATCCCTGCCACACGGTCCATCCGGGAACTGTCTGTTGGATCTCGGGTGTCGTCAACCCCTCGTAGTCGCCGTAGTCGAATTCGCGGATGCGATCGTCGACGACGAACGACGCAGAGCCGAGAACGATCTCCGCCGTCGTCCGCGCTCGCACCAGCGGACTCGACCAGTTGGCCGTCGGGAGATCGTGGTCGATCATGCGCATCACTTTGGCCCGAGAGTTGAAGGCCTGTTCGCGACCATGCTCGGTCAATGGCAGGTCGGTTCGTCCGGTGTGGCGACCGTTGCTGCTCCATTCGGTTGCGCCGTGTCGTACCAAGATGAGCTTCACACCCTCAAGGTAGCCGCGTGTGTTAAGCCTTTCCGGATGAGCGTCGATGTCGAGGCCATCGTGCGACGGGTTCCCGCCTGGACGAACGCGACATTCACCATTCGGCCGCTCACTGGCGGGATCACCAATCGCAACTATGTCATCACGGTCGACGGCGATGAATACGTCGTCCGTGTTCCGGGCGAGCGGACCGAACTACTCGGCATCAACCGTCGCTGCGAAGCAGAGGCATCGCGACGCGCGGCCGAACTCGGCATCGGCCCGCCGGTGCTCGGCGAGCTGCCAGGCATCGGTACCCAGATCACACAACTCGTGCCCGGCCATCACCTCGAGGATCACGCGTTCATCGACAAACTCGGCGACGTCGTCGCACTGCTGAAGATGCTGCACGAGAGCGGTCCACTCGGCGGCAACTTTCCGATCCACCGCGTGGTCGAGTGGCACGCTCGCGACGCCAGCAGCCACGGCGCGATGCCCCCCGCTTCGTACGAGCGGCTGCATCAGCAGAGTCGCCACATCGAGGCTGCGTTCGCGGCGTCACCGATGCCGCCGATGCCGTGCCACAACGACCTGCTCCCCGGCAACGTCCTGTTCTCCGAGGACCGCGTCTGGTTGCTCGACTACGAGTACGCGGGGATGAACGACGTCTTCTTCGACCTCGCCAACCTCAGCGTCAACTGCGGGCTCACCAAGTCCGCGGATGAAAGGTTGCTGACGCTGTACTTCGGTTTCGTCACCCGTTCGGGGTGGGCCAGGCTGCAGTTGATGAAGGTGATGAGCGAGTTCCGTGAAGGCATGTGGGCCGTCGTCCAACAGGCGATCAGCACACTCGACACCGACTTCGTCGCGTACGCCGACGAGCGCCTGGCGAACTGTGAACGGCTCGCCGCGTCACCCGACTTCCGGCAGTGGCTGATCGATGCCCGTCGCGACCCGATGTGGCGCGAGGGCGACTGACCCGGTCGTCCCCGCACTAGCTTCGGGACCCGTATGAGAGATCACGCCCGGGCAGTCATCATCGGCGGAGGTGTTGGCGGCGCCAGCATCGCCTATCACCTCACCCTCCTCGGTTGGAACGACATCGTGCTCGTCGACCGCGATCAACTCACGAGCGGATCGACGTTCCACTCAGCCGGCTTGGTCGGGCAACTGCGCAGCAGCGTGACGTTGACGAAGATGATGATGTACGGCGCAGAGCTGTACCGCCATCTCAGCGAAGAGACCGGCCACGACGTCGGCTGGCACGAGGTCGGTTCGCTGCGGCTCGCGTCGACGCCCGAGCGGCTGGAAGAGCTGCGCCGTCAGGCGGGCTGGGCCAAGACGTTCGGCCTGCCACTCGATCTGATCAGCACACAAGAGGCGCTCGACCGCTTCCATGGACTGTTCGATCCATCCGACGTGCTCGGCGCCGTGTGGCTGCCGACTGACGGTTGGCTCAACCCCAGCGACCTGACGATGGCACTCGCTGCGGGTGCCCGATCACGCGGCGCAGAGATCGCGACGATGACACGCGTGCTGTCGATCGGCACCGAGGAGTCGAATGGCCGCAAGCGCGTCACTCATGTCGAGACCGACAAGGGCCGGATCACATGTGACGTCGTGGTCAACGCCGGCGGCATGTACGCGTACGAGGTCGGACAGATGGTCGGGGTCAACGTGCCGCTCGTACCGATGGCTCACCAGTACGCGATCACGCGACCGAAGATCACGATCCCATCCGATCTGCCGACGATGCGCGACCCGGATCGGCTCGTGTACTTCCGCGAGGAAGTTGGCGGGATGATCATGGGCGGCTACGAGCGCAACCCCGATCCGTGGTGCCTCGACGGCCACATCCCACCGACGTTCAACAACACGCTGCTGACCCCCGACTGGGATCGCTTCCTGCCGCTCACCGAGGCCGCGCAGACGTTGGTCCCGTGCATGGAGGACGCTGATGTCCATCAGTTGATCAACGGTCCTGAGGCGTTCACGCCCGACGGTGAGTTCATCCTCGGCGAGAGCGATGTCGCCGGGTTCTTCGTCGCGGCGGGCTTTTGTGCACACGGCATCGCCGGCGCGGGCGGCAACGGCAAGGTGATCGCCGAATGGATCGTCGGCGGCGAGCCGCCGATGGACCTGTGGAAGATGGACATCCGCCGCTTCGGCAACCAGTACCGATCGCGCAGCTTCAGCCTGGCCCGCACCTACGAGGTGTACAGCACGTACTACGACATCGTCTATCCCAACCACGAGCGAGAAGCCGGACGCCCGCTCCGCGTCCCGCCGGCGTATTCGCGCCACATCGAGCTCGGCGCGTCTTTCGGTGAGAAGAGCGGTTGGGAACGCGTCAACTACTACACCTCGAACGAGGACACTGCGCACGAATCGTTGCGCCCGCGCGGCTGGGCCGGTCAGCATTGGTCGACCGCGATCGTCACCGAACACCTCGCGTGCCGCACCACCGCCGGACTGTTCGACGAATCCTCGTTCGCCAAGATCGAGGTCTCGGGCACGGGTGCGGCTGCGTTCCTTCAACACATGTGCACGAACAACGTCGACAAGAAGGTCGGCTCGATCACGTACACCCAGATGCTGAACACCAAGGGCGGCATCGAGTGCGATTTCACCGTGACGCGACTCGAACCGAACCGCTTCCTGATCGTGACCGGTACCGCGTTCGGCCGTCACGACCTGTCGTGGATCTCGTCACACGCGCCCGACGACGTCGCCGTCCGCGACGTCACCGGATCGATGGCGTGCTTCGGCCTCTGGGGTCCGAACGCGCGCGACATCCTCGCGTCGGTGTGCGCCGATGACCTGTCGTTCGGCTACATGCAAGCCCGCTTCATCACGGTCGGCGACGTGCCGTGCTGGGCGTTGCGCGTCACGTATGTCGGCGAGCACGGGTGGGAGCTCTACCCATCGGCCGAGTTCGCCGTGCGGCTGTGGGACACGTTGACGACGGCCGGCGGCGGGCACGGCTTGGTGCCGGGTGGCTACCGCGCAATCGATGCGATGCGGCTGGAGAAGGGCTACCGGGCGTGGGGCAGCGACATCACCAGCGAGACCGATCCGTACTCGTCCGGACTCGGCTTCGCGGTGCGATCCGACAAGGATTTCCTCGGGCGTTCGGCACTGCCCGACGCGACGGGTGGCGACCAGCGGCTGTGCTGCCTCGTCCTCGATGATCCGCGATCGGTCGCGCTCGGCAACGAGCCCGTGTCGCTCGCCTCGACCGGGGAGATCGTCGGACGCGTATCCAGCGGCGGCCTCGGCCACTTCCTCGGTGCGTCGATCGCGTACGCCTGGCTGCCGACGTCAGCTGCCGCGTCGGGAACCAGGGTCGCGGTCGAGGTCTTCGGCGTCAGCGTGCCGGCCGAGGTTCGCACCGACCCCCTCTACGACCCAACCGGCGCCCGCCTCCGCAACTGACCCGCCAGTCAGCCATTCTGATCCTGTTTTTCGACCACAGCGGTCGAAAAACAGGATCAGTTCAGAGCGTGTGAACGGTCAGAGTTCGCCGTGCTCGAGAGCGTCGAGTTCGCGCTCGATCGCCAGCAGTTCCTCGGGGGTACCCATGACCTTGGGACCCTTGAACCAGTTGTGGGCAGAGGCCACCCACCACAGACCGACACCGATGAAGCCCAACAGGATCAACGGTCCGGCGTAGTTCGCCGTGTTCACGTCGGTCCACCAACGCCACTGGGGGAACAGTGGGGCGAAGAACAGGATCGAGATGAAGAACACCCAAACCACCGCGATCCAGCCGACGAGCTTGCTGTAGCCCTTGAGGTTCCACGGTCCCTGAACGAAGTCAGGGTTGCGCAAGCGCAGGAACACAGGGATCACGTAGCTGATGTAGAGACCAACCACGCAGATGCCGGTGAGTGCGAAGAAGGCAACGGAGACGCCGGCATCGCTTTGCAGCAACGACAACGCACCGACGACCGCTGACGTGATCACGCCGAGCCACACCGCATTCGTTGGCGTGCGCGTCTTCGGATTGATCTTGTGCCAGTACTTCGATCCGGGCAGTCCGCCGTCTCGGCTGAATGCGTAGATCATTCGACTGTTGGCCGTCACGGACGCCATGCCGCAGAAGTACTGGCCGATCACCGAGATGAACACGAGCAACTTGGCCGGGAATCCACTCAGGACCGCTTCGAAGATCGTCACCGGGAAGGTGATGCCGATCGCGCTCGGATCGTGATCCTTGAGGAAGCCTGCCGGCGTCGCGAGCAAGAAGCCGATGTTGAGCACCAGGGCCGCGATTGCAGAGATGTAGATCGAGCGGACGATGGCCTTCGGAGCGCTGACGCGTGCGCCACGAGTTTCCTCGCTGACGTGCGCCGATGCGTCGAAGCCGGTGATGGTGTACTGCGCGAGCAGGAAGCCGAGGAAGAACACGTAGAGCGTGCTGATGCCGCCGGACCACGCGCTGTTGTTCTGATACTTGAACAACGAGCTGACGCTGGCCTTGTTGTCCGGTCCGACGAAGAGCACAGCGAAGATGACCGCAACGCCGGCAACATGCCACCAGACGCTCACGTCGCCGAGGAACTTGATGATCTTGCTTCCGAACGTGTTCAGCGCGCCGTGCGACAGCAGCACGAGGACGAAGCAGACGAACAGATTCTTCGCCGTCGGCGTGATGACGATGTCCTGCGTCTTGACGCCGGCAACCGTGTGGACGCTCCCGTACATGTTGATGAACCGAACGATGTAGTTCGCCAGCGCGTAGTCGACCGATGCGATGACACCGATCTGGCCGATGAAGTTGAACCATCCGGTGAACCAGCTCCACAGCGGTCCGTTCTTCGTCGCCAATTTGGCTGACCAGAAGTAGAGACCCCCCGCAGTGGGGTAGGCCGAGCAGATCTCGCCCATCGACATACCGACCAGGAGCGAGAACAAGCCCACGATCGCCCATCCGACCGTGATGACGAGAGGGCCACCGAACGTCGCTGCGATCCAGTAGCTCGTGAAGCCGCCGGCGAGGATCGAGATGATCGAGAAGCTGATGGCAAAGTTGCTGAACGTGCCCATCCCGCGTTTCAGCTCTTGCGCATACCCCAAGGTGTGTAAATGCGCTGTGTCGTCGTCGACGATGTCGGTCATGGTGAAGCGTGTCCCTCCGTTTGCGGTGCTCCCCCGAGCACCGATGGCGGTAGGTCTAGCACGCGGCAGAAGGGGCCTTTGACAAACGCACAGCCTGTTCAGCTTCCGGCAACATGCTCCACATACCAGTCGACCAAATGCTCGGCATTCGGGCGACTCTCGACGACGTTGCGCGATGTCTCGGCCCGCAATTCGTCGGTCGACGAGCCACGCGCTCGCAACGTCTCTGCTCCGTCGGTGGCCCACCGCGTCACCATCGCCTCATTGACCTCTGGATGGAACTGAGTCGCGAACGTGCGGCCGAGTCGGTAGGCCTGGGTGCAGATCGGTGACCTCGCCAGTTCCTCTGCGCCAGGCGGGACGGTGACGACATCGGAGTGCCACTGCATCCACGGTCCCTGCGGGATGATCTCGGGCAGATCGCTGATGATGTTGTCGTACCAACCGATCTCGGGCTCACGCGCGCGCTCGACCGTGCCGCCGAGCGCGGCTGCGATCGCCTGGGCGCCGTAGCAGATGCCGTAGATCGGGATGCGGCGCTGGTGCGCCTCGCGGATCAGTTCGAGCTCGGCTTCGACCTTGTCGGCGATGTCGGGCCAGTAGACAGACCACTCCGAGCCGAGGAGCATCACCAGATCGACGCCGTCGAGCGACATCCAGTCGCCCGGTCGATCGCGGTGACATTCGACGAACGAATAGCCGTGATGACGGAAGCGTTCGCCGCTGAACCCCGCGTCGCAGTCGTCGGAGTTCGCCAGGAGCAGTGCACGCACATGAGTACCGTAGGCGACGACATGGACCTCGCGCAGATATCAGCAGAGTCGATCCGCGATGCTCGTGCACGCGCCAACGAACACGTGAAGCACACGCCGACGATGTCGTTCGCGGCCCTCAGCGATCTGGTGGGCGGCGAGGTGGTGCTCAAGGCCGAGAACCTCCAACGCACCGGCGCGTTCAAGATCCGCGGCGCGCTGAACAAGGTTGCGAGCCTCGGAGAATCGGCTCGGCAGGGAGTGACGGCCGGCAGCGCCGGGAATCACGCGCAGGCGCTCGCGTTCGCTGCCTGCGTCGCGGGCGTGCCATGCGAGATCTTCGTTCCCACCGGCGCATCGATCTCGAAGGTCGCGGCGTGCAAGGCATATGGCGCGACGGTGATCGAGGGAGGCGCCTCGCTGGACGATGCCGTCGCCGCTGCACGCCTGCGCTCAGCGGAAGGCGGGCTGCAGTTCTGCCATCCGTTCGACGACGTCGCGATCATCACGGGTCAGGCCACGCTCGGTCTGGAGCTGCTCGAAGACATCCCGAACCTGCGTCAGGTCGTCATCCCGCTCGGCGGTGGCGGGCTCGCCGCCGGCGTGGCGATCGCACTCAAGCAGCACGACCCGTCGATCCGCATCATCGGTGTGCAGGTCGAGGTCTGCGCGCCGTATGCCAACGTGCTCGCACCCGTCGGTCCGGTGTTGACGCTCGCCGACGGCATCGCGGTGAAGCGGCCCGGCGACATCACCCGTCCGCTCGTCGAGCATTGGCTCGACGGCGTCGTGGTGGTGGACGAGAACGCCGTCGCGGATGCGATGGTGCTGTTGCTCGAACGAGCGAAGTTGGTCGTCGAAGGTGCCGGCGCGGTCGGTGTCGCCGCGTTGATGGCGGGGCGCGTGCCCCCGGCAGTCAGCGGAGCGACGTGCGTGGTGCTGTCGGGCGGCAACGTCGACCTCGGCGTCCTGCCCGGGCTGGTCCGTCGCCACGAGACGCAGTCTGGCCGGCGCCTGATCCTGTTCGCGCGGATCAGCGACCGCCCCGGCGGACTCGCCGGTCTGTTGGCGATCTTCGCCGGTGCCGGGGCAAACCTGGTCGACGTCGAACACGTTCGCGAAGGCGTCGACCTCCACGTTCGTGAAACCGGCCTCCAAGCCGTCCTCGAGGTCAAAGGCCGCGACCACGCCGCCGACGTCCTCGCCGCAGCCAGATCTGCGGGTTACGACGTCGACGAGATCACCAACCGCTGACACCATCGGGCGCCGAGGGACACTCGGGCGCCGTCCGCCAATCGGCAGCACCGCGCCGGGTTTGCCGATGCCAGCAAGGCCAAGCCGGCGCGGTCCACACCAATCCTTCGGCGCAACACGGACCGCGCCGGGTTCACCGGCCCGAGCCAGGCCGATCCGGCGCGGTTCGTCGATTTCCACGTTCCCCATCTCGGAGCACTCAGTGGGTCATGCACCTCCTTCTCGATCCGCTGCTCGTCGAGCAGCACGGCATCGTCACGCGGCGTCAGGCTCTCGGCGCCGCATGCTCACGCAACGAGATCGACCGACTACTCAAGCAGGGGCTCCTCGTCGCGCAACATCGCGGCGTGCTGCGCGATCCGGCGGCACCGTGCACGACCGAACAGCGAGCGATGGCTGCCGTTCTCGCCGGCGGGGACGGCGCGTTCGCCTCACATCGCATGGCGGTCGCGCTGCGAGGAATGCGGAACTATCGATGTGACCTCGCCGAAATCACCACGGTGCGGACCATCGAGCGCGGAGGGCTTCGAGCGCACAAGACACGGAGTGTGATCGAACCGACGAAACTTCGTGGCATCCCGACGTCGTCGCCGGCACGCACGTTGGTCGATTGCACCTCGGTGCTGAGCACCCCCACCGTCGCTCGTTTCGCCGAGACGTGGCTCTCGACGGCCGTGGTGAGTTTCGAAGACCTCGACGCCGAGATGAGGTTGTGGCGAAACCACATCGGCGTCGCTGCCCTCAGGCGCATTCTCGACGGTCGCGATCTCGGTCGGTCCGAACCCGACTCGCCGGCGGAAGGTGACCTCGCTCGTCTGCTCATTCGCCACGGATTCCCGGCGCCAACGTTGCACCACGTCGTCACGATCGGGGCCGGCCTCACCTTTGAACTCGATTGGAGCTACCCGGACATCAGCGTGGCGTTCGAACTCGATGGATACGGAATTCATCTCCGGTCGCTGGACGCTTTCGAACACGATCGGTTTCGCGGCAACGAACTGACGATCGAGGGATGGCACGTCTTGCAATTCAGCAAGCGCCAGCTCACGAGGAGCCCGAAGACAGTGCTGAGCCAGGTCGAGCGCGCCGTCGCTGCCAACACACCGCGCCGGGTTGACCTGCCCTGAACAGGCGAATGCGGCGCGGTTGTTGGCGGGCCGTCGCCCGGAGGCGGACCGCGCCGGGTTCACCGCCCGTACGGAGGCAAACCCGGCGCGGTTGTTGACGGGACGACGCCGGGACGACGCCGGGACGACGCCGGGGCGGCGAGCGGGTGCCGGCCCGGGCGGCGGGCCGGAGCAGCGCGCCGGCGGCAACCTGAAATCGGGCACAATGTGAGGCGTGAGCGCGCCGATCATCATCATCGTGGGGCGGTTGAGTCCCGAGGCCAAGAACGTGCGTGGTGACGCGTTTGCCTCGGGGCAGCGCTATTCGCTGGCGATCGAGCGGGCCGGCGGGATGCCGTTGATGCTGCCGCCGATCCCCGCGCTGCTCGATGGCCGGCTCGGCGAGTTGATCGGCCGCGTCGACGGGGTGCTGTTCCATGGCGGAGGCGACATCAGCCCCGAGTTGTACGGGCAGGCAGCGACAGCCGAGCAGCTGTACGGCATCGTTCGCGAGCACGACGAGGTCGAGCTCGCCATGATGCGCGCGGCTATCGCGGCCGACCTCCCGGTGCTCGGTCTGTGCCGCGGGCTCCAAGTGCTCAACGTCGCGCTCGGGGGGACGCTGCAGCAGGACATCGGCACCGAGGCACATTGGATGCAGTACCTGCCGGTCACGCTCGAGCCCGGGTGCAAGCTGGCCAAGGCGTTCGGCACCGACAGCCCCATCAACTGCCATCACGTGCACCACCAGGCGATCGACGAACTGGGCGACGGTCTGCGCGTGGTTGGTCGGGCCGCGGACGGCACGCTCGAGGCGGTCGAGCTCGACGGAGCGACGTGGGTCGTCGCAACCCAGTGGCATCCCGAGGACAATGCGGTCAGCGACGCCGAGCAGCAGAGCGTGTTCGACGAACTCGTTCGGCAAGCCGCAGCTGCGGCAACCGCTCGCCGCTGAGAACCGCTCGCTGCCGAAACCGTTCGCTGCGGCAACCGCTCGCCGCTGAGACCGGTCGGTGTTGAGTGCCGGCCCTACGGCGTCGCGGAGACGGCGACTGCTGGGACGTGAGCGACGTTGACGACGTGGTTGCTGGCGTCGATCAACCAGCCGGGGAAGAAGCCGATCAGCAGCGTGAACGCCACGCACAGGCCGATCGCGATGCCCGACGAGAGCGGGACCCGCACCGGCTCGCGCGCGTCGTCGGTGGCTTCGGGGTCGGCGAGCCACACGCTGATCATGATCCGCAGGTAGAGGTACGCACCGATCACAGCCGACACCATCGCGATGATCGCCAGGGCGTAGCTGTGCTCTTCGACGGCCGCCTGGATCACGCCGAACTTGGCGATGAACCCGGACGTCAGCGGCACGCCGGCCTGGGCCAGCAGGAACACCGTCAACGCGAGCGCCAACATCGGCTTCTGCTTCGACAGACCGCGGAACGACGACAGGTCGGTCTCGCCGTCGCCGGTACGGCTGACCAGGGTGACGACGCCGAAGGTGCCGAGCGTCAGCACCGAGTACAACAGCAGGTACATCATCGAGCTGGACATGCCGGTGCGGGTCGAGCCGCCGACGTGACCCGCTGCCTCGACGCCGATCAGGATGAAGCCGGCGTGGCTGATCGACGAGTACGCGAGCATCCGCTTGACGTTGGTCTGGACGACGGCCGAGATCGCGCCGACGCACAACGTCAGGACCGCGATGGTCCAGATGACGGGCTGCCAGTCGTCTTTCCAGTTCGGGAGGGCGACAACCAACACGCGCAGCATCGCCGCGAACGCCGCAGCCTTGCCGACCGATGCCATGAACGCGGTGACCGGTGTGGGCGCGCCTTGGTAGACGTCGGGCGCCCAGAAATGGAACGGTGATGCGGCGACCTTGAAGCACAGACCGACGATGAGCAGACCCACGCCGACGAGCACCAACGCATCGTTGCGATGGGCCGGCACGTTGTCGAACGCAGCGAGGATCTTGCTGAAGTTGGTCGAGCCCGTGCTGCCGTAGATCAGCGCGATGCCATACAGGAAGAACGCCGACGAGAACCCACCGAGCACGAAGTACTTGATGCCGGCTTCCTGGCTCTCGGTGCGCCGACGATGACTGGCGGCGAGGACGTACAGCGCGATGGACAGCGTCTCCAGGCCCAGGAACAGCACGATCAGATCGTTCGACATGACCATCACCACGCCACCGAGCGCAGCCATGAGATACAGCCCGTAGATCTCGGGCCCGTCCATGCCCTCGCGACGGAGGTAGTCGTCGGTGATCAGCGCGGTGAGGATCACGCCAACGCAGATGGTGATCGTGCCGAACATCGAGAACGCGTCGAACGACAGCGCGCCACCGACGAGCACCTTGGTGCCGTGCTTGCTCACCTGATGCCACTGGATGAACGTCATCACGAGTGCGCCGATGCCGACAGCGACCGTCGCCCACGCGTACATTCGCTTCGGCCAGCGTGGTGTGAGCGCCGCGCCGACGAGCAGGGCGAGTCCGCCACCGAGCAGCACCAGCAGCGGTGTGAGGGCGAACCAGTCGATGTGTGGGGCGACGAACTTCAGGTCAGCGCCGATCATGGCTGGGTCCCGTCTTCTGCCGCTGGTTGGGCCGACGGCGGTTGCGGGTCGTAGTAGCCGCCATGGGTGATCAGTGATTTCACACTCGGCTCGATGCGATCGAGCAATGGCTTGGGATACACGCCGACGAACACGATGGCTGCGATGAACGGCAGCAGCACCATGCCCTCCTTCCAGCGCAGTTCGGGGAACGTCTTGTTCTCTTCATCGGGCTCGCCGTGGAACACACGCTGGTAAGCCCACAGCAGATACAGCGCGGCGAGGATCACACCGCTGGCGGCGACCACCGTCCACCAACGGGCGGTGAAGAACGAACCGATAAGGATCAGGAACTCGCCGACGAACCCGTTCAATCCCGGCACGCCGATGGACGACAGCATGATCACGGTGAACGCTGCGGCGAAGACCGGGGCGACCGTCTGGATGCCCTTCAGCTTGGCGATCTCGCGGGTGTGGCGACGTTCGTAGATCATGCCGACCATCAAGAACAGCGCACCGGTGGACACACCGTGGTTGATCATCTGCAGCACACCACCCGTCACCGATTGCGACGTGAACGCGAAGATGCCGAGCATGATGAAGCCGAGGTGGGCGACCGACGAGTACGCGACCAGTCGTTTGAGGTCCTTCTGCATCGTGGCCGCGATCGCTCCGTAGAGGATGCCGATCACCGCCAGCGTGAGGAAGATCGCCCGGCTGTGGCGCGCCGCCTCGGGGAACAGATAGATGCCGAAGCGCAGGAAACCGTACGTGCCGAGCTTCAGCATGACGCCGGCGAGGACGACCGACCCGGCGGTCGGCGCCTGGGTGTGCGCGTCGGGGAGCCACGTGTGCAGCGGGAACATCGGGACCTTGACCGCGAACGCGATCGCGAAGGCGAAGAACAACCACCGTGCGGTGTTGGAGGCGATGTTGCCCTTGGTCGCGATCTCGACCAGGTCGAACGACACGTGACCGATGCTGCCCTTGGCAAGGAACACGGTGGCGATGATGCCGACGAGCATGAAGGCCGACCCGAACATCGTGTACAGGAAGAATTTGGTGGCGGCGTAGACCCGCTTGTCGTAACCCCAGCCACCGATGAGGAAGTACATCGGCACGAGCACGATCTCGAAGAAGATGAAGAACAGGAACAGGTCGAGGCTGAGGAAGCTGCCCATCACGCCGGCCTCGAGCAGCAACAGCCAGGCGAGGTACTGCTTCTCATCGTGATGCGGATCGACGCCGATGATCGCGAGCGGGAACAGCACCGCGGTGAGCACGACGAGGAACAGCGAGATGCCGTCGACGCCGAGATGCCAGCTGATGCCCCACGCTGTGATCCACTCGTGATGGCTGCTGAACTGGAAGTCGGCGGTGTGAGTCTTGAACGACGCGAGCATCCAGACGCTGAGTGCACCGGTGAAGACGCTGGCGAGGATGGCGGCGAGCTTGACGAACTCGGGCCGCTTCTTCGTCATGATGCCGACGACGACGGCGCCGAACGCCGGCACCAGGATCAGCGCGGTCAGGATCGGGAAATGCCCGCCCTTCAACGACTCGGCGGTGTCCGCGGCAGCGAGTGCGGAGGCGATCATTGGACCACCCCACGAATGAAGAACCATGCCATCAACAGGACGACGCCGACGCCGATGAGCGCAGCGTAGGTTCGCACCATGCCGCTCTGGCCCTTGCGGATGACGCCGGCCGTGGCCTGCACCGCCTTGCCGGCTCCGTTGACAGCGCCGTCGACGACGTTGGCGTCGAACCAGGCCACACCTTCGAAGCTGTCACGACCGGGACCACCCATGAAGGCTGTGATCGTCTTGTCGTAGTACCAGCCGTTGGCGAGAACAGTCGGCTCGACGGCCTTGATCCGATGTCGGGAGTAGACGAAGTAGGCGATCCCGATGCCGAGGATCGCGCCACACGTCGCGATCAGCGCGAACAGCCACTTGCTGTCCTCGGTCGAGTTCTTGACCGTGCGCTCGCCGATGCCGACGACGGGCTCGAGCCACGACGACAGCTTCTTGGTCGAGTCGTTGAACGGCAGGTTCAGGGCACCACCGACGATCGCGAGGCCGGCCAGCACGATCAGCGGAGCGAGCATCAGCTTCGGGCTCTCGTGGGGATGGATCTCGCCGTGCGCGCCGTTCTCTTCGGCGTGATCGTTCCAGCGGGCCTCGCCGAAGAACACCATGATCACCTGACGCGTCATGTAGTACGCCGTCAGCAAGGCCGTGATCAGTCCGAGCGCCCACAGGATCGGGCTCTTGTCGAACGCGTACAGCAGGATCTCGTCCTTCGACCAGAAGCCGGAGAACGGCGGCACGCCGGCGATCGCCAGCCAGCCGACGATGAAGGTGCCGGCGGTGATCGGCATCAGCTTGCGCAGCGCACCCATTCGGCGCATGTCCTGTTCGTCGTGCATACCGTGGATGACGGACCCCGATCCGAGGAACAGCAGCGCCTTGAAGAAGGCGTGGGTGACCATGTGGAAGATCGCAGCGACATATGCATGCGACCCGATGGCCAAGAACATGTAACCCAGTTGGCTCACCGTCGAGTAGGCGAGGACCTTCTTGATGTCGGTCTGGGCAACGGCGATCGTCGCCGCGAACAGTGCCGTGGCGACGCCGATCACCGCGATCAATGTCGATGCCCACGGTGTGGCGAAGCTGATCAGCGGACTCATGCGCGTCATCAGGAACACGCCGGCGGTGACCATCGTGGCGGCGTGGATGAGAGCCGACACGGGCGTCGGTCCTTCCATCGCGTCGGGCAGCCAGATGTACAACGGCAACTGGGCGCTCTTGCCACACGCACCGACGAACAGCATCAACACGATGACGGTCGCAACCGTCTTGGTGATCTGACCACCGGCACCGTTGTGCAGGCTGTTGATCCGGTCGTAGTCGAGCGAGCCGATGAACTTGAACGCGACGAACATCGCGATCATGAACCCGAAGTCGCCGACGCGGTTGGTGACGAATGCCTTCTTGCCGGCGGTGGCGGCGGAATCGCGAGTGCACCAGAAGCTGATCAGGAAGTACGAGCACGTGCCGACGCCTTCCCAGCCGAGGAACGTGACGAGCAGGTTCTGGCCGAGGACCAGCATCAGCATGCTGAACACGAACAGGTTCAGGTACAGGAAGAACTTGCTGAACTTCGGGTCGCCGTGCATGTAGCCGATGGCGTACAGGTGGATCAGCGAGCCGATGCCGGTGATGAACAACACCATCGTGATCGACAACGGATCGACGAGGAACGCGAGGTCGACCTTCAAGTTCGCGACGGGCAGCCAGGTGAACAGCGTCTTCACGTGGTGCCGTTCTTCAGTGGTCTTCGACATCAGGTCGAGGAAGACACCCACACCGACGGCGAACGCGGACGCCGTCATCAACGTCGCCAGGTAGCCGGCCTTCGGTTCGCCGAGGCGGCGACCGAACACCAGGATGATCAGGAACCCGGCCAGCGGCAGGGCAGGGATGAGCCAAACGACATCGAGCATTGGTCAGCCCTTCAACTCGGCAAGGTCGTCGGCTGTGGCACTCGGCCGCTTGCGCAGGATGGACACGATGATGCCGAGGCCGACGACGACTTCCGCCGCGGCCACCACCATCACGAAGAACACGGTTGTCTGTCCACCGATGTCGCCGAGCTTCTTGGCGAGGGCGACGAAGCTGAGGTTGACGGCGTTGAGCATGAGCTCGACACACATGAACATGATCAGCGGGTTGCGGCGCACGAGCACGCCGACGGTGCCGATCGTGAACAGCAAGGCTGCGAGCAGGAGATACCACGTCGTGGTCGGGGTGATGCGAGCGAGGATCACTTCGAGCCCACCTTGTCGTTGCGCGCTTCGGCCTCGTCGGCGGATTCGTTGGGGCCGCTCTTGCCCGGACGACGCGCCAGCATCACGGTGCCGACCACGGCGATGACGAGGAGCACCGAGGTGATCTCGAACGCGAAGACGTGGTTGCTGAAGAGGTCGTTGGCGAGCTGCTTGATGTTGGAGTCATGATCGCCCGTGGTTGCCGTTTGGATGCCGGTGCTGCGGACGACGATGGTCTTGCGGGACTTGACGATCGCGGCCGACAGCAGACCGAGCAACCCGACCCCGACGATTCCGGCGAGCGGTCGCTGGACCTTGATCGGATCGATGCGCAACGACTCTGCGCTGTCGACACCGAGCAACATGATGACGAACAGGAACAGCACGACGATGGCGCCGGCGTACACGATGACCTGAACGGCCGCCAGGAAGTGAGCGTCCTGGGCGACGTACAGCACGGCGACACCGAACAGCGTCAGCACGAGGCTGAGCGCGGCATGCACCGGGTGCGAGCGGACGATGACGCCGACCGCTCCGGCCAGGATCATCGCGGCCGCGCAGATGAACACGAACAACTGCATCGTTACTTGTCCTGTGTCGCTTTGTCTCGGGTGTCCTGAGCCGGCTCGGCTGCGCGCACGCCGTAACCCAACTCGCCGCTCCAGCCGGGAATGCCTTCGAAGCCGGCATCACCGCTGGGCGCGGTCGCGCGCATCCAACCGCTGGTGTGCTCGTCTTCGCCCTCGCGCCAGTCTTCCCACGGCAGGTGCTGTGGCTTGCCGTCGTCGCCGACCAGCAGTTCGTTCTTGGTGTAGATCGCGTCCTGGCGGTTGGTGAAGCTGAACTCGAACAGCTTGGTCTCGGTGATCGCCTCGGTGGGGCACGCCTCGACACACAGGTCGCAATGGATGCAGCGAAGATAGTTGATCTCGTAGACGAAGCCGAACCGCTCGCCGGGTGACGTCGGCGTGTCGGGGTCGTTGTCGGCACCGCGCACGTAGATGCACTTGGCCGGGCACACGCCCGCGCACAGTTCGCAACCGATGCACTTCTCCATGCCGTCTTCGTACCGGTTCAGCACGTGGCGGCCGTGCAGGCGTTCGGGCTTGGGCGCCTTCTCGTCGCCGTGAACACCCTTGTCCGCGTCCTTCTTGGCAACACGTCCACCGGAGTAGGACTTGGTGATGCGCTTGCCACCGAAGAGACGGTGCTGCTTGATCGTGACGACAAATCCGTCGAGGTAACCCATCAGAACATCGCCCCCTCTCGTTCTCGGTTCTTCGCACTCGCACGCGTCGCCATGATCAGCAGACCGGCGCACAGTGCGAGCACGACGATGGAGATGCCACTGACGAGCCACGTGTTCCAGTTGTTGTCGCGGCCGACGCGCTGTGCCGCGAGCAGCATGAACCAGCCGAGCGACGACGGGATCAGCACCTTCCAGCCGAGGTTCATCAACTGGTCGTAGCGCAAGCGGGGAAGCGTCGCCCGGAACCACACGTACACGTACAGGAACACGAACAACTTGGCGACGAACCACACCGTGCCGTTGAAGACCCACAGGTGCAGGTTGCCGTCGAAGTGGATACGGCCGAGGTGGAAGCGCACCGGCTGTGGCCCGCCGAAGAACAGCGTGACGATGATGGCGCTCATCGTGACCGTGTTCATGAACTCGGCGAGGAAGAAGAGCGCGAAGCGCAGTGAGGAGTACTCGGTGTTGAAGCCGCCGACCAGTTCTTGCTCGGCTTCGACGAGGTCGAAGGGCGGGCGGTTGAGCTCGGCCGTCGCGGCGATCATGAAGATCACGAACGGCACGACGCCGGTGGCGATGACGTGCCACTTGGTGAGGCTGCTCTGGACGGCGACGATGCCGTTGGTGCTGAGCGTGCCGGCGACGAGCAACACGGCAGCGATGCTGAGCCCGAGGGCTGCTTCGTACGAGACCATCTGGGCCGACGCCCGCACCGAGCCGAGCAGCGGGTACTTCGAACCCGACGACCAGCCCGCGAGCATGATGCCGTAGACGGCGATGCTGCTGAGGGCCAGCAACAACAGCACGCCGATCGGCGGATCAGCGAGCTGCACGAGGGTCTGGTGCCCGAAGAGCTTGACCACACCGTCCTTGCCGTTCGTGAAGTCGCCGCCGAGCGGGACCACGCACCACACGAGGAAGGCAGGAACGAACGCGAGGAACGGCGCCAGGCGGAACACGACGCGATCAGCGCGCTCGGGGAGCAGGTCTTCCTTGAAGAACAACTTGATGCCGTCGGCGAGCGTCTGCAGCAGGCCGAACGGGCCGGCCTTGTTCGGGCCGATCCGGTTCTGCATGCCGGCGATGATCTTGCGTTCGAACCAGACCATGAACATCGTCGCGACGAGTCCGATCACGAACACGATCACGACCTTCAGGATCACGATCAGGACGGCGGCGAGGCCGACCTTGTCGAGCAGGCTGTCAGTGGCGAACATCACAGGCTCTCGATCCGGACGTCGGTGACCGACGCAGCCGCGTCGATCAACTCACCGATGTTGACACCGAGTTGGTTGAACGGCACCCACGCCGTACCGCGCTGCACCGATGCATCGGTGTCGAGCGCCAGGACGACCGTTGCCTTGGCGCTGGAGACCTTGACCTCAGCCCCGATCGAGGAGCCGATGCGTGCGACGTCGAGCGGGTTCACGAACAACGTCGTGGTCGAGATCAGCGGAGCCAGCGATGGCGACATGGTCGTGACCGAGGCACGGTCGTACAGCTTGCGACTGACGATGAGGCGGAAATCGTACGCGTTCCGATCGCCGAGGTTGACGGTCGGGTCGTTCACGGGATCGATGTGTGGCGCCAATGCGATCAAGCCATCGGGGTTGGCTTCGAGCGCGGCGATGGTGACACCGTCGAAGCCGTCGACGTGTTGGCTGATCGCGGTCGTGACGTCGGCGAACGATTCGAAGCCGAGGTCGGTGCCGAGCCGTTGAGCGAGCTCGGTTGCGATCATCCAGTCCGGCCGCGACGTACCCGCCACCGTCACCTTCTGGGCGACCTGGGTGACGCGACCTTCGAGGTTCGTGGTGGTGCCCGACTTCTCGCCGTATGCCGCAGCCGGCAAGACGACGTGGGCGAGCTTGGTGGAATCGCTGAGGAAGGTGTCGACGGAGATGATTCGTCGTGCTCCGGCCAGGGCGCGCCGAGCGAGGTCGACATCGGGGACATCGCTGAGCGGATCGGCACCGAGCAGGATCAAGCATTCGATCTTGCCGTCAGCGGCCGCGTTGAGGATGCCCTTGCTGTCCAGCCCGGACTTGCCCGGACGAAGACCCACCTGGGTTGCGCCGACGATGTTGCCACGCCGCAGCGCCGGCAGCACCGACGCCTTCGGGATCGAGTTGGTGAGTGCCTGCAGCGCCGCGATGGAGGGTGCAGACGATTCAGCGAGGTTGGCGCGACCGGCGACGATCACGACATCGCCCTTGGCGATCTGCGTCGCGATGTCGTCGTTGCGCAGTGTCGTGGCGACCACGTCGGCCTGAGTCCCAGGCTCGTAATAGATCGTGCGCCACGCATAGCGGCTCATACCGGAACCCTTGGCGGTGAACTCGATGATGCGCGTGTGCTTCTTCTCGGCTGCGTCGCGCAGACGCAGGTACAGCACGGGCAGCTCTTCCTTGAGATCAGGGGCGAGCAGGATCACGGTCGGCGCCTTGGCCGCCTGATCGATGGTGGCCCGCTTGAGCGCGAGCAGACCGACGGGAAGGCCGTCGGCCAGCTGCGCCGACACGTTCGGCGTGCCGACGACGTCGTGCGCGAGCCGGGCCCACGCAAACGCGTCTTCGTTGGTGCCACGTGCGCCACCGAGGACCGCGATGCTGGACGGACCGCCGGACGCGAGCGCGTCCTTGATCAGTGTCGCGGCCGAACCGAGGGCGGAGCTCCACGACGTCGGGACGTGACCGTCGGCCGTGAGCACGAGCGGAGCCGTGAGCACGAGCGGAGCCGTGAGCCGATCATCGCTGGTGACCGATTCGAAACCGAAGCGGCCCTTGTCGCACAACCAACCCCAGTTGACGGGGTCGGAATCGACACCCTGGTACCGCACCAGCTCGTCGCGGCTCGACTGCACAGCGATACGGCAACCGACGGAACACGTCGTGCACGTGCTCTCGACTTCTTCGAGATCCCACGGGCGGGCCTTGAACCGATACGGCTTGGCGGTCAGCGCGCCGACCGGGCAGATCTGGACCGTGTTGCCACTGAAATAGCTCGCGAACGGTTCGTCGGGGAACGTGTTGACCTGCGTCAGGTTGCCGCGGTGGGTGAAGTGGATCAGCGCGTCACCGGCAACTGTGTCGGCGAAGCGGGTGCAGCGATCGCAGAGGATGCAGCGCTCGCGGTCGAGGAACACGAGTTCGCTGATCGCAATCGGCTTCTCGTAGTGGCGCTTCTCTTCGACGTACCGGCTCTCGCCGGGACCGTTGCTGAACGTCTGATCCTGCAGCGGGCACTCGCCACCCTTGTCACACACAGGGCAGTCGAGCGGGTGGTTGGCGAGCAGCAGCTCGATCACGCCCTCCTGCGCCGCCTTGGCGACAGGTGATGCGGTGAGCACCTTCATGTCGGGCGACACCGGGAACATGCACGACGGCATCAGCTGCGGGCCGCGGCCGGTGTCGACTTCGACCAAGCACATGCGGCACATGCCGACGGGCTCCATCCGCTCGTGGTAGCAGAAGCGCGGGATGTACTCGCCGGCGGCCTCGGCCGCGTTGATGATGAGATCGCCCTTGCGAGCCGTGAACGGCTTGCCGTTGACCGTGATCGCGACCGCGTTCGGGTCGACCACGGGCTCGACGGCTTCGGGCTCGGTGTTGGTGTCGGTGGTGGTCACGCGTGTGCTCCGGCTCCGGCTGCGACGGGCTCGACGGGTGCTGCGCTGACGGGGATGAACGTTCGCTTCACGAGCTTGGCCTCGAACTCTTCACGGAACAGCACGAGCGCCGAGTTGATCGGTGCGTACGCCGACGGTCCGACGAAGCAGATGGTGGTCATCTTGTACGGGAACGGCACCGCTGTCAGGCCCAGACGTGCACTGGCTGCATGCGGGAAGGCTCCGGGGCAGATCGTCTCGCCGACTTCGAACAGCTGGTCGAGGTCGCGGGCCGTGCCCAGTCCGGCGACGATGCGGTCGAGGATGCGCATCAGCCAGGTGCCACCTTCGCGGCAGGGCGTGCACTTGCCGCATGACTCGTTGGCGTAGAAGCGGGCGAGTGTCAGCGCGGCCTTGGGGATGTCGGTGGTGTTGTCCATCACCATGATCGCGCCCGAACCGAGCATCGAGCCGGCGGCACCGACGAGGCGGCCTTCGAACGGCAGGTCGAGTTGATCCTCGATGAACCACGGCGCTGATCCGCCACCGGGCACGAATGCCTTGAGCGTGTTGTCGCCGCGGATCCCTTGGCAGAAGTCGTCGCCGTAGATGAGGTCGCGGAACGTGGTGGTGCCGTTGACGACTTCGTACACGCCGGGGCGCTTGACGTGACCCGACACCGCGAACATGCGCGTGCCCGGCGAGGTTTCTGTGCCGATCTTGTTGTATTCGGCGGAGCCGTTGCGAAGCAGCCACGGCAGGTTGGACAGCGTCTCGACGTTGTTGACGATCGTCGGCTTGCCGTACAACCCGATCGCGGCGGGGAAGAAGGGTGGCTTCAACCGCGGCATGCCGCGGTTGCCTTCGAGGCTCTCGATGAGGGCGGTCTCCTCGCCGACGACGTACGCGCCGGCACCCCAGTGCAGGACGATGTCGAGCGAGAACTCGGTGCCGAGGATGTTCTTGCCGACGTAGCCCGCGGCATAGGCCTCGTTGAGTGCAGCAGCCACACGCTCTTGGGCGACGGCCATCTCGCCCCGGATGTACAGGAAGCACTGCGACAGACCGGCCGCGTAGCACGCGATGAGGCAGCCCTCGATCAGCTGGTGCGGGTCGCGCTCCATGAGCAGCCGGTCCTTGTACGTGCCGGGCTCGCTCTCGTCGCCGTTGACGACGAGGTAACGCGGCCACGTGTTCGGCGGCGTGAGGCCCCACTTGGTTCCGGCCGGGAAGCCGGCACCACCACGACCGAGCAACGTCGCCTTGCGAACGTCGTCGTGGACCTCTGTGCCCGTCAGCCCGAGGGCGGCCTTCAAGCCCTCGTAGCCGTCGGTGGCGAGGTAGCGCTCGAGCGTGTAGGAGTCCTCGTACTGAAAGCGCGAGGTGACGATCTGGGGACGGTCACCCGCGTAGAAGCCAGGCGTCCAGGGATAGGTCGTTGCGTTGCTCACTTCGAGCTCCCCTCGGCGACCGGCATCCAGGTTGGCGCGGCGGTGACATCGTCGGGGTCCTTGGGACCGACGCCGCGGTCGGCGGGAATCCGTTGGCGGACACGAGCGACCGTGCCGTGGGCCGGGATCTCGGAGTCGAGGCGGCCGTTGCGAAGATCGTCGATCAGCGCGTCGAACGTCTCGGGCGTGACGCGGAACCGGTAGCGGTAGTTGACCTGCAGCGTGGGCGCCTCGGTACAGGCGGCCTGGCACTCGGCATGCTCGAGCGTGAAGAGTCCGTCGGGCGTCGTGCCGCCGGCCTTGATGCCGAGGCTGTGCTCCGCGTGGTGCATGAGGTCTTCGGCACCCATCAGCTGGCACGACATCGTGCCGCACAGGTTGACGAGGTACTTGCCCACGGGCTCGAACTTGAACATCTCGTAGAACGTGGCCGTGCCGAGTACTTCGGCCGACGTCGCTCCGACGAGTTCACCGATGTGGCGCATCGCATCGTCGGTGACATAGCCGTCCTGCTGCTGGGCGAGGTGCAGCAACGGAATCGTCGCCGACCGAGCCTTCGGATAGCGACCGATGATCTCGAGCGCGATCCTGACGTTGTCTTCGTTGAGCCGCGCCACTACCGATCTACCTCTCCGAGGACGGGGTCGACACTGGAGATGATTGCGATCGCATCGGCCACCAGGCAATTGTGCATCATGTGCGGCAGCGTCTGGATGTTCACGAAGGACGGCCCACGGACGTGCATGCGATACGGCTTGGCCGAGCCATCGCTGGCGATGTAGCAACCGATCTCGCCGCGGGGGCTCTCGATCGCCACGTACACCTCTCCTTCGGGGACCTTGTAGCCCTCGGTGAAGATCTTGAAGTGGTGGATGAGCGCCTCCATCGACTCGTCGATGCGGGCCCGCGGCGGCGGGGTGACCTTCTTGTCCTGGATCCGGTAGTCACCGGCGGGCATGCGGTCGAGGATCTGGCGGACGATCTTCATCGACTCGCGGATCTCGTTGAGACGGATCGCGAAGCGGTCGAAACAGTCGCCGTAGGTGCCGACGATGACGTCGAACTCGAGCTCGTCATAGTGCAGGTACGGCATGTCGCGGCGGAGGTCCCACGCCAAGCCGGTGCTGCGAAGGATCGGGCCGGTCGCTCCGAGCGCGAGTGCCTCTTGTGCCGTGATGATGCCGACGCCCTGGAGACGGTCGCGCCAGATCGGCTGGCCGGTCATCAAGATGTCGTACTCCTCGAGCCGAGGAGGGATGAGTTCGAGCAGGCGGAGCACGTCGTCGCGCCAGCCGGCGGGCAGGTCGGCTGCGAGACCGCCGGGACGAATGAAGTTGTGGTTCATCCGCAGGCCGGTGACCTTCTGGAAGAAGCGCAGCACTTCCTCTCGTTCGCGCCACCCGTACAGCATCATGCTGACCGCGCCGAGGTCCATGCCGTTGGTGGCCATGAACAACAGGTGACTGCTCATCCGATTGAGCTCGCTGAGCAGCATGCGCATCCACACCGCGCGCTCGGGGATGTCGCCGTCGATACCGAGCAACTTCTCGACCGCCATCGAGAACACGAGCTCATTGTTGAGCGGGCTGACGTAATCCATCCGGGTGACGTTGGTGCCGCCCTGCATGAACGTGAGGTTCTCGCCCGTCTTCTCCATGCCGGTGTGGAGGTAGCCGATGATCGGCTTGCACCGCAGCACGGTCTCGCCCTTGAGCTCGAGCATCAACCGCAGCACGCCGTGGGTGCTGGGGTGCTGCGGCCCGAGGTTGATGATCATCGTCTGGTCTTCGCTCGCGTCGGCCTGGACCGACGACAGCGCCGCGGCGTCTGCCTCGCTCATCCGCAGGACCGAGCTGACGTTGCGCATGATTTCGGCAGCGGTCATCTCGCTGCGCGCCTTCATCTCCTGGCCGCCCTCGCTGGTCTGGCGGATCAATGCGTCGTGCTCGGCCTGGTCGACCGGCAGCGAATGGTCGGGCGGGCCGGCGTGGATGTGATCGTGAGTCTCGGTGACGCTCATGCGGTCGCTCCCGGCAATGCGGATGGTTCGCTGGCAGCGCGATAGTCGGCGCTGAACTGAACGGGGATGTGACCGGTCTCGTAGTCCTTGCGCAGCGGATGGCCGAGCCAGTCCTCGGGCATCAGGATGCGGGTGAGGTCGGGATGATCGGTGAACACGATGCCGAACATGTCGTAGGCCTCGCGTTCCATCGCTTCGGTTCCGGGATGGAGATCGAACAACGTCGGCAGGCTGGGATCGTCGGCGGGCAGCTGCACGCGCAAGCGAAGGCGGCGACGATGCTCGATGTCGAGGAGGTTGACGACGACCTCGAACCGCTCGGGAGCAATGCCTGCGGGCAGCGTGCGACCGGGATGCGTCAGGTAGTCGACCCCGCACAGATCGGAGATCTGCACGTAGCCGTCGTCGGCCAACTTCTTGACCAGCGCGAGGTACTCGCCGCGGGGAACGTGGACGACGGACTGTCCGTGGCTCTCGGTGAGGAGGAAGCCGTGAACGGTCGGCGCGGGCTCTGGTTCGGGGACGACGTCAGCGGTGTCGGGTGCCGGGACGTTGCTCATTGGTCAACCATCTGCTCAGGCGCCGAACGCGGGTGTCGCGCTGAGAAGCACCGGCGTCGGCTCGATGGCGGCCGGGATCTCGGTGATGTGGACGTTGGCCCCGGCACCTGATTCGGCACGACGCTTCATCAACTCGCCGGTCTCGATCAACCCGTGCAGCGTCTCGATCGCGTGGATGAGCGTCTCGGGTGTTGGCGGACAACCGGGTGCGTAGACGTCGACCGGGACGATCTGGTCGACGCCCTGCACGATCGCGTAGTTGTTGAACATGCCGCCGCTGCTGGCACACACGCCCATGCTGATGACCCACTTGGGTTCCATCATCTGGTCGTAGACCTGGCGCAGCACGGGTGCCATCTTCTGGCTGACGCGACCGGCGACGATCATGATGTCGGCCTGACGCGGGCTGGCACGGAAGACCTCCATCCCGAAGCGACTGATGTCGTAGTGCGAGCCACCGGTGCCCATCATCTCGATCGCACAGCACGCGAGACCGAACGTCGCGCCCCAGCTGCTGCGGCTGCGCGCCCAGCGGACGAGGTCTTCGACCTTGCCGGTCAGCGCGTTGTGTTGAATCCCGCCGAGACCATCGTCGAGGACATCTTGGACCAGTCCCATGTTCAGGCGGCCTTTCCGTCGGCGAGTTCGTCGCTGCGACCCTCGGTACCGACCCGGCGGATCGTGCTGGTCGTGGTGCGATCGGCAGAGACGGCACTCTCGAGGCGGCGGTACTTCTGCACCGGCCCCCAATCGAGTGCGCCACGGGCCACCACGTACACGAAGGCGGCGAAGAAGACGAGACTGAAGGCGATCATCTCCCAGAACGCGAACGGCCCGAGGGACTTGCGCGAAACGGCGTACGGGTAGATGAAGATGATCTCGATGTCGAACATGATGAACAACATCGCGACGATGTAGAAGCTGACCGGAAAGCGTTCCGGTGGCTCGCGGCTGGGCACGATGCCGCATTCGTAGGGCGCTTCCTTGGCGGCCGACGGACGTCGCGGAGCCAACAACTTGGAGGCGACGAAGCTGACCGCGCCGAACAGGATCGCCAGGATCATCAGGCAGATGACGGGCAGGTACTGGCCCATCGCCTACACCCTGCTTGGCGGGCCGGCGGCCGAGACGGCCAGCGCGCCGGAGCGGTTGACGAGCACGCGCCGATCGCGGATGTGGAGCAGGTAGCAGCACGTGAAGAACACGAACGACGCACCAATGGCGATCTCCGCCGCCGGAACGCGGACGTTGCCGAGGTCGCGGACCATGTACACGTAGCGATGCACCTGTGTCGTGTCGATCTCGGCTGCGGCCGGGGCCCGACCAGGCTCGGCCCGCTGCGGCAACAGCGCGGCGACTTCGACCACGATCCAGTGCGGCTTGTGCAAGAAGGCGATGAAGTCGATCGATTCATTGATCTTCGGGTAGCGAGCGCCACCCTTGTCGAACACGTTGACGACCTGATACTGGCCGGCCTTGAACTCGCCATCGGACTCGATCTCGACACCACCGGCCGACGCCGATGGTCCGTAGTTCTGGGCGTCGGAGGCGACCTTCTTCCAGCCGTTGCCCTGCAGGGCCGTGTCGATCGCTGTTGCCTGCTGCGCCGCCGTCGAGTTCGCAGTGACATCGATCGGCTTGTTGACGACTCCGGCTTCCTTCAGCGCGTCGGGGCCGACGAGGATCGTCTGGCCGGCGACTGCCTTCCATGTCGGCGGATCACCCTTGAGACCGATGCCGAACGTCCACCACATGAGTGCCATCAACATCATCCAGCCCGACAGCGCGGCGAGCGAGATCAGAAAGCCCAGGCGCACACCGAGGTTGGTACCGAGGATCAGGAACACCGAGCCCATGAGCACCGTGGACGAGATGATGATGATGAGAATGCCACGGATCTGGGGTTCCCAGTTGATGGCGAGCAATGCGTGCACTACAGACTCCGCTCGTATTCGACGATCAGCTTGATTTGCTCGTTGGTGAGCAGGTTGCCGAACCCCGGCATCCTCCCGCTCCCCTGACTCTGCAGACCGTACTTGGCGCCGAGCACCGAGCCCTTCTTGATGAAGTTGATCTGATCCTGTTCCTGCGGGAAGTTGGCGTTCGCTGCGCCACCGGTGAGGTTGGGGCCCATCGCACCGCCGCCCGTCACCTGCGGATCGCCATAGCTCCAACCCTTGGTGTGGCACCGGGCGCACGAGTACGCACCGCTGGCGAGGTTCAGATTGAACAGGGCCTCACCGAGTGACTTGTACTGGCCGCTGTCGACCGTTGCCTGCGCGGCCTTGGTGATCTCGTCCTGCGTCTCGGTCGGCAACGTGCCCGTGGGACACGTCAGCGGGTTCGTCTCGTTCGCAGCACAGCCGACGCGTGGGATCTGGATGCTGGTGAGGTAATCGACCAGCGTCTGGATCTGTTGCGCGTTCATCGGGCCGCCGCCGTCGAGGCCCCACGGTGACATCGGCGAGAACGGTCGTCCGTAGACGAGGATGAACGTCACTTCGGTCGGATCGAAGCGGTACAGCACGGTGTTGAGGGCGGGTGCGTACCAGGTGACCGAGGTGACTTTGTTGGTGTTCGGATCGGTGATCGCGTACGGCGCCTGGCCACCGACGGCAGTCATGCCGCCGTGGCAACCAGCGCAGTTGAACCCGCCGCTGGCTGTGGGCTTGAACAGATCCTTGCCCCAGCCGATCGACCGCTTCGCAGCGAATGCATGTGCGCCGGCTTGACGGTCTGGTTCGAGGATCCAGTACAGCGGGAGGCCGATGACGCTGACCACCAGGAACAGCAAGCCGATGAACTGGACGCGCTCGAGGCGCCGACCTTCGAGCACTTCATCGTCGTAGTACGGCTTGCGGTTCGCCGCGAGTTCGATCTCGGAACCGAGCTCGGGTCGGGCCGCCTTGCGGCTGGCGACCGCGTAGAAGATGAAGCCGACCAACAGGATGACCAGCAGGATGTACCCGAGGTTGGTCGTGATGTTTCCGACCATGATGACTCCTGGCATGATCTCGATCACTCCCCGCCCGAAATGCAGTGTGGGCCTTCTGCTTCTTGACCCGTGGTGTTCGTACCGATCGCCGGACCGGGCAGCGCGGCGCCGCCGAGCGTGTCGATGGTGACGTCGCCGGTGCTGCTGACCGATGCGATGAAGCGGTCCATGCCTCGCGGTGCGGGGCCACCCTTCTTCTCGCCGACGCGGTTGTACTGGCTGCCGTGGCACGGACATTCGAACCACTGCGAGCTGGCGCACTGCGGGACGCGGCAACCGAGGTGCGGGCACTTCTGATAAAGGGCGACGATGCCCGCTTCCATGCCGGGCAGCAACAGCGGGCTGTAGATCTTCTTCGCCTTGGGCACCGAGTCCGGCGGGTAGGCCGTGATCCACGTGCGTGCTTCGGGGAGATAGAAGAAGCCGTTGTTGAGACGGATGTTGAGCAGGATGTCGTCGATCTTGCCGGCACCGACCTTGCCGCCGAAGCCACCACCGGTGCTGGGCGGGTAGAGGAACCCGACGAACGACGCAGCGGCGAAACCGCCGATGCCGAGGCCCATCAGCGTGATGTAGGCACGGTTGAAGAACATGCGCCGCGACACGCCGATGGCGTCGGCGTCGGGTGCGATCCACGGCGCCGGTAGGAGATCGTCGGCCTTGACGAGACCCTGCGAACGGGTCTGCGCAGCGGCCTGCTCGATCGACTTCCCGGTGGGTGCCGTCGGGAGATCGACCTCGGAATCCTTGTCGCGCCGACGGGTCTCGCCGGACAGTGCGCCTGCCCCACGAACGTCGGTGCGGCGGGCGGCGGTCAGGAACACGATCGCGGCCAGGACCACCGCGACGACGATCACAATTCCGATGACTGCTCCAGAACTCATGGTGTTACCTCACAAATCATGTGGCACCTCACAGGTCGAAGAAGATGCCGTCACGCCATGGCAGCGTGAAGTTGAATCCGGGGCCTCGGAAGAAGGACCCGATGATGACGAGCACCGACCAGAACATGAGGTGGATCGTCATCAGCGATGTCGCGAACTTGCGATCCTCCGGCTTGTTGGACGGGTTCTTGTCGATGTAGGGGGCGAGGATCATCACGATCAATCCGACGCCGGGAACCGTCACACCCGCGATCATCGGGTGGAACATCGTCAGCAGTTCCTGCAGACCGAGGAAGTACCACGGGGCCTTCGACGGGTTCGGGGTGCGGTTGATGTTCGCGTACTGCAGCAACGGCGCGTTGACGAAGATGCTGAACGTGAAGAGGAACGCCATGCAGGCGAGCGCGGCGACGAACTCGGCGGCGAGCAGGTGCGGCCAGGTGTGCACCTTGTCGACCGGCGCGGCCTTGACCTCTTGGATCGAGCCGCTCTTGACGACGGTCAGCAACCGCTGCGTGTGACCACCAGGTCCGGCACCGACCGGAATGCCGCCACCCACGGCCGGAGCCGACACGACGGCACCGACCTTGTCGGCAACGGCGAGACCGCCGCCACCGGTGGTTGCACCGGCGTCTCCGCCTTCGGACTTGGCCTTGGCTGCACGGCTGCGCTCGAGCAGGTGCGCTGGGATGCGCGGATCGGACGCCGGCTCGGCGGCGCCGCCTGCTGCAGGGGCTGCGGCAGCGGGTGCTGCCTCTGTTTCGGCCTTCTCGCGGGCGGCCTGCGCTCGCTTGAGGAGGTGCTCGGGGATTTCAGTCATGAGTCATCACCCTTTCCACACACGTCGATGCACATCACAGGGGACCGGAGATTCCGCCGTCTTTGCGCACCCGCCAGAAGTGGATGGCCATGAAGATGACGATGATGAACGGGAAGAACAGAACGTGCAACGTGTACCACCGCAAAAGCGTGGCTGGTCCGATCTCCGCACCACCGAGCAACACGAATCTGACCTGGGAACCCAACACCGGCGTGTAGCCCATCATGTTCGTACCCACCGTCACGGCCCACAGCGCGAGCTGGTCCCACGGCAGCAGGTAGCCGGTGAACGACAGCAGCAGGGTGAGCGTCAGCAAGATGATGCCGATCACCCAGTTGAACTCGCGAGGCGCCTTGTAGGCACCGTGATAGAAGACTCTGGCCATGTGCAGGAACACGCTGAGCACCATCAGGTGGGCGCCCCATCGGTGCATGTTGCGGACAAGTAGTCCGAACGCCACCGACGTCTGCAGGTTGTTGATGTCGTTCCAGGCCTGAGTCGCTTCCGGGCGGTAGAAGAACATCAGGAAGATGCCCGTCACCGTCAGCAGGATGAAGAGGAAGAAGCTGAGTCCGCCGAGGCACAGCGTGTAGCTGACCTTGACCGCATGGCGCTTCACCTTCACCGGATGCAGGTGATAGAGCAGCGAGTTCATGATCACGTAGCTGCGGTTGCGCGGGCTGTCGGTGTAGCCCTTGCGGAAGATGCTGCCGGGGCGGAAGATGCTGCTCCAGGCTTGGCTGCCCTGCGTTGCGTTGGTGACCTTGCCGACTCGATCCTTGATCGTTGGTCGGGGGCTTTCGTCGATGATTCTGGCCATGGTTCCGATCTCCTCCTACAGGCGCATGCCGTAGGCGTAGCCGTGGTTGTTCGTACGGGTGTGGGTGTCGCCGGTTGCTCCCGGTGCACTCACCTTGCCGAGGATGATGACCCCGGTCGGGCAACGGTCGACACAGAGTGCGCAACGGGTGCACACGTCGTCGTCGATGATGAACACGACATGATCGCTGGGGTCGTTCCCCGGTTGTTCGGTGCCGGTCGAGTCGTGGATGGCTTCCGGCGTGACCATGTGGATGCATTTCCACGGGCAGATGTCGACACAGCCTTCGCACATGATGCACTCGGTCTGATCGATGTGGATGAACTGCTTGGGCTTGACGGCCTTCGACAGATAGTCCGCGTCGACTTCGACGAGTTGATATTCCTGGGACCACTCCGGCATTGGCGGATTGGCATCAGTGCGAGCCATCCGGGTCAGCCCTTCTTCACGAGGGGTCGACCGTAGGTGCTCGTCTCGACCTCGGTGCCGGTCGCAGCCTTCTTGCCGCGGGACTGCCACTGGTACCAGATGAAGATCTGCAGCGCGAAGAAGAACGCGTAGATCACGACGACGACGACGTCGCGGAGCTCTTGGTACGACAGCGTGAACGGGAAGTGGCCGCCGAAGACCTTGGGCTTGAGGATGTCGAACGGGCCGAAGAGGTGCTTCTGCTTGGTCCATGCGAGGTTCTGGTCGGAGTGACGGATCCAGCGGTCGGGAACGACGCCATAGGCGAGGAACATCACGGCGAAAACGTAGGCGGCAGCGAGCATGGACTCGCCCCAACTGACCGGGGTGCCGACAGGGCGGCGCTTGCCGTACGGGATGGCGACGAGCGTCAACAGGATGGCAGCGACCAAGGACACGAGGAAGGCCTGGTTGAAGCCTGGCACCGTGGAGAGAATTGCGAAGTGCAACGTGGCGTCGCCTTTCCTGATTGAAGCCGTCTCTTGTGAAACTCAGCACGAACTGTAGTCGCACCGACCCGTCATCCTGCCAGTTCGGCTCAGGACTGGCCGATCACGCGTGGGTGCCGAGAGCGGTGCTGAGGTACAGGTTTACCACGCGGACCCGCGCTCACCGCATCGTTGTGAACATGTGCACGGCGGTGTGTCGGAAGTGGTCCGAGAGCAATTCACATTTCGACGACGCCGCGCTCTAAGGTGACGGCGTAGAAACCCGAGAACTCGTGCGCGTCCTGGCTTCGGCCGCGGCGAAAGGATTCCAGTGACTGAAATTCCAGAGCATCTGCTGAAGCGGTCGAAAGAGCGCCGCGCCGCGCTCGGCGACGGTTCCGAAGGTGCCCCGTCAGACGCGACATCGACATCGACACCGGCCACGGTCGCTGCCGCGCCCGCTGCGGTGGCCAAGGCTGCCGCGCCGGCCAAGGCCGCACCCGCCGGCCCACCACCGCCGAAGCCCGACCCGCCGTACGTCGCGGCCGCCAAGTCACGCAAGAAGATCCCGTTCTGGGCGATGGCCACCCTCAGCCTGCTGCCGATCTGGGGCTTCATGTACGTCCAGGGCGTCAAGCCGCCGGCCAAGGTCGTGCACGGCCCGGTCGGGGACGGCACCAAGCTCTACACCAGTGCGGCTTGCGCACAGTGTCACGGCGTCGCTGGCGGCGGCGGCACCGGTCGCCAGTTCTCGGCCGGCAACATCCAGCTGACGTTCCCCCACATCGAGGATCAGCTCAACTTCGTCTACAACGGCTCGGCCAAGATGAAGGCCGCGGGAATCCTGCAGTACGGCGACCCCAACCGGCCGGGCGGCGTCCGAGTCACCGGTTCGTTCGGTCTGATGCCGAACCAGGGTCTGAAGGCCGGCGGTGCGTTGACCGAGGCGAACATCCTCGCGGTCGTGTGCCACGAGCGCTACGACCTCGGCGGCGCCGACCCCACCAGCGCGAAGTGGTCGAAGGAGTACCTCCTCTGGTGCGCAGCGGATTCGAAGATCTACGCCGGGCTCAAGGACGGTTCCGTCACGTTCGACAACGTCGACAAGAAGTTCCCCGGCGTACTCAAGGTCGGCACCGATCCGCGTGCGTCGCAACAGAGCTAGGTGACCGATCAACGCTTCGTCGCTGAACGGAGAATCGGCCAGCGCTGAAGTCCTCGTCGTCGGCGCCGGCCCAGCGGGTGCGGCCGCGGCGTACTGGTTGGCCCATCACGGCCACTCGGTGATCATCGTCGAAAAGCGAGTGCTGCCGCGCGACAAGACGTGCGGCGACACACTCACGCCGCGGGCCGTGCATCAGCTCGACGACATGGGGCTGACCGATGCCCTCGCCGGGGCGCACCGCTATGAAGGCGTCCGCCTCACCGGTGGCGGCCGCGAGGTCACGCTGCAATGGCCCGAGCACTCGCAGCTCCCTCGTCACGGCTATGTCATCCGCCGGGCCGAGCTCGATGCGACCGTGGCCGCTCACGCCACGTCCGCCGGCGCGACCGTGCTCGAGGGCCACGAAGCCGTTCGACCCCTCGTGTCGCGCGGGTTCGTGCGCGGCGCCGTGGTGCAGGGCCCCAGCGGCGCCCCGATCGAGGTGATGGCCAAGTACGTCGTCGTCGCCGACGGAGCGAACAGCCGGTTCGGCCGGTCGCTCGGCACCTTCCGCAGCCGCGACTGGCCCTATGGCACGGCGATCCGCACGTATTGGGAGACACCGCGTCACGCCGAGCCATGGATCGAATCCGCACTCGATCTCCGCGACCGCGATGGCAAGGCGATCCCCGGATACGGCTGGGTCTTCCCCGCCGGCGACGGCACCGCCAACATCGGGGTCGGACTGCTGAGCACGTTCCGCGACTTCAAGAGCGTCAACACCAGTCACCTGCTCGACACGTTCGTCCATCAGATCGCCGAGTCGTGGGCGATCGATCCCGACAAGCCGTTGCGCAAGGCCGTGTCCGGCCGGATCCCGATGGGCAGTTCCGTGGCGCCGAAGTCGGGACCGACCTATCTGGTGGTCGGCGACGCGTCCGGCGCGGTCAACCCGTTCAACGGCGACGGCATCGACTACGCCTACGAGACCGGTCGCATCGCGGCCGACATCCTCCACGACGCATTGGCGGCCAACGACGCGACCGTGCTGCAGCAGTACTCGAAGCGACTCGACGAGGAGTACGGGCAGTACTTCAAGGTAGCCCGATTGTTCGCCCGCCTGATCGGCCGTCCGCTGGCGATGCGCGAGCTCTCACGCGTCGCGCTCCACAACCGCACGCTGATGGAGTGGATGTTGCGGATCATGTCGAACGAACTGCGGCCGGACGAAACCGGCCCGGCCGAGATCGTCTACAGCATGATCTCCAAGATCGCCCGCCTCGCCCCCGACGCCTGACCTCGGTCACCCACACGTTCATGCTGGCTGCGCGACTTACGGGGTGACGGAATCGAGGAGGGCTTGCGGTGCGGCGAGCAACGCATCGCGGGCAGCGCTGGGTGCGAACGATTCGCACGCGTCGCGGGCGGCGGCGATGTACACGCCTGCGGCGTCGATCGAGTAGGCGATGCCGGGGCCGCTGCGCACGATCGACAGCGCTTTGTCGCACACCACGGGATCGAGCGGGGCGCCGAGCAGATCGCCGAGCTCGTCGGCCGCGACGCCCGCGGTCGCCAGCGTACGCAACACCGGCAGCGTGTAGACGCCCTCGACCATGTCGTGGCCGGCGGGCTTGCCGAGTTGCTCCTCGGTCGCGGTGATGTCGAGGATGTCATCGACGATCTGGAAGACCATCCCGTACGCCAGGCCGTAGGCCGTGAGTGCGTCGATGAGCGGGCGATCGAGGCCCGCGACGATGCCGCCGATGCGGGCAGCCGTACCGAACAGCGATGCCGTCTTGCCAGCGATGGAGGAGTAGTACGACGGCTCGGTGCGACCGATGTCGTAAGTGTGCTTGAGTTGCTCGATCTCGCCCTCGCACAGCCGGGCGATCGTGTTGCCCAGCAGACCGGCCACTTCGGCGCCGAGCGAGGCGGCGATCTCGGACGCGCGTGCGAGCAGGAAGTCACCGGCGAGGATCGCCTGGAGGTTGCCCCACTTCGCATTCACGGTCTCGACACCACGCCGGGTCGAGGCTTCGTCGATCACGTCGTCGTGATACAGCGAACCGGTCTGGACCAGCTCGCACGCGATGCCGCCCTGGACCGCTTCGTCGATCGCCGGACCGCCGGCGATCTGGGCCGCGATCACGGTGAGCACCGGTCGCAATCGCTTGCCACCGGCGACGATCAGGTGACGGGCGAGTTCGTTGAGGTAGTCGTCCTTGGTGTCGACGGCGGCGATCAGTGCGTCCTCGATCCGCTGACGGTCCGCATCCATGCCGGGAAGCGAGAAGAACGGCGTGCTCGACACGCAGCAAAGGCTACGCGAGAACCGACCAAATGACGAATACTCGGCCAGGAACGGACCCTCGCCGACGCGCGGCCGACACGATCTGGCGGAGGAGTCCCGTTCCTTTTTCACACGCTGTCCTTCTGAGGACAGCGTGACTCCGCGGTACCCCGCCGATACACTTTCCCACAAGTATCGACCCTCTCTGAAAGGGCGGGCATGTTCGAACGTTTCACTGATAGGGCCAGGCGGGTCGTCGTTCTTGCGCAAGAAGAAGCGCGACTGCTCAATCACAGCTACATCGGCACCGAGCACATCTTGTTGGGCCTGATCCATGAAGGCGAAGGCGTTGCTGCCAAAGCCATGGAATCACTCGGCATCTCGCTCGAAGCCGTCCGCAGCCAAGTCGAGGAGATCATCGGTCAGGGCGGCTCGTCGCCGTCCGGGCACATCCCCTTCACGCCTCGTGCCAAGAAGGTCCTCGAGCTGTCGTTGCGCGAAGCGCTGCAGCTCGGCCACAACTACATCGGCACCGAGCACATCCTACTCGGTCTGATCCGCGAGGGTGAAGGCGTCGCCGCACAGGTGCTCGTCAAGCTCGGCGCCGATCTCAGCCGCGTCCGCCAGCAGGTCATCCAGTTGCTCTCCGGCTACCAGGGTGGTCAGGGCAAGCCGGGCGAGCCGCAGGCTGCGGCCCCGGGCGCCAGCCCCGCCGGCGAGAAGGATGCCGGCGACAAGGGCAACAGCCAGATCCTCGACCAGTTCGGTCGCAACCTGACGCAGCTCGCCCGTGAGAAGAAGCTCGATCCCGTGATCGGCCGCTCCCGCGAACTCGAACGCGTGATGCAGATCCTCAGCCGCCGCACCAAGAACAACCCGGTGCTGATCGGCGAACCGGGCGTCGGCAAGACCGCGATCGTCGAAGGCCTGGCCCAGAAGATCGTGTCCAACGACATCCCCGACACGCTGCGCAACAAGCAGCTGTACACGCTCGACCTCGGCGCACTCGTGGCCGGCAGCCGTTACCGCGGCGATTTCGAAGAGCGCCTCAAGAAGGTGCTCAAGGAGATCAAGACTCGCGGCGACATCGTGCTGTTCATCGACGAGATCCACACGCTCGTCGGCGCCGGTGCGGCCGAAGGTGCGATCGATGCAGCCAGCATCCTCAAGCCGATGCTGGCCCGCGGCGAACTGCAGACGATCGGTGCCACCACCACCGACGAATACCGCAAGCATCTCGAGAAGGATGCTGCGCTCGAGCGCCGCTTCCAGCCGGTGAAGGTCGAAGAGCCCACCGTGGCCCACACGATCGAGATCCTCAAGGGCATCCGCGACAAGTACGAGGCCCATCATCGGGTCACGATCACCGATCAGGCCCTGGTGGCCGCGGCCAACCTCAGCGATCGCTACATCAGCGACCGTCACCTGCCCGACAAGGCGATCGACCTGATCGACGAAGCCGGTGCTCGCCTGCGCATCAAGCGGATGGGCACGCCTCCCGATCTGAAGGAACTCGAGACCAAGCTCGGCGAGGTCCAGGAATCCAAGAAGAAGGCTGTCGAAGAGCAGCGCTTCGAGGAAGCCGGCCGCCTGCGCGATCAGGAGAAGACCCTGCTCGAGGAGAAGTCGACCAAGGAAGCCGAAGTCAAGGCCAGCGGCGTCGATCTGTTCGACGAAGTCGACGAAGAGTCGGTCGCCGAGGTGCTCAGCATTTGGACCGGCATCCCGGTCTACAAGCTGACCGAGGAAGAGACCGCCAAGCTGCTCAACATGGAAGCCGAGCTGCACAAGCGCATCATCGGCCAGGAGAACGCGATCAAGGCGGTCAGCCAGTCGATCCGCCGTACTCGTGCCGGTCTCAAGGACCCGAAGCGCCCCAGTGGCTCGTTCATCTTCCTCGGGCCCACCGGCGTCGGCAAGACCGAGCTCGCCAAGACCCTCACCGATTTCCTGTTCGGCGACGACAGTGCGCTCATCTCGCTCGACATGAGCGAGTACATGGAGAAGCACACCGTCAGCCGTCTCGTCGGTGCGCCTCCCGGCTACGTCGGGTACGAAGAAGGCGGTCAGTTGACCGAAGCCGTGCGGCGCAAGCCGTTCAGCGTCGTGCTGTTCGACGAGATCGAAAAGGCTCACCCCGACGTGTTCAACACGCTCCTCCAGATCTTGGAAGAGGGCCGTCTCACCGACAGCCAGGGCCGCACGGTCGACTTCCGCAACACGGTGCTGATCATGACGTCGAACCTCGGCACGCAGGACCTGCGCAAGGGTCACGTCGGCTTCACCCGCAACGACGAAGCCGTCAGCTACGAGCGGATGAAGGACAAGGTCATGGAAGCGCTGAAGACGCACTTCCGTCCCGAGTTCCTGAACCGCATCGACGACGTGATCGTGTTCCACGAGCTCGCCCAGGACGAAGTCATGCAGATGGTCGATCTCATGACCAAGCGCCTGATGGGTCAGCTCGAAAGCCAGGGTCTCGGCATCGAGCTCACCCAGGCAGCGAAGGTGTTGCTGTCGAAGAAGGGCTACGACCCGCAGCTCGGCGCACGTCCGCTGCGTCGTGCGATCCAGCGCATGGTGGAAGATCCGCTCTCGGAGAAGATCCTGTACAAGGACTTCCGCGCCGGCGAGATCATCGTGGTCGACACCGAACCCGATCCCGATCGGCCCGGCGACGAGCGGATCGCGTTCCGCTCGGTCGAGGGCTTCCAGCCACCGCCCACCCCCGAACTGGCCGGCGCCGGCGACGGCGGGCCAGGCACCGGCAACGACTGATTCACCAACTCGATCCGAACGATGCCCGGCCCCGGCCGGGCATCGTTCGTTTTCAGCACGACAACGCCAGACCTGCTCCGGTAGATCTGAGAGAGCCGCTACCGCAACGGCGCGGCACGGAACGCCCGCGAGCGAAGCGAGCCCGGATGGGGGGATCTCAAGGGGGGAAGGTTTCCTTCCCCTCTTGAACAACGGCACGGAACGCCCGCGAGCGAAGCGAGCCCCGGATGGGGGGATCTCAAGGGGGGAAGGTTCCCTTCCCCCCTTGAACAACGATCTGGGCTGCGGTGCCGAATCCGTCCGGCAGCGGGAGTTCCGCAGCCAGTTGGCCATCGGGCGTGATCTCCGAGACCCGACCGGTTCCCGCTGCGACTGCGTCACCCCCGGGCATCAGCGCGACCGCGTCGATGTGCATGTCCCACTGTTGGGTCGCGGTGATCGCCAGGGTGTCGGCGTCGACCCAGCGCAGGGTGTCGTCCTGGCCCACCAACACCCGCGTCCCGGCCGATGCCAGCGCTGGTCCGGCCGCGTTGGGTGGGGCCGACCAGACCTGCTCGGTGCGGCTCGGTGCGGGCGTTCGGCTGGGATCGGTGATGTCGTCGACGACGACCTCGGTCACGTAGCCGTTGGCCGACGCGACCAGCAGCCGTGATTCGTCGTGGGTGAGCACGACCGCGCCGGGCAGCCGTTCCAGCCACAGCTCGGGCGGGAGGTCGAGACAGTAGACACCGTTGACGAAACCGAGCGTGTGCACGAAGGCGTAGTTCTTCTCGTCGCTGTCGAGCCCGCGGTAGAGCGTGAACAGCAAGCCGTTTGCCGGCGAGACGACATGTGTGCGGCTGAACCCGAGCATCGCCTCGTCGACGGTCTGGCCCTTGTCGCGGAGGTCGAACGGCAGGTTGAGTTCGCCAGTCGTGGTGTCCACGACGCGCACGCGGTAGCGACGCGGGGCTGTCGTGTCGGTGCCGGGTGGGTCGAGGTACTCGATCACGAAGAGCCCCATCGGCATCCCCGTCTCGGTGGTGATGTTGCTGAAGCCCTCCGGTAGCAACTCGGATGTGTACGCATGACGGAAGGCTTCGCCCTTCGTGTCGGCGATCACGATTTCCGTTCCGCCCGGCGCAGCAGGGTTGGCGGTGGTGAGCGCGACGTACTGAGCGGTCAGATCGGTGGCGACCGCGGTCAGTTCGCCGCCCAGCGAGGTCCGCGCGATCTGCGATCCGGTGAGCACGCTCGTCCACGTGAGTGTGGTCGAGCCGGCCGACCAACTGGTCGTGACGACGGTGTGCTGATCGGCGGCGATCTTGCCCGTCCACGCCGGGCCGAAGGTGCCACCGTGGGAGATCGCGACGTGACCATCGGTTGACGCGATCGCCATATCGGCCAGCGCGCCGAAGACGACTGTCGACGCCGCCGGCGTTGTCGATGGCAGCGCCGAGTTGGCGGGAAACGACGCGTCGGTTTTGGGCATGACGCCCGCCGGGGTCGCGTTGGTCGGCGCGGCCGAGGCGGTCGCCGGGGTCGACGCCACGGCGGGTGTCGTGACGGACCCCGTGCTGGTCGCGTCGACGCCGCATCCGGCGACGAGCAACGCACCGACGACAACCGTGACCAACGAACCTGCTCGATGTCTCATGCCCCACCAGACACCGCACCGACCAGAACGGTTCCGTCGGACCTCAGCCGGTGATGATCGTCATGGGGCGGCGGACGGCGTCAGCGTGACGGTGGCCGCGATCGCCACCGCGGCAGCCTCGGAAATGTCGGCTTCGAGGCGATAGCTGATCGTTCCGTCTTGCCACAACAGGGTGTTCGTGGCGAGACGGAGCGTGTCCGTCACGAAGTTCTGATCCTGGTCGAGGAACGCGTACGCATGGGGGGCACCACTCAGCCAGATCGCTTCGACCGTCGACCCGGATGTCGTCACGAACTGCACCGTGGTGACCGTCGTGTCGGGCCCGGCGGTCTTGAGGAACAGGCCCTGTTCGACGGTGGCCGGCCAGGCGGCCAGCAGCGCGCCGACATTCGTCACGGACGAGCGCGGCAACGATGCCGATGCCGGAAACGAAACCACGACCTGGCCAGTGGCGGGAGGGTTGATCACGAAGACTGCGGCCGGCTCACCGAGCAGCGGTGAGCCGGGCACGCCGAGGCCGGTCCGCGCAACCGCCTGAGCGGGTGTCACCGCTGACCCGAGACCGAGGTCGACGGGTGCAGAGGAAGCGCTGGTCGAGACATCGGCGCTCGTCGTCGTCGACGACGTGGCGGTCTCGGATGTCGCGACCGTTGACCGCGACGACGTCGGCACGCTCGTCGGCGGCAGCACGACAGTCGTCGTGATCGCAGGCACCGTCGGGGTCGTCGGCGTTCGTTCGATCCGCGTCTCGCCGATGCCGAACCAGTGCGCGACGGCGTGGCGAGACCCGGGGATCGCCCACACGGCAACGGCCAGGACGACAACGGCCGCGGCGATTGCGAGCAGCCGACGGTGCCCGACACTCGGCTCGACGGGAGCGACGTCGTCGATCCTGGCCATGACATCGTCGACCAGCGTGGGCCGCGCATCGACCTCCAATCGGCGGGCCAACACGGCGAGCTGTCGTTCGAGGCCGGCCGTCACGGCGCCACCTCCCACGCGTCGCCGAAGGCTGGATCGAGGCCGGCACGAAGCCGAACGAGCGCCCGTGCCGTTCGAGACTTCACCGTGCCGCGGGCCACGCCGAGAACGATCGAGGTCTCGGCCTCGGACATCTCCGCGAAGTAGCGACATGCCAGCACGTCACGGTCGCGAGCGGACAGGTCGGCAAGCGCGTGCAACAGGGCCTCGGCCTCGATCTCGCCGAGCGCTGCATCCTCGGGCCCGGTCGGGGCGATCAGCCGCATCCGACCCTGGCGGTCGGCGCGACGATCGGACCGCCATCGGCTGCGCTGACTGTTCTTGGCCTGATTGGCCACGATGCGCATCAACCACGGTCGCAACGACTCACCGCTGCGAACCGTGGCCAGCGACCGATACGCCCGGACGAATGCCTCCTGCACGATGTCGTCAGCCTCCGTCGAGTCCCCGGTGATCACCGTCGCCAGCCGCAACGCTGCCGTCTGATGCAATGTCACGATCGCTGCGAACGCGTCGCGATCACCGCCGCGGGCGCGGCGGAGCAGCTCTGCATCGTCGTCGGGCGTGATGTCCTTCAACTCATCTCTGTCACTCGGTGCGCCGACATCGTCAGCAGCCTGTCATTTCCCAGACACCGGTCGAGTGTGCTCGGTTCCTTCGCTCGAACTGCGAGAATGAATCGGATGGCGCGCCTTCTCCGACGAACTCTCGCGGTCCTCGCGCTCGCCGTCGTGTGTGCCAGCTGCAAGGTCGACCTCAAGATCGATGTGGCGATGAAGGCCGACGGCTCCGGCACCGTGATCGTCACGGCCATCGCCGATGCACAGATCCTGCAGCAAGCGCCACAGATCGCGACCGATCTCCGCTTCGCCGATCTGAAGGCTTCGGGATGGACGGTGCAGGGACCGGCACCGACATCCGATGGCGGGCTGCAGGTCGTTCTGGCGCACTCGTTCCAGACGCCCGAGCAAGCAACAGCGATCCTCGCCTCGATCAACGGACCGAACGGGCCGCTCGTCGGGATGGGGCTGTCACGCGTGCGCGCGAAGGGCACCACGACGTTCGCCGTCAACGGCGCCCTCCAGTTGACCGGCGGACTCGACGCCTTCACCGATTCCGATCTGTTGACCGCCGTCGGCGCGACCCCGTACACGGCCCAGCTGGCGGCCGCGTCCGTTCAGCCGGCAGACGCGATCACGGCGACCTTCACCGTGTCATTGCCGGGCACGGTGAAGACCAACAACGCAGGACGCGGCGTCGGACTGACGTGGTCGACGCCGTTGGGCGCGACGAGTCAGGCCGTCAGCGCATCGACTGAAACTCACGACCCGAAGAACGTGTGGGCCAAGCCGCTCGCCAAGGGAGCGTTGATCGCACTCGTCGCCTGGCTGGTGATCGCGTTCCTCTTCATCGTCTACGTGTTCCTCGCTCGACGCCGCCGTTACAGGCAGCGCGCCCTGCGCTGATCACGCCACAACTCGGATTCAGCCGCGGCTGCGAGCCTTGGCATGTTCGAGCGCGAGGTGGAGCAGGCTCAGCACCGTGTCCTTGACGGCGTCCCGCGACCGTGCATCGGTGGCCACGACCGGAACCGACGGGGCGATCGACAGCGCCTCGCGGACGTCCTGCGCGCTGTGGAACAGTGCACCGTCGAAGCGATTGACCGCAACGACGAACGGGAGATTGCGGTGCTCGAAGTAGTCGAGCGCGGGGAACGAGTCCTCGATGCGTCGCGAGTCGACGAGCACGACGGCGCCGAGGGCACCCTGCACGAGGTCGTTCCACATGAAGCCGAAGCGATCCTGGCCGGGGGTTCCGAAGATGTAGAGGACGATCGACGTGTCGACCGCGACGCGACCGAAGTCCATCGCCACTGTCGTTGTCGTCTTGGTCGAGACCTCGCCGCGATCGTCGACAGCCGCGCCGGCCGTCGTCATCGCCGCCTCCGTCGTCAACGGCGTGATGTCGGAGATGGCGCCGACGAACGTCGTCTTGCCGACACCGAATCCTCCGGCGACGACGATCTTGACCGGGATCGGTCCACGGTTCGTGGCTGGTCGGGGCATGGTTTCAGAGAGCACGGACACCTTCGATCAGTCGGGTGATGAGGTCGATGTCTTCGGCAACGCCGAGACTCGGGAGGAACGCTTCGAGGAGGCCTTCGACGATCAGGTCGGAGGCGACGACGCGGATCACGCCGATGGGAACACGGAGCCGTGCGGAGAGCTCGGCAACGGAGAGGATCTCCGACCGGCACAGCGACACGATCGCAGCCCGCTCGAACGCCAGCCCGCGGGTTGCCGACATGCCGGCGGGGGTCACCTGCAGCATCGCTTCGAACTCGAGATGAACCGAGCCGCGCGAGCGCCCGCTCGTGATCGCGTATGACCGCACTCCGGCTGCTTCGGGCTGTGTTTCGGGCGCACCGTCGTACATCGACGACACCGACGGCGCCGGCATCATGCGCGACAGGAACGGCCGGACAAGAGCCGCTTGGCTGGTGTCGAGCTCGTCCGATTCCACGGTCACACTCCGACGAGTGAGTTCTTGAGCTCGATGACGAGGCTGGGCGTCAGTTGGGCGCCGACACGGTCGACGAACATCGCGATCTCGTAGCCGACGAGGCCGAGGTCGCAGTTCTTGCCCGCGACCACACCGAGGATCGATCCGCCGGGGATGGAACTCACGAAGAGGTAAGCGCTTCCCATTTCGACCAGGACCTGGATCACGGGACCCTTGTGCAACTCGCCGGCGGCACCCTGCGAGAGTGAGCGCATACCGGTGATGATCGCCGCCAGACGGTCGGCGCCCGCACGATCGATCGTCGCTGACAACGCGAGCAGCAGCCCATCCGACGAGACGGCGATGGCCTGCTCGACGCCGGGTGTGCGCTCGACGAAGTTGACGACGAGCCAGTTGACATTGTTCGCCTCATTGGACAAAGACATGGTGCACTCCTTCGGTTGCCAACGGCTCGGACTCGGACGACGTCATTCTTCGGGCTTCGTGCGGCCGAGGTCGGTGCCTCGCTGCAGGCTGCTCAGACTGTTCCGAACCTGTTCGGCTGGACGGCTGAGGTCGGCGTCGTCGATGGCGAGCCCACCCAGATCCGGTAGCTGCGCGCCGCGTACACGCTTGGCGAGACCACCGGCGGCCGAGTTGGGCTGCGGAGCGGGCGGGGCGGCCGGCGCATCGGGCGTTCCACGTTCCGGCGCTCCGACCATCGCCCACAGATCCGCGTCCGACAGAGTCGGCGAGACAGCGGGGACGGGCGTGGTCGGATTCGGATCAGCCTCGAACGACGAGGCGAGTGCCGACATCAGCGTCGGCGCGGGGGCCTGCGTCGGAGGTGCTGCCGCGGCCGGTGGAGGCGGCAACAGTGGCGATGGTGCGGCGTTGACCGGAACCGACGGCATCGACGGGCTCGGCCCGCTCGACGGCGTGGCTCGGTCGTCGAGCACATTGAGTGGAACCTTCACGATCGCGGTCACGCCGGTTGCGCCGGCCGTCTGAGCAAGCACCACCTGGGCGCCGAAGCGGGCTGCGATTCGGGCGACCACCTGGAAGCCGAGCATGCGACTGGAGGCCGAGTCGAAGTCGGAACGACGGCTCAGCGTGATGTTCGCTTCAGTGATCTCGTCGGGCGTCATCCCGATGCCGTAGTCGACGATGGCGATCTGATGACCGTCGACGAAGGAGCGGCCGACAACCATGACACGACTCGACGGCGGCGAGAACACCGTTGCGTTCTCGAGCAGTTCGGCGAGGAGGTGAGCGATGTCCGGGGCGAGTGCGCCCTGCACCGACGCAGCACCGAGCTCACCGAGATCGACCCGGCTGTAGTTCTCGATCTCCGACACAGCCGCGCGGACGACGTCACCGATCGGGACGGGTGGCGACCACATCCGGTTCTGTTCGGCGCCGGCCAACACCAGCAACGATTGCGCGTTGCGGCGCATGCGGGTGGTCAGATGGTCGAGACGGAAGAGGCTTTCGAGCGTCGCGGGATCTCGCTCGCCCTGCTCCATGTCGGAAAGCGAGGTGAGCGATCGGCCGAGCAGACTCTGTGTGCGGCGGGCGATGTTGACCAGGTTCTCGGACACGACGCGCCGGGCCTGAGCCTGTTCGGTGGCCAATTCGAGTGCGGTGTTCTGCACCGAGTTGAAGCTCTCGCCGAGGTCGGCGAGCTCGTCACGCGTCTTGAGCATGAACGGCTCGATCGTCGGCGCCGGTGCGTCGGGCGCCTGGTTCTGGATCGTGTGCACGGCGATGGCGAGATCGGTGGTTGCGACCTTGCGAGCCTGTGTGCTCAGCGCCTTGATCGGACGGACGATCGAGCGTCGCACGGCGAAGGAGATCAGCAAACACAGGAGCAACAGCGCACCGACGGCCGCGATGAGGACCAACTGCACCTTCGTCACGAACCGGTCCGTGCTGACTTCGCCGGCATGAACTCGAGCCTGCACGAGATCGAGCGAGCGAGCGATGAACACCTGCTCGACGTTGAACGAGTCACCGAGAGCACGGACAGCAGAGATGACCTCCGACGCCTTGCGACCGACCATGGCCGGCATGAAGATGTCGTCGACATTCTTGAAGAACGTCTCGCCGGACTGGGCACCGCTCTCGAACGCGGTCTTGCTGGCTGTCGTCAGCGGCTGGGCGCGCCAGTAGGTGATCGCGTCGGTGTACTTCTTGCGGGCGACGTTGAGAGCCTTCATCGAGTCGTTGATCTCGAGCGTCGTACGCGAGCTGACGGGCGACGCGACGAGCACACCGATGTGGTTCACGATCGACCACGCCTCGAGCAGGCTGGCCGGCGGGGCGACGATGTCGGAGCGAAGGTCCTCAGCGGCCTTCAACTGCTTGTACTCCGTGCCTCGCACGCTCGATCGCTGCAGAGCTGTGTAACTGACGGCGGTCAACGCCATCAGCGCGATCAGCGGCACTGCGATCAGCAGGTTCACGCGTGTACCGATGTTCATCCTACGGAGCATCTGCCGCCTCCAAGTCCCGTCCATGTTCTTCTGGCCGAGTGCGCACTCGACCTTGAACTGTTCATCGGCAGCCGCGGCTGGGGCCTTGAGAACTTCGGCAGAGATTCCTCAAGGTTCCGCAACGGCCGCCGATATTGCAGATGTGAGCGAACCGGGTGCCGACGACAAGGTCCAAGCAGTCGTCGGTCTGGTTCTGCAGGCCGTCGATCAGCGGCTCAGCACCGTCCGCGACCAACTGATCCAGCTTGCCAACACCGTCAACCGTGGCCACGCCGAACTCGACGCCAAGATCGAACAGATCCGCCAACTCGCGACTGCTGCAGCGCAGGGTGCCGGTTCGACGCCGGACGCTGCGTCGACCCAGTTGCTCGAGGTCGCCAACATCCTCACCGAGCGAGTGTCGACGCTGGAAGCACGGATGCGGCAGTACACCGACGACAAGTTCACCGAGCTGTACGAGTCATTGGACGACATCGCACCAGCGCCAGCACCGGCACCAGCACGAGCCGCCCCGACGACCGCCGCCGCCGCTGACACGGCGGTGGCCGGGCGCGCCGCCATCACGCTCGCCGCGACACCCACGTTCACGCCAGCCGCCGCGACGGGGTTGCCCGACGCCGTCGCTCGCCTCGGCACGTTGTCGGGAGCCGCACTCGATTCACGGGTCGACACGCAACCACCGGTTCAACAACCGCTGGTCGTGCAACGCCGAGCCACCGATGCCATCCTCGCCCAGCCCGATCCTCTGCCGCTCGCGCAACCGGGTGCCGAGCCGCTTGTCGCCGTCTCGTCGTTCACGGCAACGCCGGCGGTGGACATCACCCCGGCCGAGCCCGGCGCTGCGCTGGACATCGATTCCTTGAGCGCCCAGATGAGTGCCCGGCTGGCGGCGCTGGTCGACAAAGCCCTCAGCATCTGACCGAGAAAGAGGACCTTGTCCTCTGCCGATCTCATCCGCTGAAGACGAGTGTCGAGTCCGATGACCGCGCACTCGAACCTTCGCCCAACAGACGCTCCGAACGCACTCCCGCCCAACGGACCCGATGGTCGACACCGGCGAGATCGTCGCACAAGCATCGTGGTGCTGAGCGTCGTCGGGTTGTTCGTCCTCGGGGGCTGCGCCGCCGACCGCAGTGATGCCGTTGCCGGGATCGCGTGGAACCCCGACAGCCGCAACAGCGTCAGCGGGTTCGAGCAAGAGTGGCTGGTCCAGAGTGATCACGAGTCGATCAACGCAGGAACGGTGAACTTCACGTTCGCCAACACCGGCAAGATCGTCCACGAGGTCGTGTTGATCCGCACGGACGACGCTCCCGGCCAGATTCCGGTCGATGCCAAGGGCCGGCTGAACGAGGACGATCCCAACTCGCTCAACGTCGGCGAGACCGAAGAGATGGACCCCGGCAAGACGGTGACCTTCACCGAAACGTTGCCGCCCGGCCACTATCAACTCGTGTGCAACATCGCAGGCCACTACGGCCAGGGGATGTACGTGCCGTTCACGGTGCACTGACGCGGGAAGACGCAGTCCCTCCCGCTCAAAGGGCCGATGTGACACCCCTCGCGTAGGGTGACCGCATGGCCAAACTGCGGCTCGTTCATCGTTGCACCGACTGCGGTGCCAGTACTCCCAAGTGGGCTGGGCGCTGCCCGTCGTGCGGCGCCTGGAACAGTCTGACCGAAGAGGTCGAAGGGCCCGACGAGATCGCCACGCTCGCGGCGGGAATGGCCCTGGTTCCGCCCGGGGTGGCCACGCCCATCGGCGACATCGATGCGAACACGGCCAAGCCGATGATCACGGGCATCAGCGAGCTCGATCGTGTCCTCGGCGGTGGGCTCGTTCCCGGTTCGGTGACGTTGCTGGGTGGCGAGCCCGGCATCGGGAAGAGCACACTCCTGCTGCAACTGCTGGCCAGCTGGGTGGGGCGCACCCTGTACGTGTCCGCGGAAGAGAGTGCGCAACAGGTTCGGCTCCGCGCCGAGCGGCTCGACGCGGTTCGCCCCGACCTCTGGCTGCTGCCGGAGATGTCGCTGCCCAACATCCTCCATGCGATCGACGACCTCAAACCCGAACTGGTCGTCATCGACAGCATCCAGACGGTCGCCGACCCCGAGCTGTCGTCGTCACCCGGGTCGGTCGTGCAGGTTCGCGGTTGCGCCCACCGTTTGGTGCAAGAAGCAAAGCGCCGCAACCTCACCGTCGTCCTGGTCGGCCATGTCACCAAGGAAGGCGGTCTGGCCGGACCGCGCGTGCTCGAGCACCTCGTCGACACGGTCCTGTCGTTCGAGGGCGAGCGGCACCACGCGCTGCGCCTGTTGCGCGCGTCGAAGCACCGCTTCGGTCCTACCAACGAATTGGGGCTGTTCGAGATGGTCGATGCCGGGCTGATCCCCGTGCCCGATCCCAGCCAGCTGTTCCTCAACGATCGTCGCACCGGTGTGCCGGGTTCGGCCGTGGTGCCGACGATGGAGGGCAACCGCCCGCTGCTGGTCGAAGTGCAAGCGCTGACCAACACGTCACAGGGTGGTGGGCCCCCGCGCCGATCGGCGCAAGGAATCGATCCCAGCCGGCTGGCGATGCTGCTGGCGGTGCTCGAGCGGCGAGCGCGGATGCCCACCAGTGCGCACGAGGTCTATGCGTCGGTGGTCGGCGGTGTTCGCCTCACCGAGCCCGGGGTCGATCTCGCCCTGTGCCTGGCGATCGTGTCGGCGATGACGAACCGCCCGCTGAGCCCCGAACTCGTCGTCTGCGGCGAGGTCGGTCTCGCAGGCGAGGTTCGTCAGGTGCCGCAGACCCAGCGCCGGCTGAACGAGGCCGCACGGCTCGGGTTCCGGCGCGCGATCGTGCCCGCCAGCGCGCCCGATTGCCACCCCGGAATCGCGATCACCCGCGTGGCAACACTTCCCATGGCGCTACGCGCAGCGGGCCTGGTCGACGACCGATATCAGACCGATTCCATGCCGTAGCATGAGCCCATGTCGAACGAGCCACGCGCTGCTGACGCGCTGCTCCTCGCGCTCGGCCAGGTTGCACCCGGCACTCCCCTGCGCGACGCGCTCGATCGAATCGTGCGGGCCAAGATGGGTGCGCTGCTGGTGCTGTCCGACAAGCCGTCCGTGCTCTCGATCTGCTCCGGCGGCTTCCAGATCGACTCGCCGTTCACGCCACAGCGGATGAGCGAGTTGGCCAAGATGGACGGCGCGATCATCCTCGCCGACGACTGCAGTCGCATCGCCCGGGCCAACGTGCACCTGCTCCCCGACAGCCGCGTGCCGACTGTCGAGACCGGGACGCGTCACCGCACGGCCGAGCGGGTGGCGCGCAGCATCGATGCGCCGGTCGTCAGCGTCAGCGAGGAGATGAGCGTCATCAACCTCTACGTCGGCGATCGCAAGCATCAGATCCAAGACGTCAGCCGGTTGCTGGCCCGGGCCAACCAGGCTCTGCAGACACTCGAGCGCTACAAGGTGCGCCTCGACGATGCGATGGCGAGCCTGACCGCGCTCGAAGTCGAAGACGTGGTGACGTTGCGTGATGTGGCGACGGTCGTGCAGCGCGGAGAGATGGTGCACCGCATCGCCGACGAGATCGAGACGATGATCGTCGAACTCGGTGTCGAAGCGCGGCTGCTGCGGCTGCAGCTCGACGAGATCTACACCGAGATCGATGAAGAGATCGATCTCGTCATCGGCGACTACCTGCCGGCGGGGTCGACATCGGCCGACACGCATCACACGATGGCCGGCCTCGACAACGACGAGGTCCTCGATCTGCGCCAGAGCGCGCTCGCCGTGGTGCCCGCCGGTGCGTCGCTGGATCTCGATCAGTCGCTGGCCCCGCGCGGACTGCGCCTGCTGAAGCGCGTGCCGCGCCTGCCCGATGATGCCGCAATCGCGATCACGAACTACTTCGGCGAGCTGACCAAGCTGCAACGGGCAACCGTCGCCGACCTGCTCGTGGTCCCGGGCGTGAGTCCGGCCCAGGCCCAGGCGATCAAGGACACCCTTGCCCGCGTCGTCGAGGCCACCATCATGGATCAATACAACTGAAAGCAGTGCCGTCATGACCCACCCGATCCGCATCGGTGTCCAGATCCAGCCACAGCAGGCCGACTATCCGGAAATCCGCCGCGCCGTCGCCGCGGCGGAGGAAGCCGGTGTCGACGTGATCTTCAACTGGGACCACTTCTTTCCGCTGTACGGCGAAGCCGACGGCAAGCACTTCGAGTGCTGGACGATGCTGGGCGCGTGGGCCGAGGCCACCGAGAAGGTCGAGATCGGCGCGCTCGTCACCTGCAACTCGTACCGCAACCCCGAACTGCTGGCCGACATGGCCCGCACCGTCGATCACATCAGTGGCGGCCGCCTGATCCTGGGCATCGGCGCCGGCTGGTTCCAGCGTGACTACGACGAGTACGGCTACGACTTCGGCTCCGCCGGCAGCCGCCTGGCTGATCTGGCGCAGGCCCTGCCGCGGATCAAAGCCCGCTGGGCGAAGATCAACCCGGCGCCGACGCGAGAGATCCCGATCCTGATCGGCGGTGGCGGCGAACGCAAGACGTTGAAGATGGTCGCCGAGTTCGGCGACATCTGGCACAGCTTCAGCGACCTGCCGACGTTGACGCACAAGAGTGAGGTGCTCGACACGTGGTGCGCCGAGTTCGACCGCAGCCCCGACCTGATCGAACGCTCCACCGGCGTGTCGGCCAGCCCTGATGCGGTCGCTGCCGATCTCGTCGCCGCAGGCGCAACGCTGTTCACCGTCGGCATCGGCGGCCCGACGTACGACCTCGGCCTGTTGAAGGAATGGATCGCCTGGCGCGATCAGCTCAGCGCCTGAATCGTCACCCCACCTCACACCACAGCGAGGTTCGGGCTGAGCAGCTCGCGGCGCAACGCAACCAGCTTCGAGCTGGGTTCGTTGTCGCACCACGCATCAGCGAGCAGAACTCGTTCGTACATCTCCCATTCCTGACGAACGCCGGCGAGATCGCCGTGGCGGCCGTGGGCGCGCATTCTCAGCGCGATGAGTTCCTCATGTCCGGGCAGCACCTTCAGCCCCTGACCCGTCGCCCAGAAAACTCCCTCGGTGTCGCCGAAGGCCAGATAGTGGTTGGCCAGCACCGTGGCAGCCGACGTCACGAGCAGGATCAGTTGGGAACTGATGCCTTCGGTCTCGGGCCACAGGTACGAGTTGCCCGAGAACGGAAGGTCGCGCACGAGGGCCAACGCCGGCCGCAGGGTCTCGATTGCCTCGACGGCAGTTTGCCGACGGGCGACGGCCAGCCGATCGCGCAGGATGTCGGCGTCGGTCACCACCAGCCGGTGCAGCGGCAACTGCTCGGTGAGCGTCCGGCCCAACCACTCATCGCCCTCGGCCGGGGTGACCCTGCGGGCCAGCGCCCGTCGTGCGTCGCTGACCACGTTGGCAAAGGTGGCATCACGAACATCGGACTCCCACAGCGCCGTTCGGGCGCCGGCGCGCGTGGCGCGGTCGCGATGCTGGCTGAGCCAGACAACCAACTCGAGCGCCTTGGAACGCTCGAAGTCGACGGGCACGAGTTCGCGGTCGACGACCTCGACGCCGCCGAGGACTCGCACGAGGAGCGACCAATCGAGCGATGGAGAATCGGTCGACGCTGCGGACCCTGCCTCGGATTGCGGCGAATCGGATGTCGTGAGCGGCGCGTTCGCCGCTTCGAGCAGGTTGCTCACACCGCGAACGTCACCGGGGCTCAGCCCGACGGGGACGAACTCCAGACCGAGCGGATGCAGGAGCCAGCGGTGATCGCGATGTTCGATCCGCCAATCCGCGCCGGAAATCGGGCGGTCGACGACGATCGCCAGACCGCGCCCTGCCGGCGCAGTCAGACTGCGCACATCGCGGTCCACGTCGTCATCGGGCGCGGTCCCAACGGCAACGATCACGGCCGGCTCCCACGCCTCGCCGCCGTGATGCCGGGAACGAAGCATGAAGGTGCTCACCGACGCGCTCGTCATCGATGCTGTCGAGCCGATCGCATTCGCCGCCAGGTCGAGTGCAGCGTCGAGTGACGTTGCCTCTTGCGCCAACGGATGTCCGAGGTGCGTCTCGGGCAGACCGCACGACACGAGGTGCGCGATCTCGGCCAACGGCGAGACAGCGAGTCCGGTTGCGATCGCGCGGACGATGTCCGCGGCGCCGTCGGGTGCATCGACGACGAGCAGTCCGATCGCTTCCAGATCGACGAAGAGGTCCGCGACGTCGGCGCTGTCGGTCACGACCGATCCGAGATGGGCAAGCGCCGGACACGGTTGACCGGATCGACGCGCCGTGTCGGCGATCTCGACGACGTCGACGGTGGCGGCGAGACGCCACCTGTGGGGAGTCACCGCTGTCCATGGCTCGACTGCCGGCGTCGCCGCCCCGGTGAGGAGCAGATCGAGTTGGCCATCACGGCCGGCGATCACCCCGAGCACACCGACGCCCGAGGCAAGCGAGGTCACGCTCGTCGCAGCGGAGCGCAGAGCGATGTCGAGGCGCATCATCCGCTCACCGTCGTCGAGACGACGCAACACCGTCTCGGTGTTCGCCGCAGCCTGCGACGGCTCCGCGAACTGCGCATCGACGCCGGCCGACCGCAGCTGCCGGCGCCGGCGCGCCTCGAGCGCTCCGATCACGCCACTGGACACGAGGACCGCGCCACCGAGCCCACCGATGCCACTGAGGCCGCGGAGGACGGCGCTGCCGGAGTCGTCGTGCTGCAAGACGAACGTGGTGGGGGCGCCCGACAATGCGACATCGGTTTCCGCGGGGGCTGACGTCGGTGGCGGCGTCACCACGGGCTGCGGCACATCGTTGCCGATCGTCGGTGCGGGCTGGGCCACAACCGGTGTCGACTGCAGCGGAGCACTGGACAACGACAGCCCATGGCGCGTCGGATCGGGCGGGGCGAGCATCTGATGGGGGTGCGGACGAGGAGCGATCGGCTTCGGCGCCATCCAGGCCGCCGGCGAAGCCGAGGCCTGCGGTGCAGGTACGGCTGATGCGCGGGCCGGGGTTGGGGTGGGTGTGGGGGTGGGGGTGGACGACTCGGGCGGAGGCGTGACCGGTGGGTCGGCCGACGTGCCGGCGATGCTCGGCGCCATGACCTCCGGGACCACCAGTTCCCATCCGGTCAGGATGAGGTTCGGGTTGTCGAACGTGCGTCCGTCGAACTCGTGGCCGCGGTTCGCATCCCAGATCTCTGGCCACTCGTCAGCGTCTCCGAGTTGCTGCGCAGCAATGCTGCTGAGGCTGTCGCCGCGCTGCACCTCGACCAATCCGTGGGTCGCTGCGGTCGATCCAGGCACGAGGAGGGTCCAGCCGGGAAGCAACCGACGGGCCGTGCCGTCGAACATCACGCCCGGCGCGACCTCGTGGCCCTCGTTGATCCGCAGCAGCTCACGCCAGCGCGATCCGTCGCCAAGCGCATCGTGCGCGATCGACCAGAAGGACTCGTGCCGTGCGACGACGTGCACATGAACCGTTGGGTCCGCCCCGTCAGCGACGCCGGACGACGACGCCCCACCGCTGCTCGAGCCAGAGACGAATGCATCGCCGATGGCAACGATGTGTTCGGTGCCCGCGACCGACGCCGCGACCGGTCGGCGCGCCGACACCGATGCGGCGGATCCCGACGAGGCGGACGCGAGCCTGGGTCCGGCACCGACCATCAGCACAACCGCGGCGACGAGAGTCGCGGCCCAACGCTGCGCCGAGCCGAGCCCGACGATGTGTGGAGCCTGCGCTCCGGCGAGACGAGCCGCGATCTCGATCACGAGGCTGGCTGAGATCCGCGCCCAGGCAATCCAGACGATGATCGCCAGCGCCTTGATGACCGTCGCGTCGCTGATGTCTCCGCTGCGGATCGCGGTCGCGATCACCGCAACCGGCGGGAATGGCCGCGGCCAGGGCCGGCCGACGAAGCGGACGAGCGCGTACGGGACGCCGGACACCAGCCCGACCAGCGTCGCCAGAGCCGCAAGACCACGGAGGAGGCGCGACATCGGTGCTCAGCCCGAGATCGGATTCGACGAGCGGGTCGCGGAGACGTGCTTCGTTGGGATGCCGACGAGTCCGAGCAAGGTCGTTTCGACATCGACGGTGACGGTGACCGTCACCGTGGCCGAGGTCACCGTCACGACACCCGCGACGTGTTGCGTCGCGAGATATGCCTCGGCGGCCACTCGAGCCTGCGACGGTTCGATGACCCACTGATCATGGCGAAGCGCGACGACCGCCTGGGCGCCGGCGCGGGCTGCATTCTCGGCCACATCGGCGGCCGCGACATGGGCGCCGACGATGCGCGATCCGTCGATGGCCAGGCCGGCACAAGCGAGAACGACCAGCGTGATGACGACCACGAACCCGGTGATCGAGCCTCGGTCAGTGCGTGCGGCGGTCACGCTCACCCGGCCCTGTGGACGTCGATGACTTCGTTCGAGCTGGCGGACACCGTTCGCTCGCGAGCCCGCAGTGGGGCAAGTCCGTTGCTGTTGACCGCGCACGAGACGGTGACCGTGACCGAACTCACGGGCTGCGTGTTGGAGATCGCGACCTCGACGTTGATCGACGTGCAGTTGACGCCATTGCTGGCCAGGTCGGCGTGCGCCGCGTCGGTCGCGATCGCCTCCATGTTCGGACGCGACACCTGCGACGCTGCTCGGGCAGCCTCGTCGGCCGCATGGCGAACCTGTTCCAGCGCACCGGTGGCACGTCCGAGGAATACGACGAACAGCATCAGCAACACCAACACCGGCGCCAGCAGCACCATCTCGACTGTGGCGCTGCCCAGGTCGGTCGGCGGCCTCGATCTGTCGGCGGCAAGCGAAGGTGAACACGACCGCCTGTGTGCTTTCACATCGCGATCGTGGAAAACGGATCTCGTCATGCTGTCGATCACCGCTGCGACTCGGGGACGAATCGCTCGCGCGGTTCGACCGCTGTCCGCGACACCGTCGCCGGAAAGAACGGCAGCAACCGCGACACCGTGACCTCGACGGTGACTCGCACCATCCCACCGATGACGCCCACGCGCGGCGCCGACGCGGCGTGGCCATCGAGGTCGTCGACCGTGCGCTGAGCTTCGTCCGCAGCTGCGCCATCCGAACTGGTGGCCACCGAGCCGGCGGCCGCACCTCGGTTTGCCGCAGCAGAAGCAACATTCGCCGCGTGGAAGTAGATCGCCGTCTGCATTCCGAGGAAGACGAGCAGGATCAACAGCGGGGTGAGGATCACGAGCTGTGTCGTCGCTTCACCTCGATCGCGGTGGGCCGCCGCCATGCCGGCCACGTCAACCAAGATCGATCGAGTTCGCCTTGTCCTTGATGCGCGTCGTGATGATGACACCGACGGCGATGGCCAGCGCGATCAACGCGGCGGCGAGGACAACGGTCGTCGCGCTCACCTCGCCGCGATCGCGGTCGGCGGCAGCAGACGCGCGAAGACGGATCAGGTAGTAGGTCCAGATCGGGGTGAAGGCTGGCATGGGATTCTCCGTGTGGTTGGTTGGTTGGGTGGATGTGTTGGTGGATGGATGTATTGGTTGGGTCAGCGGTGACCACGAAGGCTCACAACGTGCGCACGATCTGCTGCATCGCCGGGTAGCCGAGCAGGACGATGAATCCGATGAACATCAAGACGGTGGGGATGCCCATCCGTTCGGTGGCCGCCTGAGCAGCTGCCTCGACCGACGCCAATTGACGAGCGCGCATCGCTGCGGCCTTGGCCGACAAGGACATCTTGATGCGGGCACCCTGTTCACCGGCCAACTTCACGCTGGCGGCGATCTCGGCCAATTCGTCGACGCCGATCCGCTCACCGAGCTCGGCGAAGCTCTCCCACGGCGACTGGCGCACGGCACGCGCTCGCAACAGGGCGTGTCGCAGTTCGATGAACGCCCAGCCGTCACCCGCCTGGGCCGCGGCCTCCAGCGAGGTCTCGATGCCGGCACCCCCTGCCAACAACACGTTGACGAGGTCGAGGTAGCTCGACAGCGCGTGACGAAACGCCGTCCGTCGGGTCGCGGCGTGCGACCGTAGGGTCAGATCAGGTGTCACGAACCCGCCCGCGAGCGCACACATCACAAGGATCACGGTGAAGCCCGACGGCATCGGTGCACCCGCCGCCCCGAGCACCAAAGCCAAGACGACGACGACGGCTCCCAACGCCAGAGCGGTGCTCAGCTTCTCGATCGCGAAGCGCTCGGGAGCGCACTCCATCACGACCAGATCGGACTCGACGCGCCGTCCGAGCCGGCCGACGAGCAACTCCGCGAGGCGACGGCGGATTGCTGGTACCCGCGAAGTGGCATCGATGCTCGCCCGCCGCGAGTGCACCGATTCCCCGATGCGTTCCAGCCGGCGCAACGAGGCGGCGATCGGCGCGGGAGCGGGTATCAGCCCGCGCCCGATGAGAAACACACCCAGACCGATTCCGAACCCGAACAGCACCACGACGCTCATGGCTGTCCCGCCGCGATCCGTCGGGCGATGAAGCGTTGCGGCATCGCGATCCGGCCGATTCGTTCCATCAACACGAACGAGGCGATGAACACACCGATGATGACACCGAGCGCGACCTGCCCACCGGCCGAGTCGTAGGGCCGCAGGTACTCGCGGTTGAACAGCAGGAGTCCGACCACGAATGACGCCACGACTCCCACGATGATGCGGACGGCGCTGCGGCTGCGCGCCCGTCCCACCCAGACTCGCGTTCGCATTCGGGCTTCGTCCCGCGCACTGTCCGCGAGATGACCGAGGAGGGCGCCGAGGTCTCGCGCTTGCTTCTCGGCCGCGATCACCAGCGCGGCCACGACGAAGTCGGCCATCGGGTGATCGACGTCGTCGGCGAACCGGCGCAACGCATCGGACAGACCTTCGTAGTCGACCCGAGCGGCCAGCCGTTCGACCGCGGCAGCAATGGGCGGCGGTGCGAGTGGAGCCGTGGCGCCGAGCGCGTGCTCGAGGCCGTTGGCCGCGGCCAGTGTGTCTCGGACCTGTTCGGTCCACGTCGCGATCGCCTCGACGAGGGCGAGCTCACGGTCGTAGCCGCCGCGGGTGCCCCAGAACGTCGGCGCCAGCCACGCAGTCGCGAAGGCCACGCATCCGAAGACCGGCCAGTGACTGAGCCACACCGCAGTTGCGGCTGCGACGACCGCCGAACTGACTCGAAGCAGCAGCCGGTCGAACCACACGGCGAGCCGTCCGTTCGAGAAGCGCTCGAGCTCGAGCACCGTCCGACCCATACATCCGGCTCCGATCAGCATCAAACCGATTCCG
>JBBRPP010000021.1:0-89300 GCA_038227995.1 Acidimicrobiales bacterium
CATCGTTGGTGTGCTCACCCGCCGACCGCCGCCGACGAATCTCCAACCGCACCTCATCCGACAACCGATTCCACCCGCGCCCACGACCCACAGCCATCACATCCCCTCTCAAGATGCACTGACCACTGGAATCCAAGCGCATCTGCTGCGACCTGTGCTGACAGCGTGACCTTTCGGGCGCGTGTAGCGTGCGCGGATGCCCAGCGACTTCAGCCTCAAGATGATGAACCTCGTCCACAAGGGCGTGCTCAAGGCCAGCTTCGGTCACCTCGGCTGGGACGCAGCCAAGATGCCAGTGCTCGAGCTCACCACGATCGGACGCAAGAGTGGCCAGGCGCGGTCCGTGATGCTCACGTCACCGTACAAGGACGGTGACTCGATCGTGATCGTGGCTTCCCGCGGCGGCGACGATCAGAACCCGGCGTGGTTCCTCAACCTGCGCGACAACCCTGCGGTCGAGGTGTCGCTCAAGGGCGCGCCGAAGCAGAAGATGACGGCCCGCATCGCCGACGCCGACGAACGGGCACGCCTGTGGCCGCTCGTCGTGAAGGACCACGCCAACTACGCCGGCTACCAGACCAAGACCGAACGTGAGATCCCTCTGGTCCTGCTCGACCCACCGACCTGATCGGTCAGGCCGGTGTGGCGGGCGTGGCCTTGACCACCAGGTGCTTGAGGCCGTGGATGAAGTTGGATCTCAGGCGCGACGGAGGCTCGACGAGGTCGAAGTGATCGACCTGCGACAGCAGCTCTTCGAACATGATCCGCATCTCCAGTCGAGCCAGGCTGACGCCGAGGCAGTGGTGCGGTCCGCCGCCGCCGAACGCGAGATGCGGGTTGGGTGAGCGGGTGATGTCGAACTTGTCCGGGTCGGGGAACACGTCGGGATCACGGTCGGCGGCGATGTAGTACATCACGATCGCGTCGCCTTCCTTGATCTGCTGGCCGCCGAGTTCCATGTCACTGGTGGCCGTGCGCCGGAACTGCATCACGGGCGTCCCGAAACGAAGGACTTCCTCGACCGCGCCGTCGACGTACCTGGCGGGATCGGATTTCAGGAGCGCCCACTGATCGGGGTTCTCGAGGAACGCCAACAGACCCTGAGCCGTTGCGTTGCGGGTCGTCTCGTTGCCGGCCACCGACAGCAGCAGCACGAAGAGGTCGAACTCGTGCTCGCTCAGCTGCTGATCGCCATCGGCTTCGAGCAAGGTCGTGATGATGTCCTGCTTCGGCTCGATCTTGCGTGCCGCAGCGAGCTCGTTGGCGTACATGTACAGCTCGGTCATCGCGTTCGCCGCCATGTCGTCGGCACCCATGTACTCGGGGTCCTGGGCGCCGATCATCGCGTTCGACCACTTGAAGACCTTGTGCCGATCCTCCTGGGGCAAGCCGAGCAGCTCGGCGATCGCGTACAGCGGCAGCTCGGCCGCGATCTCGGTGACGAAGTCGAACGTGCCGGTGGCGACGGCGTCCTTGATGATCTCGCGGGCGACCTCGCGGAAGTGACCGTCCATCGACTTGATCACCTTCGGCGTGAACCCGCGGCTGACCAGCTGACGCAGCCGGCTGTGCTCGGGCGGATCGAGGTCGATGAGCATCCGGGCGAACTCGAGGTCGGGTCGGTCCTCGGTGAGTATCGCGCCCTTGCGCTGCGACGAGAAGCTCTCCCACTGGCGGTTGACCTTGACGCAATCGGCGTGGCGGGTGACGGCCCAGAAACCTTCTTCGGGCTGTTCCGGTTCGACCTTCTTGTGGAGGTACACCGGCGCCTCGGTGCGCAGCTTGGCGAACAACTCCCACGGCACACCGTTCACGTAAGCGTCGTGGCTACCGATGTCGATGTCGAGTTTGTTGTCGGTCAGGCTCATGATCTCTCCCCGAAGGTTGCGTTGCAGATGACTCTAGTAATAACAGACATTAAGAACAGCGCGTACAGGGGGATCGTCGGCAATGCGCAACAGGAAGCGCGAGCCGCGTGAGACTCAGGCCCCGAGGATCAGGCCGCTGGTGGGCACGCCCGTCCCGGCGGTCACGAGGACGTGCTCGACGTCGGGTACCGGGTTGACGGAAGTACCACGGATCTGACGGACGCCCTCGGCGATGCCATTCATCCCGTGGATGTACGCCTCACCGAGTTGGCCGCCGTGGGTGTTCAGCGGCAGGGCTCCCCCGAGTTCGATCCGACCATCGCGCACGAAGTCCTTGGCCTCGCCGCGGCCACAGAACCCGAACTCTTCGAGTTGCATCAACACGTACGGCGTGAAGTGGTCGTACAGGATCGCCATCTGAATGTCGGCCGCCGTGAGGCCCGAGCCTTCCCACAGCTGGCGGGCGACAACGCCCATCTCGGGCAAGCGGGCGATGTCGTCGCGGTAGAAGCTCGTCATCATGTGCTGATCGACACCGGTGCCCTGGGCGACGGCGGCGATGATCGCCGGCTTCTGGGCGAGATCGCGGGCGCGCTCGGCGCTGGTGACCACGAGTGCCTGGCCGCCATCGGATTCCTGACAGCAGTCGAGGAGGTGCAACGGCTCGGCGATCCAACGGCTGGCCTGATGCTCTTCGAGTGTGATCGGCTGCTGGTAGAACCAGGCCTTCGGGTTGGTGGCCGCGTGCTTGCGGTCGGCCACCGCAACGCGCCCGAAGTCTTCGCTGGTGGCGCCGTATTCGAACATGTAGCGCTGGGCCACCATCGCGACCCACGATGCAGGCGTCAGCAAGCCGAACGGCGAGTACCAGCTGAAGTGAGCCCGCTCGGCGTTCGCGGACAGTGGGGCGTCTTGCACCCCGGCGCCGAAACGCCGGCCGCTGCGCTCGTTGAACGCGCGGTAGCAGACGACCACATCGGCCGCCCCGGTGATGACGGCCATCGCCGCTTGGTGCACGGTGGCACAGGCTGCGCCACCGCCGTGATGAACGCGGCCGAAGAACGTCAGCTCGCCCATACCGGTGTGGCGGGCGATCTCGATCTCGGGGTTGGTCTCGGGGCCGAAGCACGCGAAGCCATCGACCTCACTCGGCGCGATGCCGGCATCGTCGAGCGCGGCGACGACGGCCTCGCACGCGAGGCTCATCTCGCTGCGTCCGGAGTCCTTGGAGAACTCGGTCGCGCCGATGCCGACGATCGCGGTCTTGCCGCCCATGCTGTTGCTGCGGGTCATGACGCCACCGCCGAATCCGATTCGTCAGCGGAGCCCGGCAATGCGACCGTGACCGTACCGGTGACGTGATTGCCGAGGCCGTTCGCACCGACGACCGCGATCTCGACCTCGCCCCCGTCCTTCTTGGTGACCGTGCCGGTGATCGTCATCGTGTCGTGCGGGTAGTTCGGGGCACCGAGCCGAATCGCGACCTTCTTGATCACTGCATCCGGGCCGGCCCAATCGGTGACGTAGCGGCCGATCAGTCCGTTGGTGGTGAGGATGTTCATGAAGATGTCCTGCGACCCCTTCTGCTGCGCCAATTCGGCGTCGTGGTGCACATCCTGGTAGTCGCGGCTGGCGATCGCCGCGGCGACGATGAACGTGCGAGTGAGCGGCAACGGCAGTGGTGCCAACTCGTCACCGATGTTCACATCGCCGTACTGCTTCGACACGGGCTGCTGGGAGCTCAGCGATGTGCTCACCGTCCCTCCTGCGCGATCAGCTCACCGAGGCGCGCCAGCTGAACGCTGCCGGCCCCGAGCGTGGTCTCGATCTGGACTCCCCACAGGAAGTAGCGATGGATCGGGTAGTCGATGTCGGAACCCATGCCACCGTGCAGGTGCTGGCACAGGTGCACGACCTTTTGCCCACCCTCGCTGGCCCAGTACTTGGCGATCAGGACTTCCTGGCGCGACGACAGACCGTGCATCAACCGCCACGCGGCCTGAAGCATCGTGACCCGCATCGGCTCGGTCAGGATGAACGCATCGGCGGCCTGATGGGCGACGCCTTGGAACGTGCTCAATGGCTTTCCGAACTGCGTTCGCGTGCTGGTGTATGCCGCGGTCTGCTCGATTGCCGCGGCGCACACGCCGAGCTGCAGCGCGCAGAGACCGACGAGCGCCCGCTCGAGCATGAAGCTGATCTGCCCCTCGCCGTCTCCCTCGTCGCCGCCCAGCCGATCACCTGCGCCGATGGTCGTGTCGATCACGAGGTGCGCCAGCGGTTGGTGGCTGGTCGCATCGACCGGCTGGACCTCAATGCCGGCCGAAGTCGGGTCGATGATGAAGACGCCGATCGCGCCGTCGTCCTGGCGTGCCGTCACCAGCACGCGAGCCGCGAGCTGAGCGGCAGGAACGCTGGGCTTGAACCCGGTGATGTGCCAGCCTGCCCCGGCGCGAGTCGCCGTCACCGACGGACGCCGTGCGTCGTCCGCGCCGCTCTCGCTGAGAGCCGCCGAGAGGATGACGTCGCCCGCGATCACACCGGGCAGCCATGCGTCGCGCTGCTCAGGAGTACCGAACTCGGCGATCGGGAGTGCACCCAGCACGACCGTCGCCCACACCGGCACCGGCGCGACCTGGCGACCCTGCTGTTCGAGCAGCAGGCACAGCTCGACCAATCCGTATCCGCTGCCACCGACATCTTCGGGCAGACACAGGCCGAGCAGGTTGGCCTTGGCGAGCTCGGCCCACTGCGCGGGGTCGAAGCCGCCGTGGTTGCGCTCGATGTCCTTGACCCGCTCGACCGGCGCGTGGCCCTCGAAGATCTGCTTGGCGAGGTCGCGCACGACCACTTGTTCGTCGCTGAGGTCGAAGTTCATGATGCGGCCGCCCCTTCGGGAGAGAGCAGGGTGAAGAACGGCAGCGACAGATCGTCGTCACATGCCTCGATCGAGAGTTGGACTCTGGCCCCGACCACGAGTTGTTCGCGGGTGATGTCCTTGGTGTTGGCAACGATTCGGATGCCTTCGTCGAGCTCGACGAGCACGACTTGGTTCGGGTACTCGAAGCTGGCGACCTGCGGGTAGTGCACGACGACGAAGCTGTGGATCGTGCCCGCACCCGCGGATTGCAGTGTGGTCCACTGCAACGAGTGGCACTCGCGGCACATCGGGCCGGGTGGGTGGCGCAGCACGCCGCAGTTCGAGCACTTCTGGATCAGCAGCTTGCCCTCCTTCAGCCCGTCGAAGAAGAAGGCGATGTCGTGCGTGAGCGCAGGTCGCGGACGTGGTGGGCGAGCGACGGGAGCGGGCTCTGGCGCCGGCTTCGTCGCGTTCGGGCGGAATTTGAGGATCCGGAACAGCATGCTGCCGACCCGCTCGCCGTCCTGGTCGAAGTAGTCCTGACGGGTCGTGATGAAGTGTCCGGCGCCGAGCCCGGTGGCCTTCTCGTCGGACACCGAATCGATGACGCTGCGCAACGTCAGCACATCGCCGGGGCGGAGGTAGCGGTCATAGGTCTGCTCGCAGTTGCTGGCGACCACCGACGTGAACCCGTGTGACTCGACGAGCTGCGTCAGCTCGGAGTACGGCGTCGGCTCTGGTCCGAAGCGATCGCCACCGTAGGGACGCATGACCCACGCCTGCAGCATCGTCGGTGGTGCGACGATGCCGCCGTGCACGGACGCGGCCGCCGCATCTGCGTCGAGGTACACCGGATTGGTGTCGCCCATCGCTTCGCACCACTGGCGGATCATCGGCACGTTCACTTCGTCGCGGGCGACCGATGCGCTGCCCACTTCTTTGCCGACGAAGCTCTGTAGTTGGTCGTAGATCGGCGATGTCATCGCGCTGCTCCTGTCATCATCATGCCCTTCGTCTGGCGCCACGGCAGCTCGCGATCGAGCGAGGGTTCGCGTGGCAATCCGAGTCCCCGTTCGGCGATCGTATTGCTCTGGATCTCGTCGGTGCCACCGCCGATGCGCACGGCGTACTGGGCACAGAACGTTCGCTGCCACAGACCGTCGTCGAGCGCGGCTTCGCCCCACAGCATTCCCTCGGCACCTTCGATCGACATCGCGAGGCCCGTCGTCGCCATCCAGTGGCGGGCATAGGCGAGCTTCATCATCATCGCCTCGATCCCTGGCATCCGGCCGTGACTGATGGCGGTGCGGATCCGGTAGCCGGTGTACTTCAACACCTCGGCACGGGCATACGCCGCGGCGATGCCCTGGCGGACGACCGGATCATCGGTTCGACCGAAATGGCGGGCCATGTCGATCAGTTCGGGGATACTCCATGCAGAGTTCCCGCCGCCGATGAAGGCGCGCTCGTTCGACATCGTCGTGTGCGCGACCTTCCACCCGCCGTTCACCCCGCCGACGATGTTCTCGGCCGGGATGCGGACGTCGGTGAGGAAGACCTCGTTGAAGTGAGCCACACCGGTGATCTGGCGCAGCGGCCGGATCTCGATGCCCGGCGTCTTCATGTCGAGCAGGAAGTAGGTGATGCCATGATGCTTCGGCGCGTCGGGATCGGTGCGGGCGAGCAGGATCGCGTACTCGCTCCACTGCGCACCCGATGTCCACACCTTCTGGCCGTTGACCACCCATTCATTGCCGTCGAGTTCGGCGCGTGTGCCGAGGTTGGCGAGATCACTGCCGGCCTCGGGCTCGCTGAACAACTGCGCCCACACCTCGTCGCCGCGCAACATCGCGTCGAGGTGATGGCGCTGCGCGTCGTTGCCGTGCACCATCAGCGTCGGCGCGACCATCCCGTGCGCGACCGCGAACGTGCCCGACTCGACGTTGAACTTGCCTTGCTCTTCGGCGAACAGCGCGGCCTGCCACGCCTGACCGCCGCGACCGCCGAACTGCTTCGGCCATGTGATGCCGGCCCAGCCACCGTCGTACAGGACAAGTTGCCAACGGCGGCACTCGGCATCGTGCTCGAACTGCTCGGCATCAGTCGTCGACTGGTGTCGACGCTTCGTCGGATCGCGCAACTCAGCGTGTTCTTCGAGCCACGCACGCGCCTCGGCGCGGAACGCCGCTTCCTCCGGTGAGTCGCCGATGTCCATCGTGAGGTCAGGCCCGGACGCCCAGCTGGGCCTCGCGTTGGCGGGTCGTGCTGTGCACCGGGTCCTTGTCGAACTCGGGCAGCACGTACTTGCCGAACACCTCGTAGGCCTCGGTTGCATCGGCCAACGACACGTCGGTGGAGAAGGTGCCGAACGCAAGCTGATCGGCGCCAATGGCCTCGTAGCGCTTGATCGTGGCGATCGCCTCATCAGGCGTGCCGACGGCGACGATGCCCTTGCGGATCGCGTACTCCAACTGCTCCGGCTTCGGCGCGGGTGGGATCTCGGGCCACTTCGGCTGCCCGTCGCTGATGGGGAAGCTGTCGAGGTACTTGAACAACAGCGCAGTGTGGTAGTTGCCCTTGTTGTTCAGCGAGATCTGACGCGCCCGCTGCCCGTCTTCCAACACCATCATGTCGGTGGTGACCATGATGTTGTTGTTCACGTAGCCGCCCACAGGTTCGGCCTTCTCGATGGTCTTCTTGTAGATCTCGATCAACGGGGCGAGCGTGTCGGGCGTGCCCATCGTGAAGCACAGCACGCCGAGGCCGAGCCGGGCGGCCTTCTCGAACGTGCCCGGTGAACCGGCGGCGACCCAGATCGGCGGGTGCGGCTTGGTGTACGGCTTGGGTAGCACGTTGCGCTGAGGCATCGAGAAGAACTGACCGTCGAAGGGGCCGTACTCGCCGTCCTGCATCATCTTGATGATCTCGGGCAGCGTCTCGTCGTACATGTCGCGGGTGACGTCCATCGACTCGATACCGAACCCGAACACCTCCGTCGACGACGAACCCCGACCGGTGCCCCATTCGAAGCGGCCCTGACCGAGGTGATCGAGCATCGCCACCTTCTCGGCGACGCGCGACGGCGGCGACACGGGTGGTGTGATGTTGATGATCCCCGAACCGATGTGGATGTTCTTGGTGCGCGCGAGGGCGTAGCCCATGAACGCCTCGCTGGCCGAGAGGTGCGAGTACTCGTCGAGGAAGTGGTGCTCGCTGGTCCAGGTGTACTTGAAGCCGACGCGGTCGGCGACTTCGATGATCGCCAACTCCTCCATCAGGCAGTCGTGCTCGGAGCGCTCTTCGCGCCGGTGCACCGGGTGATACATCTGGTTGAACAAACCGAATTCCACGACCGACCCCCACAGGTTCTGCACGACAGGACGTGCCCCTCGCACGCGTCGCCATCGTAACTTAATGCGCTCCATTACCGTGTATCGGATCAAGCCGTGGACACCGTGAAAGATGGCAAGCTGGAGCGAGTGAGCGACGCCCTTCCCCCACCATCGTCGTCCTCCCCGTCGCCGTCATCGTCACCCCAGTCGTCGCGACTTCGCGACGCTCGCCGTCACGACCCGCGTTGGCAACAGCGCAGGGAGCGCTTCATCGCGCTGCGGGCCGTCAGCGTGCCGACCGCGATCGTGCGCCGCTTCTTCCAGATCGAAGGCATCCGCAAGGCGATGCTGATGGCGTTCAACCTCTACATCTCGATCCTGCCGCTGATGATCATCATGTTCGCGTTCGTGTCTCGGATCAGACGTCGGATCAGCCTCAGCCAGGTGTTCATCGAGCAGTTCCACCTCAAGGGCGAGACGGCCCAGATCGTGCTCGGCGCCTTCCCCAGAACCGACAACATCATCAAGGTCGCATCGGTGATCGCGATCGGCTCGTTCGCGCTGAGTGGCTTCGACGTCGCGTCGGTGTTCCAGAAGACGTTCGCCGAGAGCTGGAACGTGAAGCAGATCAAAGGGTGGCGTGGGCCTGTGCGCGGCGGCATCTGGTTCGTCGCCGTCTTCGCGACGTTCGCGCTCGGACAGGTCCTGCAACGGATTCCGTCGCGTCACGGTCCGCTCGGATACCTCGTGACGATGCCGATCGTGCTCACGATGAATTACTGGTTCTGGTTGATCACGCCGCGGCTGCTGCTCGACAAGAAGCTCAACAGTCGCGATCTTCGTCCCGGAGCGATTCTGGGGATGGTGGGCAGCACGGCGCTGTGGGTGCTGTCGTTGGTGATCCTGCCCGGTTGGTTCGACTGGTACGGCCGCGGTTTCGGCGGCGTGGGGATCGCGCTGGCAATGCTCAGCTGGACCTACGTCGTCAGCGTCGTCTGGGTCGTGATCGTGGTCGTGTCGGCAGTGATGTGGGAACGGTCAGCGAACCTCGATGACGTGGTCGAGGTGTCGGACTCCGACGAGCTCCACGTCTGAGCCCCGTCGTCGTGGCGGCTTCGACCCGGACGCGATCATGACGAGATCTCTGGCAGCTGCGTGATCGCCTTCACCCCAGCTGCATTGCAGACCGTGGCGGGCTTGTCGCCTGTCAGTGTGCAGATCGCTGCGGTCAGCGTGTTGGCCGTCCCGATGATGCCCTGCGAGATGCTCGTGGAAGGGACGGACAAGGCGTCACCGATCTGACCGGCGGTCTTGCCCTGCAACACGCTGACGTCGTAACTCGCCCCGGCCACGAGATAGCGGCCACCGATGTCGAGGAACGGGAAGCCGCCGCCCGGTGCGGCCGTCTGGAACACGCTCTGTTGCTCGGCAGTGAGCTTCTGCAGCTCCTTGTATCCGCCGTTGCCGGTCGATTGGTTGGTCGCTGTCTCGACGCCAGTGAACGAGATGTAGTCGCTCGTGTAGGTCGATCCGTAGAAGCTGAATGTCTGCGTGTCGGGGTAGACGTCGCTGGTGGACGAGTGGGTGAACGACAGCTTGTCGAAGGTGCCGAACCGCGACAGCGCGTTGACCATCGCCCATCGCTCGCCGGCGCAGAACGGGCAGTACTCCGCTCCGACGTACAGCAACGCTGGTTTGCCGCCATCGGTCAACACGTCTCCGCTGAGCGCCTTCGGTGCGGCGGCAACGGCACCGAAGCCGACAGCGTCGATGACGCTCGATGGCACCGTGGTCACTTTGGTCACGATCGCCGCAGCCTCCGTGCCGGTCGGCACCGCGAGCGATTTCGACGACGATGATCCGGCGGCGGTGATCGCCGCGATGACGCCACCGATCAACACGACCACCACGGCGGAGATGACGAGGACCGTGTTGCGTTTCGACCGGGCCTTGCGCCGCTGTTGTTGCTGCGGCTTCCCGCGCTGGGCTGACTTGGGTGCGCTTCGCTGGGCTGGGTTTGATGCGCTTCGCTGGGCTGCCTTGGGTGCGCTTCGCTGGCGCGCGCTGGGTTTGTTGCTCACAGGGCCTCCTCGGGCTCGGTCTCGTCGTGATCGTCGGCTGCCGTCGTCAATTCGTCACCCTCTCGAGACATCCCCTCGGCGGTACGGGCGACGAACATCATCGTGATCACGAACAGCAGCGCAGCGAGATCCATCAACGGCAACGACACGAAGCCGAACTCCCACACGTAACGCGTCGTACACGGGTTGAACGACGAGCAGAAGGTCTGCTGATCGGGGAACGCCTGGAGTTGGCTCTGATAGGCCGCGATGACGACGCCGATGGCGGCGACCGGGACGACGTAGCACCACACCTGACGGTCGCGCCGAATGGCAGCGACGAGCAGGATCAACGCCAGCGGGTACTCGCAGATCCGCTGGTACCAACACAGCTCACACGGCGAGAAATGCGCGCCGAGCGAGTAGTAGAGGCTGCCCGCCATCGTCACCGCGGCGACCAGCCACGCCAACCACAGTGCGTACGGACCGACGGCGTCGATCACATCGGCGGCACCCGAGGCGGGCCGCAAGCGCTGTCCGATCGCGGCGATCACGACGGTGATCGTCGCCGCCCAACAACCGAGGCTGAGCACGGCGAAGAACACCGAGAACTGGGCCGTTGTCATCGAGTAGACCTGCGGCCGTCTCTGCCGTTGCACGCCATGGCACAGGAACCTACCGCTGCGCGTCGACGGGGCGAAGGGCACGATGTCACAACGTGGAAGTCGGCGGACACGTACCGTCGGTTCCCGACCAAGCCGTGCCGTCCGTCTCATCCCAGGAGCTGCGCCGCGCTGCCGTTGCTGCCTCGAGCTGTGCTCAGCCCGCGTCGCGAGCCTTTCGGCAATGCAGTTCACGAGGGCGCCGACGACGACGGTCGCGCACACGCACGTCGATGTCGCTGCAGCTGTAGTGAGCGCCGTAGGCGAGACGAACCGGTGGTGCGGCCGGACGGTTCGATGCCAGGGCGTGCTCACTCGGACACGCCATCGATCCAACCGATGGCGGCATTCGCTGCCCGCGAAGGGCCGCCTCGTCGTCGTCGACACGTCGGTCGAGTCCGGTCGCGCAGACCGACTCGATGAGCGTCGCCCTCAGAATTCTCAACAGTCGTTCATCTTCTTCGTGGCTCATGCCGTCCAGAAGTGCCAAGACTTCGATCGGTGACGCCGGTCCGGGTGAAATCTCTCAGACGTCGCCGATGGCGAGCACCGCTTTGCCGACGACCTTGCGGTTCTGTTGATCAGCCAGCGCGAGCGCCGCGTCTTCGAACCGGTACTTCGTCGGCTCGACCGGATCGAGTTCGCCGCTTGCGATCAGACCGAGCACCGCATCGAGCAGGGCCTTGTTGGCCTCTTGGTTGCGGCCGGCCCACGCGCCCCAGTCGACCCCGGTGACGCGGCGGTTGCGGAGCAGAACCTGGTTGGCGGGCAACTTGGGAATGTCGCCCGACGCGAAACCGATCACGAGGAACTGCCCATCGTCGCGAAGACTGCGCAGGCAGGTCTCGCCCAGCGAGCCGCCGATCGGGTCGTAGACCGCATCGACGCCGTCACCACTGATTTCCTTGGCGCGAGCCTTGACGTCTTCGGTGCTGCTGTCGATCGCCGCGACCGCGCCTCGGCTGAGCGCCACGTCGCGCTTCTCGGGAGACGAGGCTGCGGCGATCACCTGCAGACCCAACGCGTGACCGACGTCGACGGCGCCCAGACCGACGCCGCCACCTGCGCCGAGCACGAGCAGCCACTGGCCCGCCTGCATCCGGGCCCGCTGGACGAGCGCGAAGTACGCGGTCATGTAGCTCTGCATGAACGTCGCCGCCTGCCCGTCCGTGAGTGTTTGGGGCACGACCACCGCCTGCCGCGCCGACACGACCATCTCGGTCGCAAAGCCACCGACCCCACTCGTGACGAGCACGCGTTGTCCGATGGCAGGGGAGGTCACGCCATCGGCGACCTCGGTGACGTACCCGACCGTCTCACCACCGGGCACCATCGGCAGCGGCGGCTTGATCTGGTACAGCCCCTGCACGATGAGAGCATCGACGAAGTTGACACCCGCTGCGGTCACCCGCACCCGGATCTGGCCGGAACCCAACGGAAGTGATGGTCGCTCCTCGATCACCAACTGATCGAGCGGGGCGAACGAGTTGCAGACGACGGCGCGCATCCCGCTGACCGTAGTTCGGGCGATCGACGCGGAGCACTCGTGGAAGGATTGGTCGGACAATTCTTCATCGGGCTGCATCAGAACGGGGTCCTGCTTCGTGGATGTGTACATGTTCGGTGTGGAGGTCGGAGTGCAGCCAACGGCTTCTGCCGCGTCGGCGTTCGCCGATTTCTATCGGGTCGAATTGCCCGGCCAGGTTCGGCGAGCCGGGCTGCTGCTCGGTTCCAGCGCGACTGCAAACGACGTCGTCCACGAGGCGTTCATTCAGATGTACCGCCGATGGAGCCAGATCGCAGAACCAGGCCCGTACCTCAACCGGGCGGTGTTGAACGGCTGTCGCGATGTGGCGCGACGCCGCAACCGCGACATTCGCCTCCTCCCCCGTCTCGTCGACCGAGCTGCGGATGATGCCCCGCAGGAATCGCTGGCCGATGCGTTGGCGACGTTGCCGTTCAATCAGCGGGCAGCGATCGTGCTGCGCTTCTACGTCGGCCTCAGCATGCGCGAGATCGCGCAGACCTTGGACTGCCGACCCGGCACCGTTGGACCGTGGATCACCCGCGGTCTCGAGCAACTACGACAGGAGATCGAATCATGATCATCGAACAGAACTGGGTCACCGACTACCTCGACGTGGAGGCGGATCGGGTCATGGTCGACGATCGGCTGTACGAGATCGAGCACGGCATGACGGTCGTGCCGTTCAGCGCGGCTCCGGACCTCGACCGTCCCCGCCGGTCGTCGGCCATCCTCGCGATGGTCGCTGCCCTGGTGATCTTCGCCGGCGGCGCAACGATGCTGTCCGCACGAGGGACACCCCGATCGACCCCTCTTGCGTCGGCAGGATCGGTCGGCGGCGACGGGGTGCCGGTCACGGATTCACCGGTTGTCACGACATCGGCGCCCGATCCGACAACGACGCCCGCTCCTCCGCCGGTGGCGAACGAGCTGCCCGCGGGCGGTCTGTCCGTCGGAGGACAGACGCCGACGTGTACGAAGGTCTATGACGATCAGTACGACTGCACGCTGACCACGCCATTGGACCCGTTGGAACCCGCGAATGCGTTGTACGTCGACAAGACCGGGATGGCCGAGTTGTACGTCAACAGCTCGTCGCGGGTCGCCGGCGGATGCCGGAGCACCTCGGCCGATGCTCGGCACTGGTTCTGCTACGTCGGCCAGCGCGCCGTCGACGAGCAGATCATCGGCGCCCAGCTGCTCGGCACGTGGCAGCTCGACACGTACATCGCCGGCTGACCCTTTGCCAGCCGATGGTTTCGCCGTTGACGAACTGAGCTGATCAGAATCGTTCGTGTCCGACGGTGCGATGTGCATCGGGGAAGTCGCGGTACAGCGACGCCTGGAAGTTCGTCACGAGTGAGTTCACGCGGTGGTGGAACGACTCGATCGGATCGTCTCGACCGGAGACGAGACGGAACGCCTCGTCGAGCTGAGCCAGGTCCCTCGTCTCGATCAAGATCTTGAACTCTCCCCCGTTCCCGAAGCCGAGCTTGCGGCGCAGCAATCGCCACGACTCGATCCGCCCGTCGTCGCGAAGCGCGTCGAGGTACGAACCGAGCCCCGTGACGAAATCCATGTCGCGGACCCCCGGGCTCAGGTCCACCGAGATCTCGTAGACATCCATCGCTCATCCCTCCCGGCCGGCAGAATCGGCCAACGCAACGTAGTCATCAACGCCACTCGGGGCGGCCGGATTTCGACCGGCCTCATCGATTTTCCGCGAGCGACAATTCGAGACGTACGCGTCGAGACGTACGCGTCGAGACGTACGCGTTGTCGCTCACCAAAACCGATTTCCGTCGGTTCGGACGGTCAACGTCAGGGCGAGGCGAAGGGCCAGTCGGCGGGGACGCGACTGGTCCACTCCGGGGCGCGGCGTTCCATGAAGGCCCGCCCACCCTCCATCGCATCGGGACGACCCATCAGGACGAGATGCGCGTCGCGCTCGAGCGCGTCGACCTCGTCGGCGCTTGCCGCGAGGCTGCGCCACATGATGCGCTTGCTGACCGCGGCCGAAAGCGGTGACACGTTGGCGGCGATGTCGTGAGCCCATGACATCGCCACGGCGAGCACTTGCTCGGCCGGTACTGCGTCATTCGCCAGCCCCCACGCGGCCGCGCGCTCGCCGGTGATGGTGCGCCCGGCGACGAGCATCTCGGCCGCACGAGCAACACCGACCAGTCGCGGCAACACCCAGTGCGACTGCCCGTCGGGGATCACACCGCGGCGCGCCTGCAGGACGGCCAGCGGTGCGTCGGTGGCCACGATGCGGATGTCGGTCTGCAACGCGATCGACAACCCGAGGCCGATCGCGGCGCCGTTGATCGCGGCGATCACCGGCTTGCGCACCTCCCACGCTCGCGGCCGAACCGGCGACGACTGGAACGAAGCGGTGTCGGTGACTGCTCCGAACGGCGACCGTCCGGGCGACAGGTCGGCTCCGGCGCAGAACGCAGTACCCGCACCGGTCACGACGACGACACGCACACCGTCGTCCGCATCGCATTGCGCGTAGAAAGCGCCGAGGCCGGCGATCATCTCGCCATTGATCGCGTTTCGTTTGTCGGCGCGATCGAACGTGATGACGGCGACACCGTCGGCAACGTCGAGTCGGATCATGTCGGTCACGATCGAGTCCATCAACCGCGCAGGCGGTCGTAGTAGGTCTCGGGATCGAGGCCCAGCTCTTCCATCCGCTTGCGCAGGTGCCGCATCGGAGGCGGCGGGGCGCCGTTGCGCAGGCCTGTCACCCAGTCGCCGTCCTCGGCCCACACGTGGCAGGTGTTCAGGTTCATCGCCCACTGCGCTTCGCTCTCGGCAGCAGTGATCCTCTTGGCCGTGATCTCGATGCGATTCGGATCGGCTGCGCGCTGCTTGGCCCTGCTCGCGCTCATGCTCCAGAAGCACTGCACCGCAACGGGCGCCATCGCCTGCAGCAGTGCCGTCGTGTGCGTGCAACCTCGCGGACCGCCGAACAACTCGCGGACCTTGTGGGTGAACCCGCGTGCGATCGACAGACCGACGAGTTCGTCGTAGTGCTCGATGATGTGGGTGCACGTGTCGTGAGGGAAGACCTCGAAATGAACCGCGGCGGCGACGATCTCCAGCGACGGGAAGCCGACCTCGAGATCGATCTGCATGTGGTGGATCGTCAGCGGCTCCGGGTCCTCTGCGATGTACAGATGGGGCGGCTTCTGGTCCCGGACCGAGCCCCGCAGCAGCAGATTCGGATCCTTGCGGAACGCGCGAACGCGATATTCACGATCGTGCAGGATCTCGAGATCAGGGTCCGGCGGCAGGATCTCGTTGCGGTCGAGAGATGTCACCCCACGGGTGTATCAGCGATGAGCTTGCCGAGTCGAACCAGCGACGGCATGGCGCTGCCGAGCGTGAGATCGATCTGGCGCCCCCACAGGAAGCAGCGATGCAGTGGGTAGTCGCGGTCCACGCCGACGCCGCCGTGGAGATGCTGTGCGGCGTACAGGACCTGCAACCCGCCATCACTGGCCCAGAACTTCGCGCTCGCGACCTGCTCGGTCGCTGGCCGACCCTCGCTGAGACGCCACGCCGCTTGCCACGCGGTCAGCTTGACTGCCTCGGTGTTGATGTACGCGTCGCCGGCGCGCTGGCTGACGGCCTGGAAGCTGGCGATCTGGCGATCGAACTGGATCCGCTGCTTCGTGTACTCGGCCGTGAGTGCGAGCGCGCGCTGACAGACACCGGACATCAGCATGCACTGTGCCGACGCGGCGACGTCGAGCAGCCACGCGAGGCCGGCTTCGTCGGTGATCTTGGTCGCAGGTGCGCCGGCGAAGGTGACTCGTGCTTCAGGGATGCCGCTCGTCGTGTCCTCGCGCTCGACGGTCACGCCCGACGCCGCCGCGTCGACGACATACAGCCCGTCGACGGCAGACACCACGAACGCGGCGGCCGCTGTACCCGCCGGCACGCACACCTTCTGGCCGGTGATCGCACCGTCGGTGACCACTGCGGTGGGCTCGTAGGCCGAGCCGGTCGGTTCGGTGAGCGCGACGGTGACGATGCGCTCGCCGGATGCGACTCCGTCGAGGAATGCCTCGCCACCGAACTTGCCGAGGGCGATGCCGGCGACAAGGACACCGAAGGCGGGCACGGGTGCGGTTGCCCGGCCGACCTCTTCCAGGACGACGGCTGCTTCGAGCACGCCGTAGCCACCACCGCCGACGCTCTCGGGCATCGAGATGCCCACGATGCCGCTGTCGGCGAGGACGCGCCACAGGTCGAGATCGAGGCCGTGCTCGCTCGCTGCCGCTGCCTTGTGTGATTCGTTCGTGACGCGCTCGGACAGGATCTTGCTGGTCAATTCACGCAGGTCGGTCTGCTCGGGGGAAAGTCGGAAGTCCATGGTGTCGTCTCCTTACCGGGTGGCCCGGGGGAACCCGAGTCCGAACATCGAGATGAGATCGCGTTGCGTCTCGTTGGTGCCGCCGCCGTAGGTGAGGATGACGGTGCCGCGGTACGCGGCTTCGAGTCGCGCCCGCAAGGTCGCGCCTGGCGAGTCGGGCTTCAGGTAGCCGATCGGGCCGAGCACCTCGAACAGCAGGCGGTAGGCCTCCTGGTAGAACTCGGTGCCGAACACCTTGGTACTCGACGCGTCGGCGACGGACAGCTCGCCCTGCGTCGACGTCCACGCGACCTTCCAGTTGATGAGGCGCAGGAATTCGAGCTTGGCGTGCACTTTGGCGAGGTTGATCTGAGCCCACGGTTGGTCGACGACGCGGCTGCCGTCAGGCATCAACGTCTGTTGGGCGAAGTCGAGGACCTCGCCGTAGATGCGCTCGACGATGCCGCTCGAGCAGAGTGTGACGCGCTCGCGGTTGAGCTGCGTGGTGATCAGTGTCCAGCCCTGGTTCTCTTCGCCGACCAGGTACTTGGCCGGCACGCGCACGTTGTCGAAGAACACCGAGTTGATGTCGTGATCGCCGATGAGGCTCAGCGGCTGGATCGTGATGCCGGGCGTGTCCATCGGCAGCAGGATGATGCTGATGCCCTTGTGCTTGGCGACCTCGGGGTTGGTGCGAACGGCGAGCCAGCAGAAGTCGGCACCGTTGGCGAGGCTGGTCCAGGTCTTCTGCCCGTTGATGATGTATTCCTCGCCATCCCGCTCGGCGCGGGTCTTGAGGCTGGCGAGGTCGGTGCCGGCACCGGGTTCGCTGTAACCGATGCAGAAGTGCAGATCGCCGGAGAGGATCTTGGGGAGGAAGTATTCCTTCTGTTCCTGCGTGCCGTAGGCCATGATCGTCGGGCCGACCGTGTTGATGCTGAGCATCGGCACGGGTGCGCCGGATCGCATCGACTCGTCGAAGAACACGAACTGCTCGATCGCGCTCTTGCCCTGGCCACCCCACTCCTTCGGCCAGCCGATGCCGGCCCAACCGTCGGAGCACATCTGCTTCCAGACGCTGCGCGTCTTCTCCGAGATCCCGTGACCGTGCGACAGCTCGGCGACCGTTTCCGGATCGAGCAGCTTCTCGTAATATTCACGCAGTTCGGCGCGGAGCGCGTCCTGCTCAGGCGTGTACCCCAGTTCCATGAACGGGCAAGCTACTCCGTATCTGACGGTGTGTCAGATACGGAGCGACCACAAACTCGGCGACATGCCAAGATGACGCCATGGGTCCATTGCGAGGGTTGAAGGTCATCGAGCTGACGGGGCAGGGGCCGGGACCGTATTGCGGGATGATCCTGGCCGATCTCGGATGTGATGTCGTGACGGTCGATCGACCGGCGGACGCAGCGCGCGTGGATTCGGCGAAGACACCGACGAATCTGTTCATGCGTGGCAAGCGTTCGATCGCGCTCGATCTGAAACAGCCGGCCGATGTCGAGTTGTTGCTCGAGATCCTCGACGGGGCCGACGTCTTCATCGACCCGTTCCGGCCTGGTGTGTGCGAGCGGCTGGGCATCGGCCCCGAGGTCGTCTGCACCCGCAACCCGCGCATCATCTACGGGCGGATGACCGGCTACGGACAAGACGGTCCGCTGGCCCACGTCGCCGGTCACGACATCGACTACATCGCGATGTCGGGCGCCCTGTGGTTGCTGGGACGCGAGGGCGAGAAGCCCACCCCGCCGATCAACCTGCTCGGTGACTTCGCCGGTGGCGGGCTGATGTTGGCGCTCGGCATCGCGTCAGCCGCATTCGAGCGCAGCGTCTCGGGCACCGGTCAGGTGATCGACGCGGCGATGGTCGACGGCGCCGCATTGGTCGCAGCTCCGTTCTACGCCGCCGCCGGCTCCGGCTTCTGGGGCCCGCGTGGCACCAACCAGATCGACACGGGTGCCCACTTCTACGAGGTCTACGAGTGCGCCGACGGCGAATATGTGTGCGTCGGTGCGATCGAGCCGCAGTTCTATGCCGAATTGCTGCAACGCCTCGGGTTGTCGGCCGATGAGTTCCCGCAGTGGGACCGCTCGCTGTGGCCGACGCTCAAGGTGCGCATGGCCGGGGTGTTCATCACCCGCACTCGAGCCGAATGGTGCGAGCTTCTGGAGGGCACCGAGTCGTGCTTCTCACCGGTGCTCTCCCCCGCCGAAGCCGCCGCCCATCCGCACAACGTCGCACGCGGAACGTTCGTCGACATCAACGGCGTGACGCTTCCCGCGCCTGCGCCGCGCTTCAGCCGCACCGCGTCCGTGGCCGGCAAACCGGTGCACATCGGTACCAGTACCGACGACGCCCGCAAGGGCGCGCTCTGGAAGTGATCGTGATGCGCCCCTCATGAACACGTTCGACGGCCGTGTTGCCGTGATCACCGGCGCGGCGAGCGGCATCGGGCTCGCGTATGCGCAGGCGCTGGGTCGGCTCGGAATGCACCTCGTGCTCGCCGACATCGAGTCCGCCGCGCTCGACGCGGCGCAGGCCACGATCGGCGCAAACGCGACGTCGGTGCGCACCGTCGTCACCGACGTCAGTGACGCGGCATCGGTGCAGGCATTGGCCGATCTCGTGTTCGCAACGCACCCGACCGTCCACCTGCTGTGCAACAACGCCGGCGTCGGCGTCACCCGCTCGCTGCTGACCGCCAGTCACGCGGACTGGGAATGGGTGCTCGGTGTCAACGTGTGGGGTGTGGTGCACGGCATCCAGTCGTTCGTGCCGACGATGATCGAGCGCGGCGACCAGGGACACGTGGTGAACACGTGCTCGATCGCGAGCTGGACGGTGATGCCCGGCTACGGGATGTATGCCGCGACCAAGCACGCCGCAGCCGCGATCTCGGAAGCCCTTCGTGGCGATCTCGAAGCCGCCGATGCATCGATTGGTGTGACCGCAGTCTGCCCGTCGCTGGTCCGCACGAACTTCTTCAGCGCAGCACGCAACCGCCCCGTCGGCCTCACCGGCGGCGTACCTGAGTCCGACGCCGAACAGCGACGGATCGACGCGATGACCGACAACATCCAGAGCCCCGACGACATCGCTACGGCGATGATCGACGGTGTTCGAGCGAACAAATTGTGGGTCTTCCCCAACCGCGATCGCCTCGCCGCGATCCGCGAGCGGTTCGCTGACGTACTCGACTGACTCGCTGCCGCCTGTCGATTCAGGCGATCGGGCAACTTCCGCCATCGGCCATCAATGTGTTGCCGGTGAGGTAGCGGGCGTCGTCGGAGAGCACGAACCGCACGATCGGACCGACATCATTCGCGGCGTCACCCAAGCGTCCGATGGGATTGCGCCCAAGCACGCGACCCGCCATGTCCGGATCCATCTCGAACGCGCGCTCCATCGCCGGCGTGTTCGCCAACGGCGCAACGCAGTTGACGCGAATGCCGTCGGGCCCCCATTCACGGGCGAGGCTGCGCACCATGCCGCGCTGCGCCGCCTTCACCGCGGCATAGACACTCAGCTTGGCCTTGCCCTCGAAGCCGGCCTCGGAAGTCAACACGACAAACGATCCGGACGATCGGCGGAGGTGCGGGTGGGTCACGGTGGCGAGCAGATGCAGGCCGCGCACCGACACCGCGACGTGGTCCTGCAGTTCTGCGATCGGGATGTCGGCAAGCACGACCGGCTTGGGTGACAGCCCGCTCGTCGCGTTCAGCACGACACCGTCGAGTCGGCCCGAGGTGTCGATCACCATCGCCACGGCCCCGCGGAGTGACGCCGAATCGCCCGCGTCGCATTCGACAAAATGCCCATCGCCCCCGAGCGCCGTGACCTCGGCCGCAACCGCCTTGCCTTCGATCGTTCGCCGCGCCAGGATCCACACCGTCCAGCCGGCTTGCGCACACGAGTGGGCAATGCCACGGCCGACGCCACCGCTGGCACCGGTGATCAGCACGACACGCTGCTGTGCCGTCCTCATCGCCAGCTCCGACCGAAGTCGACGTGCACGACGGTTCCGGTGACCCCGCCGACGCCGGGGCCGATCAGCATCTCGACGGCATTCGCGACCTCGACATCAATCCGTCCTGGATATCCGGTCAGCGGCACGGCCGGTGCGACCGGATGTGCCGGCGCGAGTCGGCTGGGTGTGGAGACCGCGTTGACGCGAACTCCTCGCGGGCCTTCGGCCCGTGCCAGTGATCGAACGAGCGCCTCGACCGCGTCCGCGATTCCGCTCTCGGCCGACCACCCGGCCGCGTCGAGCGGTGACGGTCGTTCGGCCACCGCGACGATCGCGCCGCCATCTTCACAGCGAGCCGATGCTGCACCGAGTGCAACGCACCACTGCGCGAACGGCAGCTCGGCCCGACGCGTGAACTCGGCGGACGATTGATCCGTGAGCCGCATCGGAGCGTGCGAGACGGGCCACACCGCAACGATGACGGTGGCGCATCGTTCGCCCCCGGCGACATCAGCTCGCCATGCCTCCAGCGCAGCCGCATCCTCATCAGCCCACGGATCATCCCCACCGATGGGCAGCCCGAGGATCTCGGCCTGCAACGCGGCGCTGAGCGATCGCACCTCGACCGTGTCTGTCCCGAGCAACAGCCTGTCGGTCATACCCGCACCGCGTTGGAGAGGATGCCGTCGAGCAGCATGTCTTCCAGCTGCTGGACAGCATTGGCCTTCTTGCTCGCCGGCTGATCGCGATACCGAACCGGATCGAGCATCGCATGGATCGCGCCCGTGACGATGCGTGTCACGAGCTCGGGGCTCATCGTCGACTGCAGCGTGCCGTCATTGATGCCGTCCTTGATGACCTTGCGCCATGTGACGAGGGTTCGGACGCTGATCTCGCGAACCTCCGCGATCTCGTCGAGCGTCGACAGCTCCTGCCAGTCGTAGTGCAGGATCGTCAATTCGTCGGGGTACGCCTCGCACACGCGGTATGTGGCGCGCAGCATCAGCCGGAACCGCTCGGCACCGGTGCCATCGTGCGAACTGGCCTCCTGCTGTGCGGCCAGCAGATCGCGGTAGAACACGGCCACGATCTCTTCGACCAGCTGGGCCTTGGACCGGAAGTGCGTGTACAGGCTGCCGGGCAGCAAGCCGGTGGCCTCGGCGATGTCGCGCATCGATGTGCCCGTGTAACCCCGCTCCGCGAACAGCGTGCGCGCGGCGGAGACCACGACATCACGCCGCGCCGACATGGCCCACCTCGTCGTGGTTCATGACGTGCTCGCGATGAAGACGTTCTTCTGCTGCAAGAACTCCTCGATTCCCCAGCGACCACCCTCACGGCCGAAGCCGCTCTGCTTGAAGCCGCCGAAGGGCGCGGCAGGCGACATACCGGGCATGCCGTTGACCACGACCATGCCGGCCTCGAGCTTGGACGCAACGCGGTGTGCTCGTCCGATGTCGCGCGTGTGCAGGTACGCGCCGAGGCCGAAGTGACTGTCGTTGGCCTTGGCAACGACTTCATCCTCGGTGCGGAAGCGCAGTACCGACAGGACCGGCCCGAAGACCTCGTTCGTGGCCAGGTCGCTGCCATGCGCCACATCGCCGAAGATCGTCGGGGCGATGAAGTATCCATCTGCGAGGCTGCCCCCGAGTCGAGTGCCGCCGGTCAGCAGCCGGCCGCTGCCGTCGGACGTGGCCCGATCGACGACGCCGAGGATCCGGCTGCATGCGGCCGCGTTGACCACCGGCCCCATGAACGAAGCCGGGTCGGACGGATCGCCGACCGCCATCGATGCTGCCTGTGCGACGAGCCGGTCGACGACCTCGTCGTAGACGTCGTCGTGGACGAACAGACGGGTTGGTAATGCACAACCCTGCCCCGAGAGCACGCCGATGCCGACGAACACCGCGAGTGCCGCGGCGGTGTCCAGATCGGCGTCGGGGAAGATGATGTTGGCCGATTTGCCGCCCAGCTCGAGGGCAAGCGGCTTGAGCGTCTCGGCGGCCGCCGTCATCACGGCGCGCGCCGTGATGTGGCCACCCGTGAACGACACCTTGCCGACGCGCGGGTCGCGCACGAGTGCCTGCCCCGCTTCAGCACCGCCGGTGACGACGTTCAGCACGCCCGGCGGCAAGCCGGCTTCGAGCGCGAGTTCCGCGAACCGCAATGCACCGAAGGGCGCGATCTCCGGTGGCTTGGCGACGACGGTGTTGCCGGCCGCGAGCGCCGGAGCGACCTTCTGACCCATCCCCATCATCGGTCCGTTCCACGGCACGATGGCGCCGATCACGCCGTAGGGCTCGGGCAGGACGTAGTCGAGACCGCCGGTGACAGGCACCGTCCGGCCATCGATCTTGTCGACCCAGCCGGCGTAGTAGCGCACCCATGATCCGGCGTACAGGCCAGGACGCATGGTGCTGATCGGCGTGCCGTTGTCGCGAGCGTTGAGCAGCGCCGAGTCCGCATCGTTGGCGACCAGCAGGTCGGCGAGTCGGAAGAGGATCGCGGCGCGTTGTTCCAGAGGCATCTTGCGCCACGCCGGTCCGGCAGCGACCGCTGCATCGACCGCACGACCGATCTCCGACGCTCCCCCGAGGGCGATCTCGGCTTGTGGGGCTCCGGTGGCCGGGTCGTGATGCGCGTATCGTCCGGCGGAGTCCCCCGGGTGCCATCGGTCACCGATGAGGTGACCCTGCGCCGTCAGCCGGTTGATGGTGTCGGTTGTCGCAGTGGTTGTGGTTGTGGTCATGACGATGTGCCGTTGCGCAACAGGCGACCCGTACCGGCTGCGTCGAGGTCGTTGCCGTCGAGGCGGATCGGATTGCCGGCGAGCCACACGTGGTGAACCCCGATGCTGTGCGCAACCAATCGATCCGCGCCTCCCGGGAGGTCGTGTATTCGTTGCGGCAACATCGTGCCGACGGTCGCAGCGTCGAACACGACGATGTCGGCGACTGCACCCTCGGCGATGGTGCCCCGGTCGACCATCCCGTACACGGCTGCCGGATGTCCGGTCAGACGCCACACCGCCTTCTCCAACGTGAGCACACCTTTCTCGCGGCACCAGTGACCGAGCAGATGGGTGGCGTAGTTGGCGTCGCACAGCTGGCTCGTGTGCGCACCTGCGTCGGACAGGCCGAGCAGCAGCTGATCGTTGCCGAGCAGACGGCCGACCGCGTCCTCGTCGTCGTTCGTCATCGCCACCAGGAACCGGGTGTCGAACCCGTCGGCGGCGGCGAGCTCGACCATCACGTCGATCGACGTGACGCCGCGATCAGCGGCCAACTCGGCCAACTCGGCCAGCGTCGAACCGAACTGCAGCTCGGGGTGCGCGGCCGATTCGGCGACCTTGGCGTGGTCGATGATGTCTCCCCAGGCCGCGCGCATCTGCGGATCCGCCCGGGCGCGCCACTGGGCGTCGAGGTAGAGCGCGGGCCGATCGGCACGGTCGAGTGCGAGGATCTCGCCGAACGCCGGCACGTTCGCGAACGGGAACGGATCGTTGAGCGCGATCTGGACCACGATCGGCCGGCACGCCACTTGTGGATGCACGTTGCCGCCGACCTCGATCCGCGCCGCGACACCGTCGGAGTAACCCGGCTGGTTCCGGCCGGCCATGATCGCTGCCCACGAGACTGGACGACCGATGTCATCCGCGAGTTTGGCGAATTCGTCGACGAAGAGGTCGGGACCCCACGTCGCTTCCATCGTGCCCTTGCCCGCATCACCGAGTGCGCCGGCGAGGCTCCAGATCTCGCTCAGCGCGGCAGCACGGCTGGGCACCGGCTTGCCGTACGCGCCGAGATGCGATGCGCTGCGCGATGTCGAGAATCCGATCGCTCCGGCATCGATTGCTTCGCGCACGATCGTCTTCATCGCCGCGACCTCATCGCCGGTTGCCTCGCGTTCGGTGGCATCGTCGCCCATCACGTAGAAACGCAGCGGCGTGTGCCCGATCAGCGGGGCGACGTTGATGCGCAGCGGCAGCTCATCGAGCGCGTCGAGGTATTCGGGGAACGTCTCGAACGTCCACGGGATGCCGGCTTCGAGCGCGGCGAGCGGCATGCCCTCGACGTTCTCGAGCACGCGCATGACCGTGCCCCGATCGGCGGGTCGCGTCGGAGCGATGCCGAACCCGCAGTTGCCCATCACGACGGTGGTGACGCCGTGCCATGTCGACGGCGTCAACCCCGGATCCCACAGGACCTGCGCGTCGTAGTGCGTGTGCGGGTCGATGAAGCCCGGTGCAACGACGAGGCCGCGACAGTCGTACTCGGTCGCATGCGCGGCGGCTCCGGCCGAGATGTCGCCGACCGCGACGATGCGCCCATCGCGCACCAGGATGTCGGCGGCACGCGGCGGGCCACCGGTGCCATCGACCACGAGGCCGTTGCGCAGAACGAGGTCGGTGCTCATACGCCCAGCCCGGTCGTGGCCGATTCTGCTGCAGTGCCGACGAAGAAGTCTGGGTTCTGTTGCATCAACAGGCGAGCCGGGTTCTCGAACACGAACTCGCGGAAATCCTGCTCGGTGAGGATGCCCTTGCGGACGAGGCCGTGTGCTTCCTCGACGACTTCGTTCATCTCTGGCACGTCCCAGTGGCTGAGGTCGCTGGAGAACACGGGACGCAGGCGGGCACCGAACGGGTTGCCCGGCGCGAACGCGAACGCGATCGTGCGGTCATCGGCCTCGCATCCGAAGTAGAAGTTGGGTACGAACTTGTCGACGATGTCACGCTTTTCACGGATGTCGACGAACCGCCATTCGTCCATCTCGTCGGGTGGCGTGCCGGCGCCAGGCAGGTTGCGCATCGCCGCGTCGAGGTCGATGTCGCCGGCCTTGTCGAGCAGCGCTGTGCCGTGGCTGTGAAACAGGTCCTCGAACATCGCCCAGTCGATCGCTGCCGGATCGAGCCGCTGGAGGTCGTCGATGTTGCGCTTCTCCCAGTGCTCGATGATGTCGCACAGCAGGATGACGGCCCAACCGACACCGCATTCGAGGAAGCCGAAGTTGAGATCGGGGAAGCGGTTCGTGACGCCCCCCATGAACAGTGACTTGCACAGCGGATGCATGCGGTGGGCGAACGAACCGATGTGGTTGAACGTGTAGTTGGTCGTCGCGGTGAACGACCCGGACGGCATGTTGCCGAGCCCGCCGTGAAACATCGCCGCGAAGCCGAGCTGCTGTGCCTTGGCCCAGACCGGGTCGTAGTCGAACGCGCTGTCGATTCCGTACCAGTCGAAGTAGTGCGTCTGCCCGGGGAACAGGAACGGCGACGGGTTGTCGAGCACGGGCTTGGGGATCGCACGAGTCACGCCCTCCGGGAAACCGACCGCCTTGAGGCCGAGCTGCTTGCAGCGTTCGAGCTCAGCGATGGCTTCCTCTGGTGTGTGAGTGGGGATCACACCGGCAGCCGTCATCCGATCGGCGTAGGGCCGGTACGTGTCGGCGTAGTACTCGTTGAACCCGCGGCACACCCCGAGGCGAAGGTCCTGGTCGACGATGCCGGCGATGCCGAAGCCCTTCGTCGGGTAGAGCACCGAGTAGTCGATGCCGAACTCGTCGAGGCGTTCGTACATCAGGCCAGGAATCGCGCCGGTCGCGAGATCTCGTGTGTTCTGGGCCGGGGTGCCCCACCATGCCGATTGCGGGGTCCGTTGCTGCGCACGTGTCGCCGTGTCGGCGCCGAGGATCTTGGCGATCGGCGACGGCTGGTTGATGTACTTCTCGAACAGCTTCGGCCCCATCGTCTCGCGCAGGTACGGCAGCACGGCCGGCATGAACTCGATGACGTGGCCATCGACGTCGAGCACGGGATGCCCAAGAGATTCGCGGACTCGCTGGGATGTCTCGCACATGGTGGTTCTCCAGATGTCGGTGTGTCGGTGTGTCGGTGTCGGGTGTGGGTTCAGCCGGGTCGGACGACTCGGCCGGGGACTGCGTCGGTGCGCTCGCCGTGCTCGACGACCGCCGTTCCGTTGACGATGGTGTATGCGATTCCCGTTGGCACGGCGCGGAAACGCTCGATGCCGAGCACGACATCGCGATCTGCCTTGCACGTGCCGACGTCGACGGTGTCGGGGTCGAAGACGAACACGTCGCCACCGAAGCCCGGCTGGATCAACCCACGGTCGCGGAGGCCGAGGATCGCGGCCGGAATGGACGTCATCCGGCGGATCGCCTCTTCCAGTCGCCACACCTTCTCCTGCCGCCACCACGTGGCGAGGAAGTGTGTGCTCCATTCGGCGCCGTCGTCGCGATCGAGATGGGCCCCGCCATCACTGACACCGACGATCATCTGCGGGTGCTTCTGCACATCCCTCAGCAGTTCGCGCCACTCTGGGGTCTCGTTGGCCCAGTGGAACACCGCCTGCAGGTCGTCAGCGAGAGCGATGTCGAACATCACGTCGGCCGGGTGGCGACCCTCGCTCGACGCGATCTGACCGACGACGCCGCCGATGTACCGTTGGTTCGCCACAGCGGGTGACGACGAGACGCGCATCGAGGCCCAGAACGGCGGCGGCAACGTCGAGCCGACCGAAGCGTCGCGGTTCGGGTTGTCGATCGCTCGACGCAGTGCGGCTCGGGACTCGTCGTCGCCGATTCGTCGCCGGCGCTCGTCCAGCGGCACGTTCATCAGCTCGTGCCACAGCGGCACGCCCTCGTAACGCGACGTCCCGCCGGCCAGCGTGAACGGGCCATTCAGCGGTCGCGTCATCAACAGCGAGTACACCGGCGAACCAGCAGCTGCCGACCGATCGAGGAAGTCGCGCGATTCCAGCCACGTCTTGGTCGGTGCGTCGACCTTCGAACGCCCGCCGAGCCCCTGCGTCACCAGCGGCACTCCGCCCAGACCGGCGAGCTCGATCAGCAGATCGCGATCGATCGAGCTGATGCCTTCGACAGCGCTCTCCGGCGCATACGCGATCGAGCCGCGGCCGTATCGACCGACGACGTCGGCCAGCGCGCGCAGCTCGTCGATGCTCGACAGCCGGCTGGGAACCGGGCGGTTGGCGAGATCCAGATGCGTCGGCGCATGAGACGACGAAAATCCCAACGCGCCGGCCTGCATCGCATCGTCGACGATGGCCGCGATCGCCTCGATCTCGTCAGATGTGGAGGCCCGTTCGAACGCGGCGTCGCCCATCACCCAACGCCGCACCGCCGAGTGCCCTATGTACATCCCCAGGTTGACGCCGAGGTGTCCGCCGCGAGTGTCGAGGAACTCGCGGAACGTCTCGAACGTCCAGTTGATCTGGTCGAGCGCGGCCGGGTCCATGCCTTCGACGCGGGCGAACATCTGCGCCGTGTACGGCCGGTCAACTGCTTTCACCGGCGCGATCGAGAACCCACAGTTGCCAGCCGCGACCGTCGTGACGCCGTGCAGCGACGAGCTGTCGCACAGCGGATCCCACGTCAGCTGCGGGTCGTAGTGAGTGTGGGCATCGACGATTCCGGGCGCAACGACGAGGCCGTCAGCGTCGATCGTGCGGGTCGCGTTCTCGCCGCGCAACCGGCCGGTGGCGACGATGCGGCCGTCGGTGATCGCCACGTCACCGGTGCGACCCGGTAGCCCGGTGCCGTCGATCACGAGGCCGCCGCGGATCAGCAGGTCATACATCGAGCACCTCGAACAAATCGGGGTCGCTGGTGCGCAGCCGACGGAAGTTGGCCCGCCACATCTGACCCAGGTAGTGCTTGCGATACATGGCCTTGCCACCGATCACTTCGTCGCGCGGGATCTCGGTGCCTCCGGCCGCGACGCATTCGAGGTGATAGCGCGCACATTTCTCGAGCGTCATCGCCTCGATCACGGCGTTCTCCAATGTGTCGGACGCGACGATCGCGCCGTGGTTCTTCAGGATCGCGACCCGCTTGTCGCCGAGGTCGTCGGCCACCTGCGTGTGTGGCTTGTGGCCGTCGTCGAGGTACGTCACCTGCTCGCCGTCGAACAGGACGGCGGCGACGTTGTACATGCCGACGGTGACGCCGAGCGACGACAGCACCGAGATGTAGTGCGAGTGCAGGTGCACGATCGCGTTCACGTCCGGCCGCAGTCTGTAGATCAATGCGTGGAAGTTGACCGCCGGCGACATCTCCAGCTGACCGACCAGAGGTCCGAGATCGAAATCGAGCTTGGCGATCGCCGCCGGCATGGTCTCGTCGAAGTACTCGAATCCGGTGACCCAGAAGCCATCGTCCTCGGGTGCCCTCGCGCTGACGTGACCGCTGACGTTGGAGTCACAACCCTCGCGGTAGAGCATGCGGCGGCCGGCCGCGATCCGGAACGTGAGGCTGGATTCGGTCAGCACCTTGGGCGACGTCTCGGGCATCAGAAGGTCTCCGGATCGTCTTGCACGTGTTGCGGAACGGGATGGCCGAAGAGGTTGGCGGCGTTCTGCCAGGTGAGCTTGCGGATGTCGTCGGCGGGGAGATGCCCGATCTGGCCGTGGATGATCTCCTGTGTGTCTGGCCAGGTGCCGTCCTGGTGCGGGTAGTCGGACTCGAGCATCACGTGCTCGATGCCGATCCGGTGACGATGATCGAGCCCGCACTTGTCCTCGATCGCGCAGAAGTAGAAGTTGCGCTGCAGCACCTCGCACGGCGTGAGGTCGATGCCGACCCACGTGCCGTACATCGCCTGATATCGCAGAACGTGATCGAGGCGGTCCATCAGGCCCGCGACCCAGCCGATGCCGCCCTCCGACAGGCAGATCTTGAGATCGGGGAAGCGGATCGGCAGCTTCGAGTACAGCCAGTCGACCGCTGCGAACATCGCCCACCCGAAGAACAGCACCCCGATCGTGTCGGCCGGCGCATCGGAGGACGTGATCGGCGCGGTCGACGACGAGCCGACGTGCAGGCAGACGACGGTGCCCGTCTCGGCACAGGCCTGCATCATGGGATCCCAGTAGCCGGTGTGCAGCGACGGCAGGCCGAGCCGTTCGGGGAGCTCGGGAAAGGTCACGGCACGGAAGCCCCGAGCAGCGTTGGCGCGAACCTCGGCCGCGGCGATGACCGGATCGAGGAGCCATGGCACCTGAACCGGGATGATCCGGCCCGGATGGCGGCCGGCCCATTCGTCGAGATGCCAGTCGTTCGCGGCCCGCACCACCGCAAGGGCGAGTTCGGGATCGCTCACCCCCAACTGGTAACGCTGGCCGGCGAAACCCGCGAGCGACGATGGGAAGTTGGCTGACGCGTAGACGCCGTTGAGATCCATGTCGGCGATCCGAGCATCGATGTCCCACGCGCCACGTCGCATCTCGTCGAAGCGGGTCGGCTCGAAGTTGAGCTCGGCTTGCGGACGCCCGACAACGGCGTTGAGCCCGACCTTGTAGTGCCGTTGCCCGTCGTAGGCCCAGTACTCCATGCCGGTCTCGTCGGTCTGCACCGACGGCGCGAGATCGGCGAAGCGCGACGGCACCCGACCGGTGAACATGTGCGGCGGCTCGACAAGGTGGTCGTCCACGGAGATCATCGTGTACCGACGCCGACGACGCTCGGGGTCCGGCAGGAACGTGACCTGCTTCGGTTTCGTTCCGGTGAAGAACCCCGGCCGCGATTCCAGATCATCGAAGTTGATCGACACGGCGAAAAACTAACAGTCGTTTGTTTCTGACCGCGAGTCGGTCAGAAGATCGCGATGGGGTTGACGGGGGATCCCGTGCCGCCGGGTACACGCATCGGCGCCACCGTCATCAAGAACTCCCACCGCTTGTCGCGGCGGCACACGTCACTGACGACGTCGAGGCGGAGGTTGTCGATCAGGTGCAGGCCGATGGCCACGATGCCGATCTGATGGATCGGGAACGGCCACTCGGGGATCGACGTGAACGGCATCCGGTCGGAGATGCCGTCGCTGGCCAGGAGCGCGATCTCTCGCTCGTGCAACCACGTGAGTGTGCGCGGGTGAAGCCCGGGCAGGCCACCACCGAACGGGTCGAGACGCCCGTTGCCGATCGCCTTGCGCCGATCGCGTCCGGTGGAGACGATCAGCAGATCGCCCGTGCCGACCGCCGACCCCTGAGCGGATTCTGCCGCTTCGAGGTCGGCCACCGTCACCGAATCGGTCGGGTCGAGAAATTCGACGCCACGCACCAGCGGGATGTCGAGCAGCACGCCGCGCCCGATGACGCCGTCAGACGCGGACATGATCGTGTTGGCCAGAGCGCCCGTGCTGCGCACCATCGAGGCCGGCCGTCCGCCATACATCTCGCCGCGCACGAACATGTGGCACAGCGCGTCGATGTGCGTGAGCCCGAGGCCGTGCACCGCAGTGCCGAGGTAGTCCTGGGTTGCCTCGTAGTCGGGCACACCGCTGGACCCGAGCGCGTCGCCGCTTGACAACATGTGGTGATGCGCGGGACTCGGTGTCTCCGGCGTCGGACGGGTGGTGAGGTCGTGGGCCATGCTCACCGACTCGCCGGAGCGCACGAGCGTCGCAGCATGCGCCCGGTGCGCGTCGGTGAGATGGTTCAGCGCGCCACGTTCATCGTCCGAGCCCCAACGTGACCAGTTCTTGACCGATCCGAAGATCCGTTCGAGTTCCTCGGTCGTCGGCTGTTCGTCGGCTACGTCCACGGTCGTCATCATCACCAGCATTCCACGCGTCGGGTACGGTGCCCCGTGTGGGGACAATCGAGGTGACGATCGATGGCATCGGCCGTCTGGCCGACGACCTGCGCGCTTCGTCGATGACGGCCGAATGTGCGACCACGATCGTCGTGGCCGAGATCAGCGCCGAACCGATCCGGTTCACCGATCTGACCGACGACGACTTCGATGCCGCGTGGGAGCAACCGATGCGCCACGCGATCGTGTCGTTCCAAGCGGCGCACCGGGCCGGACATCAGCGGATCATCGCGATCGTGCCAACGATCGCGATGTCCGGCGCACCACGCCTCGCGCATGTCGCGGCGACGGCCGAAGCGATCCGGCTCTTGGTCAAGTCTGCTGCGCGGCAATGGGGTGCGGACGGCATCACCGTCAACTGCATCGCCGTCTCACCGTCGCTGTTCGGCATCTCGCCCGAGGCGGTCGGCGCTGTGTCGCTCGCTCCCCCGGCGCTCGCCAGTGCAGGTTCGCTCGCCAACGACATCATTCCGCTGATCGCGTTGTTGGCCGGCGCGGGCGCACACCACCTCACGGGCTCGACGCTCACCGCCGACGGCGGCGTCTGGATGGCGCCATGAGTAGCGGCACGAGCAAGCGCCTCGACGGGCGCACTGCGATCGTCACCGGCGCCGGTCAGGGCGTTGGCGAAGGCATGGCTCGTCGTCTCGCAGCCGAGGGCGCCAACGTCGTGATCGCTGCCCGCCGTTCCGACACGGGCGAACCGGTCGCCCAAGCGATCCGTGACCTCGGCGGGTCAGCGCTCTGCATCGAGACCAACGTCTCGCTCCGCGAATCGGTCGCCGCGTGTGTCACGCAAACCGTCGAGCACTTCGGTGGGCTCGAGATCATGGTTCACAACGCCTTCCGCGGTGGCCTGCCACATCGCCTCGAAGACGCCGATCTCGATCGACATTGGAAGCACATGTCGCGCACCGGCGTGTGGGCGGTGATGTTCTGCGGGCAGGCCGCGTACCCACACCTCCAGGCTGCAGGCGAGCGCGGACGATTCATCCTCATCACGTCGCCGAGCGGCATCGAGGGCAGCGCCAACATTCCGCTCTACTCGCCCGCCAAGGCCGCCGAACGGGCGATGGCGAAGAGCCTCGCCCGCGAGTGGGGACCCGAGGGCATCACGGTCAACTGCATCGCACCAGTGGCGGCCTCACCCGCGTTGATCAACGCGTTCGCGCAGTCGCCCGCGCTGCAGGCCGCGATCGAAGCGCGGACGCCACTCGGTCGAGTCGGCGACATCGAAGCCGACATCGGTTCGGTCGCGCTGTTCCTTGCCAGCGATGATTCCAGCTACGTCACCGGGCAGACGATCGTCTGCGACGGCGGCTCCTTCCTCGGCCTCTAGATCCGCATCCATTCATCCACCCAACCCGCCCGCCACCCACGGAGACAGAACATGATCCAGCTCGTCACGATGCTCAAGCGCAAGCCCGGCACCACTCACGAAGAGTTCCTGACCTACTGGCGCGAACACCACGGCCCCCTCGTGAAGAGCCTGCCGTGCTCACGTTACGTCCGCCGCTACGAGCAGCATGCGTCCGTCTGGCCATCAGCCGGCAGCAAGGCGCCCGAGCCGATGTACGACGGCGTCACGATCCAGTGGTTCGACAGCGCGTCCGATTTCTGGGCCCATGTGATGGAGCCCGATCAGGCCGACATGATGGCCGACACCGAGAAGTTCCTCGACACCGCGAACCTGCACTGGACGATCTGCGAGGAGCCCGTGATCGTGATGGGTGACGCCTCGGTGGACTCGCTCGGGAATCCGCTCTGAAAGGCTGTGGCGGATCGGCCACACTTGGCCGATGAATCTCGACCGACCAACGCTGACCGGCATCCACGTCCAACTCGAACCACTGTCGCTCGATCACGTTCATCAGTTGACGGTGGCCGCCAACGAAGATCGCTCGACCTACGGGTGGACGCCGGTGCCCGAGACTGCCGGCGCGATGACGAGCTACGTCACGTCGTTGCTCGCCGACGCCGATGCCGGGCGCGTGGTGCCGTTCGCACAGCGTCGACTGAGTGACCTCCGAGTCGTCGGTTGCACCCGCTACCTCGAGATCCGCTACTGGACCGGGCGCGACTTCCCCGACGAGGTCGAGATCGGTGGCACGTGGCTGGCGGCGTCGGCGCAACGCACCGCGATCAACACCGAAGCCAAGCTGTTGTTGATGACCTACGCCTTCGAGACCCTGCTGGTTCGCCGGCTGGCGATCTACACCGACGAGCGCAACACCCAGAGCCGCGACGCGATCGTGCGCACGGGCGCGAAGTTCGAGGGCATCCTGCGCAACTATCGGGCGTCAGCCGTCGCCGGCGAGATCGGCCAGCAGCGGAACACGGCGGCACACTCCATCCTCGACGTCGAGTGGCCCGACGTGAAGGCCAACCTGGAGGCGCGTCTCGGCTGACGCTCCGTTTCTGACGCGGCGTCAGAAACTCGCTACTGTGTTCCTCTCGCCTCTGCCGACTCGGCGAGCCCGGCTCAGCCGGGGCAGAAATGGGGAATCTTCGTGGCGCTCGAGAAGCCAATCACACTCGGAACGATCCTGTTCACGATGGTCGAACCGACCAAGGGGCACGAGGTCGAGTACAACCGCTGGTACGAGGCGGATCACTTCTACGGTGGCGTGCTGAACGGTGCCTACAGCTTCGCCGGCGATCGCTTCGTCGCCACCAAAGACCTCAAGGAACTGCGCTACCCAGCCGAGTCCGTGATGACGCCCGACAAGGCGACGGGTTCGTACCTCGCCATCTACTGGGTGCTCGCCGGGCACCACGACGAGTGGAACCGCTGGAGTGTCGACACCGTCACGATGCTGCACGCCACCGGGCGCATGTTCGCCGAGCGCAAGCACATCCACACGTTGCTCTACGACTACCAGTGGTCGATCCAGAAGAGCGATCGCGGCACACCCACCGAGCAGGCGCTGGATCGTGATTACGCCGGACTCGTCGTGAACGTCGGCGAACTCGCCGAGGGCAAGACACACGCCGACATCGAGGAGTGGACCCGCAACACGTGGGCACCGATGGCGATGGCCACCGACTGGGGTCCCGATCTCATCGTCGATGCCAATCCGATGACGCTGCTCGACGATGCGCCGGCCGACGTGCCACGCACCGTCAACGCCGACCGTCGATTCCTGCAGATGCACTTCCTCGATCACGCTCCGGAGGCCGGTTGGGCCGATGGGTACGCCGAGTACGGCGCCGCGCTGGAAGCAAGCGGAATCGCCACGCACCTCTGGACCGCGCCGTTCAAACAGACGGTCTTCGGCACCGACACCTACACCGATCAGCTCTGGTAAAGGACGCCAACATGGAACCGATCACAGGCAAGAAGATCCTCGTCACCGGCGTCACCGGTTGGGTCGCCGGACCCGTCGCCGCAGCGCTCGCCGCCGCGGGCAACGACGTCTACGGCGCCGCACGTTTCAAGGACCCGGCTCAGCGCGGCCCGATCGAGGCCGCCGGCGTGCACCCGATCAGCATCGACCTCACCCGCAGCCGCTTCGACGAGGTGCCGACCGATGTCGATCTGGTCTTCAACTTCGCGGTCGCCAAGGTCAACAGCTTCGACCTCGCCTTCGCGGGGAATGCCGAGGGCCCGGCGAACTTGATGGAGGTCTGCAAAGGCGCCGAGGCGTTCTTGCACTGCTCGTCGACGGCCGTCTACGAACCCGACGACCACAACCCGCGCGCCGAGTCCGACGCACTCGGCGACAGTCATCGCCCGATGGCGGGGATGACGACCTACAGCATCTCCAAGATCGCCGGTGAGGTCCTCGTGCGCCACACCTCGGCACGCCTCGGCCTGCCCACGGTGATCGCCCGTCTCAACGTGCCCTACGGCGACACCTATGGCTGGATGACGTTCCATCTGATGATGATGGAGCACAACATGCCCGTCACGGTGCACGTCGATCAGCCGACGTCGTACTCGCCGATCCATTCCGACGACATCATCCGCTCGCTGCCGTATCTTCTGTCGCTTGCATCAGCACCGGCGACGATCGTCAACTGGGGCGGCGACGAGGTCACGAGCATCGAAGAATGGTGCGAGGAGATCGGCCGTCTCACGGGCCTGTCACCGACGTTCGAGCCGACCGAGGCGACGATCGCGGCGATCATCCCCGATCTCACGCGGCTGCACTCGACGGGATTCGCGACGGAGATCGGCTGGCGCGAAGGCATTCGCCGTCAGATCGCCGCAACTCGTCCCGACCTGTTGAAGGCCTGAGCCGCAGCACTCAGCGGAAGCATTCAGCCGAAACGCTCGGCAGGGGTCAGCGCTGGTCAGTGTCGGGCTGCGCTGGTCAGCGCTGTTCGAGCTGGCCCAGCGCGTCCGCGGCCAGCTCGCGAACGGCCTTCGGGAACGGTCGCTTCGTCGCTGCCTCGAGGTCGCCGCGAACGTCGGTGAGACCGGACTCGACCAACAGGCCCGGCACCTCTGCCGCGAGCTGGGCGTCCTTGTCGCGCAGGAGAGCGAGCAGATCGCGGCGAACGTCGACGACGATTGATCCGACCTTCTGGCCGTCGACCGCGCAGAACGCAACGAGTTGACGCAGCGCCACGTTGCGGCCGTGCGGGTTGGAACGATCGTCCAGGTCGGACCGCAGCAACGGGTAGCCCGAAGCATCGCCGAACTGGGCGAGGTAACCGGCGGCCAAGTACCCGGCGATGCTGGCGTTGTCGGGCACCGTGACCAGATCGAGCAGGCGCTGGTGCGCATCGTCGACCGCGCCGAGCAGGGCCGTCGACATCACCGCTTCCACGTACACGTTGGCGCGGTTGCGCAATGACGCAGGGTTGAACGAATCGACGAGCGCGGCGAGTGCGGCGCTGGTGCGCGAGTCACCCGAGGCATCGTCGGTGGTGCAACGACCGGCGACGAACGCGGCACCGATCGCAGGAACCGTGCTGTCCGATGCCAGCCCGGCGAGCAGGTCGGCGTGTGCGAGCGTTGCCGACGGGTCTGGCTCGTGGCGGCCGGCTCCGGCGATCTGATCGACGCGCATCGGGTACATCCGCTCGTCGCGCTGCACCATTGCGGGTGTTCGTCCGGGCAACCCTGCATCGTCGATGTCAGGCCGGCATGACAGATCGGGCATCAGGCCTTGGCTCCGGATTTCTTCTTGGCCGCGGCTTCCAGCTTCTTGCCCTGCTTCTCGACCCCTGCGGCCAGCGCGAGGTACGGCTTCTTGCCGTCACCGAACGCTCGCTCCTCACCGGCGTAGGACAGGTACGTGGCAGCGCCGCCCGTGTAGTACTCGCCGTCAGCGGTGGTCACCGCATCGCGTGCTTCGTCGAGCGCCTTCTTGACCGCGGCCTTGACCTTGTCCTGATCCTTCGCCTCGTCGTCTTTCAGTTCGAGCGGATTGTTCTTCAGGTAGTTGACGACGATCCCCTTGGCGCTCTTGTTGAACCAGCCCTTGAAGTCGGTGGCGTGGTACTTCTCGTGTCGCTCGCAGATCGCCTGCGACCAGTACGTGGTTCGTGGGGCGCGCCAGCTCTTCTCGATCAAGGTCGGCGTCAGGTCGGACGCGATGAGGGCGTAGGTGTCGGCCGTGACCACACCCGCGTCGGCCGACGGTACGTCGGTCTTGCCGCCAGAGTTGGTGCCGTATTCGAAGCTGCCGAGCAGGTCGAGGTTGACGTAGATCTTGCCCTTCTTCGACTTGACCACGATGTTGTCGACCTTGTAGCTCGAGTTCATCGCGCCGAAGGCACTCGCGGCGTAGTTGCCCGACATCGTCGCCGACGTCTTGATCGAAGCGATCGCATTGTCCGATTTGGCACGGACGGACGAGTAGCTCACTGCCTTGGCGTCGCCGTGCACTCCGCCGATCAACGGCACCAGATCGATCGTACGCCTGGCCGTGGAGGGCTTCGTCGCGTCGGGCTTCGTCGTGTCGGCCTTCGTCGTGTCGGCCTTCGTCGTGTCGGCCTTCGTCGAGCGAGCCTTCGCCGAGCGAGCCTTCGTCGAGCGGGCCTTCGTCGAGCGAGCCTTCGTCGAACCGGGAGCCGTGCCCGAGTCCTCGTGCAGGTTGCCCTGGCCGACCACGTTCTCCTCGCTCGACTGAATTGCCGGCATGGTGAACACGAAGTCTTCCTCGCCGTCCACCTCGCTGTTCTCGTTCTCTTCGCCGGTCTCGTTCTCGTTCTCGTCAGTCTCTTCCTCTTCAGCCTGGTTCTCGTTCGAGTTCGATTCCGTCTCGTTGGACTCCGTCTGGGACTCGCTCTGCTCGGATTCGGACGGGTCTCGGGAGATCAGCCGCGAGACGGTCGCGCCACCTTGCTGGATGGTGTGGGCCAGTTCGTGGGCAAGCAGCGTTTCGCCGTCAGGGCTCGTCGGGTTGTAGTCCTTGCGGCGGACGAAGATGTCCGAGCCGGTCGTGAACGCACGGGCCTGGATCTTGCTGTTGAGCTGATCCGACTGCTCGTCCACGTGCATTCGCACGCCGCTGAAATCGGCGCCGAACGCGCCTTCCATCCGCCGTCTGATCTTGCCGTCGAGCGGTCGACCGCCGCTGCGAGCGCTGTTGATCTGCTGCTCGACATCAGTGTCGACGGCGCCACCTGCCGCACCGATGACCGCCTTGCGGGCGATCCGGCTGGCCGGCGCCTGGGCGAAGTCACGACTGACATCGCCGCCCGACGGATGACGGAGGATGCCCGTCACCATCTGCGCAATCGAATCCGCTTCCCGTTCGGCGTTGTCGGTTGACGAACCGACCGTCAGCTTGGCCTGGACGACGAGCGGGGATCGCCGGTTCGCTGTGCGCTGCGGACGTGCCGCTGCCTTGGTCGCATGTGCGACAGCGGGCGCTGCGGACGTCTTCGAACCGGGCGAATCGAATCCAGCAGCCATCCGGCGACAATAACATGCAGGTCAACTGCACGTTCATGACCACGCCCGCTCATCGCACCAGCTCAAGCGCTATTTTTTCGACTCCGTCCCGTATCTCCACGTGACGAAACCTTGACGCTTCCGGCCCCCTCCCGGATCTCCACGTGACGAAATCGCGGCGACGAACTGACGGCGACGAACTGACGGCGACGAATTGACGGCGACGCTGCGGCGGCCCGACGCCCGACGCCCGACGCCACCTGCCCCGTCAGCCCCCGACGCCGTCAGCATTCTGCGCTCATGCACGGACCGCGCCGGGTTTGCCTGCGCCAGCGGGGCGAACCCGGCGCGGTCCGCTTCATCTGACCGGAGCAATTCGACCGCGCCGGGTCTACCTGCGCCAGCCGGGCAAACCCGGCGCGGTCCGCGAACCATTTCCCGGCCGTCACGCACGGCGACCCCATCCCCGCCCTCCGAATTGCGTCACGTGGAGATACGGGAGGTCACGTCGAACGGGTCGGGTTTCGTCACGTGGAGATACGGGAGGTCACGTCGAACGGGTCGGGTTTCGTCACGTGGAGATACGGGAGGTCACGTCGAACGGGTCGGGTTTCGTCACGTGGAGATACGGGAGGTCACGTCGAACGGGTCGTGTTTCGTCACGTGGAGATACGGGATGGGGCTCACAGATGACCGACGCCCCATGCCTCGAACTGAATCACACCAGCTCAGCGACAACGTGGCAGCAACGACGCCCGCCGGCTGAAGCCGAGGCGACCGCAATCGACTATCGGGGGCCGAGAACGGCATCGGCGACACGCCGGCGATGGAAGGACGCGCTCCCCCACGCCGGGATCAGCGCCCAGGCCTTCTTCATGTACAGCTGCAGATCGCACTCCCACGTGTAGCCGATCGCGCCGTGCACTTGCAGCGCGCTTCGCGCGGCCTTCTGCGCCGCATCGGATGCCAGCGCCTTCGCCATGCTGACGTCGCGCCCACGGGTGTCGGCATCGTTGGCGTGTGACCACGCCGCTCGATAGATCGCCGGCCGGGCGAACTCGACTTTCAAGAGCGCGTCGGCCATCAGATGCTTGACGGCCTGGAACGCGCCGATCGGCTGGCCGAACTGGCGCCGGTCCCGGGCGTAGTCGCCGGCGATCGCGAGCATGCGCGTCGAGAGCCCCAACAGGTACGCCGCAGAGGCGAGCGATCCGGCATCGACGACCGCATTGCGATCGGCATCGAGGAACGTGTCCCCCGTCAATGCTCCTCCGATCGTCGCCAACGACCGTCCGCCGTCGATCCCCGCGACGTCGACCATCTCCAGTTGCCCAGTCGCAATCGCCCGAAGTCGATCGGCGTCGGAGATCAACACCACGTCGGCAACGCGGGCGTGGGGCACGTAGCGCTCGCCGAGCAACGCTGCCGTCACGGCCACCGATCCGTCCGCGATGCCGGGCGCGAAGGACGTGCCGCGCAAGGCGAGTGCGCCGACGGTCATCGTCTCCAGCACGGGTCCGGGCGCAGCAGCTCGACCCAACTCTTCGACGAGCAGGATCGTGTCGACGAAGTCGCCACCCAAGCCGCCGTCGGACTCGAGCAGCATCATCGACAGAACGCCCATCTCGGCCAGGCGTGACCACAGCTTCGGGTCGTGGCCCGAGCCGTCGTCCCACACGGCGCGCAGGTGAGCGGCCGTGAACTCGCGCTCGAGCATCTCGCGCAGACCGGCCGCGAACTCTCGTTGATCGGGGGTGAAGTTGAACTGCATGATCAGGCTCTCGGCAGGTTGAGGACGCGGTCGGCGATGATGTTGCGCTGGATCTCGTTGGTGCCCGCGTAGATCGGGCCGCTGAGGCTGAACAGGAACCCGTCGACCCAGGATTCGTACGGGCCATCCATCCGTTCGGCGTCGGGACCGAGCAGTTGCAGGGCCAACTCGTGCGCACGCACATCCATCTCGCTCCAGAAGATCTTGTTGAGGCTGGACTCGCTGCCGATGTGCGCGCCTTCGAGCAGCTTCGTGACCGTCATGTACGTGTGCAGCCGATACCCCTCGGCTTGCATCCACAGATCGGTGACGGCGTCGCGCATCGTGTCGTCGTCGGGGTCGCCGATCTTGATCCAGAGCTTGATCAGCCGTTCGACGGCGACGTTGAACCGGGCCGGGCTGCGCAAGCTGACGCCGCGCTCGAAGCCCGCCGTCGCCATCGCCACACTCCATCCCTGGCCCACGCCGCCGAGCGTGTTCGCGACGGGCACGTGCACGTCGTCGAAGAAGATCTCTGCGAACCCGGTGTCGCCATCGAGTTGAGCGATCGGCCGAACCGTCACACCCGCCGAATCGAGCGGGATCAGGATGAACGTCAGACCCTTGTGGCGGCTTGATTCCGGGTCGGTGCGGAAGATGCCGAAGCACCAGTCGGCCCACGCGGCACGGCTGGCCCAGATCTTCTGACCGTTGAGGATCCACTCGCTGCCGTCGTCGCTGAGCGTGCCCTTGCTGCGAATGCTGGCCATGTCGCTGCCTGCGTCGGGCTCGCTCCACGCCTGCGCCCACACTTCTTTGCTGCTGGCCATCGCCGGAAGGTAGCGCGCCTTCTGTTCGTCGGTACCGACTTCCATGATCGTCGGTCCGAGCAGGAAGATGCCGTTCTGGCTGACCCGCCCCGGCGCGCCGGCGCGCCAGTACTCCTCCTCGAAGATCAGCCACAAGAGGTAGTCGGCGCCACGTCCGCCGTACTCGACCGGCCAACTGACCGCCGACCATCCGGCCTCGTACAGCTTGGCCTCCCACTCGCGGTGCAGGCGGAAGCCTTCCTCGGTGTCGAAGCTGGGAAGGGGTTCGGTCGGCACGTTGGCCTCGAGCCAGGCTCGGGCCTCTGCTCGGAAGGCGCGTTCGTCCGCTGTCTCGGTCAGATCCATCGGCACGAACGGTAGTCGACACGCAAATCTGACACACCGTCAGAAATCGACGTCCGTGCCGTCGGCGTCGAAGCGACATCATCGCTGTGCCAACCTGTTCACCGTGAGCGCCGTCCCGGTCATCGACATCTCGGGTCTCCGCGACGACACTGCAGTCGACGCCGTCGGGAACGCACTCGATGCAGCGTGTCGCGACAACGGGTTCTTCTCCATCGTCGGACACGGCATCGACCAGAGCCTGATGCGCGACATCGATCGCGCCGCACGACAATTCTTCGCGCTCGACGAGGCGACCAAAGCCGAGATTGCGATGCCTGTCGGCGGGCGGGCCTGGCGCGGCTGGTTTCCACTCGGCGGCGAGGTCACCAATGGCATCCCCGATCGCAAAGAAGGTCTGTACCTCGGCCAGGAGTTGGGCGACGACGACCAGCGCGTCGTCGGCGGCATCGCGCTGCACGGACGGAACCTGTTCCCGGCCGACGTTCCCGCGCTGCGCACCGCCGTCCTGTCGTGGCTCGACGCACTCACCGATCTCGGTCATCTCGTGATGGGTGGCATCGCGGTCGGCCTCGGCCTTCCCCGCGACTGGTTCCGCGACCACCTCACCGGTGACCCAACCGTGTTGTTCCGAATCTTCCGCTATCCGATGCGCACGGACGCCGACGGCGCCGGCGAGTGGGGCGTCGCCGAGCACACCGACTACGGCCTGCTGACGTTGCTGATGCAGGACGACTGCGGCGGTCTCCAGGTGAACGGTCGAGACGGTTGGGTCGATGCCGAACCGGTCGAAGGCGCGTTCGTGTGCAACATCGGCGACATGCTCGAGCGGATGACCGGCGGCCGCTACCGATCGACACCACACCGCGTCCGCAACACGAGCGGACGCGATCGCCTCTCGTTCCCGTTCTTCTTCGACCCGAGTTGGGATGCGCACGTCGATCCGCTCCCACTCGCCGGCGGGGCGGCACCCGATGACTCGACGCGAGCGCGATGGGACGGCCGAAGCGTCTTCGACTTCGAGGGAACGTACGGCGACTACCTCACTGCCAAGGTCAGCAAGGTGTTCCCCGACCTCGTCCGCCTGATCTGACCACGACTGGGCTGACGCGCCGCAGTTGCCTGAGGGCCGCACCGACTGCTGTCGCTATTCTGACGGGGTGTCAGAAACCTTGTCCCGGGTCCCCATCATCGACGGCTGGTTCACCACCGACGAGGATGCACCGACCCTGATCGGCTCGAAGTGCCCGCTGTGCGGAACGTACGTGTTCCCGCCGCGCAGCGGTGACTGCCCGAGCCCGGTGTGCGAGTCCACAACGCTCGAGCCCACCCCGCTGTCACGCCGCGGCAAGATCTGGAGCTACACCGAGAACCGGTACGCACCTCCCCCGCCATATGTCGCATCCGATCCATACGAGCCGTACGCGCTCGCCGCTGTCGAACTGGAGGCCGAGGGCATCGTCGTGCTCGGTCGCGTTGCAACGGGCATCCTCGCGGTCGATCTGAAGGTCGGGATGGAGATGCAACTCGAACTCGACGTCTCGCACCGCGACGACGAGCACGAGTACATCGTCTACGTCTGGGCACCAGCCGCACCAGCCGCACGGACCACGTCCACCGCCGCGACAGAAGGAGACCAGACATGAGCAACGACAAGGACGTCGCGATCCTCGGTGTCGGCATGCACCCGTGGGGCAAGTGGGGCCGTGACTTCACCGAGTACGGCATGGTTGCGGCCCGCGCCGCGTTGGCCGATGCGAACATCCAGTGGAAGGACATCCAGTACGTCGCTGGAGCGGACACGATCCGCAACGGCTACCCCGGTTTCGTCGCCGGGGCGACGTTTGCCCAGAAGCTGGGCTGGAACGGCGTGCGCATCAGCAGCAGCTACGCCGCGTGCGCATCCGGCGCGCAGGCACTCGATTCGGCCAGGGCCCAGATCCTCGCCGGATTCTGCGATGTCGCGCTCGTGATCGGCGCCGACACCACACCCAAGGGTTTCTTCGCGCCCGTCGGCGGCGGTGACCGCAAGTCCGATCCCGATTGGCAGCGGTTCCACGTGCTCGGCGCGACCAACCCCGTGTACTTCGCGTTGTTCGCCCGCCGCCGGATGGACATGTACGGCGCGACGGCCGAGGACTTCGCTCAGGTGAAGGTCAAGAACAGCCGCCACGGACTACACAACCCGAACGCGCGCTTCAAGAAGGAGAGCACGGTCGAGGACGTCCTCAACAGTCCGGTGGTCAGCGAGCCGCTGCGCCTGCTCGACATCTGCGCCACGAGCGACGGCGCGGCAGCGATGGTCGTGTGCAGCATGGAGTTCGCTCGCAAGCACCTCGGGTCGACCGATGGACTGTGCCGAGTCAAGGCCGTCGGCACCGTGACGCCGCGCTACCCGCAGAGCATCCTCGAACTGCCCGACATCGCCAGCGACTCGACCGCTGTGATCCCTGCGCCCGATCGGTCCTACAAGGACTCGATCGCGTGGAGCGCCTACGAGCAGGCGGGCATCGGCCCCGAGGATCTCGATCTGGCCGAGGTCTACGACCTCTCGACCGCGCTCGAACTCGACTGGTACGAGCACATCGGTCTCTGCGCCCAAGGTGAGGCCGAGGGTTTGCTCCGCAGCGGCGCGACGACCATCGGCGGCCGCATCCCGGTCAATCCCAGCGGCGGTCTGGCGTGCTTCGGCGAGGCGATCCCTGCGCAGGCGATCTCGCAGGTGTGCGAGCTCGTGTGGCAGCTGCGCGGTCAGGCCGAAGGCCGCCAGGTCGAAGGCGCACGCGTCGGCATCACCGCCAACCAGGGCCTGTTCGGCCACGGCAGCTCGGTGATCGTCGCCCGCTGAAGTCACCGAGTCGCCGCGCGGGTACGGTCCCGTGGATGGGACTCCAACTCGCCAAGGATTCGATCGATCTCGGCATCGTGGTCACCGACGCCGAGCGTTCGCTCGCGTTCTACCGTGACCTCCTCGGCTTCGAGGTGATCGACGTGCTGCCGATGCCGGGACACACGACCATGCATCGGCTGAGTTGTGGAACCAGCGTGGTCAAGCTGCTCGAACTCGGCCCGAAGGCGACGCCCGTCGCCGCTGCACCCGGCGGCATCAACGGCGCGTTCGGCTACCGCTACTTCACGATGACCATCACCAACCTCGAAGAGATCGTTGCCGCGTGCATCGCCGGCGGGCACACCATCGCTGTGCCCGTCACCGCGTTGCGGCCCGGCATCTCGATCGCGATCGTCGAGGACCCCGACGGCAACTGGGTCGAGTTCGTTCAGGTCGGCTGACGCCGGCATCGATCGGATGGCGCCGACTCAAGTTGGTCAACCGGTGTCATACTCAAGACATGGCTGACATTCGCACTGGCGCTCGCTCGGTGCTCGCGACGGTGATCGGTTGGATCATCGTCGCCCTCATCGTGTACTGGCTGTTCCACTTCCTTCTCGGCACGATCCTGTGGGTCCTGCGCGCTGTGCTGGCGATCGTGATCGTCGGCGGGCTGTTCTGGGTCTACCTCCGACTGAAATCGCCGTCATCGAAGACCTGAGCTGACACCCACTTGAGCTGACGCGGCAAGACCTGAGGAACGTTCCGGCCGGCGACGACTCTCTGTTCCGGCCAGGTTTCCCGTAGCCTCGGCCTCATGGCTGAAGCGTTCATTGTCGATGCAGTTCGTTCCCCTGTCGGTCGCCGCGGCGGCAGCCTGAGCACGGTCCATCCGGCCGATCTCGGCGCGCACAGCATCAAGGCGCTCATCGAGCGCACGGGCATCGATCCCAACGCGGTCGACGACGTCGTCTTCGGCAACGTCGACTCCGTCGGCCCGCAGGCCGGATGCATCGCTCGCACCGCATGGTTGACGGCCGGTCTCCCCGAGCACGTGCCGGGCACCACCATCGACCGGCAGTGCGGCAGCGCGCAGCAGGCCGTCCACTTCGCAGCCCAGGCGGTGATGAGCGGCACGATGGATCTCGTCGTTGCCGGCGGCGTGCAGAACATGAGCATGATCCCGATCTCGTCCGCGATGACGCTGGCCGAGCCGCTCGGCTTCTCCGATCCGTTCACCGGTTCGCCCGGCTGGACCACGCGCTACGGCAGCGGTCAGGTCGATCAGTTCGTCGGCGCCGAGATGATGGTGACGAAGTGGAACCTGTCCCGCGAGGAGATGGAAGAGTTCGCGGTCGAGTCACACCTGCGCGCGCTACGAGCCCGCGCCGAGGGTCGCTTCGACGGCCAGATCGCCCCGCTCAACGGCCTCGACTTCGACGAGGGCCCGCGCGAGCCCAACTGGGACAAGATCCGCTCGCTCAAGACGCTGACGCCTGACGGCAAGATCACGGCTGCGTGCGCGAGTCAGATCAGCGACGGCTCGGCTGCACTGCTGATCGCCGGCGAGCAGGCCATCAAGGATCACAACCTCACCCCGCGTGCCCGCATCCATCACATCAGCGTCCTCGCCGACGACCCGATCATGATGTTGTCGGCACCGATCCCCGCAACCAAGCGGGCGCTGGCGAAGGCCGGCATGACGATCGACGACATCGACCTGGTCGAGATCAACGAAGCCTTCGCCCCCGTGGTGCTGGCGTGGATGAAGGAAACCGGCTTCGACCACGCCAAGGTCAACGTCAACGGCGGGGCGATCGCGCTCGGCCATCCGCTCGGCGCGACCGGCGCTCGGCTGATGACGACCCTGCTGGCCGAACTCGAACGCACCGGTGGCCGCTTCGGTCTGCAGACGATGTGCGAAGGCGGCGGCCAGGCCAACGTCACGATCATCGAACGGCTCTGAGCCGAGCGATCCGATGAGCACGGTCCGCAAGGCGACGACGGCCGATCTCGGTCGCCTGTGCAAGACGGCCAACCTCGCGTTCGCCGACGATCCGGTGATGCGATGGTTCTTCCCTGACGACGCGGACTACTTCTTGGGTGACGGCGTGATGATGCGGCCGTTCTTCCGCGGCTGGCTGGCCCACGACGCGACGTACACCACCGACGACTGCGTCAGCCTCGGCGCGTTCGTCCCACCCGGACGGCCCGAGGTCACCGTCGAGCCCGAGCCAAACTCGCCGTTCCTCGTCGTCCATCCGCAGGATCGAGTCGACCGTTTCATCGCGATCGGTGGTTGCCTGCGCGAGCACACACCGCCAGAGCCGCACTGGTACCTCAACCTGCTCGCGACGCATCCGGACTGGCAGCGGCAAGGTCTCGGCGCGTCGATCATCGCTCCCGTTCGCGAGTTGTGCCGCCGCGACGGACTCGATCTGTATCTGGAGACCGAAACCGTCGGCAACGTCGCCTACTACAACCATCTCGGATTCACGGTTCGCAGTGAGTGGGACGTACCGCTGAACGGCCCGCACATGTGGGGCATGATCCTGCACCCCGACCACTGACGGCCCACTCAGCCGTACTGATCCTGTTTTTCGACCTGGGCGGTCGAAATTCCGCACTGGTTCGCGACCGCGGACCAGTGCTGACAAGTTTCTGACGGTGCGTTAGATTTGGCGCGAGCAATCTTCAGGGGGTCTCTCATGCACGATCTGATCATCACCGGCGGCACGATCATCGATGGGACGGGCAAGGTCGGCTACGTCGCCGACGTCGCCATCGACGACGGCACCATCACCGCGATCGGCACCGATCTCGGTGACGCCACCGAGACGCTCGATGCGACCGGCCTCGTCGTGACACCCGGCTTCGTCGACATCCACACTCACTACGACGGTCAGGCCACGTGGGACACCCTGCTCGAACCATCGAGCGGTCACGGCGTCACGACGGTCGTGGCCGGCAACTGTGGCGTCGGGTTCGCGCCCGTGCGACCCGGCAAGGAAGAGTGGCTGGTGCAGTTGATGGAGGGGGTCGAGGACATCCCCGGTACCGCGCTGCACGAAGGCATCTCGTGGGGATGGGAGAGCTTCCCCGAGTACCTCGACGTGCTCGATGCTCGCAACTACTCGATCGACATCGCCACCTACATCGGTCACGGCCCGCTGCGCGCCTACGTGATGGGTGATCGTGGCGCACGCAACGAGGAAGCAAATCCCGAGGACATTGCCGAGATGCGCCGCCTCGTCGGCGAAGCCGTCACTGCGGGAGCCATCGGCTTCTCGTCCAGCCGCACGCTGAGCCACAAGGCACGCGATGGCGAACCCGTGCCCGGGACGTTCGCCGCCGAGGACGAGCTCAACGGTCTGGCCGACGGCGTCGTCGACGCGGGCGGTGGCCTGTTCGAGGTCGCCCCGCAGGGACTCGAATTCGAAGCCGAAGTGTTTCTCGGCGAGGTCGACATCCTCAGCCGTATCGCGCTGCGCACCAAGTTGCCCGTGACGTTCGCGATGCTGCAGAACGACCGCAACCCTGATTCATGGCGGGTTGCGCTCGACAAGGTCGACGTCACCAACGCCGCCGGCGGCAACATGCGTCCGCAGATCGCGGCGCGCCCGTTCGGGATGATGATCGGCTGGGCCAACAACAACCCATTCACGAAGCGGCCGACGATCGTCGACCTCACGGCGCACCTCGGCGGTGAAGAGCTGAGGGCCGAGTTGCGCAAGCCCGAGACCAAGGCTGCCGTGCTGGCCGAGGCCGATCTTCCGGCCGACCCGTCGATTCAGTTCGACGGACTCGGTCCCTTCCTGCAGTCGATGCTGGGCAAGATCTACTTCATGGGTGACACTCCGAACTACGAACCCGACGCCGATCAGACCGTCGAAGAGCTCGCCAAGACAAAGGGTGTCGATGCACTCGACATGGCGTACGACCTGCTCAACGAGAGCAATGGCAACGCCTTCTTGATGTTGCCCTTCTTCAACTACGTCGGCGGCACGCAGGACGCGATCCTGGAGATGCTCGAGCACCCGGCCACGGTGTCGGGTCTGTCCGACGGCGGCGCCCACTGCCGGATGATCTGCGACGCGTCGATCCCGACATACGTTCTCAGCCACTGGGCCCGTGACCGCAAGGGTCCGAAGCTCACGCTGGAGGCCGCGGTCAAGGTGCAGACGCTCGACACGGCGGAAGTCGTCGGATTCCACGACCGTGGCTCGATCGAGATCGGCAAGCGGGCCGACATCAACATCATCGACATGGACGCGCTCGATCTCGAATACCCACGTGCGGTCGACGACCTGCCCGCCGGGGGCCGTCGCCTCATGCAGGCTGCTCACGGCTACGTCGCGACGATCGTTCACGGCGAGGTCACCCGCCGCAACGGTGTCGACACCGGTGCCCGCCCCGGCCGCCTCGTCCGCGCCGGCCGCAAAGGCTGATCCCCGCCGCTGAATCTGCCCTCAGCTCCACGCTCGCTCGCTGGGCGCAACGCCGTCGATGCCCTCGCTTATTCGTAGCGGGCGCCGATGTCCTTGGCGAGGTCGACGAAGCGGGCGCCGGCATCGGGAGCGAGCTCACCCGGTTCGTATCGCACCGAATGAACCGTGCCGGTGTATTCGAACGGGCCGTCGGATCGGTAGCGCTGCCAGTCGACGGGGCTGCCGCGATCGATGCCGATCGAGATGCCCGTGAACGGCGCCATCGGCCACAGCATCGGCCGGTCGAGATCCGTGAGGCCAACCGATTCGCCGACCGCGACAGACACGATCCAGCGTCCACCGCCGGGCCCGCCGAGCGTGAGCGCGACCCGATGGCGACCTGCCGGGAGGGCACCAGCCGCGTCTCTCGTCGTCAGGCCGTGGCCGTCGTTGTGCACGAACCACAATTGGTCGTCGTCGACCATCAGCGCGTAGCCGCCACCCTGATCACCGTGCGACACGAGAACACCGCTGTCGCGCAGGTCGTGCGTGACGTCGACCGTGATCACACACGTACGCTGCCACACCAGGCTGCCGCTGCGGATCCGTTCGAGCGTCGGGGTGCCGGGCCAGATCGTGACGGGCTCGTGGAACACTGCGTCGTGCGGTGGACGGACGATCCAGCGCCAACCCGAACCCTCGTCCAGCGGGTACACCTGGTTGTCGATCGCAGCCTGATGAAAGCCAGCGGCGAGATCGAGCACTCGCTCACGATCGTCGGCGGCGAGGTTGTTGATCTCCACCGGGTCGTTGCGCAGGTCGTACAGCTCCCAATCATCGTCGGTGAACTTGGTGCGCGGCTTGCGATTGGTGACGACCTCCCAGCCGTCGCGGTAGAAGCCGCGATGGCCTTCCATCTCGTAGTACTGCTCTTCACGCACTTCGCCGTGATGAGCATCGCGCAGCACGCCGGCCAGACTCGCGCCTTTCATCGGCTTCAGCGGCGCGCCATTGCGCGTCGTCGGCACGTCGATGCCAGCGAGCGCGAGCACGGTCGGTAGCACATCGATGCAGTGTCCGTACTGAGTGCGGATCTCGCCCGCGACATCGTCGAGATGGCCGGGCCAGCTCCACACGCATGGCACCTGATGGCCACCGGCGTGGGTGTTGCGCTTGTACAGCCGGAACGGCGTGTTGCTGGCCATCGCCCACCCACGCGGGTAGTGCGTCATCACCTGCGGTCCGCCGATGTCGTCCAACCGCGCGAGGTCACGATCGACGGTGTTGCGAGCATCGCCGTGACCGAGGTGGCCGAAGTAGTTGGTGGTCCCCGTCGACTCGCCCTCGCGGCTCGCACCGTTGTCGGACAGGAACACGAGCAACGTGTTGTCCCACTCCCCCGTCTCCTCCAAGGCCTCACGAAGTCGCCCGATGCTCTGATCGATCTCGTCGACCATCGCCGCGTACACGGCCATGTAGCGCGCATACAGGATCCGCTCGTCGTCACTCAGGTCGTCCCATGCGCGCACGTCGTCGCCGGGTTCGCTGTTGCGCGGTGGCAGCGGTGTGCCCGCGGGGATGATCCCGGCCGCGAGTTGGGCTGCGTGGCGACTGATGCGGATCGCGTCCCACCCGGCGGCGTACGTATCGCGGTACCGATCGATGTCGACCTGCTTCGCCACCAGAGGGGCATGCGCTGCGGGGTGAGCCATGTAGAGGAAGAACGGTTGACCGGGCCGCGACGCGCCTCGCTCGCGGATCATCCGGATCGCCTTTTCGGTGAGGTCGTCGGTGAGGAAGTAGTCGTCGGGGAACCGGTCCATCTCGACCACGTGGTTGTCCTCGACCAGCCGATGCGGCTGGTGCAGATTGGTGAACGCTTCGAGGATCCCGTAGTAGTGATCGAACCCGCGCTGACACGGCCACCCGTGCTGAGGACCGGCAGCGCTCATGTCGCTGTCGCGGCAGAGGTGCCACTTGCCGACCATCAACGTCGCGTATCCGGCTCCCCGAAGGATCTCGGCAGCGGTTGCGACGTTCTCGGCAATCTCTGCGCGATACCCGGGGAACCCGGGATCGTCCTGGGCGATGTGGCCCATCCCGGCTGCGTGCGCGTTCAACCCCGTGAGCAACGACGCGCGCGTCGGTGAGCACATCGGGTTGACGTGGAAGTTCGTGAAGCGCACACCCTCGGCGGCAAGGCGGTCGAGGTTCGGTGTCCGGATCTCGCTGCCGAAGCAGCCGATGTCGGAGAAGCCGACGTCGTCGACGAGCACGAACACGATGTTCGGTGCGCCGGCCGGCGGTGTTGGCGGCTCGGTCCACGCGTTCTGGGAACCCGCCATCGTCCGCCCGATCCGGCCCTCGAACGTCGAGTCGGGAGCGGAGAAGTCAATGGGTACGGCGGCAGATTCGATCACGCGGCCGAATCTAACCCAGGGTCGGAAACGCGCTGCGAGCGGGCGACTGAGAGGGTCCGCGCGTCCCGGCCGCCGACGGCACCCCTATCCTCGAACGGGTATGACGACGACCTTCGACGACCTCGCTGAACTGATCCGATCGCGGCGGACGAGCATGTTCGTCGATCAAACCCGTCAGGTCCCGGTCGAGGTCGTCGAGCAGCTGTGCGAACTCGCCCAATGGGCACCGAACCACAAGCGCACGTGGCCGTGGCGGTTCGCGTTGTTCACCGGCGACGGCAGGGCACGGCTCGGCGAAGCATTCGTCGCGGACATGGTCGATCGCGATTTCGGTGACGAGGGCAAGCGATCCAAGACACTCACCAAGTACTCGCGTACGCCATCGGTGCTCGTCATCGGCGCCGCCGCCGATCCGAACAACCCCACCCGCCACGACGAGAACCGCGATGCGGTGGCTGCGGGTATCCAGAACATGCTGCTCGGGGCGACCGCGCTCGGGTTGGCAAGCTACTGGGGCACGGCTCCGCTGATCGACTCGCCACGCGCCCTCGACCTCTGCGGCTTCGAGCCCGACGTGCGCATCATCAACGTCATGTACCTCGGTTACGCCCGCGACGTACCAGAGGTCCCACAGCGGCCACCGGTCGCTCTGCACATCATCTCGGCCTGACCATCCGATCGCCGCCACCTATGGTGGCACCGTGGACGACACGAACAAGGTCATGCTCATCACCGGCGGGTCGCGTGGCATCGGCGCCGGCATCGCCCGCGCCGCGACCGCCGCTGGTTACCGCGTCGCGATCACGTACAACGGCAGCGAGGACGCGGCCAACGCGTTGGTCGCCGACGGTCATGCCGAGTTGGCGATCAAGGCCGACGCCGGAGACGAAGACGCTGCGGTCGAGACCACGGCGCGGGTGATCGCCGAGATGGGCGGGCTCGATGCGTTGATCAACAACGCCGGCACGTCTGGTACCTACGGCACGATCGCGACTGTCACGAGCGAGATGCTGGCCCGGCTGTGGGCGGTCAACGTCACCGGTCCGTTCATCTACGCCCGCGAAGCAGTTCGTCACATGTCGACCGACAACGGTGGCGCCGGTGGCTCGATCATCAACATCACATCGAAAGCGGCCGTGCTCGGTGGCGCCGGTGAGTGGGTCCACTACGCCGCATCGAAGGGTGCCCTCGAGTCGATGAACACCGGCCTGGCGAAGGAGGTCGCAACGCAGGGCATCCGCGTCAACGCGGTGCGCCCAGGTCTGATCGTCACCGAGTTCGATGCCGTCGTCGCGCCCGGTCGCACCGAACGGATGCGGCCGATGATCCCGATGCAACGCACCGGTTCGGTCGACGAAGTCGCGGCCGCGGTGATCTGGCTGTGCAGCGACGCGGCCAGCTACACGACCGGGGCGTTCCTCGACGTCTCTGGCGGCCGTTGAGCGGCTGCGGCTTCGGCTTCCAGCCGCTTCAGCTGCGTTCGTCGCGCAGCGCGCTGCGCCGCACCTTGCCGTCGTGGCCGCGCACTTCGTGATCGACGAACTCGAACGTGCGCGGGATCTTGTAGCGCACCAGACGCTCGGCCAGGAAGACACGCAGTTCGTTCTCGTCGACGGGCTCACTCACCTGTACGACGGCGTGGATCTTGCTGCCGAGATCCTCGTCGGGCAAGCCGATGGCCGCGCACGAGACAACCCCGGGATGCTCGTCGATGGCCGCTTCGATCTCGGCCGGGTAGATGTTCGCACCACCCGACAGGATCATGTCGCTGCGCCGATCGGCGAGGTACAGATATCCGTCGTCGTCCATGTATCCCATGTCGCCCAGGCTCTCCCAGCCGTCGGGGCTCACCCGCGCCTCGGCGCCGATGTATTCGTAGGTCTTGCGGTCGCCTGCCGACCGCATGAACACCTCGCCGACCTCGCCGTTGGGAAGGACCTCGTACGTCTCCGGGTCCTGGATCCGCATCTCGCCCGATACCGGTCGACCGACGGTGCCGCGATGTGCCATCCATTCGTCGCCGCGAACGATCGTGACCGACTGCGCTTCGGTGCCCGCGTAGAGCTCGAAGATCTTCTCGCCGCCGAGCCAGTTGATCCATGTCTCCTTCAGCCACGGCGGACACGGCGACGCCATGTGCCACACGGTCTGCAGCGAGCTGACGTCGTATCGGTCGCGGACCTCGTCGGGCAGCCGGGTGATGCGCTGCATCATCGTCGGCACGAGCAGCATCCAGTCGGCGCCGTACTTGTCGATGGCGGCCAACGTGGCCTCGGCATCGAACTTGGGCAGGATCACGACGTGGTTGCCCTGCATCAATCCGCCGCTGGAGAAGCTGAACGGAGCGTTGTGGTACAGCGGCCCGGGGACGCACACCACGCCGTCGCGCTTCTGCCCCAGACCCGGTGCTTCGGTGTTGGTGACACCTGCGTCGGTCGCAACGATCAGCTTCGGTCGGCCGGTCGAGCCACCTGACGTCGGTGCCTTCCAATGTTCTGTCGTCACGTCGGGCAGCTGTGAATCGTCGATCGACGGATCGGGCTCGTAGCCGATCGGCAGCACCTTCCGTGTCGGGTGGGCTGCGGGATCCGCGCCGAGCACCAGGGCCGAATCAGCGAGCTCGACGATGGCCTGCCGCTCGCGATCGGGCAACCGGTAGCTGATCGGCTGCGGCGTCGCACCCAGCTTCCACACCGCGACGCACGCCTCGAAGAACGCGATCGAGTTCGGCAGGCCGACCGTGACGAAGGAACCCTTGGTGACCCCCAGGTCGGCGTAGGCGCGGGCGAGCCGATTGGTTCGGGACTCGAACTCGGCCCAGGTGATCGAATCGTCCGCGCACGAGATCGCGATCCGATCGGGTTGACGCGCCGCATTGTCGGCGATCGCGCGGCTGTACGACAGCATGACCATGATCGATTTCCCCCTGTGTCAGATCGTTGTCTTGAGCGCTTCGCGCCACATCGCGTGCCAGTGCTGCAGCATCGGCTCGACTCGGCCGAAGACGAACCGCGAGAGCCCCGACTCGGCGCCCCGCTGGCACTGCTCGGCCACCGGGAAGTCCTCCTGACCGAGGATGTACTTGGCGAACCCGGCTCCCTGCACCCGAGCGGCACGCTCTTCCTCGTTCTGCATGGGACGGATGCTGCCCTCGGTGAGCTCCACCGTCGATTCGCCGACGTGGCTGCCCGGATAGATCCGCAACATCTGGCAGCTGACCGGCGTCTCCAGCAGCACACACGATGGAAAGAGCATGTGCACCACCGTCAGCGGTGCGGGCTCAGGCCATTCGGACTCGGGGAGATCGACCATCTCCAGCGATGCCTTGGTGGGGAACGCCCATCGCGCGTGGCGGCCGTACGTCTCGAACATCGAGTGGTTGACGACGAAGCTGCTCAGTGAGTCACGGTGCAGGAACGGCACGTGGTAGGCCTCGAGGTTGACATCGACGATGATCTTCCAGTTCGCCTTGAGCCGGAACGAATCGCTGATGACAACCTCGTGGGTCGCGTAGCTGTAGCCCTCCAGCACCGGGGCGATGGAGGCGAACTCAGCCGCCGGATCGATGTCGTCGCTCAGGCTCACCACGAGCAGGCCAGCCACGCTCGCGACCTGCAGCGGCAGCAGGCCCAGCGTGGCCCGGTCGATGTCCGCGAACGCTGCTGCCTCGGGTTGGCCGACGAGGTTGCCGCTGACGTCGAAGACCCAGGCGTGATACGGGCAGGTGAACCGGCGCGCCTCGCCGCACCCCTGCGCCACCTGAGCGCCACGATGCGTGCAGGCGTTGCGAAACGCGTGCAGTTGTCCGTCGCCGTCGCGGGTGACGAGGATCGAGATGCCGGCGAGATCCTTGGCGACATACGTGTTCGGCCCCGGCAGCTCACCTTCCCACCCAACGACATGGGCGCCGCGGCGAAAGAAGTGATCGACCTCGCGCTGGAACTGGACCGGATCAGTGAACACCGATGCGGGTTCGCTCACCGCGTTCGGTGCCATCTCCAACGATCCGGCGCGGATCTGTTCGACGACCCGCCGGGTGATCTCGATCGGGAAGCGAGGCGCGGGCGCGAGGATCGGCTCGTCCACATCGGTCATATCTGACAGTGTGTCAGAAACCCTGCTGGTGACGGGAGCCGGATGCGACCAACCCTTCCGCATGCATCAGCGAGGTTGGCGGGCAGGCTGAACGCGCCGGCCGTCACGGTCTCGACGAACAACGGGAGGGACGCCCACATGAACGAAGCCGAAGCAAGCAGAGCCGCGCGCACCGACGAATCCGACGCGCGAGTGAACACGGCGATCCAGCGTGAGATCGAGGAGACCCGTCACCTCATCGCCCTGTACCGCGCCGACGACACCCACCACGCGGAGGTGACGGGTCCCCCGCGTGCCGTGCCGACAGCCGCTTCCGATGCACCCGCCGCGTTGCGACGAGTCCTGCAACAGGTGGCGATGGCCGGCTGAAAGTGTGGGCTACTTGTAGCCCTGCATGATGTGCTCGATCCACGCGGCAGGCGCGGCTGCGGTCAGCTGACCGAGATCGACGTAGTCCCACCAGCGCTGGACCAGACCGTCGCGGATCTCGTGCACGCTGCAGAAGCGGACGAGGTGATGCTCGCCCGTTTCCCAGAACCACTCCTCGGCATGCTCGGTGATGACCATGTCTCCCTGCGCCACCATCGGCCCCGGGTGCAGGATGTAGTTCTTCAGCGGTCCGATCCCGAGTCGCAACCGGGCGGCAACTTCGACCGGGCCGATCGCTCCGGTGTCGCCGCCGATGACAGGAACGTCGATGTACTGCCCGGTGGGGCTGAACAGTGCGCCGACCCCGTCGAAATCGCGACGGCCGAGGCACTCCCACAACTGCTCGATGATTGCCTTGTTTGCTGCTTCGTTCCCCGGCTGGCCCGGCGGCGTGTACTCGCTCATGGCCCGCGACCATAGACGCGTGAGAGGATGCAGCCATGAGCGCAGCGAAGTGGACCGAGGCCGACATCCCCGATCAGAGCGGTCGCGTCGCGCTGGTCACCGGCGCGAACAGCGGCATCGGATTCGAAGCCGCTCGGGCGCTCGGCGCGCATGGCGCGACGGTGTTGCTCGGTTGTCGCGACGCGGCGAAGGGTGCCGACGCGATCAACCGCATTCACGAGTCTGCGCCCGACGCAGACGTGACCGTCCTGCCGTTGGATCTCGCCGACCTGGCGTCGGTGCGCGCCGCAGCCGCACACGTGAACGACACCTACCAAGGGCTCGACCTGCTGATCAACAACGCCGGCGTGATGGCCCTGCCGAAGCAGACGACCGCCGACGGCTTCGAGATGCAGTTCGGCACCAACCACCTCGGCCACTTCGCCCTCACCGGACTGTTGCTCGATCGCCTCGACGCCGCCCCGGCAGCGCGAGTCGTGAGCGTCAGCAGCCAGGGGCACCGGATGGGTCGGATCAACTTCGACGATCTGGGCGGCGACCGCGGCTACCACCGCTGGTTGCGCTACGGCCAGAGCAAGGTCGCCAACCTGCTGTTCACGTACGAGTTGCAGCGCCGCCTCGCAGCGGCCGGCGCGACGACGATCGCCGTCGCCTGCCACCCCGGAGGATCGAACACCAACCTCGCACGTGATGCCGGAAAGTTGATGGCGTTGTTCCAGCCGATGGCCGATCGCATCATGCAGTCCGCCGCGATGGGCGCCCTGCCGACGCTGCGAGCCGCCGTCGACCCCGCCGTCAAGGGCGGCGAGTACTACGGCCCTGATGGCCTCGGCCAGCAGGCCGGCCACCCCGTGAAGGTCCACTCGAACGCCTACAGCCACCACCGTGACGTGGCCGCCCACCTGTGGCTCGTGTCCGAAGAGATGACGGGCGTCGAATACCTGGATTGACGCCGACCGTCGACCGATCAGTCATTTGTGGCCAGATTGGCGACAAATGACTGATCCGATTTCCCATTTGGCGCGGTGGAAGCACTCAGGTCAGCATGACCGATGACGACGAGACTCCGCCTCCCACACCGCTGGAGAAAGCTCGCGCCCTCTTCGCAAAGCAGCATGGCGTTGCATCGACAGCGCAGGTCCGCAAGCTCGGACTCAGCTGGGAGAGCGAGCGCACGCTGGTCCGCAATGGTGACTGGGTCCGAACCCGTCCCGGCGTTTTGGCGGCGGCGGAGACCACGACAACGTGGAAGCAGCGGGCTATGGCGGCGACGCTGATGGGCGGGAAATCGTCGATGTTGGGTGGGCCGGCAGCCGCCCGCCTCCAGGGGCTCGACGGTTTCGGAAAGTTCGACGACGCCGTCATCGCCCTGCCCACCGGGGCCCGACCCCGACGACTCGAGAACTGCTCGGTGCTGTGGACCTCTGGCCTCTGCAAGAAGGACCGTCACACGATCGACGGCGTGCCCGTGACGACGTTGCCACTGACGCTCGTCCACCTCGCCGCCAAGGACTTCGATCCGGAGAAGGCGCTCGACTCTGCGCTGCGCAAACGCAATCGACCCGACTGGTTGCAAGCCGGATTCGAACGGTATCGAGACCGGCGGCTCCGCGGAGCAACCCACATGCTCTCGTTGCTGAGCGAGCGCATCGGCCAGCGCCTCCCCCGAAGCTGGTTTCAGCGGCTGGCCAAGCGACTGCTCGCGGAAAACCAGATCACCATGGTCGATGAATGGCCGGTCCTCGACGACAAAGGAAAGCTGTTGGCGGAACTCGACCTCGCTCACGTACCACTGAAGGTCGGGGTGGAGTGCCAGAGCGTCGAATTTCACGACTCTCCAACGGATCGTCATCGAGATCTCGTTCGCAAGCGGCGGCTTCGTGAGCTCGGCTGGGAGATCGTCGAGGTGTGGTGGCGCGACCTCGACGACATGGACTCGGTCATGGCCGATCTCGATGTCGTGATGAAGAAGGCCGCCCGGCTGGCCGATCAGTCATTTGTCGCCAGATTGGCGACAAATGACTGATCCGGATCGTGTCCGGCGCGGAGGCGCTCGATCATCGCAGGGGTGGCGTCGAGGTCGCGCCACAGACCGGACACGAGCAGCATCACGAGCAAGACAGCGAAGGCTCCGGCATCGATGACGAGGGCCGGACGGAAACCGATGGCATCACCGAGCGAGCCGAGGAGTTGCGAGCCGATCGGGATCCCGGCCAGCACGGCGAAGAGGTAGAAGCTGGAGGCCCGCCCGCGGTACTCGTCGGGCACACAGCCCTGGATCAGCGTGTTCAACGCGATCGCCATCTGCAGGTGGCAGATCCCGGCGAGGAAGTAGGCCAACTGCCCCACGGTGTACGAGTGGGTCATCGGCAACAACGCGATGGCGACGATGTAGAGCGCGAGTGATCCGAGTGCTTGGGTCGAGCGCGGAATGCGTTCGCGCAGCACGACCGTGAAGCCCGAGCTGAGCAGTGCTCCGACGCCGAGGGCGGCGAGCAACCCGGCGTTGCCGTTCGCCGGGTGATGAAAGAGTCGTTCGGACACCGCCGACCCGATGTACTGCAGCGCCTGTCCGAACGTCGATGCCGCGAGGGCGAGGATGATGCCCAGCCGCAGCGGGCGACGGCTCCAGACGAAGACCGCGCCTTCCTTGAGACCCTGCAACACGCGCTGCGCCTTGGCCTTGGTGACGTTGGTGCGCGGGTGGACGATCGCCAGCGTGGCGATCACGAGCAGATACGTCACGGCGTTGGTCATGATCGCCGCGCCAGTGCCGGCGAACTTCAGCACGACACCACCGATGGCCGGGCCGATCGCGCGAGCCAGCGTGTACTGCACGCTGTTCAATCGAACGGCCTGCATCATCAGATCCTCGGGCACCAGCAACGGCACGAACGCCGACCACGCCGCCGTCTGGAACCCGGTCGCCACGCCATTCACGAAGCCGATGATGACGATCCACCACGGCGTCACCGAATGCCCGACGTACAGCCCCCACAGCGCGAACGCAGACAGCATCTGCACGGTCTGGGTGATCTGCAGGATCGCGATCCGCGACACTCGGTCGGCGAGCACCCCTGCGTACGGCGTGAGCAGGACTGCCGGCACCAGCGACACGACGGTCGAGAAGCCGAGCCAACTGCCGCTGTTGGTCAAGTCATAGAGCAGCGCCTGCACGGCGATGAGCTGCATCCAGCTGCCACCGTTGGAGATCGAGGCCGCACCGAAGAACAGGCTGAAGTCGCGATGACGGAAGATGTGCAGCGAACCATGCTCGGGCGGCAGCACATCGGCGCCCGGCCTCGCCGACTCGCTCACGACTCACTCACGATGCGCGCTCATGGTGTGTAGCGCACCGTCCTCATTGGTCTGGGCTCACAGATCGGGGAACGGCATCACGAAGTTGGGCGTCTGGATGCCCCCATCGACCTCGATGATCTTGCCGGTGACGTAGCTGGATGCCGGGCTACACAGGTACAGCACTGCGGCCGCAATGTCATCGGCGACACCCAGGCGACGCATCGGGGTGAGGTCCTCCATCGCAGCCTTGATCTCGGGGTTGCGCATGATCACTTCGAGCGAATCGGTGTGGATCGCACCGGGCGCAACACCGTTGACGCGAATGCGGGGTGAGAGGTCGGCGGCCATCAGCCGGGTCGCGTGTTCGAGCGCGGCCTTGACCGTGCCGTACGTCGCATACCCGCGTGCGACGAGGTGCGCCATCACCGTGGTGATGTTGACCACCGCGCCTCCGCCCGAAGCGAGCAGATGCGGAACGGCCGCACGCGTCAGGCGAATCGGCCCCGTCACGTTGAACTCGAATGCCTCGGTGAGGTGCTTGTCCTTGCCGCTCATGAACGGGCCCGGCATCGCGCCACCCACGACGTTGACGAGGATGTTGAGCGAGCCGAACTCGACAACGACCTTTTCCAACGCGGCGAGGTCGTCACCTTCGGCATCGGTGGCCTGGATCACCAGCGCCTTCCGCCCCAGCCCGCGAATCGTGGCCGCAACTTCGTCGAGTTGCTCCAGCGTCCGAGCTCGGATCGCAACATCGGCGCCGGCCTCGGCCAATGCGATCGCGCTCGCGGCACCGATGCCCCGACCGGCGCCGTTGACGAACGCGACCTGGCCGTCGACACGGAACATCTGCAGCACGCTCATGAGAGCCACCGCGACAGCGACTCGATGACACACGCCGGTTCGCCGCCCTCGACATCGACCGTGATCACCATCTTGGTCTGGATGCCGCCCTTGACCTCGATGACGTCGACGAGTGCGGCTGACCCGCGCAGTCGGTCGCCCGTTTGCAGCGGCGCACCGAAGTGCACCGCCTCCGTTCCGTAATTGACGCCCATGGCGAATCCCCTCACTTCGACGATCTGTGGCAGAAACATGTTCGACAGGCTGATCGCGAAGTACGCGCCACTCGGATCTCCGGTGGATTCCGCGAACTGCAGCAAACCCTGTTCGGTGATCTCGAACCAATCGGTGGTCCCCAGCTCGGAACCGACCGCGGCGCGAACGCCGGCTTCCCCGTCGAGCACCGTCGACGCGGTCATCCCACGAGGTCTTTCAACGTGGCATCGGCTTCGGCCATGATCCGCTCGATCAGCTCGGCGCACGTGGGCAGGTCGTCGATCACACCGACCACCTGGCCGCTGGCCATCACCCCGCTGTCGACCTTGCCGTCGACGAGCGCTGCCTTGAGCAGCATCGGCGTGTTGGCCGCCATCAGCATCTGGGCCCAGCTGAGGTCCATGCTCTTGCGCATCGCCAGACCCTCACTGAGCATGGCCTTGATCGGCGTGTGCGTCAGCTTGCGGAACTTCAACGCGTTCAACGCCGCGCGCGGGAGCGCCAGCGCCTTGCCGCGTCCGCTCTCGAGTTGGTTGACGAGATCGGTGTTCAACACGCGATGCGGCACGCCGTCGACCTGTTTGCTGACGGTGGTGTCCGTCACGGCGCGAGCGAGATAGAAGTCCTTCACGGACTGCGGCACAGCCGAATCCTTGGTGAGCAGGAAGCGGGTGCCCATTGCGATGCCGTCGGCTCCGTAGGCGAGTGCGGCCACGAGCCCACGACCGTCGAAGAAGCCACCGGCAGCGATCACCGGGACGCGGCCCGCTACGGCATCGACCACCTGCGGGAGCAGGATCGTGGTCGGTACCGAACCGGTGTGGCCACCGCCTTCGCCGCCCTGCACGAGCACGGCGTCGACACCCCACTGCAGCACCTTCTCGGCGTGGCGCTTGGCCCCGATCGACGGGATGACGAGGATGCCGGCATCGTGCAACTGTGAGATCAGCGCTTCCTTGGGCGCCTGGGCGAACGACGCAACGCGGATCTTCTCGTCGATCATCAACTTGATCCGGTCGCCGACGTCGGCGGAGTCCGCGCGCAGGTTGATGCCGAACGGCTTGTTCGTGCGGCTCTTGACCTCGGCGATCGCCGTCTTCAACTGAGCGAAGTCCATCGTCGCGCTGGCGATGATGCCGAGCCCGCCGGCGTTGGACGTCGCGCTGGCCAGCTTCGGACCAGCGACCCAGCCCATGCCGGTCTGCACGATGGGATATTCGATGCCGACCAGCTCACACAGTCGGGTGTTCAGTCGTGCGTGCACCGTCAGCCCGCCGAGACTTCGCGATGGCGGAGGCCACGCGGATCGAGACGGTCGATCACGACCTGCTCCTCAGCCGTCGGTGCGCGGCTCTCGGGGATGTCACCATCGATCACGAGATCGAAGCCGGTCGCGGCCTGGACATCGGCCACCGACACACCGGGATGGACGCTGACGAGACGCATCGAATGATCGGGGGTCTCGAAGTCCATCACCGCGAGGTTCGTGATGACTCGCGGCAACCGATGATGACGCTGGGCGGTCTCGCTCAGCTTGGCCGCACTGTCGTAGCCGAGGCCGCTGATCATGTCGACCTTGGCCACGAACACCTTGTCGGTGTGCTTCGGGATGAAGAAGCTGACGGCGTGGCTGATCGTGTTGCCCGGCCCGCCGCGCACGCCGAGCAGCTGTGCCTTCGGCCGCTGGAACGGGCCGATGTTGGCGATGTTCGTGTTGCCGAATCGATCGATCTGGCTCGCACCCATCATCACGTGGCGACGTCCGCCCCACACGGTGTCGAACACGCTGCGGAACGGGATCCAACCCTCGACCAACTTGTTCGTGCCACCGATCGGCAATTCGTTGCCGACGAAGAACGCTTCACCGTCGCTGATCAACAGATCAGGCTCGAACGTCGAGCGCGCCGTGCGAGCGCCGAGCATCTGGATCGTGCCCATGCCGCTCGCGAAGATCTCGCCGTCGCCACGGAACGCTTCGGCCGCGGCGATGACGACGACGTCGGCCAGTGTGGTGTCGCTCATGATCCCGCCTTTGCTGCCGCAGCCGCAGCTGCGGCTTCTTCACGCCATGTCTCGACTGCCGCTTGGTAGTCGCTCTCGGTACCGGACAGAAAGCGCGCCGCGAAGGCTGCCCAGTCGTCGGCGTTTCCGGCCGCGGTGACATACGCCTTCTGGAACGCTTCGTCCCGTCCGTAGTCGGGCTCACACGTGGTGAAGTGCGCGCCGTTCGGGGCCTCGATCACACCGTCGACCATGCCGCGGTTGATCCGCAGCGTGTGGAACGTGCCTTCGCTGAGGAGGTCTTCGGTGGGGATGATCTTCTCGCAACTGACGTACCGATGGCCGGGATCGCACGCGCTGAGGAACAGATCGTCGAAGTAGATGTCGGGTCCGAGGAACTGGGCGTTGCCGCTCTGGTCACTGCGGTTCATGTGCACGAATGCGGCGTCGAGACGGATCGCTGGGACGGCCAACAATTCCTCGCCATCGGCGTACGGCGAGGTGACCGTCTTCAGGGCCGGGTTGACATCCATCACGCCGGAACCGAGGCCGGCGCGGGTCGGCAGGAACGGCAACCGCAACGAACCGGCATACAGACCCCACTGCAACATGCCCTCGTCGTACTCGACGGGTTCGGCGATGGTGCCGGCCTGTCGGGCCGCCCGCCAGTGGGGTTCGAGCGGGATCGAATCGAGCGACACGAAGCCGTAGAAGATCTTGCGGATCTTGCCGGCGGAGGCCAGCAGGCCGACGTCTGGCCCGCCATACGACACGATCGTGAGATCCTTCAGCGACGAGCGCAAGATCGCGCGCACCACGCTCATCGGCTTGCGCCGGCTGCCCCACCCGCCGATGCCGATCGTCATGCCGTCGTGCAGCGACGCAACGGCGTCGTCTTCGGTGATCCGTTTGTCGCGGCTCATGATGTGGCTCCCTCTGACGAAGTCGGCTGCGAGGCCTGGGCGCTCTTGCTCGTGCCGGCGAAGTCGTCGCGCAGCTCGTCGGCGACGCCGCTCAGGTTGAGCTCGAACGTGAAGCCCTGTTCGAACCGATAGCTGCGCTTGACGTCCCACAGATCGATGCCGTTCAGGCATTCCTTGGCCGCTCGCATCACGGTGGGTGACTTGGCAGCGATCGAGCGAGCGACGGCGAACGCTGCGTCGCGCAACTCAGCCTTCGGCACGACTTGGTACACGCTTCCGAAGTGCTGCAGCTCGGCCGCCGTCGCGGTGGCTGCGGTGTAGACCATCGCCCGCATCTTGTGTTGTGGCACGAGGCGCGACAGGTGGGTCGCTGCGCCGAGCGCGCCCCGGTCGACTTCGGGCAGACCGAAGTACGCGTCGTCGCTGGCGACGATGATGTCGGCGTTACCCACCAGGCCGATGCCGCCACCCACGCAGAAGCCGTGCACCGCAGCGATCAGCGGTACCTCGCATTCGTAGACGGCAGCGAACGCCGCGTAGCAACCCTTGTTGGCTCCGATCAGGGCGTCGAATCCGATCGTGTTCTGCATCTCCTTGATGTCGACGCCGGCGTTGAACCCTTTGCCCTCGGACCGCAGGATCACCACCCGGGTGTCCTTCGATCGCCCGGCCGCGGTGATCGCGTCGGCGAGTTCGAACCATCCGGCGACCGTGAGCGCGTTGACAGGCGGGCAGTCGACGACGATCTCGGCAATGCCGTGCGCGTCGACGTTCGTGGAAATCCCCATGCGACCGACCTTAGTGGCTATCTGACGGACCGTCAGATTCGTGTGACTACGCTGCTCGCCATGGCGATCACGTTGGACTTCGAGGGCAAGGTGGTGCTCGTCACCGGCGGCACGAAAGGAGTCGGTCGCGGCATTGCCTCACGCTTCGCGGACGCTGGCGCGACGGTCGTTGTCTGTGCCCGCAAAGCCGTCGACGATCTTCCCAGCGGTTGGGAGTTCCGGCCGGCTGATCTCCGCGATGGGGAGACGGCCTTCGCCCTCATCGACTCGATCGTGGCGGATCACGGCCATCTCGACGTGCTCGTCAACAACGCTGGAGGATCGCCGGTTGTCGACACCACGTCGGCATCGCCGCGCATCACCGAACGCCTCGTGCAGCTCAACCTCTTTGCTGCGATCTACTGCAGCCAGCGCGCCAACCATCACATGCAGGGCCAGGCCGACGGCGGCTCGATCGTGAACATCGCCAGCGTCAGCGGCACGCGGCCGACGCCGAACACTGCCGCATACGGCGCAGCGAAGGCCGGTCTGATCAACTTCACCGCGACCACTGCGGTCGAATTCGCGCCGAAGGTGCGCGTCAACTGCGTCATCGCCGGGATGATCCGCACCGAGCAGTCGCACCTGTTCTACGGCGACGAGGCCGGCATCGCGGCAGTCGGCGCGACCGTGCCCCTCGGCCGGATCGCGTACGCGAGCGAGATCGGCGACGCATGCGTCTTCCTCGCATCACCGATGGCCAGCTACGTCAGCGGCGCAACGCTGGCTGTGCACGGCGGCGGCGAACGCCCCGCTTATCTCAGCGCGGCGACCTGACCTGCAGCCGCCTCAGCGTGCTGATGAGCGATCAGCACGCGGCGGACGACGGCGATCCACGACGACGCCAGCACTGCGCCGCAGAAGACGACGATGGGCATCGCACTGGACGAGTCATCGAGCAGTTGCCCGATCAGATAGGGCAGGAACAACCCGCCGAGTCCGGCCGCACTCACCAGCCACGACGTCGCCCGTCCGGTCAGCGCCATGTGCTGCTCGACGAACGCGATCATGGTCGCGAACTGCGGGGCGATGGCCAGCCCGATCAAGGCGGTGGTGATCCAGACGAACGCGGGCGACCCGTTGGCGACGATCATCACGATGAGCAGCGCAGACGTCAAGGAGCACGACGCAACCAGCATCATTCCCGGCGTCACTCGCTTGGCCAGGATCACGGCGAGGAACCGGCCGAGCGTGAACGTCGCGAAGAAGAGCGTGTTGAGAATGGTCGGTGCGTTGCCGCCCGGAAGGTGCACGCCTTCGGCGTAGGTCTTGATCCAGCCGCTGAAGCCGACTTCGATGCCGACGTAGAGGAAGAAGAACACCCCGATCACTGCCAGCACTCGCCTTGGCGTGATGTCGACTGGCTGCGGCTCGTCATCGGCGGAGTGCGTCGGTGCGGCGTGAGCCAGCACGAGCACGGCGATGATCACCGAGTACACCGCGACGACGCCCGCCGCCAGGCCCAGGCCGTCGGTCCACGCCAGCGAGCGGTTGACCAGTACGGGCGCGATCAGCGCGCCGAAGCCGAAGAACAGATGCAGCGCATTGAGCAGTCGGTTCGAGCCCGAACCCCTCGCATACCAGACGACCAAGGTGTTGCCGCCGACGTCGATGAAACCGCCGAACATCGCGATGAGACCGAACACGATCGACAACCCGAGTCGGGTCGACGTCTGCGGGATGAGCAGCACCGACCCGGCGATGCCGAACAGACCCAACGCCACACCGCGATGGCCGAGCCCGCGGTCGTACATCTTCCCGATCGACAGCGACCCGACGAGATAGCCGATCGACGACGCGACGAACAGGATCGCGATCTCACCCTTCGTCGATCCGGTGCGTCCGCGAAGGTAGGTGAGTGCAGGGCCGAGCAATTGCTGAGCCATGCCGATGGTGATGAACGCGGCGAGGTACAGCCACCCGGCGGGTGGCCGCTTGGTCGAGCTCACGGGCGAAGATCCAGCTGCCGCGTCGACGAGGGCATCGGCCGAGTCGATGCGAGCCGGAGTGTGTCGATCAACATCTGCCGCAGGTCGTCGGGGTGCACGATCTCGTCGTAGCTCATCGTGTCGGCCTGTCGCCACGGACCGCCCTGTTCGAGCTCTGCGAGCCGTTGCCGCGTCGGGTCATCGGCACCGATTGCGTCGGCGCCGCCGCGCGCCGGCATCGCGCCGACGGTGGCATCGGGCAGCGCGATCGTCACGGTCTGCCCGCCGTACGGGTTCTGACCCATCATCGAGCTGCCGAATCCGTATGCCTTGCGCAACGTGACGTGCAGCTTGGGTCCTGGGTGGCGGTGCTGGGCGACGAACATTCCAGCCGCGGCACGAAGCGCACCGGCCTTCTCTGCGGCGGCACCAGGCAGAACGCCCGGGTTGTCGGCGAGCAGGACGAGCGGAAAGTTGCGGGCCGCAGCGATGTCGATGAACCGCGCCGCCTTGACCGCGGCATCGGCATCGAGCGCGCCACCGCGCACTTTCGGTTGATTCGCGACGATCGCGACGGTGACACCCGCGAGGCGCCCGTATGCCGTGATGATCGACGCACCGAACCGAGGTTGGACCTCCAGCAACGAGCCACCGTCCACCAATGCGCCCAGGACCCGGCTCATGTCGTACGGCGCGCGCTGGTTGGCCGGGATCAGGTCGGTCAGCGAATCGTCGACGTCGGGTTCGACAGCATCGGCGTCGTTCTCGTAGCTGAGGATCTGACGCACGAGAGCGAGCGCCTCGAGATCGTTGGCCGCGCCCAGGTGAGCGACGCCCGACACGAGATGGACGTCGCTGCCACCGAGCATCTCCTTGTCGATCTGCTCACCGGTCGCGGCGGCGACGAGTGGTGGGCCGGCGACGAACAGCTGGCCCTGTCCCTCGACCATGATCACGAAGTCGCACAACGGCGCGGTCAGTGCGCCATGACCCGCCGAGGCGCCATGCACCACTGTGATGGTCGGCACGATGCCGGACAGATCGGACAGCAGGGCGAGATCGGTGGGTGCGGGACGCATCCGATCGGGTTGGCTGCTGACACGGTGGCCGGCACCGTCGAGCAGCATGATCAACGGCACGTGTTCTTGCTTCGAGAGCACCGCGAGTCGGGCTCGCTTCGACATGCCGGCCGAGCCGATCGAGCCGCCCTGCACGGTGAAGTCCTCGGCGCCAACCAGCACCGGCCGGCCGTCGATGAGACCGTGACCGGCGACCAGTGCGTCGCGCGGTGCCTCGATCACCAGCCCCGTGAACGTGCCGAGTTCGCGGAACGTGCCCGGATCCAGCAGCGCCAGGACCCGTTCGATCGCCGTCATCGCGCCCTTCGCGTGCTGGCGCTGGATCCGCTCCGGCCCGCCCTGCGCGTGGGCGATCGTGCGATGCCGTTCGAGACGCGCGGTGAGGCCGTCCCACCCTGATTCAGCTGGATCTCCCTGATCGGCCACAACTCCCCCTCAACTGTCCGATGATGGTATCCGGCCACCCGTGGCAGTATCGGACCATGAAAGTGCTCGACGCCGATCACGTCGCAACAGCCCGCAACGCCTTCGCCGATCGCAATCCACAGAGCAGGCTGGCGCACGAACGGGCGCGCGCCGTCCTGCCCGGAGGGCACACGCGCACGGTGCTCACCCATCCCCCGTTTCCACTCACCTTCGTCCACGGCAACGGGGCGACGATCACCGATGCCGACGGCCACGACTACATCGACCTGCTGGGTGACTACACCGCCGGACTGCTCGGCCACAGCGAACGCCGCGTGCTCGACGCGGTGAACAGGGCGCTCGACGAGATCGTCAGTGTGGGCGGGGTCCACCGTCACGAGGTCGAACTCGCCGAGCTGATGTGCGCTCGTTTCGGACTCGATCGCGTCCGGTTCACGAACTCCGGCACCGAAGCGAACCTGATGGCCATCACCACCGCGATCCAGTACACCGGCCGGCGCAAGCTGTTGGTGTTCCACGGTGGATACCACGGCGGCGTGCTGTACTTCGCCAGTGGCGCTGCGCCCTGGAACGCGCCGTACGACTTCGTGATCGCGCCGTACAACGATCTTGCCGGCACGCAGGCGCTCATCGACGAACACGGCGCAGAACTCGCGGCCGTCATCATCGAGCCGATGCTGGGCTCGGGCGGATGCATCCCCGCCGACGCCGACTTCCTCACCGGGATCTTCGCTGCGGCCCGTCGCGCCGGCGCGGTCTGCATCGCCGATGAAGTGATGACGTCACGGCACGGTCCGCGCGGTCTCGCTGCGTTGCGCGGTGCGCAGGCCGACATCACGACGTACGGCAAGTACGTCGGCGGCGGGTTCTCGTTCGGCGCGTTCGGCGGCAGCGCCGCGCTGCTCGACCAGTTCGACACCACTCGTTCGAGCTACATCAGCCATGCCGGCACGTTCAACAACAACGTCGCGACGATGGCCGCCGGCGTGGTCGTGTTGCGCGACATCTACACCTCCGAGGCCGCCGTCGCACACACCGCACGCGGTGATGAGTTCCGAGCCAACGTCGCGTCCGTGATCGCCCGCCACCACCTGCCGGTCAGCGTCAGCGGGTACGGGTCGATGATGTCGCTGCACGCCCTTGCCGCTGCTCCGACCAACGGCACCGAGGCCGCCGCCCGCGACGCGTCACTGCAAGAGCTGCTCTTCCTCGGCCTGTACGAGCGCGGTGTGTACACGGCGGCGCGCGGGATGATCAACCTCAGCCTCGCACTCACCGACGATCAGCTCGCAACAGCGCTCTCCGCGCTGGATGAGACCCTCACCGAGCTGCAGCCGATCACGGTTTGACCAGACGCTGACCGGACGCGGAACAGCCCTCCCGGTCCGAGGACCGAGAGGGCTGCGACGGAGTGCGCTTCGAGCGATCAGCTCGCCGGCGGGATCATCACGTGGTCGATGAGGAACACGGTTGCGTTGGCGGTCTGGATGTCGCCGACGATGACCATCGCCTGGCCACCGACGGTGATGACGTCACCCTTGACGCTGACGGAGAGCTTCGCCCCGGTGAAGGTGGTGAGCTCTGTGGTCTTGGCCAGATCGGCAGCCGACAGGCGCTGGCCGGCGATCACATGGAAGCCGAGGACCTTGGTCAGCAGACCGGTCGGGTCGGCCAGCGCAGCCTTCAACGTCGCCGGATCGAGCGCCGCGAATGCGCAGTCGGTCGGGGCGAACACGGTCAGCTTCTCCGCGCTGTTCAACGTGTCGACGAGGCCCGCAGCCTTGACAGCCGTGACCAACGTGGTCAGCACGGGGTTGTTCGAAGCGGCCGTTGCCACCGGATCGTTGGCCATGCCCTCGAGCGTGCCCGCCTTGGCACCACCCTGAACGGCAGCGACGATCGCGTCCTTGGTGCAGATCTTCGACGAATCAGCAGCCACGGCGGACGAACCGGTCGACGATGCTGACGGGGCCATCGAATCGGAGGTCGCGGTCGAGTCCGACGTCATCGTCGAGCCGGCCGTGGAATCAGCCGTGGCAGCGCCACTGACGGACGGCGGGATCATCACCTTGTCGATGAGGAACACGGTCGCATTGGCCGTCTGGATGTCGGGCACGAGCACCTTGGCTTGTCCGCCGACGGTGATGACGCCATTCGCTGACGACACGCTGAGCTCTTCACCGGTGAAAGTCTTCAGCGAGGTGCTCTTGGCCAGATCGGCAGCCGACAGACGCTGGCCGGCGATCACATGGAAGCCGAGGACCTTGGTCAGCAGACCGGTCGGGTCGGCCAGCGCAGCCTTCAGCGTCGCCGGATCGAGGTTGGCGAATGCGCAGTCGGTCGGGGCGAAAACCGTCAGCTTCTCGGCGCTGTTCAGCGTGTCGACGAGACCGGCAGCCTTGACGGCCGTGACCAACGTGGTCAGCACAGGGTTGTTCGAGGCAGCGGTGGCCACCGGATCGTTGGCCATGCCTTCGAGCGTGCCCGCCTTGGCACCACCCTGAACGGCCTTGACGAGGCCATCGGCATCGCAGATCTTCGACGAGTCGACGGCTGCGGACGAAGCCGGCGTCGATGCGGCAGGTGCCGCACTGGCGGCCGTGGTGACCTTGGTTGCATCCTTGGAGTCGCTGCCGCACGCGGCGGCCACCAGTGACAACGAGGCGAGCACGAATGCTCCTCGTACGAGTCGGGTTGATTTCATCGGTATTCCCTTCATGGTTGGGGGGGATTCGTTGTTGGGACTGCTTCGGGTTGGTCCGAGGACCCGCCACGGTTCACGCTGAGCCGTGCCGCTTCCGTCCATCCGGAGATGGGCGAGATCTGTTGTGTTCATCCGCCGACGTTGACGAAGATGGACATCCATCCGCTGGCGCCGTTGGGGAACGGGTCGGCGCGCTCGTCGGTCTGGACGACTCCGTTGGCGTCGGTGGCCCGCACCGTGATGCGATGTCGACCCGTCGTTGCACCGGTCCACTGCATCGACCACAACCGCCAGGTGTTGATGGTGAGTTGATCGGCCAGCGTTGCGACGGCGAATTCGCCGTCGTCGATCTTGACCTCGACCTTGGAGATGCCGACCGCCTGGTCCCATGCGACCCCGCCGATGTTCACCGTGCCGGGCGCGACGTTGGCAAGCACTCGCGGCGTGTCGATGCGTGATTGGGTCTTGATGGGACCGCGGTCGGACCAGCCACGCTTGACCCAGTAGGCGTCGTAGGCGTCGAAGCGGGTCACCTCGATCTCCGTGATCCACTTGGTGGCCGAGACGTATCCGTACAGGCCGGCCACGATGACTCTCACCGGGAACCCGTGCTCGAGTGGCAGTGGCTCGCCGTTCATGCCGACGGCGAGCAGCGCCGGCCGACCATCCAACGACTCGAGTGGAAAGCCCGACGTCCAACCGTCGATCGAGCGACCGACGATCTGGTCGGCATCGGGGTGGACGCCGGCCTCGGCGAGGAGGTCCTTCAACGACGCGCCCAGCCATCGAGCCGTCCCGAGCAGATGGCCGCCGACCGTGTTCGACACGCAGGTGAGCGTGATGTCCTCTTCGATCATCGGCCGCTTCAACAGGTCGGCATACGAGATGCGGATCTCCCTGTCGACCATGCCATGGATACGCAGCTCCCAACTGTCGGGGTTGATCTGGGGCACCTCGACCGCGGTATCGATGCGGTAGAAGTCGGCGTTGGTCGTATAGAAGCTGCTGACGCCCGGCACATCGGACATGACAGCCGATGGAGCTTGAGCCAGAGGCTTGGCGGGCGCCGGCAGCGTGATCGACCTGCGGGTGGCGGCGACGCTGAAGCGGCTGCGCAGCGCTCGCCCACCAGCGGCGGTTGCTCCGGCAACGACGGCCAGACCGGCGCCGGCAGCAAGGAACGAGCGGCGAGTGCGAGTCGTCGGGACCACCATCGCGGGAGCGCCCTCGTCGAGTGCGACCACGTCAGCGCCTGTCTCGGCCGCCACCGCGGGGTGCCCGGCGGCGACACGCACGAGGAACCAGAGCGAACCGATCCCCGCAGCTCCGGCCAGGATGCTGGGGATGATGCCGCTGACGGTCGAGGTGATGGCGTGCTGCGAGCCCCACACGCCGACGAGCGCGAACGCCGCGAAACCGCACATCGCAACTGCCTGGCGCCGTCGGGCGACGAGTCCGAGCACCGCGCCGAACAGAACGCTCAGCACGAGGATGCCGATGATGAGGGCGAGCTTGTCGTTGGTCCCGAACCGGCGAATGCCGAACTCCTTCACCGAGCGCGGCACCCGGTCGATGATCGCCGTGGCGACGCCGACCACTGGCGACTGCCAGTTGCTGACTGCGCCACCGGTCAGCTCGCCGACGCCGAGCGCGGCTGCAGCCGACAGCAATCCCGAGGCGATCGACGACGAGCGTGAGATCGTCGCTGTGGGGGTTGCTTGGTTCACGGCAGTTGTTCGGGACGAGAGGGGTCGGCGGATGCAACACACCGGTGGGTGAACGTCACTCATCCGAGCGTCGTCCGGTTCCGTACACCGCACCCTTGGGCCGCAGCGGCAGTAACGTCGCCGCGATGAAAACGGTCGTCGTGGTGACGCATCCGAACCCGGACAGCTTCACCCACGCCGCGGCGGCCGCGGCCGTACGCGGCCTCGAGCGAGCCGGCCACGACGTCACCGTGCTCGACCTGTATGCGATGGAATTCCAGCCCGCGATGACGCACGACGAGCGCCACGCGTATCACGGTGACCAACCGATCCTGGATCCGCTCGTGGCGCGATCTGTGGCCGCGATCACCGGCGCCGAGATGCTCGTTTTCGTCTATCCGACCTGGTGGAGCGGTATGCCGGCGATGCTCAAGGGTTGGCTGGAGAAGACGATGGTGCCCGGTGTCGCATTCGTGTTCGATGCCGACGGCAAGGTCCGTCCGGGCCTGAAGTCGGTCCGTCGCATCGTCGGCATCAGCACCTACGGATCGCCACGCGGGCACGTGAAGGCGATCAACGACAACGGTCGGCGGATCCTGCTCCGGGCGCTGCGGCTCAACACCGGGCTGCGCACTCGGCGCACATGGCTACCGCTGTACGGCATGGATGCAACCACCGAGACGCAACGCGGCGAGTTCCTGACATCGGTCGAGAAGCGGATGGCGGCACTGTGAGAACGCTCGTGGTGTACTGCCATCCCGAACCGACATCGTTCACCGCCGCCGCACGCGACGCGGCGCTGGACGGTCTCATGGCCGGCCGGCACGATGTCCGAACGATCGATCTCTATGCGGAGAACTTCGACCCGGTGCTGTCGTTGGGCGAACATGCCAACCACCTCGCGCCACCGGAGACGAAGCCCGACATCGCCACGCACGCCGAGGCCTTGCGCTGGTGCGAGAGCATCGTCTTCGTCTACCCGACATGGTGGTCCGGGCAGCCGGCGATGCTGAAGGGATGGTTCGACCGCGTGCTCGTGCAGGATGTGGCGTGGACCTTGCCCGAAGGCGCCACACGGCTGCAGCCGGGACTGCGCAACATCCGCCGCATCACCGTCGTGACGTCACACGGTTCGACGAAGTTCATCAACGCGCTCGAGGGCGAGGCCGGCAAGCGAACCGTCACGCGCTCGCTGCGGGTGTTGTGTGCCCGCAGTTGCCGGACGCAATGGATCGCGCTCTACAACATCGATCGCGCCGCCGAGGCGACGCGGACCGAGTTCCTGCAGCGGGTCAGGCAGAAGCTCGCGACATAGCGACCGCGATCTCAGCCGCGACACCAGCGTTGTTCTCGGCGAGCGCGAGGTTGGCCGGGATGCTGCGGCCTGCGGTGGCCTCGGCGATCCGACCGAGGACGAACGGCGTGATCGCAGCGCCGACGATTCCGGCAGCCGCGCAGTCCGTCAATGCTTGCTGCAGGATGCCGTCGAGCAGCGTCGCGTCCAGCTCGTCGGCCTCGGGGATCGGAACGGTCACGAGGATGCCGCTGGCGGGACGGCTGCGGTTGGCGTAGATCGCGGCCACCTGATCGGCGTTCTCGACGCGATGGGCGACTCGGAGCCCAGAGTTGCGGGTGTAGAACGCGGGAAGCCACTCGTGCTGCCATCCGAGCACCGGGACACCAACCGTCTCGAGGTATTCGAGGGTTCGGGCGAGGTCGAGAAACGCCTTCGCACCGGCGCACACCGTCACGACGGGATGATGGGCCAGAGCATCGAGGTCGGCTGAGATGTCGCCCGTGATCTCGGCGCCGCGGTGCACGCCACCGATACCACCGGTCGCGAACACCGTGACGCCGGCGGCAGCGGCGAGCGCAACCGAAGCCGACACGGTCGTCGCTCCGAACGACCAACGCAGCCCCACGGCGACGGCGAGGTCGCGTTCGGCAGCCTTGTGGGCTTCACCGAGGATCCGCTCGTGCTCGGACTCGTCGAGTCCGACTCGTGGCACTCCGTCGAGCACTGCGGTGATGGCCGGCACAGCGCCCCCGTTGCGCACGGCTGCCACGCAACGTGTCAACGCATCGGCATTGAACGGCGAGGGCAGGCCGAGGTTGGAGAAGATCGTCGACTCCATGGCCACGACCGGCGAGCCCGATGCAACCGCCTCGGCGACCTCGGGGGACAGAATGGGTGAAAGCATTTCGACAGTCTGCCTGGACCTCGGCAGGGGCCAACGCGGAGTGACGTCGTGTGTTAAGACTGCGCTCATGACGAGCAGCATGAGCCATGCCGAGATCGACGCGTTCGCCCAGCAGTTCATCGATGCGATCCTGGCCGGCGATGTCGACGCGGTGATCTCGATCTACGCCGATGGGGCGACCATCTGGCACAACTTCGACAACATCGACCAGACCCCGGTGCAGAACGGCAAGACCCTGGCGGCGATGCATCGTCTGCTCCCCGGGTTCCGCTACGACGAGATCCGGCGCACGATCCTCGACGACGGTTTCTGGCAGCAGCACGTCCTCCGCGGCACCGGCGCGGGCGGCGATCTGAGCATGCCCGCTGCACTCCGCGTCTACGTCAGCGACGGCAAGGTGACGCGACTCGAGGAGTACCTCGACCCTGCGCCCTTCACCGTTGCCATCGGCCGATAGGCCCGACGTCACGTTGAGCTCCGGCACGGGTTCACCTGCGACGGTCATCGTCCGCAACGGTCCCGATCTCGTTGCCGCGGTGACCGAGGCCGGCGTCAGTCGAGGCGATCTCCTCGCGTTGACGCTCGGCTCGGCCAGAACGCTCGGACTCGCGACGTCGACGACGTCGATCGCCGCCGAGTTCGACGACGTCGCCGAGGCGATCCGCCTCATCGACGAACGAATCCGCCCACGGTGGCTGTGGTGGTCGAACGACACTGCTCGCGCGCTCGACGCATCCGGGGTACGCGTGTCGACATGCATGGACCTGGCGGCTGTCCATCGTCTCGTGTTCGGCGGTTGGCGCGTTGATCCACAACGGATCTGGGCCAAGCTCCACGACCTGCCGACCGGCACGATCCCGGTGATGGGGCAGCTCGATCTGCTCGGCGGCACCGGCGACGAGGGCACCGACTTCGAGGACCCAATTCGGCCGGACGGTCACATTCGCCCCGAATGGGCCAGCGGCGGATGGGCGACGACAGCCGAACGGATGGCTCGGTGGGCGTCGTTGGCGCTCGAGGCGGCAGCGTTGCAGAACACACGACTCGGCGCGATTCGCGTCGGCGGTGATGCGCGGGCAACGTCACGATCCGAATCGGCCGCCGAACTGCTCTGCGTCGAACTGGAGAACGACGGCCTGCCGCTCGATGTCGCCGTCGCCGAACGGATCATCGAGGGTTTCGTCGGTCCCCGCCCGCGCTCCCCCGACGATGTCACTGCCGCTCGCCGGCTTCGGGACGACGCTGTCCTGCGCCACGCAATCGCCAGCGACGACATCGATCTCCGCAACCCCACCAACGTGCGCAGTCTGCTGCGCCGCGTCGGCCTCGACGTGAGCGACACCCGAGCGTGGCGGCTCGAGCAGTATCGCGATCAGCACCCGCTGGTCGATGCCCTCCTCAACTGGCGCAAGGCAGAACGCATCGACACCACGTTCGGCTATTCGTGGCTCGACACTCATGTCGGACCCGACGGTCGGCTCCGCGGCGCGTGGACGGGATGCGACGGAGCAGCGGGACGGATGACGGCGCAAGCGGGACTGCACAACATGCCGGCCGACCTTCGCCCGGCCGTGGTCGCCGAGCCGGGACATCTCTTCGTGCGCGCCGATCTGGGGCAGATCGAACCGCGTGTTCTCGCCGCGGTCTCCGGCGACGCGGCGCTGGCCAAGGCGACGCAGGACAATGACCTGTACGCGCCGGTGGCGAAGCGACTCGGTGTCGAGCGGGCAGTCGCCAAGGTCGCCGTGCTCGCGGCGATGTACGGGCAGACGTCGGGTGCCGCGGGCCAGGCCTTACGCGGCTTGGAGTCCGCGTATCCGGTTGCCATGCAGTACCTCCGCGACAGCGATGAGGCCGGCCGCCACGGGCGGGAGCTGCGGACGTACGGAGGACGGCTGCTTCGGATGTACGACATCCCGCCGTCGCTGACCGACACCGCGGCGGCCGACGAACGCGCGGCCGAAGCAGGACGCGGGCGCTATGCGCGCAACGCAGTCGTCCAAGGTGCGGCGGCGGAGTTGTTCAAGGCCTGGGCGGTGACCGTGCGGGCTCGAGCGACTGCGCTCGACACGAAGATCGTGCTCTGCCTCCACGACGAACTGCTCGTCCACGCGCCGGCCGAGGCGGCCGCGGACACGGCCCGCCTGCTCGACGACTGCCTTCAGGAAGCAGCCGCGCGCTGGTCCGGGCGCGCGCCCGTGAGATTCGTCGCCGACATCAGCGTCATCGAACTATGGTCCGACGCCAAGGGCTGAGACTCGCCTGCGTCAGAAGCCGGCGACCGCCTTCGGGGTGTACGGCTCTTCGAGTTGCTTGATCTCGTCGGCCGTCAGCACGACATCGATCGAGGCGATCGCATCGTCGAGGTGTTGCATCTTGGTCGCACCGATGATCGGCGCCGACACCGTCGCGTGTTTGGCCACCCACGCCAGGGCAACCTGCGCGCGTGACACGCCGCGGGCCTCGGCGATCGTTGCGACGCGCTGGATGATCTCGTTGTCCGCCGAACGGTAGAGCGTCGAGCCGAACAGATCGGTCTCGCTGCGCTCGGTCGTCGTGTCGAGGTCTCGGGTCAGGCGACCACGGGCGAGCGGGCTCCACGGAATCACGCCGATGCCCTGGTCCTTGCACAGCGGCAACATCTCGCGTTCTTCCTCGCGGTAGAGGAGGTTGTAGTGGTTCTGCATCGTGACGAACTTGGTCCACTCGTGACGTTCAGCGACGTATTGAGCCTTGCTGAACTGCCACGCGTACATCGACGATGCACCGATGTAGCGCGCCTTGCCGGACTTGACGACATCGTGCAACGCTTCCATCGTCTCCTCGATCGGCACCTTCCGGTCCCAGCGGTGGATCTGGTAGAGGTCGATGTAGTCGGTGCCGAGCCGCCGCAGACTGGCATCGACTTCGCTCATGATCGCCTTGCGCGACAACCCGCTGCCATTGGGGCCGGCGTGCATCTGACCGTGCACCTTCGTGGCGATCACGATCTCGTCACGGTTGGCGAAGTCGGCCAGTGCCTTGCCGACGATCTCTTCGCTGGTGCCGTCGGAGTACACGTTGGCCGTGTCGAAGAAGTTGATGCCGGCCTCGACCGATCGCTGGATGAACGGCCGGCTGGCCTCTTCGTCGAGTGTCCATTCGTGGTTGCCGCGACTTGGAACTCCGTAGCTCATGCAGCCGAGGCAGATGGCGGAGACGTCGAGGCCGGTCGAGCCGAGCTTGGTGTACTTCATGGAGCAACTCTACGAACCGGGTTCGTCCGGCGCGCAGGCGCGACCATCTGGCAGGCTGAGCGGATGAGCTACCCCAGTCTTCGTCATCGATTCCCCGGCGTCCGCGACGGTTGGGCTCGATTCGACGCGCCGGCCGGCACGCAGATGGTCGATGTCACGATCCAGGCGATGACGGACTGGATGTCGAACGGCCTCAACGGCTGCGGCGGTGGGCCGTTCGCCGCCGCCCAGGCGTGCGATGCACTGATGGACCGCACACGCGCTGCCATCGGCCAGCTGTTCAACGCCGACCCGGCGGGCGTCTGCTTCGGTCCGAACATGACGTCGATCACGTTCGCGATCACGCGAGCCATCGCCGCAACGCTGAAGCCCGGTGATCGAGTCGTCGGCACGCGACTCGATCACGACGCGAACATCACCCCGTGGCGCAAGGCCTGCGACCAGTCGGGCGCCGAGCACGTCCTTGCGCCGTTCGATCCGGTGACCGGCACGCTGCCCGTGCAGAACGTGATCGATCTCATCGACGAACGCACGAAGTGGGTCGCGATCTGCGGGGCCTCGAACCTGCTCGGCACCGTCCCCGACCATGCGCCCATCATCGGCGCCGCGCATGCCGTCGGTGCGCGCGTCTACATCGACGCAGTCGCGTGGGCTCCGCACCACCGAATCGACATCACGGAACTCGGCTGCGACGCACTCGTCACGTCGCCGTACAAGTGGTACGCCGCACACTCGGGTGTGTTGTGGATGCAACCCGACCTGCTCGATGAATTGCCCGTGTTCAAGGTGCGCCCCGCCGCCGATTCGGGCCCGCGTCGTTTCGAGACGGGCATGCCCAACTTCGAAGCGATCGCCGGCATCGAAGCTGCAGCTCGGTTCCTCAGCGAGGAAGGCATGGAGCAGATCGCCGCCGCCGAGCTGGAGATCTTCGCTCCCCTGCTCTCCGGCCTGCAGTCGATCAACGGTGTCCACGTGTGGGGAGTCGACGGCCTGACGGGACGCACACCCACAGCCGCGTGGACCATCGACGGCGTGCATCCCGCCGACGCGGCGGTCGCATTGGCCAACGACAAGATCGCCGTGTGGGACGGTCACAGCTACGCAGTCGAAGTCGTCGACCAGCTCGGTCTCGCCGACTCGGGCGGCGTGATTCGTGCCGGCATCGCGCGGTACATCGACGCCGACGACGTGCAGCGCTTGCTCGCCAACGTGGAACGCCTCGCTGCCGGCCGATGACCACAGGTGCTCGCAGCTGTCGCTGGTGACCTTCGGCTCTCGTCGGACGATGCGCGAAGGCACACAATGGCGAGGTGCATCAACCGCAGCCACCCATCGTCGTCACGCTGACCCTGAACCCAGCGCTCGACGTCTCGACGTCTGTCGACTCGATCGAACCGTGGCACAAGCTGCGGTGTGACGACCCACAGATGGATCCAGGCGGCGGCGGTGTCAACGTTGCGCGCGTCGTGCACGCTCTGGGCGGCAGCTCGATCGCAGTCGCCGCGCTCGGTGGCCACGTCGGCTCGCAGGTGGCCACGTCGCTTCGCCGCCACGGCGTGGGGCTGCGACGGATCCGCACACGTTCGGGGACCCGGCAGAACTTCAGCGTGGTCGAACGCTCGACGGGCAAGCAGTTCCGGTTCGTCGAGCACGGCGACAGCCTGACGAGCGCCGAATGGCATCGGTGCATCGACGCAACCGTGGACGCTGCACGCGGCGCCGCGTGCGTCGTGGCAAGCGGCAGCGTTCCCGAGGGCGTGCCGGCGAACATCTATGCATTGCTTGCCGATCGGCTGTTGCCAATGGGCGTTCCCTTGATCGTCGACACCTCGGGCCCGGCTCTCGCGGCCGCACTCGCTGCCCGGATCGCGCTGGTCAAGCCGAGCGTGAACGAGTTGCGATCGCTCGTCAATCGCGACCTCGATGGCATCGCCGAGATCGAGCGGGCAACACGAGAGATCCTCGAGCGCAGCCGGTGCGACGCAATCGCCGTGTCCATCGGCGAGGAGGGCGCGGTCCTCGTCGAGCGGAACGGGCCGTCGACGTTCGTTCGAGCGCCAACGGTGGAGGTCCTGAGCACGATCGGCGCCGGCGATTCGATGGTCGGCGGGATCGCGTACTCGCTCGCGTGCGGAAGGTCGCTTGCCGAGGCAGTCCGATGCGGTGTTGCCGCCGGGAGTGCGGCGGTCCTGAACAGCGGGACGGGCTTGTGCCGAGTCGCTGATGTGGATCGGCTGCTCCCGGCCACCTTGACTCGGCAGATCACTGCGTCCTGAGCACCTGGCTCGGGTCGCGAGCCTGTCAGCGGATGGCGCGTCCGGTGAGCTCACTGATCTCGATCGCGATCCAGTGCAACTTTGCGCCGGGCGCTTCCAGCGGCACGAGCGAACTGCGCAGCCCTTCGTACATCGCACCGAGTGCCGTCGTCACCTCGCGAGCATGACCGCGCGCGACGACGCTCCATGCCGAACCACCGTCGTGCCCGTCGATCTCGAACGCGACGCGAGACATCGGGATCGCCATCAGTTTCTCGCCCTCGTCCGTCCGGAACGCGATGCGATCTTCGACGAACACGTAGTTCACGGGAAGGATCATCGGGTCGCCGGCGACGACGAAGGCAATCCGACCCAAAGAGTGATCCGTGAGCAACTGGCGGCATTCGGCCGGCGCGAGATCGATGAGCTTCGCTGATGCGGTCATGGGTGAAGCTTCGCCGGATTGCACATCATTCGCCAGGGCCAAACGTCATCGGCACCCATCGATGTCAGTCGATCGTCTCGATCCGGCGGGACCTTCGGCCCTACCGCGCGGGTGTCGGCGAAAGGTCCAATGAAGGCATGAAACTCCTTGTGGTCGAAGCAGAGGCAGGCAATGCACGAACAGTCAACGCGGCGCTCACCGCGGCCGGGCACGAACTGGTGTCATGCGTCGACGATGAAGACGCCACCTCGTGTCGAAGCGTCAGACGGCCCGCCAGCTGTCCGCTCGATGGCACCGTCGATCTCGTCGTCGTCACGCGTGCCGTTGGTTCGCCGGACACGTTGGCCGAGATGGGCGCCGTGTGCGCCGAGCGGCACCACGTGCCGGTGGTCCGGATGGATCCGAACACCACCGTCGAAGCCGAAGACGTGGACAGGGTCGTCGCCCGTGCTGTGGCGAGTGGACAGGATCGGATCGAAGCTGCGTACGCAGCCGTCGTGCGCGCCGCATTGGCCGATCAGGCGAAGACCGTTGAGGTGTTGAAGTTCAGCGCGCGTGTGTGGGTCGACGTGAAGACGCCGGACTCGCGGACGCCGTCAGAACGGGCGACCCTGGCCGATCGCGCTCGCGCCGCGGTTCGTGCGCATGATCCGTTCGTCGACGTGATCGACATCTCCGTGTCGACCCACGGCACGTGATGCCCGGGCTGAGCGACGATTCAACCGACGACGCCGTGTTCGAGGAGATGAGCCGTTCGGAGTGTTGGTTCCTCGTCGGCACGTTGCCTGTCGGTCGGATCGCAGTGAACGGTCTCAACGGTGCACCACACGTCGTTCCGGTCAACTACGTGGTCGAAGGCGACGTCGTGGTGTTCACGACGAATGACGGCTCGAAGCTCAGCGCGCTCGCCGACAGCGAGGTGACGTTCCAAGTCGACTTCATCGACCCGTTCCATCGAACGGGTTGGAGCGTGATGATCCAAGGGGCCGCCGTCGTCGCCGAAGGCGTCGAGACCACCGCCTCGTCGTGGGCCGGACGCAAGGGGCGAGTCGTCCACCTCACCCCCAGGCTGGTGTCGGGTCGTCGCATCTCCGCCGCCGACCTACCGTGGGACAGTCGCGGCTACCTCTGAGTGACGAGAACGGTGCCTTCAGCGCCGCTTCGCGGCACGTGCCCGATGGTTGGCGAAGCGCAGGATGGCGATGTGCTTCTTGGTGTCGTGCTCCATCAACTCCACCAACAAGCCCCACAGGGTCGTGTCGTGAACGGACTCGAGTGCCTTGTGAACCTTGCGAAGTTGGCGGATGTCCTCGCGCTCGCTGGCGAGCAACCGCTTCGTGATCGCCAGCACCCGATCGGCGTTGCTCGGATTGAAATCGACTGCGGGGATCGCCGTCGGTTCGTCGAGGAGCCGAGCATCGACGCACAACGAGTCGGCGAGGTCGAGCCAGATCCGATGGTGGCGACGTTCGTCCTCGATCAAGAGGTCGACGATGTAGGCCAAGGCCTGCGAACCGGTGGTCCGCGAGGTCTCGACGTATTCGTCGAGCAGAGCCCGCTCGGACACGACGTGAGACGTCAGCAACCGGTGCAGATCCTCCTCCCAGACGCTCGCGCCAACGGGAAGAGTACGAAGCTCGTGAGTCATGTTGAACAGTACGACGCGGCACGGATCGACGTGCAGGGCCGAAAGTCCCACAAGGTTCGGGCCTCGTGAGCACGCCGAGCGACAAACCCGGTGTCGACCCGGCCCCGACCCGGTTACGCTCATGTCCCGGGCAGCGGCCATCACCCGCCGTCCGGAATTCAACGGAATGTGGCGCAGCTTGGTAGCGCACCTGCTTTGGGAGCAGGGGGTCGGAGGTTCAAATCCTCTCATTCCGACTCTGTGACCTGGTACGATGTGATCACCGTAAGCGGCTGATCACTCGATGTATCGGACATGTATCGGGGTCAGCGCTGCAAACTCCGGAGGTGATACGTGAGTTGGAAAGCCGTCGGGCAGCCGACCGTTCGCAAACAGCGCGACAAGTGGACCGTTCGCATCGACGGAATCGACACCGCGACCGGCAAAGAGCGACCTCGACAAATCGGTACGTACGCATCACAACGCACCGCGTTGGCCGCCGCTCGCGAGTTCCGAGCGAACGAACGCAGTACCGAGCGGGGCACGGTCAGTTGGCTCGTGCGCAGATACGTCGAGAGCAAGTCCGACATCGCCCCGAAAGCGCGTGAGCAGTATCGGTGGGCGATCCCCCATATCGAGAGCGAGTTGGGCGCGATCCCGCTGTCTCGCCTCGACCGCGATGACGTTTCGCGCTGGATCAACATGCTCGCCGACGGCGGGAAGCTTTCGCGACGGAGCGTCCAGATTTGCCGCAACGTGCTGCGAGCCGCACTCTCGGATGCTGTCGAAGAAGGACTCATCCCGCGAAGTCCCGCAGCACGCGTGCCGTTGCCGAGAACCGTCGCCAAACCAGTGAAGGTCAAAGAGATACAGGCCTGGGAAGCGTCCGACGTCGAGCGATTCCTCGACGTCGTCGCAGACCATCGATGGGCGGTCGGATTTCAGCTCGGAGTCCTCTACGGCCTTCGCCGCAGCGAGGTACTCGCCCTCCGCTGGGACGACCTCGACATCAACGGCCGCACCCTGCGCATCGACGAGAGCCTCGTGGCCGTCAACCGCGGCGCCGTGCTCGGTGACGCGAAGAACGTGCGGTCACGGCGCCTCGTTCCGCTCTCAAGCGAGACAGTCCGAGCGTTGGTCCGCCGCCGGGCAGAACAAGCCGAAGAGCGCCTCCTGGCCGGCCCCGACTGGGAGGACAACGACGTCATCATCTCGACCCGTCACGGCCGCTACGTTCTCCCCCGCGCATACGACCGATCGCTCGCACTACTCGTGGAAAGGGCCGACATCCCTCGCCTCACGTCGCACGGGCTGCGCCACACCGCCGCCACCCACATGGTCAACAATGCGAAGGACATCGGCGAGCTTCGGGCTATCGCCGACATCCTCGGCCACAGCCCCGAGATGCTGATGACCGTCTACGCCCACGCCCTCCCCCAAAGCCGACAATCGATCGTCGATCGCCTCACCCAAGCGCCTTCGTAGATCTCACATCCCGCCAACAGAGCGGGGCGAGTCCACGTGGTGCTGACGTGTCCACGACGGCCCGCGCACGGGCCCGTTCGAGCGCGCCTGGTGTCGAGATTTCTTGGTGCGCCCGGCCCGTTTCGTGCTCTGTAATCAGTGACGACTCGCGACGTCGTTCCCCGTTGCCGGCCTCACGTCCCCGTTGTTGAACACAAGCCCGTCACGAAATCCGATTTCGCGAGGCATGTGTTGGTGGAGGGCCATTCATGAGCAAGCCAATCGAAGCCCGGCGAAGCGAGCAGCAGACCACGCAGACCGTTGACGCGCCGACGAGCCCGCCGGGTTCGATTCACCCTTCTGGCGGTGTTCGTTTCCCGTACTGGTGGTGGAGGGTGGGGGAGGGTTGTATGGACGAGCCGATCGATGAGTGGGACGCACTGCCGATCATGTTGACCATCGACGAGGCCGCACGCGTGTTGCGCATCGGCCGGTCGAAAGCCTACGAGTTGGCTGCGACCTACACCTCGAGCGGCGGCATCCAAGGCCTGCCAGTCCTGCGACTCGGCGACCTCCTGCGCGTGCCGAAGTTCGCATTGCACGAGTACGTGACCACCGGTCACATCGTCCAACTCATCCCACAACGCGATGCGAACGTGACTCCCGACGCGACTGTGTCGCGTACGCCGGCACGCAAGTCCCCCGCAACCGATCGCGCTCAGCTGTCCCTGCTCGGTTCGGACTGACCCATGGCCGACCGATCGAGGACCTCAGTCAGAGCACACCCCAGAAAGAACACACCCCAGAAAGAACAGACAGGTGCCCGCGGTTTGGGGTGTGTGGTGATCCGCGTGACGACGTTGTACGCGTCGACTGCGGCGGCGACGGCCCGGTATTACACGAAGTACTTGACGGACGCGCCTGAGGAGGTCCCGGGCCTGTGGGCCGGCAGACAGGCCGATCTGCTCGGTCTCAACGGTGTTGTGTCGACTGAAGCGTTGGAGCGGATGTTGTCGGGCCGCGATCCGGTCACCGACGATCCGCTCGGTATGCGGTTGGTGGATCGGGTGTTGGCGAACGGGAAGGTGATCCGTGCGGTGGCCGGGTTCGACGCGACAGTGTCCGCTCCGAAGTCGGTGAGTGTGTTGTGGGGTTTGACCGGTGACGTCGGTTTCCTCGAGGCCCATGATGTTGCGGTCCAGGCAGTGTTGTCTCACCTTGAACGGTTCGGATCGACGACACGCGTCCGCTCGAATGGTGGCCGTCTGCATCTCGAGTCGCAGGGCTTGATGGTTGCCGGGTTCCGTCAGACCACGAGTCGAGCGGATGATCCGCAGTTGCACACCCATCTGGTGATCTCGTCCAAGGTCCAGACCGGCGATGGTCGCTGGTTGGCGCTGGACGCCCGGATGTTGAAGCGCTACCAACGCACCCTGGGCGGGATCTACCAGTCGGTGCTGCGCGCCGAGTTGACGTCGCGGTTCGGGGTGGCTTTCGGTGAGATCGTCAAAGGCCAGGCCGAGATCGCCGGCGTCCCTCCGGACCTGCTCGAACTGTTCTCCAAAAGGGCCGCGCAGGTCGACCACGCGCTCACTGGCAAGGTCGCCGAGTTCTTTGCCCGTGAGGGCCGGGATCCAACGATGTGGGAGAAGGCCGCGCTCACTCGTGAGGCGGCGGCGGATACTCGTCACCGCAAGACCGATCGACCGGTGAGCGAGCTTCGCCCGGGATGGATCGACGACGCGGCCGCGATCGGCGTCACCCCTGAAACTCTGATCGCGGCGATCGGTGAGGCGGCCCGGTCCGCGGTTGCGGTGCCGGACGTGACAGTGAACGACGTGCTCGGGGTGCTGTCGGCGGCTGGTTCTGTGTGGCATCGCGACGACGTCATCCGCGTGTTCTGCGATCTACAGCGACCGATCGCCGGTGTCGGCGGGTCCGAGTGGGCGCAGCTCATCGAAGCCGCGGCCGACCGTGTGATCGGGCAGTGCGTGGACCTCGACCCGAGCCGAGTGAGTGGTCGAGGGTGTGGTCGGGTGCGTGATTCGGACGGTCGGTCGGAGTGGATCGAGCCCGTCGCCGCCCACATCACCTCCGAACCGATCTTGGTTCAGGAGGAAGCGATCCTCGCGTGGGCTCTCGCAGCATCTGCAGAACCGCGACCGTCAACCACAGTGCGCCGGGCCGGGCTCGATGTCCTCCAGCACGACGCCGCCCTAGCGGTCGCCGGTGACGACCGGTTTGTCGTGATTGTCGGCCCGGCCGGGACCGGCAAGACAACGATGCTGCGCGCCGCAGTCGACGACCTCCACGCCCAGGGCCGTCACGTGTACGGGGTGTCGACAACGGCGAAAGCAGCGAGGACGTTGGAACGCGAGACGGGGATGCGGTCGGACACGATCGCCAAACTCGTTCACGAGTGGGGACTCCCCGAACGACCACCCGACCCCGAATGGCGGCTACCCGCGGGCACCACCTTGATCGTTGATGAAGCCGGGATGGTCGGCACCCCGAATCTGCACCGCCTGATCGAACTCGCCGATCGCGAACATTGGCGGCTGGTGCTGGTTGGCGACCCGCGCCATTTGCAAGCGGTTGGGCGTGGCGGGATGTTCAGCGAACTCTGCACGACGAGCCGGGCGATCGTGCTCGAACACGTCCACCGCTTCACCGAACCATGGGAAGCCGATGCGTCGCTGCTGTTACGCCAAGGTGACCCACGCGCTCTCGACATCTACCAGGCTCACGGTCGGATCCGGGCCGGGACCTTCGTCGAGCACCTCGACCACTTCGCCCACACCTGGATCACCAACCACGATGTCGGTGACACGACCGCGTTGATGGCATCCACCAACCAACACGTCGACTTGATCAACGCTCACGTCCAAACCGTCCGCCGCAATCTCGGGCACGTCCACAATGTGTGTCCGGTGTTGATTGGTGGTGGCGAGTCCGCCGACATCGGTGACATCGTCGCGACCCGCCGCAACCACCGTCATCTCACCACCACCACAGGTGAACGAGTCCGGAACCGTGACCTGTGGACCGTCACCGCCACCCACGACAACGGCGACCTCACCCTCACACCGGTCACCGGCAACGGTGCGATCACGTTGCCGGCGGCGTATGTCGTCGAGCATGTTCGTCTCGGGTACGCCGCGACCGAGATGGGGACCCAATCCGACACCGTGACTGCCAGCGTGGAACTCGCGTCCACCGCGACGTCGGGTCGCAACTTGTACGTCGCGATGACCCGCGGCCAACGAGACAACACGGTCTGCGTCATCACCGACACCCACGACATCGAAGACGCACGCGATGTCCTCGAGGCGATCATCGCTGTCGATCGCGCCGACATCCCTGCGACCACCCAACGCCGCACCCTGCACACCCAAGACCGCCAACAGCCGCCATCGCGGCCGAAATGTCAGATCCCGGAATGGTTCGACACCTTGCGCGCTGACACCGTCGCGCAGCTCCAACAGGCGGCGGCCAACCACCGTGAGCAGCAGCGACGAGCGACCGATCTCAACAATCAGATCATCGCTGCGGAGCGTCAACTCGGCAACGTGCAACGGTACGCGCAACCATTCATCGACGCCGTCACCGTCGCCGAGACCGTCCTCACGGCTGCCACCAACAACCGGCAATCGCTCCACGACCGGCTCGCCACCGCCCGACGACGCGAGCGGCGCACGCTGCAGCCCGCGCTCGCTGCCGCCGACCGAGAATTCGAAACCGCGACCGCGAGTCGTGACAGTGCCGTCGCCGATGCCGGACCCACCCGAGCACTCACGGCGCAAGCCATCACCGGACTACGCGATCTACGCCACGAACAAACCCGACAACAGATCTACGACCGATGGCTCGCCAACCCTGACACCATCACCGCCCTCCAAGACCGTGTTGACGCGCTCGACACCTGGCGTCAATGGGCCACCGGACACCAACTCACCACGAACCAAATCGAGAAAATGAACGCTGGCCTGTACATCGCGAACGACTCCATCAACGAGTTCTTCACCCTGCGCGCCGCGCTCTTCAACGACCCGACCACAGCCGCCGTCATCCGCCAAGCCGACCGCGGCATCGAGCGCTCACGCGGACCAGAACTCTCGATCGACTGAGGCACCGACCAAACCCAAATTGGGTACAGAACGCCGGCTCAGCGTGCGTTCAATCCGCCGCCCAATCAGTCAGATGTCGCCAATCTGGCGACATCTGACTGATCCGTTTGCCCAGCTCACGCTTTGTGTGAGGGCATTTCCGGATACATCGATATGTGCTCACACAGACTGCTGAAGTGCTCGGCAGTACAGGCCCAGATCGGCGCCTCGGGATGTCCCGATCCGTCAACGCGACAGAGCCCCGTAGGCGGCATCCCTGCACAGGCGCCAGATACCGGATCAGCCCTCGACGTCGCCCAGAGCTGGCTTCAAACGGCTGAGAGCGCAGTGATCTCGACGATGGGTGCCGTCTTGGAGTTCGGCCGAAACCTCCTGGGCGTTGTGACGCTATTCGAGGACTTCGCGGACGCGTACAATTCCTGCTCGTGACTCCTGCTCCAGATTAACGCATGGAGCCCACACTCAAACCCAGCGGGCGCGTACGGGATACCGGGGTTCGCTCGCCTCGGTGGAGGAGCGAGCGTAGTGTGGGACAAGTAATCCCTGATCCACCGATCGGGCTGGGCCGTTGTTCGTGGCGGGTTTTTCGGGTGGGGGTGGAGGGTTGGGTGGCTGCGGGCGGGTCGCGTGGCTCGTGGGGCCGTGTGTGGGGGTGTGGCGAGGCCGGCGGTTTTCGTTGTTCGGCTGGTGGTCTGGTGCCGGGCGTGGTTCGGGGGCACCGTCGGGTCTGTGGTCAGGTGACGATGACGACGCAGCGGAGTCGGGCGAGGGCGGTGTTGAACTGTTGACGCCATGGCCAGCGGGTGGGGAGGTGGAGGGTGCGCCGGCGTGCGGAGCGGGTGATTCGTCCGGGGAGGCGGAGGTGATGGCGGCGCAGGGTGTTGGTGGCGATGATCGTTTCTTGGAGGCCGATCCGGCTGGTCCAACGGGCGAGGTTGTGGGCGATGACGTTCAGTCCGAGCCAGGCCGCGTTGGCCCCGAACTTGCCGGAGGGGAGGTGATTCAACCCGACCCCGTATTTGAGGTCGCGGATGACGTCTTCGATCACTGCATGGCGGCGGTGGTCGGCTTCGAGGTCGGGTGCGGTCGGTGATCAGGCCGTGGTAGGAGTACTCGACGAACAGGGCGAGCTGGCTGCCGGGTGTGGGGCGGACCCGGCGCACGATCAGGCGCACCAGCGGGGCTTTGTTGCCGAACGGCCGGTAGACGGTCTCGGCGACATCGGCACCGTCAAGGGAGTATGGGATCGGCGTCCATTCGTCGTCGCCGATGGTGGCGATCGCTTTGCGGATCGCGGTGTTCATCTTGACGGTGATCGAGAACCCGACGTCGGCTTTGCGGCACGCGGCGGCGACCGCGCCCGCATAGAACCCCGAATCGGCACGCAACGTCAGCGGCCCGGTCGCCCCGGCGGCACGGGCCCGGTTGAACGTCTCGGTCAAAAACCCGGCCGCCCCCCGTGTGGTGTTGGCGTTGCCGCCGCGCAACCGGGAATGCACCACATCACCGGTCGCGGCGACCGCGGCGACCGGTGGGTGATAGCCACGCACGTGGGTGTAGGTGAACTTCGTCCCACCCTGTTTGGCCAGCCCGTACGTTTCACAAATCGTCGAATCGACATCAATCGTCACCGGTGCGTCGCCGGGCTCGGCACCCGCCGCCCAGGCCCGACCGAGCAGCACCCCGGCGACCTTGTCGAGTTGGCGGGCATGACCCCAGGTGAAACTGCGCAGGAACGTCCCCAACGTCCAAGGGGCGCGAACAGCATGGCCGAGCACCGTCCCGGTCGCCCCGGCGCGTAACACGTCGGTGTCATCAATGGAGTCGCCACCGGCCAACGCCGAGTGGACAAGGGTCATTGCTTTGAGTCCGACATTGGCCCGCCCGGCAGCATCACCAAGGTCGATGTGGGTGTCGAACAGGTCGCGCAAGCCCAGATGTTGGGCCAGAGTGGCCGGCAGGATCAGCCCGGCGTCGGCGACCAGATGCTGATCATCGAACATCACCTCGATGCTGTCCAGAGTGTGAGATGATTGCATCGAAAAGGTGCCTCCGACTAAGGGCTCACGGCGTGTATAGTAACAGCCATACTCCCAGGTCAAGGCACCTTTTCCACGGATGGTCCCGCTCAACCCACGAAGCTCATCGGTGGATCAGGGGTAAGACATGAAAGCTCGGGTGATCATCCGCTGTGTGAGGGCTCGTAGCCGTTGAGGTCGACGAGGAGGTCGGTGGCTTGTTGTGTGTAGATGCAGATTTTGCCGTTCGTTCCGATCTTGGCGATGACTGCGTTGGGGACTGTTTGGCCGGCCACGTAGTTGAGGTTCGATGCGGTTGGG
>JBBRPP010000022.1:0-87827 GCA_038227995.1 Acidimicrobiales bacterium
ACATCGTTGGTGTGCTCACCCGCCGACCGCCGCCGACGAATCTCCAACCGCACCTCATCCGACAACCGATTCCACCCGCGCCCACGACCCACAGCCATCACATCCCCTCTCAAGATGCACTGACCACTGGAATCCAAGCGCGTCCAAGACGACTTTTGCTGACAGCGTGGCGAGTGCCGGTCAACGTGACAGCGGAATCACCAGATGTCGTCGCCGCGCATGAGCGCGTCAGCACCACCATCGGTGAACAGGACCTGACCGGTGACGAGCGTGTTCTCGGGCGACGTCAGGAAGGCCAGGATCGGCGCCACCTGCTCGGGATCTGCGTGACCGCCGAACGGCATCGGCGTGCCCGTGTTCAACATCTCCAGGCCGGCAGGGTCGTCGAGCAGCGACGCGATCATCGGCGTCTTGATGACGGCCGGGCCGATGGCGTTGAGGGCGATGCCGGCTCCCGCCCACTCGGCGGTCGGGGCGGTGCGCCGCACCCATCTCGCGAGCGCACGCTTCGACGACGAGTACGCGCTGTAGGTCTGCACTTCCGCGGCCGCTGCCGCAGCCTCCTCGTCGCCGGCGAGGCACGCCTCGACCGCGGCATCGATCGGGGGGAAGAGAACGGCGATCGATGCGATGGTGACGGCCCGCGGATGGTCGCCGGCGGCCAGCAACGGACGTAAACCCTCGAGCAGCGCGACCGTGCCGAAGTAGTTCACGCGCACCGTGAGGCTGGTCATCCCGAACGTTCCCGCGCCGGCGACGATCGCGTCGAGCGAACCGCCTGCCAATTTCTTCACGGCCTCGATCGCGTGCGTACGTCCGGACGCGGTCCCCATGTCGGCGACGACATCGGCGTCGTGCAGATCGAGCGTGATCACCCGGTTGCCGCGCTCGGTCAGGTATTCGGTTGTGGCGCGACCGATCCCGGATGCAGAGCCGGTGACGAGATACGTGCGGGTCATGTTCTTCTCCAACTCGACGAGGGTTCGACTTCGGGAGTCTGACAGAACGACCCGCGATCACCACAGCCATGGCAGCGACATCGGCGGTCAGTCGGGCGTCGGGGAAGTCTCCAGCGCAGCGATCAGATCGTTGCCACGATTGGTCTGGAAGCCGACGGTGTGTGGTCCGTCTGCCGCAGTCCACTCGATGACCAGGAAGGACATCGGCCCGCGGCGATACCGGCCAGGCCCCCGCAGGGACTTGGTGACGGCCATCGAGGTGATCTCACGCCTCGGGATGGTCAGCACCCGCCGAGGCACCGCCAAGACGAAGCAGACGTCGTGGGACAGGATCGCGAGCACGCCGTTCCCGCCGAGTCGAGTGCCGGATGCGGCCTGTCCACCGGGCATCAGCACGCCGACCATCATCGTCGCTCCGACGGTCGCCGGGTCGTCGGCTGCGCTCTGTGTCGCTCGCCCGGCGACGCCTCGGACGCCGACCGTCAACACGACGATGAACAACGCCAGAACGACAGCCGACCCGATCAGCACCAACCACAGCGACATGCCGCGAAGGTAGCCGTCGCGGCGGGTCCGCTCAGGCAGCAGCCGGCACCGAGCCACGCGTGTTCGCGCGCAATGACCGCAGAGCGATGAATCCACTGGCCGCGATGACGCTCGCGACGGCGAACGCGCCTCGCTCCGACCACAGGCTGACGACCAGGCCCAACATCGGGGCGGCGAGTCCGCCGGACAGATCGAAGAAGACCGAGAACGTCCCGACCGCGTGACTGCGTTCTGCGTCCGGCGCGTCGTTGACCACGGCCGAGAACAACGCCGGGAAGAGCAACGACTGGCCGATGCTCAATGCGACGGTCGCGACGTACACGCCGATGACCGATGCCCACACCGCGAACAGCAGACCAGCCAGCGTGGCCGATCCGAGCGCAACAGCGGACGCAACGCGCCAACCGAGTTGATCGGGCAGCCTCGCGCCGAACACACGGATCAGCAACACGACACCGGCGTACGTCGCGAACACCGGGCCGACGTTGTGGATCCCGATCTTGTCGCCGTAGATCGCGAGAAACGCGGAGAACCCCGTGAACGGCACGAGCCCGAGGAACATCACGACCCCGGGGCGCAGCGCCGCGCGGTTGAGGATCGTGGTGGGTCGATGATCGGAGATCTCGCCAATCGGTGTCTTCATCCCGAACGCGGCCGCAACGAGCGCCAGGACCCCGCCTGTCAGCCAGTTGGCGCGGTAGCTGTAGGTCTTGGCCATGTGCTCGCCCAGGGTCGGGCCGAGTGCGAGTCCGGCATACAACGCAACCGAGAAGTACGACGCGGCTTCGCCGCGACGATCAGCCGGCGCCAGGTCCTGTACGGCCGTCGCCGCACCGACGAACACCGCTGCTTCGCCGATCCCCGTGATCATTCGCAGACCGATCAACACCGGCAGATGTCCGGCGAAGTCGTACGCCGCCACCGACACCGCGACGATCAGCGATCCACCGACGACCAGGATCCGCCGCCCCTTGCGGTCGCCCAGCCGGCCCGCCCATGGCCGCAGGATCGCAGCCGCGACCGAGAAGATGCCGACGGAGACCCCGACCTCGAACCCGTTGCCGTGGAGGTGATCCTTCACGTAGCGCGGCAGCGTCGGCAGCAACGTCCCCAGCGCGGTGAAGTACGCCAGGCTCGCCAACGTCACCATCAGGAACGGCACCGTGACGAGGCGGCCGCGCTCGCTCGAGCCCGATGTGGGCAGCGATGTCGAGGCTGAGGTGTCGTCCACGGAACGTCAACCATCGCAGGCGAGAGCGGCGTCACACCAAACGGCTGACGCGTGTCACATCAAGCCCGCATCACCCACCCGATCAAACCTCTCATCAACCCCGGGGCGTGACCGCCTTGCGAACGTCGCGGAACGGAAGGTCGCGATCCAACTCGGGTTCCTTCGGCAGACCGAGCACGCGCTCGCCGATGATGTTGCGTTGGATCTGATCGGTGCCACCGCCGATCGACGTGAAGTACGCGTTGAGCGCGAGGAAGTTGGCCGCCGCAGCATCGGGATGATCGGGACCGTCCAGCATCGCTTCGGCACCCACGATCAGCGCCTGCACGTGCGCGCCCTGGTGGAGGATTCTCGACATCGCCAACTTGCCCAGCGACAGGATCGGCGCCGACGAACCCTGCGTCAATTGGGCCTTGGCCCGCAGGCCGTTCCACCGGTTGACCGTCCACAGCGAATGGACACGCGCGATCGCCTGCCGGATCGAGGGATCGTTCGATCGACCGTACGATCTCGCCAGCGCGGCGAGGTCGACCTGTGCCCCCGGCCCGCTGCCTCCGACGGTGTCGTCGTTCGTGCTCGGCTGCGACGCGTCGCCTGCTTCGTTCGACGGTGCGCGGCGCGGACCGCGCGCCATGTCGCCCATCAGTGAGCGTTCGTACGCAAGCGCGGTCTGCAGCACCCGCCAACCGTCATTGAGACCACCGACCATGTTCTCGGCCGGAACGCGGGCCTGATCGATGAACACCTCGTTGAAATGTGACTCGCCGGTGATCTGCTTGATCGGCCGCACATCGACGCCGGGCTGGCGCATCGGGAACCAGAAGAACGTGATGCCGCGATGCTTGGGGACATCCCAGTCGGTGCGGGCGATCAACATCCCGTACTCGGCCGTCCGCGCGCTGGACGTCCACACCTTCTGCCCGGTGATGATCCACTCGTCGCCATCTCGGTCAGCGCGCGTCTGGAGCCCGGCGAGATCTGATCCGGCGCCGGGCTCGGAGTAGAGCAGGCACATCGTCACCTGATCGAGCAGCAGCGGTCGGATCAGCTTTCGCTTCAACGCCTCGGTCCCGTAGGCGAGCAACGTGTTGGCCCACAGGTTGTAGACGTCCTGGCGCGCGCCCGGTGCGCCGACTCGACGGAACTCGTCGGCGATGACGACGGCGTCATCGGCAGTGAGGCCGAGCCCGAACCATTGACGCGGCCACGTCGGCACGGCGTAGCCGGAGTCGATGACGAGTTCGAGCCACTCGACCTTGGGGCGATCCGGCATCCAGTTGGTGGCGAGCCACGACCGGACGTCTTGACGAAGGTCATCCACGAGCATTGTCTCCATTCGTCGTGCTGCTTGATGCTTGCTGGGCCGATGCGGCTGTGCGGATGTCTCGGTACGGAAGGTCCCGATCGACAGAAGGTTCGCGCGGCAGACCCAGCATCTGCTCACCGAGGATGTTGCGTTGGATCTCGTCCGTACCGCCGGCGATCGACTGCGCCGGCGTCGACACCAACACCTCGGCGATCACGCCATCGTCGAGGGAACCGGGACCGGCGAGCATCCCCGCCGCTGCGGCCAGGTGGGTGTGGGCCGCCGCCGACGAGCGCGCGATGTGGCTCATCCCCAACTTGCCGATCGAGCCTTCCGCACCCGGCGCGCGCCCGAGGGCGCGCGCAGCCTGGGCCCGTTGTTGGGTCCACTGTTGCGTGCGCTGCATCGACAGCACTCGACTGGCTGCATCGCGGGCGACCGCGTCCGGCACGTCGCCGGCTCCCGTCCGCTCGACGACGAGATCGGGTCGACCTGCGCGTTGCGGATACCACTCGTACGTGCGGAAGTAGTCGTCGGCCTCGCGCGCGGCCTCGGCCAACGCTCGCCCCCCACTGCGGTCGATCGTTCGACGACGCACCGAGCCGAATCGCCGCTCGTGAGCAAGTGTGGTCAGCGCGACCCTCCAGCCTTCGCCCTCGGCACCGATCATGTGGCTCGCGGGCACACGCGCATCGGTGAGGAAGATCTCGTTGAACGACGAGTGCCCGTTCATCTGCCGCAGCGGACGCACCTCGACACCGGGCTGATGCATCGGCAACGCGAAGCACGTGATGCCGCGATGCTTGGGGATGTCACGGTCGGTCCTGGCCAACAGGAGACCGAGGTCGGCATGATGGGCGCTGGTGCTCCACAGCTTCTGGCCGTTGATGATCCACTCGTCGCCGTCGCGCTGGGCCGAGGTGCTCAAACCAGCGAGATCGCTGCCGCTGCCGGGCTCGCTGAACAGTTGGCACCACGTGTCCTCACCCGTGAGAATTCGCTCCAACAGCAGGCGCTGCACGTAAGCGCTGCCATGCGACAAGATCGTGGGAGCGGCCAAACCGGTCGACACCCCTACGGGTGTACCAACGGCGCCGGCCGCGTCGATCTCGTCGGCAACGATGTCATCCGCCCACGCAGCCAGTCCCAACCCGAACGTGTCGCGCGGCCACGAGGGGGCTGCCCATCCCGAAGCGACCAGTAGCCGTCTCCATTCCACGAGGGCCATCGAGGGTTGCCAGTTGGCGGAGATCCACTCGCGGATCTGATGCCGAACGTCGTCCTGCTGATCCACCTTCACCCCCTGGTCGTCTCGTGATCACCGCCATGATCGCGGATCGGCATCGCCTGAACCCCAGTGGCGGTCGTGCTCTATCGTCGCGTCGTGACAACGGATTCACGCGAGATCGAAATCATCGAGACGATCTGGATCGATCTACCCGACCGACCACGCTTGGCTGGGCGGCTGTGGAGACCTGTCGACACGGAGACATCGCCCGTGCCGACGATCCTGGAGTTCCTGCCGTATCGCCGCCGCGACGGCACCGCGGCGCGCGACGAATCGACGTATCCCGCCTTTGCCCACGCCGGGTACGCGGGTCTGCGGGTCGACATGCGCGGTACGGGTGATTCCGATGGCCTGTACGACGACGAGTACTCCGAGACCGAACTCGCCGACGCCGAGGCGGTGATCGCATGGATCGCCGACCAACCGTGGAGTGACGGCACGGTTGGCATGATGGGCATCAGTTGGGGCGGGTTCAATTCGTTGCAGGTCGCGGCGCGACGTCCCCCGGCGCTGAAGGCCGTGATCTCGCTGGCATCGACCGCCGATCGGTACAACGACGACATCCACTATCGCGACGGCTGCCATCTCGGCGCGCAGTTGTCATGGGCGACCACTGTGTTGGCGTACATCGCCCGGCCCCCGGACAGCGATGTGGTCGGTGATCGGTGGCGGTCGATGTGGCTCGATCGGCTCGATGCGTTGGAACCGGCGAGCATGATCTGGATCGGGCACCAACGTCGTGACGCGTTCTGGAAGCACGGCTCGATCTGCGAGGACTTCGCAGCGGTCGACGTTCCGGCGCTCGTCATCGCGGGCTGGGCAGACGGCTATCGCAACACTCCGGCCAAGGCGGTTGCCGGACTCGGCAGTCCCAGCGTCGCGCTCAACGGACCATGGATCCACAAGTACCCGCACTTCGCCTGGCCCCAGCCACGGGCCGATTTCCACGCCGAGGCGATCCGCTGGTGGGATCGCTGGCTGAAGGGGATCGACAACGGCGCCGATGCGTTGCCACGGCAGCGAGCCTTCATCGCGTGCAACGTTCGCCCGGACGAACGCGGCGATCGCGAGCCCGGTCGATGGGTCGCGCGCGACTCGATCATCACCGATCACGTGCAACGCCTGTACCTCGTCGCCCCTGGCCGGTTGGCCGACACCCCGGTCGGCGCCGGCGAGATGGTCGTCGAGACCGCTGAGTCGTGCGGGGCCGATGCCGGGGCGTTCTTCGTGGTCAGCCCCGACATCGAGCTGCCGGCCGATCAACGAATCGACGACTCGGCATCCGCGGTCTTCGACTCCGATGTCCTCGTCGCAGACGTAGACGTGCTCGGCCGGACTCGGCTGCGGATTCGAATCGCGATCGATCAGGCACAGGGCAACCTCATCGCACGGCTCGAGGACGTCCATCCCGACGGTGCCTCGCACCGCGTGGCGGTCGGTGTCCTCAACCTCTCCCATCGCCACGGCAACGAATCGCTGCAGCCGATGACGCCCGGGCGGTTCGAGTCGATCGATCTCATGCTCGACGACACCGGCTATCGATTCGTGGCCGGCCACCGCATTCGCCTTGCGCTGTCGACCACGTACTTCCCGATGGTGCTGCCGCCACCGACGCACATTCGAGCAATCATCGTGCTCGGCGCGGCTTCGTACATCGAGTTGCCGACACCGGGCGATCTCGTCGACATCGATCTTCCGGAACCGGCGGACGGCTTGCTCCCGGTCTACGAAACGCTGAGCGCCGGCGTTTCCAGCCGCGTCGTCACGCGCGCCGAAGACGGCACTGCCGCGACGACGACCGTCAGCAGCGACGGCGGCGAGGTCGTACACCCGACGAACGGAATGATCTGGCGTGAGACACACGACAGCACGGCATCGATCGGTGACGATCCGTTGAGCTTCGAATGTGTCGAGCGGGTGACCGTGATGCGACGTCGCGACAGCATCGAGACGTACTGCGTCGCGACCGGCAGGCTGACGGCAACAGCGACCGCGTGGTGCATCGAAGCGGCCATCACCGCGACCGAGGACGGACTCGAGGTGTTCTCACGTTCGTGGTCGCAGGACATTCCCCGCGATCATCAGTGATGCACGTCGTGACACGTTCAGGCCTGCTTCACGCCGATCGCGATTCCAGCGGCATAGCCATCGCCCGATGACGTGACATCGAGCGTGGTCGCGGCACCGCCACCTGAAAAGATGTTGTCGTTTGCGTTGCGCACGTCGCGCGCTCCACGGGACGAATACGGCGCACTCTTGGCGTAGACCGTGTCGGTGAACGTGTCGTCGAAGAACAGCTGTCCGGTGTGGATCGTGGTGCCGCCGACGTTGACCTTCATGTGGATGTGGACGGCGCGCCCGGTGTACCAACCGGGGTAGATCGTCGTGAACGTCACGGCCCCATCGGTGCCGGAAACCTGAGTGCCGCGCAGGAACGTGCCGTCGTCATCGGCCGTCGTCGTGGTCGTTGCGTTGCTGTTGCTGGATGCGACCCCGCCGGGAAGGCCGCCATCTGGTGCACCACCACCGGGCGGGCCACCATCTGGCGCACCACCACCGGGCGGGCCACCGAAGCCACCGCCACCACCACCTCCGCCGCCACCGTTCGAGCTGGCGCTGGTGGACACGAAGCCCGAGTACAGACCGTTGGCGTCGCAGTGCCAGATGTCCACCGACGCGCCCGGCAGGGCTGCGCCCGTTGCCGTGTCGACGACCACGATCTTCAACGCCAGAGGCACGCCCTGGCGGTCCTCGCGGATGTCGTCCCGCACCAGGTTCAGGTCGAGGTAGTACGGGCCCTCGGTCATCTCCGCCGCGAGCTGCACGTCGGCGGTCGCCACCGAACCAACCGTTGCGGTCGACGCGGCCGACGTCGACGCCGTCGCGTTCGTTGCCGCGGTCGTGCCGGTCGTGTCTGTCGTAGCCCCAGTCGATGCCTTCGATGCGGTCGTCGAGCTGGGCGCGATCGTGCTCGTGGTCGATGCCTTCGACGATGACGAGCCACATGCAGCGAGCAAGCCGGTGAGACCGGCGGCGCCGAGTCCGAGCAGGGCGGTGCGTCGTCCGAAGCGCCGATCGACATGCTCGGCGATCTCACGTTGCAACGGCGTCGCGGCCGACGGCTCCGTGTCGAGCGCTGCACCGAAGCGACGGACGAGCGGCGTCAGGAGTTGATCGACGTCGCTTTCGGGGCCGACCTCGACGAAGGCCACGACCTCGGCCGGGTCTGAGTTCCACAGCGAACGCAACGCCTTGCGATCGAGCCGCTGTGGAAGGTGGAGGACACTCACATTGCTCAACGACGTGGCCAATCGCTGAGCAACAGGCAAGGTGCCGTCGGTCGACGCGTGATCGACGATCACCATCGACCAGCCGGATGCCAGTGAACCCCGTGCGGCGCCGTGCAGCCGCCGAAATGCTTCGTCCAGCGTGGCCTCCTGGTTGTGCGCGGAGACGACGAGGACCACAGTGCGTTCGTTCATGTCGGTCATCATCATCGCCGCCGGTCAGCGCGCGCTGGGCCGTCCCTTGGAATTTGCTGAGACCCCGCCATTCGAAGCAATGCGATGAGTCGTTCGTGACGCTCGATGCCCGTCTTCAGCACCAACAGTTCCGTGCGATGAACGAGCGTCGGCCGGGAGACACGGATCGGTCGAACCGCCTCGACGCCGGTGCAAACGCGTTCGGGCAACAGCGCCAATCCGTGTCCAGCGGCGACCAGTTCGAGCACCGTCGAGACATCGACGCCGGCGAAGGTGAACAACGTGTCCGATGTCGGTGCACAACCCGGCACCGCTGATGGTCCGCCGGTCAACATCGGGGCATCGATCCACTGCGCATCGACGAGCGACGCGAGGTCGACGTCGACGCGTCGCAACGGATGGCGCCGCGGCACGATCACGGCGACGTCCTCTTCGAGAACGGCGAACGACGCCAGCAACCCCGCATCGGACACGGCCAACGGATTGCCCGGGGCCACCACGCCATCGACGACAGCGAGTTCGGTTCGACCTTCCGCGACGGCGGCCGCAGCCGACGACGCACTCGTCGTGGTGATCGTGATTCGCAGACCCGGAGCGGCAGCCCGCGAGGCGCGCAACGCTGTGGCGACCCGCCCGACAGCGGCGAGCGGTGTCATCGCCACCCGCAACTGCTGCGGCTCGTCGGCGAACATCGTCAGCTCGCTCTGGGCCACGTCGAGACGAAGCAGAATGTGCGCGGCGTGCTCGGCCAATCGTTGCCCCGCAGCCGTGAGTCGCACCGGTCGCCGCGTCAGCAGTGGCCTGCCGACCGCGGCTTCCAGGCTGGCGACGTGTTGCGACACCGCGGACTGCGTGTAGCCGAGCTCGTTCGCAGCGGCGGTGAACGATGCGGTGCGGGCAACGGTGACGAACGAGCGAAGGTCACGGAGATCCACGACATCAGCATTGCCGATCTCGACATCCGTGATCATTGTTGGACGTACTGAGGAATCGAGCGCACAGTGATCGCATGAGCACCGCCACAGACTCCGCCGCCGACGCCACAGACGCCACAGACACTGATCCGGTGACGTCGTCGCCCCGCATCGCACTGGTCGGCGATCGCTCGTCCACCGTCCGCGCCCACGACCGAATCCCCGTGATCCTGCGCGCGCTTTCCGGGCACGATGCCGAACCGCTGGACGCCTACTGGATGCACAGCACATCGATCGATGCGACCACCGACCTGACCGGCTTCGACGGGATCTGGGTCATCCCGGGCAGCCCGTACGAGAACGTCGACGGGGTGCTGCACGCAATCACCACAGCCCGCACGAACGGCATCCCGTTCCTCGGCACCTGTGGCGGCTTTCAGCACATGCTGCTCGAGTTCGCTCGCAATGCGTGCGACCTGACCACGGTCGAACACGGCGAGACGTCACCCGACGCCGACGAACAGTTGCTCGTGCCATTGGAATGCTCGCTGCTGGGCGAAGAGGCCGGCATCGATGTCGTCGCGGGCACCTTGGCCGCTTCCATCATGGGAGCCGGTCCGACCACCGAACGCTACTTCTGCCGCTACGGACTCAACACGAAGTACCTCGCCACGTTGCAACAGCACGGGCTCGTCATCAGTGGCCGCGATCTCGACGGCGAAGTCCGCATCGCCGAACTTCCCGGGCACCCATTCTTCCTCGGCAGCCTGTTCCAACCCGAGCTGTCGTCCGATGCGACGTGGGTGCACCCGTTGCTCGGTGCTTTTTCGAACGCCGTTCGAGGCCACGCAGTAACGTCGGCCGCGGGGGTGAGAGTGGGTGTTCACCGATGAGCAGGTGTACCGAATCGTTCGTGGCTCGATCGGGCCGCTGTACCGGCTGCTGACGCCGGTCCACGTCACCGGCGGGCGCAACATGCCTGCGTCCGGACCGGTCATCGTCGCCGCCAACCACATCTCGTTCTACGACACCGTCGCCCTGATGATGTCGGTCCCACGCAAGACGTACTTCGTCGGCAAGGCCGAGTACATGGACGCATGGACAACAAGACGGCTGTTCCCAGCGCTGGGTCTGATCCCCATCGAACGCGCCGCAGCGCGCCAGGCGATGGCCGCGCTCGGCGTCGCAGCCGACGTCCTCGGTCAGGGGCACGTGCTCGGCATCTATCCCGAAGGCACACGCTCGCGCGACGGGTTGTTGCACAAGGGCCACACCGGGGTCGCCCAGCTGGCATTGATGACCGGTGCGCCGATCGTGCCGGTGGGACTCGTCGGCACCGATCAGATCCAGCCGATCGGTGCTCGTGTGCCGCGGCCGTATCGGCGCGCCGAGGCACACTTCGGCGCGCCGCTGGATCCCGCGTCCTACGGCGGACCCACTCGACGGCGACGGCAGCAGTTGACGAACGATCTGATGGAATCGATCCGGTTGCTGTGTGGCCGGCCGACGTCCACAGACTTCGCCAGCGACGAGCCGCCGCTGATCCGCGGCGGCAATGAGAGCGTCTACGAGGTGCGCACGATGGTCGGTCGTGGCGCGTCGTGGCGGCAGGCAGCGCGCTTTGCCGTCGATGATGCGTGTGGACGTCATGACGACGCTCGCGTCGGCGAGGTCCGCGGGTTGCGCTGCGACCTCGAGACGAACGGCTCGATCCGTTTCACTGCGGAGATGGCGGTCTCCGTGAAGTTCCGCGGCGGCGAATTGATCAACGACAGCGAGTTTGCACAGCAGGGAGTGAGATGAACGACAGCGTCTATCAGGTGATCGAGTTGATCGGCTCGAGCAGCGACAGTTGGGAGCTCGCCGCACAGAACGCGGTGCGCGAAGCGGCGAAGTCATACCACGACCTGCGCGTGGCCGAGGTGGTAGAGATGGACGTGTTGATCGAGAACGGCACGATCATCGCCTACCGCACCAAGTTGCGCCTGAGCTACAAGCAGGCGTCAACGCACTGATCACGCTGTCGCAGTTGCGGGCTGCGGCTGTGGTCGCGGGCCCGCTGGTTCAGCGCGGCAGGAAGTCGAGCAGCAATGCGTTCACCCTGTCCGGTGCCTCCCACTGCATCCAGTGGCCGGGGCCGTCGAGCCGCTCGTAGCGGAAGTCGGTGCAGTACGCGGCCGACGCGGTCATCTGCGATTCGAGGAGGGCGAAGTCGCCGCTGCTCCACACACCCATCGTCGGCGCCTGGATCGGTGGCAGTTCCAACGGCGGGCCGACGAGCGCGTCGGCGTTCACGTTGGCGCGGTAGTAGTTCAGCCCCGGCGTCAACGAGCCGTCGCGCTGGATGTCGGCGTACACCGCGTCGAAGTCGGGATGGTTGCTCCACTCGCGGAAGTTGGCGGCGTGATCCATCGTCAACCACTGCTCGGCCTGCGGGGCGAACTGGAACAGCAGCATGTACCACGACTTCTCACGCTGCGCGAGTCCCGCGGTCGCGAACGCCGACGGATGCCCGACCGACAGCGCGACGAGGTGATCGACGCGCTCGGGAGCAAACGCCGCTGTCGCCCACACAACAGCCGAACCCCAGTCGTGCCCGACGAGGTGCGCACGTTCGAGACCGAGGTGATCGAGGATCGCCGTCACATCGATCGCGAGGAACGGGATCGAGTACGCGTCGACTGCTGCCGGCTTGTCGCTGGCGCCATAGCCGCGCTGGTCGTAGGTGATCACCTGGAAGCCGGCGTCGACGAGTGCGGGCACCTGCTTCGACCACAGCCGCTTGGTGTCGGGGAACCCGTGCACCAGCACCACCGGCCGGCCGGTGCCGTGCACTTCGACGTCGAGGGCGACCCCGCTGGAATCGATCTTCATGGTGCTCTCCGAACCCTGGCCGTCACGAGTTGACTCGCAGCGACGATAGTCGTCGGCGAGAATCGATCGATGCAGATCACCGTTCACCGCGAGTGCGCGGGCCCGATGTCTGGGCGATGTGGCGCGAGCTGGTGTCACTCGTCGTCGAGCAGCAACCGTCCTGACTGCAACGCTTCCGAAGCCTCGTACGTGACCTGATCCAGCGCGGCGTCGCTGCCGACGACGAAGCGTTCGTGAACGCCGAGATCGGCGAACTTGTCGTACATGACCTCGGCACCTGATGCCGCGGTATCGCCGTCGCGCTGCCGGACGCGTTCGAGCGCGACCACCCGGCTCGGCCGCAGCACGAGATAGTGCACCCGCAGCGCAGTCGCGTGGAGGCGCGCAGCGACCTGGCCCAGGAACCACGGTCCGACGATGCCGTCCCAGAACACGGTGTACCCGGCCCTTGCGTACCCGATCACGGTGTCGGCGGCGAGGTCCATCACGGCAACGTTCTGCGCGTGCGCTTCCGCAAGATGTGGCGGCACGAATCCGGATCGGATCGTCGTGTAGAACCAGTCGGACTCCACGTGCGCGCTGCGCTGTTGAGCGTCTGCCAGCCGCCGCGCGACGGTCGTCTTGCCGGAGCCGGGCGGCCCCGTCACGATGATGACGTCCTCTCCGGGCACGAGCATCGGCATGCCGCGAACTGTACTGATGCAGCTTGGGGTCGACGGTGCGGATTATCCGGCGAGCACGCTGCGGATCGTCGCCAGCTGATCGGCCGCGATGCTGCGCCAGTACGCCGCATCGTGGAACCCGTCGCCGAATCGCCCCGGATTCGGCTGCGGCAAGCGGGCTGCGAGTCGCCTCGCCTCTCCGACGAAGCCGTCGTCGGTACCGCAGTCGATGCGGACGACCAGCTGTTCCAACGAGGCGACGTCGGCGAACACGTCGTTGCGTTCGAAGTCGGCATCGTCGTCGAACGCACCCTTCGATGATGCGGCGAACGTCGGCCACAGCGCGGGGCTCGCAGCGATGGCTGCCGCGAAGAGTGCAGGCTTGCGTTCCGCGACCAGCAATGCGCCGTATCCACCCATCGACCAACCGAGCACGATGCGCGGCAGGATCGCCCCGAGCTGTGCATCGACCGCGGGGATCAATTCGTCGGTCACCATCGCCAACGCATTCGTACCGTCTTCGCGTTTGTGCCAATACGAGTCCGCGCCGCCATCGACACCGACCACCGCGACCGACACTCCGGCGGCGGCCGCTGCGTCATGGACGCGGATCGTGTCGAAGACGAGCCGGTGGTCATTGTTGCGCCCGTGCAGACAGATCACGACACCGGTCGGCGCCTGTGGGGGCGTCGCAATCGCCCACGACACCGAGCGCTTCATCGCCGCGCTGTCGAGCTGATGCTCGACGACAGGCCACCCCGATGCCGGCGCGTGATGATCCGGACTGTGAACCAACCCGACCGCGTGCAAGACCTTTCGCGGCCCGAGCTCGACGAACGACGCGCCACCCGCCGCAACCGCTGCGGCTCCCCCGACCAGGACCGTGCGGCGGGACAGCATCTGTCAAGTCTTGCCGATGCTCTGTGGCGAGTAGCCGCAGCCGAGGCGAATCGGAACTCGAACGTCACACCCATCACGTACGTTGTCGGTCACCGCAGCAGCAGCATCTGAAGCCCTACAGCGTCGAAGAAATGTTGCGTTGCGGGTTGCGAACAGAACATGTGTTCGACTACGGTTATGGATGTTGATCTTCCCCGATCACGCTCGACAGCAGCGGTTGCTGTCCTCTCCAGTCATGAAGAGTTCCGAGCAGGTGAGGGGGTGAGATCTGTTGATCGACACGACGGTGTTCGATACGTGCGCGATGTTGACGGTGCCCGGGCTGGACGAAATCCGGAGCCTGTCCGGGCACCGCCGCGACGTTGCGGTCATGACGATCGAACGCGCCGCTCGCTACCTGGCTGCATTGCAGGCCGCTGTTGCAGCCGAGGTCAAAGCGTCTGTTACCTACGTCGACGACATGCACGCGTCCGCCACCGCCTGGTTCCAGGCCGTCACGAACACATCCCGCTCGGCCGCCAATCACGTCGCTCGGCTCGGCGCGATGTTCACCGACCTGCCTCAGATCGCTGCAGCGGCAGCGGCCGGCGACGTCGGCGCCGAACAACTCCGAGCGCTCGCCGCCTTGCACGCCAACGATCGGTGCCGCCCACAGATGCCCGACTCCGAAGAACTGCTCCTCGGACACGCGAAGACGCTGACCCTGCGCGACTTCCGGATCGTGTGCGAACGCTGGCAGGCCTACGCCGATCCCGACGGAACCATCCGCGATCATGCGCTGTCCCGCGAGGGCCGAACGGTGCGCACGGCGCAAGTCGGCACCGGGTTCACGTTGAACGCGTCGGGCGATGCGCTCACCGGCGAGCAGATGACTCAGATCCTGGCCGCCCACACCCAAGCCGAATACGACACCGACGTCGCCGCCCGCGCCGCAATGCACGGTGATCGTGCGCACGAGTATCCGCTCGCCCGAACCGCCGGCCAACGTGCATACGACGCGTTGCACAACATCATGCTCAAGGCCGCTGGCATTCGGCCCAATGGCACCGTGGCACCGGTGGTCAACATCATCTGCGATCCAGCCACGCTCGCCAACGACATCCACACCTACTTCGGCACGGACAATCCTCACCCCGACGCCGCATCGAAGATGCGCACCCGCCAGACCAGGGGCGGCGCTCCGGTGTCGCCGAACGATCTGGTCGTGGCCGCGCTGCTCGGGCATATCCGCACCGTTCTGATCGACCCGGCCGGTCACGTCATCAACTTCGGCCGCAAGCGTCGGTGCTTCACCGGTGCGGTCCGCGAGGCGATCCTGCTCACTGGCGACCGGTGCACTCAACCGGGTTGCGAACGGCGGGACCACAACATCGACATCGATCACCTCGTCGAGTGGGGCCAGGGCGGCGACACCGACACGGTCAACGGCGGCCCCAAATGCCACCGCCACAACGACTTGAAACACACGCACCGAGTCACGGTGGTCCGCGACGCAACGGGATGGCACCACTACCGACCCGACGGCACCGAGATCGCGCCGCGCCATCCACCCAAACAACCCGAACCGGATGACGAATCCGATTGCCCCGGGCCGGACGATGGTCCCGGTGATCCCAATGGTCCCGATGATCCCAATGGTCCCGATAGTCCCGTTGATTCCTCCGCGACGGACTGAGCTCTCGACAATTCCGCGTGCCATAGGTCCGCGCTGTGCACGTGGGGGTGCTGCAAGGATTGCGCGATGTGGTTTCGTCTCCTGTGGAACTTCGAATTTCGTCCACGCCCGGAGTCGGAAGGGTCGTTCAAGTGCCCGACGTGCGCGACTGAACGCCCGTACACGTTGCTGGAATATCGGCGATGGTTCGAACTCATCCGCGTGCCGATCATCCGGCTGAAGGACAGTTACCACCGGGTGCATTGCAATGGCTGCGGTCGAGAGTTCGAAGATTTCGTTCTCGGTTGATGGCCGATCGAAGCCGCCCGTGTTCGGCAAACCGGCGTGTCAACGATGCGCGGTGACAAAGGCTGCGATGTCGTCGATGGTCGGGATCCAGCCGTCCGTACCGTCGACGCTCAACGTCGGCGCAACGAGCTCGAGTCGGTAAACCCCGATGTCTTTCGCCCCTGATTCCATCTCCGCCGCGAAGTGCAGGTCATTGTGCGCGGGATGACGGGTACCTGATTCGGCTCGAGCGCGGTACCGACGCAGCGACACTGCTGCGGGGGTGTCGAGCGAGACATGGATCAGCGTTGCGTGCTGAGCGAGCGTCGTCAGCTCAGCGGGCGAATGGTCTCTGTGAAATGCGGCCTCGACCACGACGCTGACGCCAGCACCCACCAGGTATGTGGCAACGGAGTAGAACGCTTCGAACGCGGCCTGCGAAAATCGCCACACCTCGGCCGGATCATCACTGCGGTGCGTGACATGAAGGCCGGTCTTGATGTCATCTATGCAGATGAACGGAACGTGCAGACGGCGCGACAGCTCCCAACCAAGGGTGGTCTTTCCCGAGCCAGGAGCGCCAGAGATGACCACGACGAACGGCCGCGCGCCTGCCATGGGCGCAGCCTGCCAGATCGGTCGCGCCACGCGCGACCATGCCTGACATCCGTCGGAGCGGCGCCACCCGCGATCGCGCCACGCGCGACCATGCCTGACATCCGTCGGAGTGAGCGGTCGCACCGGCGACCGCGACCGCAACCACGACCGGCACCGGCACCGGCGCGGCCGGGCGCAGCGATCTCAGGCGGTGACGAGGGGGCGGACGACGCGTTCGAGGAACTCGATCACGGCGGCGTTGAACCGGTCGTTACGGTCGCCGGCGACCATGTGCCCGGCACCGGCGACATCGAGGACTTCGGCGTGCGGGATCATCGCCTTCAGCTCGGCGGCGCCCTCCACGCTGACGACGTCACTGGCGCCGCCGCGCACCAGCAACGTGGGGATGGTGATGTGACGGGCGGCTTCGTCGAGTCGGCCGGCCGGTGTGAAGCGGCCACCCGTCGGCTCGCCGGCCTCGGTCTCACCTTCGATGCGGTTGAAGAACGCCGGATCCCAATGCCACACCCATTTGCCATCGTCGCGCTGGCGCACGTTCTTGCGCAGACCGGAGACGTCGCGCGGACGCTTGCGGTTCGGAAGATACGACGCAACGGCGTCCGCGACGTCATCGAGCGAGTCGAAGCCTTCGACACCGAGGCGCATGAATTCGCCGATGCGCTGCACGCCCTCGCGCTCGAGACGGGGCGTCACGTCGACGAGAACGAGCGCTGACGCGATCGGTGTCTCGGCCTCACCGATGGCGGTCAGCGACGAGAGCCCGCCGAGCGATGCCCCGACGAGCACAGGCATGCGGAACTGGCGCGCGACCTCGGCCACATCGGCGGCGAAGCTGTCGAGGTCGTAGATGCCGCCGGGCGACCAGTCGCTCTCGCCGTGGCCGCGCAGGTCGATGGTGACGGCGTACCAGCCCTTGGCCGCCAGCGCGGTGGCGGCGCCACCCCACGCATGCCGAGTCTGCCCGCCACCGTGCAACAGCAGCACGGCAGGATCGGCCGGGTCACCGCTCGCCTCGGCAGCGAGTGAGATGCCTCCGGACCCCTTCAACTTCAACACTGTCGGCACAGGCTGCCCTCGATTCTGATGATACGAGAGTCACACTCCCGGATGTGAGTGAGAACTCACTCATACCCTACAATCGTGGGATGCCGCGAAAGAACCCAGACCGCCCTGCGGTGATCGAGACACCGCCGCGCAAGTGTCGCGCTCTGCCGATGCCGCCGACCGAACGCCGCGCCGCGATCATCGCCGCCACCCTGCCGCTGCTGCTCGCCCACGGTCCCACCGTCACGACGCGGCAGATCGCGGAGGCCGCAGGCATCGCCGAAGGCACGATCTTCCGGGTCTTCCCCGACATCGAATCGCTGATCCAGACCGTGGTCGACTCAGCGTACGATCCCGCCCAGATCGCTGCCGATCTCACCGCGATCAGCGACATCACACCGCTCGATCAGCGGTTGATCGAAGCCGTACGCATCCTGCAGCGGCGTCTCACCGCCGTCTGGCAACTGACCTCGATGAGCGGCATGCCCAAGCCGCGCACGTTCGGCCCGAACGCCAAGGCCGGCCAGAACGGCAAGAACAAGATCGACCGGCCCGATGTCCCCGCGCTCGTCGCGCTGTTCGAGCCGGACCGTGACTCGTTGCGTCGCGACCCGGTCGCGGCGGCGCAGCTGCTACGCGGGCTCACGCTCGCCGGCAGCCATCCCGGTCTCGTCGCCGACGGCGTGACGATGGACCCTGAAGAAATCGTGTCGGTGCTCCTCGATGGCATGCGCACGCACACGCTGGTGGAGGCCTGATGTTGATCCGATTGCTCCGCGAATACCTGCGCCGCTACAAGCGGCCGCTCGTCGCCGTTCTCATCCTGCAGGCCGCACAGACCATCGCTGCCCTCTATCTCCCCAGTCTCAACGCCGACATCATCGACAAGGGCGTCGCGCGCGGCAACACGCACTACATCTGGACCACGGGCGGGTGGATGATCCTCATCACCCTGCTCCAGATCATCTGCGCAACGGGCGCTGTCTACTTCGGGTCGAAGGCCGCGATGGGCTTCGGCCGCGATGTGCGCAGCGGCATCTTCCATCAGGTCTCCGACTTCTCGGCTCGCGAGATGGGCCAATTCGGTGCGCCGTCCTTGATCACGCGCATCACCAACGACGTGCAGCAGGTGCAGATGCTGGTGTTGATGACGTGCACCCTGCTCGTGGCCGCGCCGATCACCGCCATCGGCGGCATCATCATGGCGATCCGCGAAGACGGCGGGCTGTCGTGGATCCTCACCGTCAGCATCCCGGTGCTCGTCATCGCGATCTACAACGTGGTGTCGCGGATGGTCCCGCAGTTCCGCATGATGCAGGAGCGGATCGACGGCGTGAACAAGGTTCTACGCGAGCAGATCACGGGCATCCGCGTGGTGCGTGCGTTCGTTCGTGAGCCCGCCGAGGCCGAGCGCTTTGCCGAAGTCAACGACGACCTCACCGACACGGCGCTGCGGGCCGGTCGGCTGCAGGCGTTCATGTTCCCCACCGTGCTGCTCGTTCTCAACACATCCAGTGTCGCTGTGCTGTGGTTCGGGTCGGGCCGCATCGACAAGGGACAGGTGCAGATCGGCTCGCTGATCGCGTTCCTCAGCTACCTCGCCCAGATCATCATGAGCGTGATGCTGGCCACTTTCATGGTGATCCTGGTGCCCCGTGCCGCGGTGTGCGCCGAGCGCATCATGGAGGTGCTCGACACGCCGTCGTCGGTCGTGCGCGCCGAAGCCCCCATCACCGAGCTGCATCAGTCGGGCACGCTCGAACTTCGCAACGTCGGCTTCCACTACCCGGGTGCTGAGGCTCCGGTGCTCACGGACATCTCCCTCGTCGCGCGGCCCGGACAGGTGACGGCGATCATCGGCAGCACGGGTTCGGGCAAGACCACGTTGCTCAGCCTGGTGCCGCGACTGTTCGATGCAACGTCGGGGTCGGTGCTGGTCGACGGTGTCGACGTTCGCGACCTCGACCCAGATGTCCTGTGGAAGCGGATCGGTCTTGTGCCGCAGAAGCCGTACCTGTTCTCCGGAACCGTCGCCAGCAACCTGCGTTTCGCCGACCCTGATGCCACCGACGAACAGTTGTGGAACGCGCTCGCCATCGCCCAGGCAACTGATTTCGTCTCGGCGATGCCCGGCAAACTCGATGCCAACATCGCCCAGGGTGGGGCCAGCGTGTCCGGCGGTCAACGGCAGCGGCTTGCCATCGCACGCGCACTCGTGCGCAATCCGGAGATCTACCTGTTCGACGACTCGTTCTCTGCGCTCGACCTCGCAACCGACGCGCGGCTGCGGGCCGCGCTCGCGCCACACACCGCCGACGCAACGGTGCTGATCGTCGCCCAACGAGTGTCGACCATCATCAACGCCGACCAGATCCTGGTGCTCGAGGACGGCCAGACGGTCGGACTCGGCACGCATCACGAACTGCTCGAAACCTGCGCGACGTATCGAGAGATCGTCGAGTCACAGATGACGGCGGAGGAAGCAGCATGAGCAACTCGACCGACCACCGTCCCGGCAGCGATGCCGCCGACGACAACGATGACGACTACGTCCGTCCACCGGATGCGCGGCCGGCGGCGACACCCGGTCCGATGCGTGCGATCGGCATGCCGGCCGAGAAGTCGAAGGATTTCGGTGGCTCGACCAAGCGCCTGCTGGCCCGCATGCGGGTCGAGCGTGGCCGCACCATCGCGGTGTTGTGCCTCGCGCTGGTCAGCGTCACGATGACGGTGCTCGGGCCGAAGATCCTCGGCCACGGCACCGACATCATCGTCGACGCCATCCGGCACCGTCACAAGATCGACTTCCCCAAGCTGCGCGGCGTGCTCGTCACCGTGATCTGCCTCTACATCGGCGCCGCGATCCTGTCGTATCTGCAGTCGTACACGTTGGCCGGCGTCGTGCAGCGCACCATGTTCCGGATGCGGTCCGACGTCGAGGACAAGCTCAACCGCCTGCCACTGAGCTACATCGACGGCCAGCCGCGTGGCGATCTGCTCAGCCGCGTCACGAACGACATCGACAACATCTCGCAGAGCCTGCAACAGACACTCAGCCAGGCGCTCACATCGGTGCTGACCCTCATCGGCGTGCTGGTGATGATGTTCGTCATCTCACCGGTGCTGGCCGTCGTCGCCGCGATCACCATCCCGGCATCGCTGCTGATCATCCGCTTCGTCACCGGCAAGTCGAAGAAGCGATTCGTCGCCCAATGGCGCCACACCGGCACCTTGAACGCGCAGATCGAGGAAGCATTCTCCGGCCACGCGCTGGTGAAGGTCTTCGGCCAACAGCACGATGTCGAGGCGCGGTTCCGCGACAAGAACGACGAACTGTACGAGGCCAGCTTCGGCGCGCAGTTCATCTCCGGCTGCATCCAGCCGGCGATGATGTTCCTCGGCAACCTCAACTACGTCGCCATTGCGGTGATCGGTGGGCTGCGCGTGTCGTCGGGTGCGATGAGCCTTGGCGACGTGCAGGCCTTCATCCAGTACTCGCGCCAATTCACCCAGCCGCTGACGCAGTTGGCATCGATGGCCAACGTGCTGCAGTCCGGGGTGGCGTCGGCCGAACGCGTCTTCGAACTGCTCGACGCCCCAGAGCAGAGCCCCGACCCCGAGTTGCCCGAGAGCGATCTCTCGCCGCGCGGCCGTGTCGAGTTCGAACACGTCGCGTTCTCGTACGACCCGAAGAACCCGCTCATCACCGACCTCTCGTTCGTCGCTGAACCCGGACAGACGATCGCGATCGTCGGGCCGACGGGCGCTGGCAAGACGACGCTCGTCAACCTGATCATGCGCTTCTACGAACTGGGCGGCGGACGCATCACGCTCGACGGGCACAACATCGCCGACATGACCCGCCACGATCTGCGTGCGAACGTCGGCATGGTGCTGCAGGACACGTGGTTGTTCGGCGGCACGATCCGCGACAACATCCGCTACGGCAACCTCGACAGCACCGAGGAACAGATCCTCGAAGCGGCACGCGCCACCTACGTCGACCGGTTCGTGCACTCGCTACCGAACGGCTACGACACGTTGATCGACGACGAGGGCGGCACGGTCAGCGCGGGCGAGAAGCAGTTGTTGACGATCGCCAGGGCGTTCCTCGCCGACCCCGCGATCCTGATCCTCGACGAGGCCACCAGCTCGGTCGACACTCGCACCGAAGTGTTGATCCAGAAGGCGATGGCTGCGCTGCGTTCACAGCGCACCAGCTTCGTGATCGCCCACCGGCTCTCGACGATCCGCGACGCCGATCTGATCCTGGTGATGAACTCCGGCAACATCGTCGAACAGGGCACCCACGAAGAACTGCTGCATCAGCAGGGTGCGTACTACAAGCTCTACAACGCCCAGTTCGCAGCCCCGGCGACCGAGGTCCAGTGACGCACCGGGGTCACCAGGGGTAAGGTCACGCGATGACCACATCTCAGTCTTTCGGCCGCACCGGACACGACAGCTACCGAGTCATCTTCGGCGCCGCGGCACTCGGTGCGATGCGTCAGGATCGTGCCGATCGCGTGCTCGAAACGGTGCATGCATCACCGATCAACCACCTCGACACGGCAGCGTCGTATGGCGAGTCAGAGTTGCGCCTGCAGCCGTTCCTGGCCGACCATCGCGACGAGTACTTCCTCGCAACCAAGACCGGCACCCGGTCTGGTAGCGGGGCACGGCGCGAACTCGAGCTCTCGTTGCAGCGGCTCGGGGTCGACTCGGTCGATCTGATCCAGCTCCACAACCTGGTCGAACCCGACGAGTGGGACGAAGCGTTCGCGCCAGGCGGCGCGGTCGAAGCGTTGGCAGCCGCGCGCGACGAAGGGCTGGCCCGCAACATCGGCGTCACCGGTCACGGTGTGCGCATCGCCGACATGCACCTGCGCAGCCTCGCCGCGTTCGACTTCGCCTCGGTGTTGCTGCCGTACAACTTCACGATGATGCAGAACACGGCGTACCGCGACTCGTTCGAGCAACTGATGACGGTGTGCGCCGATCGCAACGTCGCGGTGCAGACCATCAAGTCCGTCGCCCGTGGCCGGTGGCCCGAGGACTCCACCGAGGCGCACTACTCGTGGTACCGGGCGTTGCCGGCCGGCGAAGCGTTGGGTCGAGCCGTTGCCTTTGCGTTGGCGCGCACGCAGGTCTTCGTCAACACATCCAGCGATGCGCGGCTGCTGCAGCCGATGCTCGACGCCGCAGCCTCGAGCGCACCAGCACCGACCGACGCCGAACTGGAAGCCGACATCGCCGAACAGAACATCACGCCACTGTTCGACGGCGGCGACCTCGAACGGATCTGAACGATCAGAGCCGGCCCACGATCCCCCTCGACACGATCGTCGGCAGATGTCACGCTGGAGCGGATGGATACGGTTCGCCTCGAAGGTCAGCTCGATCATCCTGGATTGATCGACCCGGCGTATCTCGCTCGTCGCGAGACGATCGCGGCCGCTTCGCGTGACCTGGGTCCGCATGACGATCCGCAGCCGATCGACTACACCCTGGCCGAGAACGAGGTGTGGCACACGGTCAGCGCCGCGCTCGCCGACCTTCACGACGAGTACGCCGCCGACGAGTACCGGCGCGGTGCGGCGGCGCTGGGCCTTCCGACCGATCGCGTGCCACAACTGGCGTGGGTCTCGAACCGGCTCGAGTCGTTGACCGGGTGGCGGGTTCGGGCCGTGCCAGGGCTGGTGCCGACCCGCACGTTCTACGGCGCGCTGGCCGACAGGACGTTCCTCTCGACCCAGTACGTGCGCCACCCGTCGGTGCCGTTCTACACGCCCGAGCCCGACATCATCCACGAGCTCATCGGGCACGTGAACGCGTTGGCGTCGCCGCGGATGGCTGCGCTCTACGAGGCCGCCGGCCGCGCCAGCCTGCTCGCCACCGACGCCGACGCGCTCGAACGGTTTAGCCGCGTGTTCTGGTTCACGCTCGAGTTCGGAGTGGTGGCCGAGCGCGACGCGCTCCGGACGTACGGCGCGGGTCTGCTCAGCTCGTTCGGCGAGATCGAGGCGTTCCGCAATGCGGAGATCAGACCGTTCGACACTGCTGCGATGGAATCGTTCGACTACGACATCAATCGCTTCCAGGACGTGCTGTTCTCGTCGGCGTCGTTCGCCGCCGCCGAGTCAGCACTCACCGAGTACTTCAGCGAGCCCACGACCACGGGTAGTCCGGGTCGCTGATCCCCAGTGCCGCGTCCGTGAGTCCGAGGGGGCTGAAGGCGTCGAGCATCACTGCGGTCTCGGCGGTGCGATCGACGGCAATGCTGCGCTCGAAGCTGCCGGGCTGGGGTCCGTGGACGAATCCCGCCGGGTGCATGCTGATCGAGCCGACACCGATGCCTGACCCGGCGCGGCTCATGAAGTCGCCACCGGAGTAGAACAGCACCTCGTCGGTGTCGACGTTGGCGTGGTGATACGGGACCCTCACCGCGTCGGGGTCGAAGTCGAACAGCCGCGGTACGAAGCTGCAGATGACGAAGCCGGACCCGGCGAACGTCTGGTGCACCGGCGGAGGCTGGTGGATGCGCCCGACGATCGGTTCGAAGTCGTGGATGTTCAGCGCCCACGGATACAGGCAGCCGTCCCAACCGACGACGTCGAACGGGTGGTCGCGGTGCACGTGAACGGACAACCCGCCACGAGTGCGCACGATGACCGGGACGTCCTGGCCGTCGACCATCAGCGGCGAGCCGGAAGGGCCGCGCTGATCGCGCTCGCTGAACGGCGCGCCCTCCACCAGTTGTCCGGCGGCGTTGACATATCTGGCTGGCACGTTGATGTGACCGCGACCGGCGATCACGAGCAGCTCGGCGTGACCGGTGATCACCCAGCGATGGGTTGTCGACATCGGCACGACGACGTAGTCGCCGGCACCGACCACCATCGCTCCGAACACGCTCTCCAGCACTGCGTCGCCGGACTGCACGTAGATCAGCTCGTCACCGATCGCGTTGCGGTACAGCGAACTCGTTTCCGATGCAACAACCCACTCGATCGACACATCAGCGTTGCCCAGCAGTGGCTGGCGGTCGAGCACGGCGTCTCCTCTGCCCGTCGCGACGAGTTGAGCCGTGCGGAGGTGGTGCGGTCGCAGCGGCATGTTCTCCCGGAATTCGGGCCGCGCCGTCTCCACCGGTTCGATGCGCACGATCGCGCTCGGCGATCGCCGGTGGTAGAGCAACGCGGAGGCGCCGGAGAAGCCCTCGATGCCCATCAACTCCTCGGGTGTGACCGCGCCGTCGACGCGGTGCACGGTGTGGCGCTTGCGGGGTACGTCGCCGACGCTGCGGTAGTACGGCATCTCAGACTCCTCTCGATGGCGTTGGATGGATCGTGCCGGTGACCTCGCCGAAGCCGATGCGCGGGCGGCCGTCAGCGCCGCCGCAGTGACCGCGCATCGTCACGGTGTCGCCGTCGTGCAGGAACGAGCGGGTCGTGCCATCGGAGAGCGTGATCGGCTCGGCGCCGCGCCACGTCAGTTCGATCATGCTGCCGCGCTCGCCCGGGTTCGGACCGCTGACCGTGCCCGACCCGTACAGATCGCCGGTGCGCGTGGTGGCGCCGTTGACGGTGATGTGAGCGAGTTGCTGGGCGAAGGTCCAATACATGCCGGCGAACGTTGTCGCGGTGATTCGCTCGCCGTTGAGATCGGCGGACAGATCGAGGTCGAGCGCCCAGGGGCGACGAGCGTGGAGATACGGATCCGGCTCGGGTTCCTGCTGCGGAGGCTGCACGAGGAACGGACGCAACGCATCGATCGTGACGACCCACGGTGAGATGCTGGTCGCGAAGCTCTTGGCCAGGTTCGGCCCGAGCGGCTGGTACTCGTACGACTGGACGTCGCGCGCCGACCAGTCGTTGAGCAGCACCACGCCGAACACGTGCAGATCCGCGTCGTCTGCCGCAATGCGGGTCGTCGGCGGGCCGCCGACGAGGAAGCCGACCTCCAACTCGAAGTCGAGTGCGGCGGTGGGCACCAGCCTCGGCCGGCCGCCGGTCGGGTCGGGCACCAGACCCTCGGGCCGCGTGATCGGCGTACCGCTGGCGACGATGGTCCCCGACCGGCCGTGATACCCAACCGGCAGCTGACGCCAGTTGGCGAGCAACGGTTCGGTGCCCGGGCGCAGGATCTTGCCAAGGTTCGTCGCGTGATGGATCGACGAGTAGAAGTCGACGTAGTCGCCCACTGCAACCGGCATCAGCACGTCGACGTCGGCAAGCGGATGAAGCAGATCGGGCCGATCCACGCCATCCAGCAGTTCGGCGGCGCGTCGTCGGATCTCGAAACCACGGCCGGATTCCATCAACGCGTTCAGCGCTGGTTGCATCGTCAACGCCGGCTCGATGTCGGCAGCGGCCAGATCGAGGACGTGATCGCCGATGCGCACCACCACGCGGGGCGGGCCACCGCTGCGCGGACGCACGACACCGAACGGAAGGTTCTCGATCGGGAAATCCGAGTCGGCCGGCACCGGCACCCACGGGCTCACAGCACGGTCGCGATGATCTCGTCGATGCGGTCCCACTCGTCGGTGTTCATCTCCGCGGCAAGTGCGCCGATGCGATCGGCCGCGCGGGCAACTGCATCAGCGGATGCCGCCGAGCCCAGACGATTGGCGGCTTCCGTCGCGGCCCGGTCGATGAAGTCCGCCGACCGCTCTGCGACATCGCCGGTCGGCAGCTGCCACGCATCGGTGATGGTGGCGTCGGCGGCGCGCACCTCGGCGAGCGCGGCGAGGAACTGCACGTTCTCCGCCGGCGACCCCACGGTGACGCGGATGCCGGTGGGAAACGGTCGGACGACGACACCGCGACGTTCGAGCGCGTGCGCGAGTTCGGCTGATCGCCCGCCGGCCGACAGCCACCAGAAGTTGCCCTGCGACGCGGGAACGCCGAGGCCGGAACGACGCAGGATCTGCGCGCCGCGATCGCGTTCGGCGGTGATGATCGCGCACCTGCGCCGCATCTCGTCCTGCTGCGCGAGCGCCGCGATCGCGGCAGCCTGTGCCGGGCCGTTGACGGCGAACGGGATGAGCGTCGCGTTGACCGACGCGAGCACTCTCGGATCCCCGATGACGAATCCGACGCGCATGCCCGCCAGGCCATACGCCTTCGACAGCGTGCGCAACACGACGACATTGGGGAACTCGTCGATCAGGGTCAGCGCGTCGGGCACATCGGCACCCGTGACGAACTCGCTGTACGCCTCGTCGATGACGAGCAGGCAGTCGCGTGGCGCCAGTTCCACGAGGCGCCGCAACTCGGTCGTGCGCAGCGCGGTCGACGGCGGGTTGTTCGGGTTGGCGACGAAGATGATCCGCGTCCGTTCGGTCACCGCAGCAAGGACCGCGTCGACATCGATCGTGAAGCGGCGCAGCGGCACCGTCACCTGGTTGGCCACGACGATGCCGGAGAACTGCGGATAGGCGATGAAGCTCGGCCACGGGAAGACGACGTCGTCATCGGGTCCGGCGTACGCGAGGGTGAGCTGCTGCAGCAGACCGACCGAACCCGGGCCGACGGCGACGTGACTGGCATCGACGTCGACTGTGCGCGCGAATGCTTCCGCCACCGAGATCGCCATGTGATCGGCGTAGCGGTGGGTCTCGGCCATCGCGCCGGCGACCGCCTCGAGGACTCCCGGCAGCGGCCCGAACGGCACCTCGTTGGACGCCAGCTTGATCGCCTCGGCGATGCCGTGCTCGGCCATTGCCGCTTCCGCGCTGCGACCCGGCGAGTAGATCGGCACGTCGGCGAGATGAGGACGAGGAGACGGGGTCGCGACCAAGGTCATGTCGGTCGTCTGGTCGGTCGTCTGGTCGATCGTCGTGTCAGAGGTCATGTCAGAGATTGCCACGCCGATCCTGATCGCGTTCGATCGCTTCGAACAGCGCCTTGAAGTTGCCTTCGCCAAAACCCTTGGCACCGCGGCGCTCGATGATCTCGAAGAACACGGCCGGTCGGTCGGTGATCGTCTCGGTGAAGATCTGCAAGAGGTACCCGTCCTGGTCCTTGTCGGCGAGGATGTTGAGGCGTTGCAGTTCGAGCCATGGCAGATCGAAGTCGGCCAGCCGGATCTTGGCGTCGTCGTAGTACGTGTCGGGAACACGCATGAACCGGACGCCTCGATCGCGCAGCGCCTGCACCGTCGCGACGATGTCGTCGGTGCGCATCGCGATGTGCTGCACGCCCGGGCCGTCGTAGTGCTCGATGTACTCCTGGATCTGGCTCTTCTTCAACCCATCGGCCGGCTCGTTGATTGGCATCACGATCTTCGAGCCGTCCCACACCACCGTCGACATCAACGCCGAGTGCTCGGTGCGGATCTGGGCCTCGTCGAAGTGCTGCATCTGGGAGAAGCCGAGCACGTCGCTGTAGAAGCCGACCCAGTCGTCGAGCTTGCCCTTCTCGACGTTGCCGACGACGTGGTCGATGCGGAACAATCCGACAACCGGACCCACCGTCGGGTTGGGCAGGTTGTCCGTCGAATAGCCCGGCTCGAGGACCGGGCCGCCGTACCGGCTGCGGTCCACGAACGTGTGCACGGTGTCACCGAACGCACCGACTTGGGCCAGCACCAACTCGCCACTGTGATCCGTCTCCGTCCACGGCTCACGAACACTGCGCGCACCACGGGCCATCGCTGCGCCGTACGCCGCACCCGCATCGTCGACCAACCAGGCGAGGTCGTGCACACCGTCGCCGTGAGCGCGCACGTGTGCGGCGATCGGCGAATCGGCAGACAGCGCGCCGCTGACGACGAAGCGGATGTCACCCTGTTCCAGCACGTAGCTGGCCTTGGTGGTGATCCCGGTCTCCGGTCCGGCGTAGGCCGTGCAACGGAAGCCGAACGCTGACATCAGGAACCCGGCCGTCGTGCGCGCGTTGCCGACCCAGAACTCGATGCAGTCCCAACCCAACAACTGGGCAGGGGGCAATTGTGGAGAAGGCAATCGGGCGGATGAACAGTCGGCAGGAACTTCGGCAACGGTCGGGCTCATGACCGGAATCTCACCATCCATCCCCAGACTGCGCAACACACTCCTCGATCACTGCGCAGTTTGAGCACTCAGAGCGTCGAACGGTGTCAAACTGCTCAGCAATGGATCCACGCAGCCACGATCTCCTGCTCGGCATCACCGAGACGACTCGACCCAACGTGCTCGAGCTGTCGCGCCGACTGGGCCTGGCCCGCAACACCGTCCAGGCCAACATCGATCGGCTCCAGAACGGCGGCGTGCTGGCCGGCTACGAACCCGTGGTCGATCTCGCGGCAATGGGCTACTCGGTGCTGGCCTTCACGACGTTGGAGATCGCCCAGGGCCAGGAGCGGCCTGTGATCGCCGGGTTGGCCGAGATCGCCGAGGTGTTGGAGACGCACAAGATCACCGGGCCAGGCGACCTGCTGTGCCGGATCGTCGCTCGCACCAACGAGCATCTGCACGACGTCCTCGAGCGCGTCCTCGTCCTGCCCGGCATCGTCCGCACCACGTCGGTGCTGGCGCTCACCTCACCGATCCTGCAGATGCACCCATCGGCGATCGCAGCCGCCGAACTGCCTTAGTTGCTCGCGTCGCGTTTGGCGCGGGCGCGGCGCTTGCCTTCGTGCATCGCGGCGACTCGCCCGACGGGGATCTCGTGGCCTTCCGCGATCAGCGCGGCCGGGATGGTCTGCGGCGCCGGTAAGGCATCGGCCCACGGGTTGGCGTCGCCGAGCAGCGAGGGCACGTTGTGGATCGTGAAGTCGCGCGGTGAAACGTCGTCGAGGTCGCCCCACGCGACGGGGAACGACACCGGCACACCTGGCCGAGCGCGTGGGCTGAACGCCGCGGCAACGGTCGCCCCGCCGCTGCGAGTCGCGTCGACGAACACCTTGCCGCCACGGTCGGCCTTCATGAACGCCGTCGTCGCGATCACCGGGTCCAGCAGCTCGGCCCGCCGCGCGATCGCGCGGGTCGCAGCAGCAGCGTCTTCGGGTGAGACGTCGGCGGTGATCGGGACGAAGACGTGAACACCCTTTGCACCGCTGGTCTTCACCGCGCCGACGAGGCCAACGGCGGTGAGCGCGCCGCGCACGAGTTGAGCCGCGGCAACTGCTGCCTTGAAGTCGTGCTCAGCGTCGGCACCGGCCGGTGGATCGAGGTCGAGCACGATGTGTGTCGCTCGATCGAGTCGGTCGACACGTGCGAGCGTCGGGTGGTACTCGATCGCCCGTTGATTGCCGAACCACAGCAACGTCCTGCGGTCGTTGCACAACGCGTAGTTCACCGTTCGCTGCGATGCCTCGGCCCACATCGGAAATGTCGCCACCCACTCCGGTGTCGACTTGGGCACGTTCTTCTGCATGAACGGCGGCTGACCGCGGGTGATGCGGATGACGGACAACGGACGGTCGCGCAGCTCGGGCAGGATGCGCGTGTGGATCGCGTCGAGGTAGTCGACCAGATCGCGCTTCGACGCACCGGCTCCGTCGAAGAGCGGCTGATCGAGGTTCGTCAGCGCGACGCCGTCGCGGGTCTCGTCCGGAACGGTCGCCACGATGACTCGCTCAGGACACCTGAGTCGGCGAGGTCTTCGGCGGCTTGGGCGACATCAACTCGACACGCGCACCGTCGGGGTCGGCGAGGAACACGATCTCGACACCGAGGTTGGCTCGGGTCGACTCGATGATCGTGCCGCCCAACTCGACGAGGCGAGCGGCCGAGGCATCGACATCGTCGACGAAGAACGACAAGTGGGTGAACCCGACCATGCCTCGACTCGTCGACGGTGTGCCGCCGACAGCCGGCGACCGGTAGTGCAGCAACTCGATCCGCATCGGACCCAACTCGATGAACTGCGACGTCACCGAGACCGGCGAGGACACTTCGAGACTGCGTTCCAGACCGGGCAGCATCGTGTCGTCGAGGTCGTACCCGACGCCCTTCGCGAAGCCCAGACCTTCGCAGTAGAAGCGCATCGATCGTTCGAGATCTGTCACGCACAAGCCGAGGTGCGATGGCACCGCATCGATGTTCCCTGTCATGAGAGGCGACGATACGGCAGCCGCTCGTGGTGTCGAGAGTTCGGGTGAGCTCCGCGCATGTCTCCGCTCAATTCTCGACTCAGTTCAGCGTCTGCACCACGGTCGAACGGGTCAGGAAGCGAGGCATCGCCAACGCCGACACGATCACCGCGACTGCCGCGACGACGAGCAGCCAAGCAAAGCCCGATTGCAGCGCCAGCGAATGATGGAACGACGTGGCCTGGATCGCGCCGACGAAGGCCGCGATGCCGAGGACGGTGCCCATGAAGATCGCTCCGCTGCGTTCGGCGGTGGCACCGACCACGAGCAGGAACAGCCCGACGACGATCTCGATCAGACCGAGCGACGTGGTGTGAGTGAAGCCCAACACCTTGACGACCGGAGTCGCCATCGGCCCGTCGAAACCGGCACGCGTGACGGCGAGCAGACCGATGATGAGCAGCACAACCCCCACTGCGGCGGCGATGATCGCGTCGAGCGCGAAACGTCGCGTGGATGCCGTGCGGACTCGTTCGACCTGCACGGGTGCGACGGGAACCTGCTGGACCACGACTCGCTCGACGACCGCCGGCGCAACTGGTGCGGCGACGATTCGATCTTCGGCGACGACGGCAGTGTGGCCCATCACCGGGGTGATCGGTCCTGCTGTCTCGAACGTCGTCTCACGACGATCGAACTGATTTCCTTCGAATTGGGAACCTTCCGGGTTTGACATGTGCTGCTCCTTGGCGAACGGACAGGTCGTTCACGACCCGTCTCCCCGTTGCCAATTCCGGCGACGACTAAACCTTTCGACTCAACCGCGCGACCCAACCGTGCGACCGGCGTCAACCACCCGGAACCCCTGTCGTGGTCGTCTCCTCCGTCGTCGTCGACGCAGCTGTCGTCGTCGGCGCAGCTGTCGTTGTCGGCGCAGCTGTCGTCGTGGTGTTCGCTGCGGTCGTCGTTGTCACCGCGATCGTCGTCGATGTGGTCGATGTGGACGGTGTGGTTGTGGACGGTGTGACCGTGGTCGATGGCGATGGATCACTCGATGTCGTCGTGGGCACATCCGTTGTGGTGGTCTCGTCGATCGATGTGGTCGTGGTGTCGTCGGGCGGCGGCGTGACCAGCGCGGACCGGAAGAACGACGGCCGGTAGCGCTCCGGCTGCGGCCACGCGTCGCGCGTCATGTTGCGCGCATTCTCGGAGATGCTCACCACCAGCGAACCACCGCTGAGCCACGGCATCAGATATGCGTGATAGGTGTTCATCAGCGGGTCATCACCTCGAGGCGAGATGTCGCGAGATTCCACGGTCGTCCACGGACCCCACGGGTTGTTGGCGACGTCGATCGACAATGAACTGCCCCAGTAGCCGTCGACCTTCGTGGCCGCCACCCACTGCCCATTGATGTACCTCGGTTGCATCGGATTCTCGGCCCAATAGCGCTGCAGGATCGGCTGGGCCTGGGTCGGATCGGTGGTCCACGTGTCACCCGAACGGTATTCCATCGGACCATCGAACTGGTTCTTGGGAACCCGCGCGAGCCACATGTTGGTGCCCGAGTGCGGACCATGGGCGTACCCGCCCTCACGCTGCAGGTTCTGCTCGAACGTGTTCCCGAACAGATACGTGTACTCGTCGTCGTTGGCGACTGCGTAGCCATAGATCGGCGAGATGCCACTGTTCGGTGCGGGGCCGAACGACAATCGGGCAAGGGTCTTCGCGTCGTAGACGGCGAGCCACGTCGCCAGCGGATGCCAGCCGAGACCGTTCTCGGCCGACGGGTCGTAGCCGTCCTTCGACATCTGCGCCCAGAACACGTACACCTTGTCGCCGACAGCCTGTCCGCCCATCGGCCAGAACCAGTTCGACTGCTGGGTCTCGCCGGTGCCCTGCTCGAACGAGGCCGGCGCGGCCATGCTGCCGCGGTGGTACAGCGTGAAGCACGCGCCGTCCTGGATCATCGCCACGTTGTGAGCGAAGCCCGACGTGCCGAGGTTCGTCGCCGCGCCGCTGTAGTCGACGAAGGCATCCTGGAACAGCCACAGGTACCGCGATCCGCCGAGCGCGTAGACGTGTTGGTAGTCGAGGCCAATGATCGGTCCGATGCGTTGCGTGAAGAAGGCACCGAGCGCGGCCGCCGACGTGCCTGATGCGCAGCCGACCTTGGTGGCGATGTATCCGGCGCTGGTCGCCTGCGAGTCCGCTGCGTACGGTGATACCGGCGCAGGAGCAGTCGCTGCGGCCGGCGTGGCGGGAATCGATCTGCTGAGGCTGTTGCCTCCGCCGCCCGAACCCGTGCCAGTACCGGTACCCGAAGCGTTCGCGGTCGGCGGCGTCGACGAAGCGTCGACCGAGGGCACGGGTGGGTCAGCGGTTGCAACCCCGAGCGTCGTCGTGGTCGCACTCGTCGCAATCGTCGCGTCGGCAGCCGTCGAGGTCGACGTCGACAGTGAGGTCCTCACGGTAGGCGCGGTCGTCGCGGTCGTCGAGATCGTCGAGATCGGTGGGATGGCGGTCGACGTCGGCGATGCTTGGTCTGGCACTGCTGGATCCTTGACGAGGCTCAATCGGTGCCGGACCGGTGAGGCAGACGTCCATGCTCCGGTCGACACCAGCAAGACGAACAGCAACCCGAACGCGATGACGAGGTTCCTCGTCCGCCGAGCCGGACCGAGCGGCAACGGCGCGTTCGACACCAGCGCCAGGGCTGGTTCCGACGCCGCCGTCAGCTCGAGCTCGGGACACGGCTGCTCCGTCGGGTCCACTCGGAAACGGTACCATCGCCACTCGCTGCGGTCACCCGCGCCTGCGCCGAAAACCGGCTCGCCGTTTCCGGTGTGTCGACCCGTACGATGTTTCGATCCGCCTCTTCCGGGGAAGTGATTCGCAATGCACAAGCCATCTGCATGGTTCGGTTCGCACCGCCCGCGTCGCCCCAGGATGTCCATCCTCCGCTCGTTGGACCTCGCCCTGTCCGATCCGCCGTCGCTGTGTTGCGACGACGACGAGCTGTGCCCCGCTTGCCGCGCCGACTCGGTGCTCTGCAGGTAGACATCGCTTTTCGATGGCTCGGCGAGATCGGCCCAGCATCGATCGTTGACGGTCGAGCGGTGTCCGTCGACGGTCTGGTACCCGTCGATCCGGGCGATCACACGGCCCGGAACGACGCCTTCCGCGACGGTGGCGATCCGTCGCTGGTGACGACGACACCGTCGTCGACGAGCTTCGACAGATGGGACAGCACGCTTCGTCCCGCAGCCCTGTGCAGTTCTTCGCGGACGTTTGCATACAGAATCTTGACGATTGCCGGCACCGCGTCCACACCGGCCCGAACCTGATCGAGCACCTGGGCTTCACGGTCGAGACGATGCTGCAGATAGGCGGTGAGGAACGGCTGCGTGTCGGTGATCGGATTCCCGTGGGTCGGCCACAGGATCGTGTCCTCGCGACCTGCCACGCGACGCAGTGACTCGATGTAGTCGCGCATGTCGCCGTCGGGTGGCGACACCACCGTGGTGCTCCAGCCCATCACATGGTCACCGGAGAACAGCGCGTGCTCTTCGTCGAACGCGAAGCACAGGTGGTTCGAGGTGTGGCCCGGCGTGTGCACGGCGCGCATCGTGACGCCGTCGAGGCGGGCGACGACATCGCCGTCCGCTGCGGCGACATCGGGCACGAAGGCGACATCGATCGACTCGCCGGGCTTCACGTCGGGATCCGCCCCGCCATCCTCTTCCGCATCGTCGTCTGCATCATCGTCGACATCGAGGTCCACCGCACCGTGCGGGCCGAACGCAACCGTTGGCGCGCCGGTCTCGACTCGCAACCATGCCGCGAGCGGCGAGTGATCGGCGTGGCAGTGCGTGACGAGGATCGCCCGCACCCGCTCGCCGGTCAGCGCCGCTGCCAGCGCGTCGCGATGTTCGTCCAGCGCCGGGCCGGGGTCGATCACGATGACATCGCCGTGACCGACGATGTAGGTGCCGGTGCCGCGATAGCTGTACTTGGTGGGGTTGTTGGCGATCACACGGCGGATGTGCGGCGTCATCCGATCGACGCGGCCGTAGACGACATCGTCGAGTGGCGGGACGAAGGGGATCTCAGCCATGCGCCGCACCGCTCTCGTTTCTGATCGCGGTCGATCGGAGCTCGGCGATGACGGACACCTCGCCGACCGGCTCGCCGTGGCCGAGGATCGGCGCGCCGATTCGTCCGATGAGTTCGGTGACGTCGATCCCGAGTGCCGCGAGAGCGGCGATCATCACTGGTGGACGGGCGCGATCGGCACCATCGGCGATCTTGAGCGCGATGGCGCGGCCGTCGGGCAGTGCTGCCGCGAACACGCCCTCTGCGCCGTCCTTGGCCATCAGCCCAGGCACCAGCCGCATCATCGTGGTGACGTCGCGCGTTGTGCCGCCGACCATCTCCGGATGCCGAGTCATCGCGTCGAACACGCTCGTCCCGGCGGGGCCTGCGGCTCCGGTCGCGATGTTGCGAAATGCATGCGCCAGGCCGAGCAGCGTCATCGCGTGGGCAGGCGCACCACATCCGTCGATGCCGACATGGGCGACCCGCTGGCCGATCAGATCGGGGAGCCGCGACGTGATGAGTTGCTGCAGCGGATGATCGGGGTCGAGGTAGGTCTCGATCGGCCAGCCGTTGATCACACAGGTCGCCACCATTGCGCTGTGCTTGCCGCTGCAGTTCATCTGCAGCGACGTGCGGCTGCCGCCAGCGCGCAGGAGTGCTTCGGACGTCGGCTTGTCGAGCGGCAGATCGGCGGTGTTGCGCAGCGCGGATTCGTCGAGGCCGGCCGATGCAAGGATCCGCAACGCCGCATCGGTGTGCATCGGTGTGCCGTCGTGACTTGCGCACACCAGCGCGAGGAGGTCGGGCGGCAACGCGAGGCCGGCCTCGACCATCGCCACGGCCTGCAACGGCTTGTTCGACGACCGCGGGTAGATGGTGGCGTCGGGGTCCCCGGCAGCGAACGCCACCGATCCATCAGCATCGACACCCACGACTGCACCGAAGTGAACCGACTCGGCCAGACCCGATCGAGTGGTCAATGCAACCGGGACGAAGGCATCGGGCTGGCTCACACGTCCGAGTCTGTCAGAACGCCTTCGCCAGCGATGCGGCCAAGTCGCCGCGCGGCATCACTCGGATGCTGTTCAGCCCGAGCCAGCCGGCCAACAGCTGCAACTCTTCCGCAAGTTCGGGAATGATCACGTCGTCGGGAACACCGGGCTCGGAGTACGACCCCTGCACCAGCAGCGTGCTGTTCTGGCGATCGGACTTGAGGTCGATCCGCCCGACGAGTTCGTCGCCGAGCAGGAATGGCAGCACGTAGTAGCCGTAGATCCGCTTCGGTGGCGGTGTGTAGATCTCGATCCGGTAGTGGAAACCGAAGATGCGCTCGGTGCGGTCACGGTTGAAGACCAGCGAGTCGAAAGGACTGAGCAGTGCTCGCGCGCTGACACGACGCGGCCGACGAGCATCGCGGTGCAGATACGCCGGCACCTTCCAGCCCTGCACCGTGACCGGTATCAGCTCGCCTTCCTCGACCAATTCGGCGACCAACGGCTTGCACTCGGTGTTGCGCTGGCGGTGGTAGTCGGTGATGTCGGACAGAGTGGCGACGCCGTGGTGCTTCGCGGCCAGCCGCACCAGTTCCTTGCGCGCATCGCGCTCGGTGATGATCGGCCGATCGCGGGCGTCCGCGGGTATCCACCGTTCGCTCAACTCGTACAGCCGGGCGAAGTCGTTGGGGCGGCGGCGGGCCGTGACCTTACCCGACCAGAACAGGTGCTCGAGCGCGATCTTGGCGTCGTCCCAATCCCACCACGTGCCCTTCGGCCCGACCCGCGCGTTGAACTCACCCGACGCCACGGGACCACTGGATTCGATGCGCGCGAGCACCTCGTCGAGCAACTCGGGGCGGCGCTCTTTCAGCCGCGCGACTTCGCCCCACTTGTGATCCTTGGCCATCTTCCAGCGCCACAGGTGATAGTGCTCGACCGGCACATGGCTGGCCTCGTGCACCCAGTACTCGAACAGCTCGCCGGCCTTGGTTGCGTCGTCGATCAGGCTGCGCGGGTGCGGGCCGAGGCGCGCGAACAGCGGCAGTTCCTGGCTGCGCACCAAGACGTTGACCGAGTCGATCTGGATCAGCCCGATCTGATCGAGCACCTTGCGGAGATGACGTCGATCGATCCGACCCTTCGGTCGTGGATCGGCGAGACCCTGCGCGGCGAGCGCGATGCGACGCGCTTCGCCGGCAGAGATGTCTGCGGACGCCACGTCGGCGCGACTACTCGGAGACGGTGATGGCGACCGAGTTGATCACGACGTCATCCTTGGGACGGTCGCCGCGAGCGGTCGGAACGTTCTGCATCGTCTCGAGCACGTCCATGCCCTTCACGATCTGACCGAAGTGGTTGTACTGCGGAGGCAGTCCGACGCCGCTGCGGCCGCTGATGAGGAAGAACTGGCTGCCGTTGGTGTTCGGTCCGGCATTCGCCATCGCCACCGAGCCGAGCTGGTACTTCTGCTTGACCGGCTCGTCGTTGAACTTGTAGCCGGGGCCGCCCGTACCGGTACCCGTGGGGTCGCCGCCCTGGCACATGAAACCGCTGATGATGCGGTGGAAGATCACGCCGTCGTAGTAGTGGTGCAGCGCGAGGAAGACGAAGTTGTTGACAGTCGCCGGGGCGTTGATCGCGTCGAGCGCGATGACGATCGTGCCGAGGTTCGTGTCCAACGTGGCGGTGTAGCGCTTCGAGGGGTCGATGCCCATCTCGGGCGCCTCGGCGAACTTCTGGGACTTCGGCGCGGAGCCGTCGAACGGGGGAAAGGGGGTAGCCATGTCGGGCAGGCTATCGGGCCGGTTATCCGGCGTTGTGCTCGGCCTCGTCCGCGGCAGCGGCCTCGGTCACGAGACCCGTGGCCTCGTCGACCGCTGTGTCGATGACATGGTCGGCGACATCACGCACGGCACGCAGCGCCGAGTTGTCGAGCAACGTGTCCTCCAGCCGGCTGTCGTCGAGCATCAGCCACAGGAACACACCGACCACCGCGCCGACCAACGGGAAGACGATGAACACCCACAGCTGGTTCAGCGCATCGCTCTTGGAATCGGCGAAGATGGCAGCGCCGAAGCTGCGCGCCGGGTTGACCGAGGTGTTGTCGATCGGAATCGTGACCATGTGGATCAGTGCCAATGTGAGGCCGGCGACCAGGCCGCCGAAGCCGATGCTGAACTTGCGCGTGGTGGTGAAGAGCACCACCACGACGAGCAGCGCGGTGAAGACGATCTCGACCACGATCGCTGATCCGAGTCCGTAGCCGCCGGGCGAATGCAACTTGTAGCCATTCGACGCGAACGAACCACGCTGGAAACCCGGGACGCCACGAGCGATGCCCCAGATGATGAAGCCGCCGATGGCGGCGCCGAGGATCTGGCCGAGCACCGCGAAGACTGCGTGCGCGCCGTTGACCTTCTTGGCCACCCACATGCCGAGCGTGACCGCAGGGTTGATGTGGCAGCCGCTGATCGGCCCGATGACGTACGCCATGATCAGCAGCGAGAACCCGAACGCGAGAGCGACGGCCAGCTGCTTGCCGGGAAAGGCCGGCATCAGGATCGCCGTCCCCGGCCCACCCATCATCAGTACCGATGTCCCGAGTGCCTCGGCACCCAGGATCCGTGCGTTGTTCTGCATTTCGATCCTCCTCGATGAACGCGCCGCTCGACCCCGTGACGACGTGCCACGTTTGCGCATCGTCGGAGCGGCATCGTTACGCTACGCGCTCTCGGTAGCCTCGGCTGCGATGGCCCGCCGCCGCACCGACACCCTGCTCGTCACCCGCGTGCGAGTCGGAACGTCACGAAGGCGCGAACCCGACGAGCTGATCGTCGAGGAGCCGATGTCGATCCAGCTCGATGGCGAACTGGTGACCACCACGATGCGCACGCCAGGCCACGACTACGAGCTCGCAGCCGGCTTCTGCCACACCGAAGGCGTGCTCGGCGGCGCGTCCGTGATCGGCGTTCGGTACTGCGCCAACGGATCAGCCGTGGCGTCAGAGTTCAACGTGGTGACGGTCGAGACCGGCGGCAAGGCTCCGGCCTTCACGCCCCGCCTCGGCCTGACGTCGAGCAGCTGCGGCTTGTGCGGCAGCGACAGCATCGACATCCTCGCCGAACGGCTGGCCCCGCTCGATCCGTCGGGCGCTGCCGCATTCGACATCGATTCGTTCCCCGAGTTGTGCTCGACGGTGCTCGGCGGACAGGCGCTGTTCACGACGACCGGCGCGGTTCACGGCGCCGCCGCGTTCGATGCCGACGGCAACATCCTCGTCACCCGCGAAGACGTCGGTCGGCACAACGCCGTCGACAAGGTGATCGGGCGATTGCTGCTCGACGGAAAGCTGCCCGCGACATCACCGACAACTCCGGCAACACCGCTCGGCCTGTTCGTCAGCGGCCGCGCCAGTTTCGAGATGGTGCAGAAGGCATGGGCCGGCGGGTTCTCGGTTCTGCTCAGCGTCAGCGCGCCGACCTCGCTCGCGGTCGACACGGCGCGCCGCGCCAATCTGATGCTGGCCGGCTTCGTGCGTGGCGATCGTCTCAACGTCTACGCCCCCGAGCGCCTCCCCGGTTGAAGTCATCCGGGATAGCGTGATCCCATGACCACGTCGTCCGAGCCAGTCGTTCCCAGCACCGGTCTGACGGTGCTGCACCTGTTCTGCCACAGCACCGACCGCGTCGACGGCGAGGCGATCGTCAGCGCGACCAAGGCCGCCGTTGCCGAGGGCGCGCAGGTGGTCACGGCTGCGATGCTGGGCCACAAGTGTGACATCGCCGTGATGGCGCTTCACGCCGACATGCGGGTGCTCCGTCGGCTGCAGTCTGCGCTGCAGGCCGGCGGCCTCGCTGTCGTCGACAGCTACGTGTCGATCACCGAGGTCAGCGAGTACGCCAAGACGCTGCCGCAGGAGATGCTGCAGCCGCGGCTGTATCCCACGCTGCCACCCGAGGGCAAGAGCGCCTTCTGCTTCTACCCGATGTCGAAGCGCCGCGAGCAGGGGGCCAACTGGTTCACGTTGCCGTTCGACGAGCGGGCGATGCTGATGCACGAACACGGCAAGAGCGGGCGCACGTTCGCCGGCCGCATCGTGCAGCTGATCACGGCGTCCACCGGACTCGACGAATACGAGTGGGGCGTGACGCTGTTCGGCGTCAAGACCGACGATCTCAAGGATGTCGTGTACACGATGCGTTTCGATCGGGCCTCGGCGATCTTCGCCGACTTCGGCCAGTTCTACGTCGGCATGGTCACGCCGGTCGAGGAACTCTTCGCGGCCTGATTCTGTCGCGCCCGAGCGGCCGTCGCACTCGACCGTTCACGAGCCGGGATAGGCCACGCTGATCGAGTTCGGCAGGGTGACGTCGCGGCCGGCGTCGTCGAAGTCGAACTGATCGAACGACGCCGACTCGGGGTCACCGTTGCTGCCCAACGCGAGTGATCCGTCGGGACCCTCGTAGTTGATGTTGCGATGATCACCGAGCAGCGCATTGCACTGGACGAATGTCAGGCAGCGCGAACCTGCGGTGCTGATGTCGGGGATCAGCGACGCGATCACGGCCGGCTGGGTCGAGCCCGCTTGCTCGGCCGCGAGCATGAAGAGGTTGGCGCAGTCGTAAGCCTGCGTCGCGAACAACCCGGTCGCCGTCGGATCCGCGCCCGTCACCTGCTGCAGCAGATCCTGATCGTCGGTCAGAACAGACTGCGACACACCGACGATGTGCTCGCGTTCCGCGTCATTGACCGATGCGAGCAGACTCAAGGACCACGGCCGCCGCAGGGAATCGTTGACCACCACATCGCGTGGGCCGGCACCGATCGCCTCCGCCAACGCTGCCAGCATGCGGGAACCGGCATCGGGGTCGCCGATCAACGCGATCGCGCCAGGCCCGGAAGCGACCAATCGATCGGCTTCCGTCGCGAACGCGTCATCGTCGACCGCGAAACCGACCGAGTCGGCGATGTTGATCCCGCGGCGACGCAGGGCGGCCTGCAGGCGCGTGGCGAACGGCCTCCCGTAACCGTCGTCGATGTAGGCGATCGACGCCGACGTCTCACCCGTCTGTTCGATCACCTTCGCCATCGCCTCGGCTTGCAGGCTGTCGGATGGGATCGTGCGGAAGAAGAGGTGACCGTCTGGGAAGTCGTCGAGCGCCAATGCGGACGCGCTCGGCGAGCACGCCGCAACGCCGGCGGACACCATGGTGGGCACGAGGACCTCGGCGATGTTCGACGACGCCGGTCCGATGATCACGTCGACCTGATCGTCGAGCAACTGCTGCAGGCTCTCGGCCGCAGTCGCGGTATCGGCGCCCTCGTCGCGGAAGAACAGCTTCACCTGTTGGCCGTTGACGCCGCCGTCGCCGTTCGCCAAGCCGACGGCAACGCGGATCGCGGCCCGAGCCGACTGTCCGATGGCAGCACCCTCGCCGCTGGCCGGCAGCAGCACGCCGACTCGCAGGATCCCATCGTCGACTCGAACGGCAGCCGTGGTCGATGTGGGAGCGGCCGTTGCGGGCGTGGCGGCGGGCGATGACGACGAACACGCGACTGCGGTCGAACCGGCGAACACGCAGCCGATCAGCAGCTTCGATCTCCCCCGCGCAGCCTTCATCGATGGGAGTGTACGCGCCGAGCTGTTGGGCTCACCCGCGTGGAGATGTGATGATGCCGGGGTGGACGTGTACGTGCAGCAACTCGCCGACGCCGCGACCGAGGCCGTTCCGGTGTGGCTGCGGCGGTGCGTGATCGCAACCGCGCAGCGTCTCACGGGAGGCTGTTCGTCGGCGTTGATGTCGGCCGCTGACGAGATGGTGAAGGCCGCGACACCCGTCGTCGTCGGCGAACTGCTGCACGTGTTGGCCACCGATGTCGATGCGCAGGATCGCAACCCGTTGAGCATCTTTCGTGCTGCAGTCCGGTTTCCGACGGCGGTGCTGCAGCAGCACGAGGTGCCGGCCGTCAGGCGCGACGATTTCGCGGTGCGGCACTTCCCGGCCGATGTCTACGACCTCAGCCCGGCGACGTGGGCCGACGTCGATGAATCGCTCCGTGAGCCGGGCTTGATCTGGGGCGCGTGGAAGGCCAAGACCGTCCTCGACCGCCGACGCGCCGAAGGACGGCTTCCCGGCTGATCACATCAGCTCGCCGATGAGGCCTTCGATGTGCGCGTCGAGATGGATGCGGGACAGTGGAAGTGGTTCGATCCAGACCCGGACCGGGCTGGCGTCGAGCGACGAGCTGGCAAAGTGCTTTGCGATGCGGAGGACGTCGCCGGCGACGAACTGCTCGCGCTCGACCAACACGATGACGGTCCCGTTGGTGCCCGCAGCGATCGGCTGACCGGATCCGAACACGGACCGCAGGTGTTGCACGACACCCATCTGGACGCGAGAGAGCTCGAGCGCGTCGGTCATCGAGCTGTCGATCTCGGCAACCACGAGCACCGCGCGCGCCGCCGGACACAGGACCATCTCCCCGCCGGTGTCGAAGCGTTGACGGAGCAATTGCATGAAGATGGGCCTCGGTGTGATCGTCGAGTGGACGAGGCGGGCCCGGTTGACGACACCGGTACTCCACCCGTTCGCCACGGCAACGGCGGCGATGCGAGTCCCGAGTTCGACGCCGGAGCGGCGGCGGGCCTCGACAGCCAGCAGTTGCAGCGCGCGCAGGGCGAAATCGAGATCGAGCCCATCGGCACCGATCTGATGGCCGAAATCGACGAGAAGAGCCGGCGCGAGACCGGGCTGATCGAGCAGGGTCGAGATCGTCGCCCCCAGCCGGGCAGCGGTCGCGACATGGCCGCGCGAGCCGAATTCAGCAGCGATGGACCGTTGCCAGAGATCGAGCACCGTCGACGTCCGGGACAAATCGCGCAACTTCATGCACGTATGACGTCATAGATCTCGTTCCATGACGTCATACCTGGGAGCAATTTGTCTGCCCCATTGATTTCATACCTCCTGCTTCCGATGACCGACTCCCGAGCCCTCACCTCCGTCCAGAGCGACGCCGAACTCATCCTCTCCACGCGGGCGGGTGATTCCGACGCGTACGGCCAGCTCTACCGACGCCACGTCGACAGCGCGCTGGCCGCTGCGACAGCGCTGGCACGTTCGCGATCCGAGGCCGACGACATCGTCGCCGAAGCCTTTTCGCGAGTCCTCGGCGTCCTCCAACGTGGCAGCGGACCCGACGTCAGCTTCCGTCCCTATCTGCTCACCGCGGTTCGGAACGCCTTCTACGACCGTGCCCGAAAGGCACGGCGCGAGGAACCGACCGACGAGATCGACGACACCGTGAACGTCTCGCTGCTCGAGGCCGCGGCGAGCGAGGACGACCGCGCCATGGTCGCGATGGCGTTCGCGACGTTGCCCGAGCGTTGGCAGCTCGTGTTGTGGCACACCGAGGTCGAGGGCCACAGCCCGGCCGAGGTCGGTCCGTTGCTCGGGCTCGCACCCAACGCCGTCGCGGCACTCGCCTACCGGGCACGCGAGGGCTTACGGACCGCGTACCTGCAGTCGCACCTGCAGAAGCCGCTGCCGACGACCTGCCAGGAATGCGCAGCCAACCTCGGTGCGTACGTGCGCGATGGTCTCTCGACCCGCGAGCGACGCCGCGTCGACGAACACCTCGAGACATGCGACTCGTGTCCGGCGCTCCTCATCGAACTGCACGAGGCGAACGTCCACCTTCGCGCCGTCCTGATCCCGATCATCGTCGGCGTTTCGGCGTCGAAGTACCTCGCCGCGCTCGGGGCCGGCAAGGGCGTCGTCGGCGTGATCCATCACGTGCGCCACGCTGCGAGCTCGAAACCCGTCGCCACCGGCGCCATCGCGGCGTCGATTCTCGCCGTCGCGGCCATGCTCACGTTCGCCGGCGGCGGCAAGCAGCCATCGACAGCGGCCACCGCCACGACAGTCGGTCGGGCGATCGTGACCGCGGTACCCGACGCAACCGTCGGCGATGTCACGGTCCCGACAGGGACCACCATCGCCCCAGCGGTTGAACCACTCCCCGTCTCGACGGCGACGTCATCATCGACGGCGACGCAATCATCAGCGTCGACAAATGCATCAACGAATGCGTCGGCAGCGGCGTCGACCAGCGCACTGACGACACCGACGACCCAGAAGAAGAAGTCCACACCGACGACACCGACCACACGGCCGCGCTCGACGACCACTCAACCGGCGACGACGCTCGACACCCCGTCGACCCCACTGTCACTGCCGGTCGTGCCGGTGATCACGCCGGACACGACACCATCCGTACCGTCCGCATCGTCCACATCGACGGCCGAACCGACGACCACCATTCTCCTCCCACCTGCGGCACCGCAGTTGGCCGTTGGGGCCGAACTCGTCGCCCCGGGCATCGCCAACTTCTCGTCCATCGTGCGCGTCGACATCGCCAACGGCGCCGGCCTCGGCGGCGGGACCGCGCGACCGATCGTTGCCGGTCCGGCCGTTCAGGTGACGATGTCGATGCCGCTCCCTGCCGGGGTCGGCTTCCTGTCCAACTCGAACTCGAATTGGCAGTGCGGCGCGACGTCGGCCGAACTCGACTGCACAACTGCGTCGATGGCTGCCGGGTCGCGTGACTCCCTCGACCTGACGCTGAGCGTGGGCGCGAGTTCGTTCACGCTCACGCCGACGGTCCGCGCGAACGGAACCGCATCGGTCACGGCCGATCATCCGCTGACCGTGCCGGTCACGCCCGTTGCCGGAGCGATCACTGCCGACTACGACCGCGGCTCGATCGTCGTCGGGGGCAACTCGTCGATGACGTGCGACACGACCGGCGACCCGACCTGTGCGCCGGCCCGAAACGGCGTGATCACCACGAGCAACAACGACCTCAATCGGCAGAGCCACGTGATGACGAACGTGAACAGCCAGACGACAGCCGACTCCGATGCACACGTGCCGTTCAACTCGTCGACGGCGACGATCTCACTCGGGGCCGGCACGGTGCGACGCGCGTACCTGATGTGGGGTGGGGACACCGCCGGTTCGACGTCGATCACGTCCCCATCACCGGCTGACAGGGGCACGGTGCGGTTCACCACCCCCGACGGTCAATTCCACGACATCGTCGCATCGAACGTCTCGGTCTACGGCGACTCCACGCGTTACACGGCGTACCTCGATGTCACGAGCCTGGTCCAGGCCAACGGTTCGGGCTCGTATCAAGTCGCCGACATCCAGGCTGCGGCCGACATCGGCACGTTCGGCGGCTGGTCACTGGTGATCGTGACCCATGATCCGGCCGCACCGATGCGGCTGCTCGCGGTGCTGGCCCCCGACGCGACGATGAGTTCCGGACACGACTACGACGTCACGATCCCCCTCGGGCCTCGATCGACGGCGCGGGCGGTCACGCTCGACACGGTCACGTTCGAAGGCGACCTCGGTTGGATGACCGAAGTATTGAGTGCGAACGGCAGCGCCCTGTCGAGCGCAACCAGTCCCGCCTCGAACCCGTTCAACAGCTCGATCCTGGGCGCGACGAACCCTGTGTTCGTCAACAACTTCGGGGTCGATGTCGATTCGTACGACACGACAGTTGCGGGTGCCACGCTCGCGATCAATGCGACATCGACCCAGGACCTGGTCCAGTTGGGGATGTTCGCCCTGTCGTCCGACCTCTAGTCCGATTCGCTGTACATCGTCGAGGACCGCCGCACTAGGGTCGCAACGTGAGTGATGCCACGCCGTCCGAGCTCGGTCCGCAGGACTTCACCCGGGATCTCGTCCGGTGGAGCGAATCGTTGGCGGCCATCGCGCGCACCGGTCTGGGGTTCACCCAGAGCCTGTACGAACGAGAGCGGTTCGAAGAGGTGCTGCACGTGGCCGGCGACATCAAGGCCGCAGCCGACGATGCGCTCGAAGTCCGCCGCGAACAGGACCACTTCGTCCAGGAATGGATGGAGAGCGTCGGCGAAGGCGTGCCCGGCTACGTCACCCCGAAGGTCGCGATCGGCGCGATCGTCGGCAACGACAAGGGTGAGATCCTGCTCGTCCAACGATCCGACAGCCTGATCTGGCTGTACCCCACGGGTTGGGCCGACTCCGGTTACTCACCGTCCGAAGTGGTCGTCAAAGAAGTGCTCGAAGAGACCGGCATCGAGTGCGAGCCGCTGCAGTTGATCGCCGTGCTCGACGGTCAGCGGATGGGCTTCACCCGGTTCGCGATGTACATGCTCCTGTTCCACTGTCGGGCGACGGGCGGCACGCTGACGGCACACCCGCTGGAGACGGCTGACGTCGGCTGGTTCGGCCGCGACGAGTTGCCAGCAGCCGCCGCCGGCGCAAGCTGGTGGGCGCCGATGGCGTTCGGCGCGATCGACGGCGATGTGGTGCCGACGGTGTTCGAAGCGCCTCGGTCACCGATCTGGCGCGGCACGCACCCGGGCTGACCATCGTTCGAGCGCGACCGTTGCCGCAAGGGCGACCTCGTGGTCGGAACGTCCGTGATGGCTTCGGCCCACGGCATCGTGTGCGACCAGTCCGGCGACCATCGGCACGCCGGTGCCATCGGTGAGGTCGCTCCACTCGACCCAACTCGCCGGCGCGTCGTGCCATCGCGCGTAGCCGTACGGGGGTGCGGGCCACCAGCGTTCGTCGAAACGCAGCAGCACCTTCTCGACCACGCCCATCCCGAGCCCATCGAGTGCACGGCGGTGGCGGTCGGGCAGCCCCGGGCGCAGGATCGGCCGGTCGTGGTGGAGCAACGAGATCGGCAGGCTGCAGATGCATCTGTCGAAGCGCTGCTCGGTCGTGTCGGGTGCGTCGATCGACAGCGTCACGCCTGATTCGTTCCATACGATCGCCGAGACGACCTGCCCGAGCCGGATGTCGAGTCCGGCTGCGAAGTGATCGAGCAACGTGCGATAGCCACCGACGAGCCAGTGATCGTCGGCCCCCACGCCGTCCTCGGCGAAGAACCACCGGGCCGAGGTGGTGTCCAGCCCGGCACCGGTCTCGAGCACGATGTCGGCATCGATCGCGTATCGGATGTCGCGACGGTGATCATCGCTCGCCGACGCCCACCACGCGGCGAGGACGTCGCCGAGGGGAACGTCGATGTGCTCGGTCGCGACGGCCGCGGCAGCACGCAGCGATTGCAGCGCACCGGCGACGTCGCCGATGATGTCGTCGGTAGCGGCGCTGAGCGGCGCGTGGAAGTCGGTCGAGATCAGGCGCGCTCCCAGCTCGCGAGCCAGTGTCGCGAAGGGGTTCTTCGCGTACTGCTGCAACCACGCCGCGCCCGCATCGGCACTCGCCGGCGAATCACCATTGGCGCCAACGAGATCGACCGTGTGCACGCGTCCACCGATGCGGCCGCGCGCCTCGAACACCGAGTGCTCGAGCCCGATCTCGCGGAGGCGCGTCGCTGCTCCGAGGCCCGCCATGCCGGCGCCGATGACCGCGATCCGTTCGCCGGATCGCGCCGCGGCCGCACACCAATCGGCCGCTCGCTGACCGCTGCCGAACGCGCCGTGCACCATCGCTGCCTGTTCGGTACCGATCGCCTCTCCGCACAGGAACAGGCGGTCGTCGATCGGCTCTGCGAGCGTCCACCGGTCTGCCGGCGAACCACCCGGCCGCACGTAGCTCCATGATCCACCGCTGAAGGGATCGTCGCCCCAGCGGGCGACATGCCAGCTGACGGGCCGATGCACCGGAGATCTGTCCGATTCTTCGCTCACAGCCGTCAAGGCTGACACGATGGGACCATGTCGAGCACTACTCCGGGATTGGTGTGTGGCCATCACCACCTGTATTCGGCTCTCGCCCGCGGCATGCCGGCTCCGCCGCAGCAGCCCACGGACTTCCTCTCGATCCTGCACCAGGTCTGGTGGCGGCTCGATACCGCACTCGATCTGGAGATGCTTCGTTGGAGCGCGATGCTCGGCGCGCTCGAAGCCCTGCAGTGCGGCACGACCGCGATCATCGACCACCACGAGGGACCGAACGCGATCGAGGGCAGCCTGTCGGTGATCGCCGACGCGTGTGCCGAGGTCGGCGTGCGCGTCCGTTGCGCTTACGGCGTCACCGATCGATGGCAGGACGACGGCTCGCTGTGGAGCGACCCGACGACGCCACCGCCGGCGATGACCGATGCCGCACGTCGCGGCATCGCGGAATGCATTCGATTCGTCCGCTCCGGCGGCGATGGCATGGTCGGCGTCCACGCCGCGTTCACGTGCAGCGACGAAACGCTCGACGCTGCGGCGGCCGCCGCGGCCGAACTCGGGGTCGGGGTTCACGTCCATGTTGCCGAGGGGATCGTCGACACGCCGGCCGGGGCGCGACTGGAATCGCTGGCCGCCGATGACTGGTTGATCGTCCACTGCGTCCGGCTCGATCGTGTCCTGCGCGGCACGATCGCCCACAACCCTCGATCGAACATGAACAACGCCGTCGGCTACGGGCACCCAGCGAATCGCCCGAACGCGGTGGTGCTCGGCACCGACGGGATCGGGGCCGACATGCTGGAGGAGTTCCGGCTCGCGCACGTCACCCACCGCGCCCACGACGTCACAGCCTCGCCCGAGGTGGCGTGGCAGTGGCTCGCCAATGGCTGGGATCTGATGCCGGCAGCCGCCAGTGACACCGTCACATGGAACTACGACCACGTCGATTCGGCGTGGCATGTCGCGTTCACCCCCGGGGTTCGTGCACTCGATGTCCATACCGCGGACGGCGACGCCCTGTTGATCGACGGCCTCCCCACGCGGGTGGATGCGGCCGAGGTCCGGGCCAAGGCCGCCGAGCAAGCGGCACGTCTGTTCGCTCGACTGTAGCTCCGAGCCCGTCACGGCAAGACTCAGGGCAAGACGGTAGGCCCCGTCGTCGCCGGCATCGTCGTGGCCGGGGCGGTCGTTGCCGCGGCGGACGTTGCTGCGGCAGACGTCGGCGGGGCGGTTGTCGTCGCCGCATCGACCGGCACGGCGGGCCACACCGCGACGTCAGCGCGGGCCGCGGCGATGCCCTGCCACGTCAGTTCGTCGTCGCCACCCATCGACCACAGCGCGATGCCCGCCAGATCCTGGCGCTCGGCAAGCCACGCCAGGTCGTGGACGGATTGGGCGTCGGAGTACCACACGGTGTGATCGACACTGCACGTCGTCGGGGCGCCGCTGGCATTGGTGCCGAGCAGTTGCTCGGTGTATGTGAAGGTGCGCTCGGCGGCGGTGGCATCCCAACGCGTGAGCGCTCCCTTGGCCGCCACCAGCACGGCCGCCGATTTCGTCGACACGTGGTGGCGCTTGGGCTCCTGATCCGCGGGGCACGCGCCTGAGACGTTGCTGGGCCAGTCGTACCCATACACGGGCACACCGAGGACGAGCTTGCCGCTCGGGACGAGCTTCTTGAACGCCTTCACCACCGAGGTCACCCAACCGATCGGAGCGATCGGCCCGGCCTCGCCGGTGCTGTAGTCGTAGGCCATGATCCGAACTTTGTCGACCACGCGCCCGATCGAGTGCGCGTCGTACACCCAATATCCGCTGTCGCCGTTCTGCCCGCTGTCGTAGATCGGGGGAATGCTGACGCTCACGGTCTTGCCCTGCCCATGCAACGCCGCGGCCAACTCGGTGACGAAGGCGACCCAGTTCGGCCGAGTCGTGGCCCAGGTGTCCTTGCCGTCGTTGAAGGCGAAGTTCTCGTAGTCGAGGTCGATGCCATCGAACCCGTTCGCCACCGCGAGTTGCACGATGGTCCGCACGTGCGTCGCCCGCGTCGCCGGGTCGGCGAGGATCGCGGCCATCGCCTTTGGCGCGGTGTCGTCGATGATCGAAGCCGTCAGTTTCGCGTGCGCCGTTGTCGCGATGGAGCGCAGCTGGGCCGAGGCGTTGGGATCGAGTCCGTCGTACGCCGACACGGCGTCGGCCGCGGTGGCATGGAACGCGAAGAGTGAGACATCGCTGAAGAGACGTGCATTCGCACTGAACGACGCCGTTGCGGAATCGGTCTGCCAGTAGGGCGCCCATCCGCTGACGGTGATCGGCGCACCCGCACGCTTCCACGGCGTCGGCTGCGTGAGCACGTACGCGGCGACGGCTCCGATGGCCACCACGGCAACGAGGCCGAGCACCAGTATCCGTCGGAGCGGACTGTCACGCTTCGGGCGTTGTGGCGCCTCGGGCGTGGAATCCATCGCAGACCAACGTAGTGGAGCGGCGCCTCACCAATCCGGCACGCTTTCGAATCGAGCGCTGTCTCGCACGAACCGTTCACCAAGCTGTGCCTTGACAATTTGTCAAGGCCTCAGCCACGATCAAGGCCCATGACCACGCCCGTCGCGCTCTACCTGCAGGATGCCCACACCATCACCGAAGGGATCGAGCTCGTCCGCTACGCCGAACAGCAGGGCTTCGACGCGGTGTGGCAAGCCGACAGCCGTCTCGTTCGCGATGCCGTGGTGCCGATGGCCGCCTTCGGGGCGACGACGAGCACGATCAAGATCGGATCGGGCGTGATCGACTGCTGGACGCGAAACCCGGCCCGATTGGCGAGCACGTTCAGCACACTCGACGACCTTGCGCCAGGGCGGATGATCTGCGGCCTCGGCGCGTGGTGGGATCCGCTCGCCGCCAAGGTCGGCATCGAGCGCGCTCGTCCGCTCACCGTGATGCGCGAGATCGTCACCGTCGTGCGGGCGCTGCTCAACAACGAGACGGTGACCTTCGACGGCTACTACGTGCATCTCGACGGCGTCGAGCTGGACTACGTGCATCAGGAACGGCGGCCGAAGGACGTGCCGATCTACATCGGTGCGACCGGCCTGCAGATGATGGAGCTCACCGGTGAGATCGCCGACGGCGCAGTGCTCAACTACCTCGTGTCGCCGTCGTACAACGTCGGCGCGCTCGAGTCGCTGGCGCGGGGCGCGGCCAAGGCGGGGCGCACGCTCGATGACATCGACCGGCCGCAGTTGGTCGTGTGCTCGGTCGACAACGACCGCGCCAAGGCCCTCGACAATGCTCGTCTGTTGGTGACCCAGTACCTCGGGCAGCAGCCGCACATCATGAAGGCGTCGGGTGTGCCGCAAGAGTTGCTCGACGAGATCGGCACAGTGCTGACCTGGCCGGCGACTCACGATCAAGTCGTCGCGGCGAGCAAGATGGTGCCGGACGACATCGTCCAGATGATCACCGCCAGCGGCGAGCCCGACGAGGTCAAGAGCAAGGTAAGAGAGTACGTCGCGACCGGTTGTACCTGCCCGATTCTGTATCCTTTGGCCGACGATGTGCGGTTGATGATCGACACGTTCGCGGGCGGTCTCTGACCCCCCGTCGCCCCACGATCGAGGAGTCCAGTGAAAAGTTCCAGCTACCTGAAGCGCGCGACCGGATGCATCGTGTTGCTGACCTCGCTCGGACTGGCCGCCTGCACGAGCAATTCATCATCCAGCACGGCCAACACCACCGTCGCTCAGACCGTCGTCGTGGTCAGCCAGGCCGACACGCCGAGCCGGATCCTCACCGAGGTCTATGCGCTCGCGCTGCAGAACAGCGGCCTTCGCGTCGCCCGCCGCGATCCGGTGCCCGACTTCAAGGCCGGCCTCGCCGCGTTGAACACCGGCGCAGCCGACTTCTTCGTCACCGACACGGGCACGCTGCTGACCTACATGGCCGCCAACGAGCCAGCCGCATCCAGTACGTCCAGCACCGCCATTCCGACCACGACCGAGTTGGCGACGACGACGACCGACGCCGGCACGACCACAACCGAGGCTGCCACCACGACCACGGCCGCGCCGATCGGACCGACGACGTCGGGCGCCGTCGACGCGACCTCGACCACCGGCATCGACAGCTCGACCACCACCACGGTTCCCACCGCGGGTCAGGCCGAAGCAGTCAGCGTGAACCTGCAGACCAAGCAGATCGGCGAGATCCTGCCGTCCACCCTGCAGGTCGGCGCCGCGGCGAACGCCGAGAGCAAAGATGTCATCGCCTGCACCGGCGGAGCAGCGACCACCGGTCAACTCTCGACGCTGTCCGACGTCGCCCAGGTGGCCAGCGGATTGCGCCTGGCCGCCACCGCCGACTTCGCGACGGGCAACCCGTTCGGCGCCGACGGATTCAAGAAGGTGTACGGCCAGTCGTTCAAGCAGATCGTGACGGTCGCCGCCGACAAGGTCGCGTCGACCATGACATCAGGCGGCGCCGAATGCGGAGCGTTCAACAGTCTCGACACGAACATCACGACCGAGATGGTGGTGATGGGTGACGACAAGGGATGGATTCCGTCACACGGGTTCATTCCGCTCGTGAACACGACTGCGTACACACCATCGGTGTCGCAGGTCACCGATCAGGTCAGCCAGAGCCTCAGCACGACATCGCTGCGCAACATGATCCACGAGGTCACCGTCACCAAGACGGCGATCAACCTGGTCGCTGCGAACTACCTCGCCGCCGCCGGCATCACCGGCAAATAGGCCGTCGCAGCGCGCGCCGTCAGCTGGCGGTGATGCCAGCGGTGACGGTGGTCAGGTCATCGGCGAGAACGATCTCGCCATCGAAGTGGCGCGCTGCGAGCGCACGCCATTCGTCGGCCTGGCCTGCCTGCAACGCCGGGACGTAGTGGGTGCACACCAGCGTGCCGACCCCGGCCGCGGCAGCAGTCTGGGCGGCTTGTTCGATGCTGGAGTGGTAGTCGAGGATGTCGTGCATCCGCGCGCTCGGGATCAGCTGCACGAGGTCTTCGCGGATGACCGTCTGCACGTAGAGATCGGCTGACGCGCACAGCTGATCGAGTCCCGCGCACGGCACGGTGTCGCCGGCGATCGCGACGCTGGCGCCGCCGTGTTCGATGCGGTACCCGACTGTCGGCTCGACCGGGCGATGATCGGTCGAACGAACGAGCACCGATGCCTCGCCGATCGTGAGGGTGTCGGGCGGCGCGAGCTCGTGGACCTCGATCACCGGCGTCCACGACAGATCGGCGTGGTGAGCGAGACGGTAGGAGAAGTCCGGGGCGAGCATCGCGAGGATGCCGTCGACGATCTCTTGAGTGCGCGGCGGGCCGTAGATGTGCAGTGTCTTCGGCACCGGGCTCATCACCCAATGAGTCGTGATGACGTCGTTGAGATCGGTGATGTGGTCGCTGTGCAGATGGGTCAACAAAACGGCGTCGAGCATGACCGGGAACACTCCGGCGGCGACGAGGCGCATCAGCACGCCGCGGCCCGCATCGATCAACAGGCGAGTGCCGCCCGCGGTCACGAGTGTCGATGGTCCGGCACGGTTGGCGTCGGGGACGGGATTCCCGGTGCCGAGCACGGTCACGGTGATGGTCATGACGTGCTCGCGATGAAGTCGACGATGACGTTCGCGAGCGCTGGCCCGCAGTCCTCCTGCAGGAAGTGGCCACCACCCTCGATGGTGGTGTGAGGCTGCCCCTGCGCGCCGGGAACGCGAGCGAGGAACGGTGCCTCATTGCCGGCGGTGATCTGATCGGCATCGCTGTAGGCGCACAGGAACGGCTTGTCGAACGCGGCGAGCACCGTCCACGCGGCTTCGTTGTCGGCGGTCGCCGGGTCGTCGGGACTGGTCGGCACGAGTGTGGGGAAGATTCGTGCGCCGGCCTTGAACGAGTCGTCGGGAAACGGCGCGTCGTAGGCCGCGATGATCGCAGGCGACAGGTCGGAGGTGCAGCCACCGTTGATGATCGCGCCGACGGGGAAGTTCTCGGTCGTCTGCGAGAACTGCTGCCAGCTGAGGAATGCCTTGCTCGGCTTGCCATGACCTGTCGGCAAACCCGTGTTGCCGATGACCACCCGGGCGTATCGATCGGGCTCGGCCGCCACCAGCCGCAGCCCGACGAGACCGCCCCAGTCCTGTCCGAAGAACGTGATGTCGCGGAGGTCGAGCGCCCCGAACACGAGTTGCTGCATCCACTCGACGTGACGGGCGTAGGTGTAGTCCGACTTCTCGGTCGGCTTGTCGCTGCGCCCGAACCCCACCAGGTCGGGCGCGATCACACGATGACCGGCAGCGGCCAGGATCGGGATCATCGTCCGGTAGAGGTACGACCACGACGGCTCGCCGTGCATCAGCAGAACGGGCGCTGCGTCTCGGGGTCCCTCGTCGACGTAGTGCACTCGCAGCGTGCCGCCGTCGAGATCGTCGATCGTCGCGTAGTTCGGCTCGAACGAGTACCCGGGCAGGTCGGCGAATCGGTCATCGGGTGTGCGCAGGCTCTCCATGCGCTTCACCGTACGCGCGTTGCAGCGGGCCTAGCGAGAGCGGAGTTCGAGCCGATCGCGGAGCTTGATCGTGTAGCGGCGGTCGTGCTGGTCGATCCAGCCGAGCCGGATGAAGCTGGCGATCGCCTTGTTCACACGTTCGCGTGACGCACCGACCATGCCGGCCAGCTCTTCCTGCGTCACCGGCAGCAGGAACGAATCGCGGCCGTCGGCGAGTTCGAGCAACCGCTTCGCGGTGCGACCGGTGACATCGAGGAACACCGAATCGGCCAGCGCCTCGTTGGTCTCGCGGAGGCGCGCCGCGAGCAGCCGGGTGACTCCCCACAACAAGGTCGGGTTGCCGTTGAACATCCCCAACACGCCGGCGTACGGGATGGCGAGGACAGTCGATGTCTCGAGCGCCCGCGCGTTCGCCGACCGAACGCCCTGGTCGAGCATGCCCATCTCACCGAAGAGGTCGCCCGGGGTCATCAGGCCGACCATGGTCTCGCGGTTGTCGATCGGGTTGGCGATCGCCACTGCCACGCGGCCGGACAGCACGATGTACAGCGCATCGGGCTCGTCACCCTCGCGGAACAACATGTCGCCGCGCACGAGATCGCGCTCGGTCGCGTCGGCGAGGACAGCGAGCAATTCGTCACGGGATGCGTCGGCGAAGAATTCTGTCTTGGCGAGAATGTCGTCGTGAGCCATGTGACGCGCGACGGTACTACCGTCTGTCCCATGCTGTCGCACAGAACCGAGAAAGTGTGGACCGTCGTGGTCGCAGGTGGTTCTGCCAGCCGTTTCGGTCGGCCGAAGCAATACGAGTTGCTCGGCGGATCACGCATCATCGACATGTCCGTGGCGACGGCGAGAGCCGCATCGGACGGAGTGGTGATCGTGGTCCCGGCGGGTGATGTGGCTGCCGAGGGCGGGGTCGCCGGAGGCACCACGCGCAGCGAATCCGTTCGCAATGGGCTGGCCGCCGTCCCCGGCGACGCCTCGATCATCTGTGTCCACGACGCAGCACGCCCGTTCGCCGATCTCGATCTGTATGCCGCCGTCGTCGATGCAGTCACCGCCGGCGCCGATTGCGCGATTCCCGGCATCGTGGTGACCGACACGATCAAGATCGTCGACGCCACGGGTGCGGTGGTGGCAACGCCGGATCGAGCGACGCTGCGCGCCGTCCAGACGCCCCAGGCCTTTCGGGCTGCGGCACTGCGCGCCGCTCACGCCGGCGGCGCCGAGGGCACCGACGATGCAGCACTGGTCGAGGCGCTCGGTGGGCGGGTCGTCGTCGTCGATGGCAGCGTGGACAACCGCAAGATCACCTACCCCGCCGATCTCGATTGGGCCAGGGCACGGGTCGAGGTGACGTCGTGACGAGTGGTCCAACGGTGCGGGTCGGCCAGGGGTTCGACATCCACCGCTTCAGCGACGACCCGGATCGGCAACTCGTCCTCGGCGGGGTCACGTTCGTCGGCGAGCGCGGTTTGCACGGCCACAGCGATGCCGATGCGATCGCCCACGCAGTCACCGACGCGCTCCTCGGTGCGGCTGGTCTGGGCGACATCGGCGAGCATTTTCCCGACACCGACCCGCAGTGGAAGGGTGCCGATTCGTTGCGGCTGCTGCAGCACACGGCGGGATTGTTGGCCGACGCTGGTTGGATGGTGGGCAACGTCGACTGCTCGGTGGTGTGTGAGCGGCCGAAGTTGGCCCCTCACCGGGACGAAATGCAACAGCGGCTGAGTGCTGCCGCCGGAGCACCCGTCACCGTCAAAGGCCGTCGCGCCGAAGGTTTGGGTGCGCTCGGACGCAGCGAGGGCATCGCCTGTTGGGCGGTCGCGGTCATCCATCGGCACGACGCCTAACCCCGAATTCGACTCGAAATACGAACACGTCAGGACATCCTCATGGCGCCACGTGGTGCATCTCCATCCGGCCGCGGCCGACCAACGGGCCGGGCGACCGGCAGCGCTGCGGGCCGCAGCGCTGGGCCGAAGCAGACGGGCGCGCGCTCGTCGGGCGCAGCCGGCTCGGGCGGATCACGTGCGGCGGGACCGCGAGCCGGAGGCGGCGGCGCCCGCACGGGTGGCTCGAAGTCGGCCGGTGGCGCACGCCAATTCAACTCGCGCGGTGCCGGTCGAACTGGCGGAGTGCAACGGCCCGACGGACCGCCGCGCAAGCCGGAGAAGTCGTTGGGTGGCGAGCAGGTCGAGGGTCGACAGGCCGTTCGCGAGTTGCTGATCGCGGGCGTGCGCAAGGTACGCGAGATCTGGATCGCGTCGGACCTCGACGTGAACGACATCATCGACGACATCGTCGCGATGGCCCGCCATGGCCGGGTTCAGGTGCTGGAGGTCAACCGGCGCAAGATCGAAGCCGTTGCCCGCAGCGAAGCCCCGCAGGGTGTGATCGCGTTCGCGAACTCGTTGCCCGAGGCCGACTTCGCCGACTTCCTCAAGCGCAAGCCCGGCAAGCCGCCGTTCCTGGTCGCGATCGACGGCGTCACCGATCCGGGCAACCTCGGCGCGCTGCTGCGCTGCTGCGACGGTGCCGGCGTCGACGGAGTCATCATTCCCCGCCACCGTGCCGTGCACGTCACCCCCACCGCCGCGAAGGCGGCTGCCGGTGCGGCGGAATACGTGCCGATGGCCGTGGTGGGCGGGTTGCCCGGAGCATTGACCCGCGTCAAGGACGCCGGCATCTGGATCATCGGTCTCGATGATGCCTCGGATCGCACGCTGTTCGAGATCGGTGACCTGGCCACCGAAGGTGTCTGCCTCGTGCTCGGCGCCGAAGGGGCCGGCATCTCGCGCCTCGTCCACGAGCGCTGCGACATGATCGTCAGCATTCCGATGCTCGGCCGGTTGTCGTCACTGAACGTGTCGGCTGCGGCGGCGCTGGCGTGTTACGAGATCGCCCGGGCCCGGACCGTCAAGCGTTGACCCGTGCCATCTCGATTCGGCTGATCACGTGGGCGGGATGACCGCCCAGCCGCGACGCTGGAGCTCGTCGGCCAGGACTTCGGCCGGGATGCCGCGCAACAGCGCTGATCGCTCGCGGTCGATCTTGGCTTGCGCCTTCAGGGCACCGGGATCGTTGAACACGGGAGCGTCGCCGGGTGCGGCTTCGGCTTCGGCGGTGAGCCGATCGATCAGGTCGGACGCCTCGGAGATGCTGAAGTTGCCCTTGGCCTGACGCTGGGTGAGGCCGTAGCGATGGCGGGCCGTGGCGAAGTCGAACCCGTCGGCGTTCAACAGGTCGAGCAGATGGGCGACTTGTTTGGCCGACGCCGGGGGGCCTGATTGTTGTCCGAAGCTCATCACGCCAGTGTGGCAGAGGGGTGTGGCACTGCTCCGAATGCTCGTCCGCTGGGCTGCGGTGGGCCGGCGAATCGGCGGCCTATTCCGAAGACAGGGCCCACGTTGCACGGGTAGTGTCGCCATGCTCCGCATCTGCTGAACCAGCGCCACCCTCATGACGAGACACGGTCCCTGGGTGATGCGAGCGTTGGATCTCGTGCAATGACCCTGACGAGCGCGCTCGTCGGACGTCGGCGTACGTCTGGACGCGCGAGGAGGTGTGCAGTGGCACGCAACGTCGGAACATCGATTCCATCGGTTCGCCGCCTGCGAAGGAGGCTCATCGATCAACGCGCCATCCGCGATCAACTCGTCTCGGTGGCCGGCCTGATCGGACGTCCGGTCACACTCGCTGGCGGCATCGAGGCCGGGCGGGTGGGGAGTGTCCAGGCCGGGCGGGTGGGGAGTGTCCAGGCCGGGCGGGTGGGGAACATCGAGGTCGGGCGGGTGGTCGACGTCGTCACGCGCATGGCCGGTCTGCGCGTGCCGGAGGTGACGGGGCTCGTTGTCCGGGTCGGTCGGCGCCGCGCATTCGTGCCGGTTTCACACGTGTCCGAGCTGACCGGTCGCAGTGTCACGCTCTCGTCGGCACAGCTCGACATCCGCGACTTCGAGCGCCGCGACGGCGAGGTGTTGCTGATGGGTGATGTCATCGATCACCAACTCGTCGACATCAACGGCGTGCAGATCGTGCGCGCCTCGGATCTGTACCTCGCACCGATCGGCCAGCGCATCCGACTGGTGGGAGTCGAGACGGGGCTGCGTTCGCTGCTGCGGCGCCTCGGCCCGCGCCGGTTCCAGAGCCGGGCCACGCCCGAGCGCGTCATCGACTGGACCGACATCCAGATGATCGGCGAAGTCGGAGCGGTGCGACTCGATCGCGCGAACCGCGAGTTGCGTCGACTGCGGCCCGCCGATCTCGCCGATCTGCTCGAACAGCTCGGCCAACAACAACGGATGGGTCTCGTCGATTCGCTGGATCCTGATCTCGCGGCCGACGCGCTCGAGGAGATGGAGACCGATCAGCGCGACCGTCTTCTGCGCGAGATCGCGCCCGAACGCGCGGCCGCGATCATCGCCGAGATGGAGCCGGACGAAGCGACCGAAGCGTTGCGCGAACTCGACGACGATGCGCGGGCCGAGATCATCTCGACCCTGCCCGAGGCATCGCGCGCGGCAGTCGTGCAACTGCTCGGCTACGACGAGGAGACGGCCGGCGGCATCATGACCACGGTCCTGGTGACCGCCCGCCGGGGCTCGACGGTCGAAGAGGTCATCAACGGACTGCGCGACCTGACGGCCCACCGCGAAGACATCGACGCTGTCCTCGTGGTCGACGAAGACGGCCAGTTGCTCGATGACATCTCGCTGTTCGAACTCGCGGTCGCCGACAGTTCGGCCGACGTCAGTACCCTCGTCGGCCCGCCGTGGCCGATCGCCGTGTCGCCTGACGCGCCGCTGACCGAGGTCGTCGATGCCGTGCTGTCGAACCGGCGCAGCTCGATCGTCGTCGTCGATGACGACGGCCGACCGATCGGCCGAATCCTGCTCGATGACGTGTTGGACGCGCTCACGCTCGCTCCCGCGCACTTCCGTCCGAACGTGGGCGACCGATGAAGCCGGCACGCAACCGCATCCCCGCGGGCATCCGCAGCCGCCTCGGCCGGTCGCGTCGCCTGCGTCGCCTCGCCGGTGTGTTCGCGATCCTCGGGCCGGGTTTGATCGCGGCCAACGCCGGCAACGACGCCGGCGGCATCGCCACCTACGCGTCGGCCGGTGCGCAGTACGCGTACAAGACGTTGTTCGTGATGTTGCTCGTCACGATCGCGCTGGTGGTCGTGCAAGAGATGTCGGCCCGCCTGGGCGCCACCACCGGCAACGGTCTGGTGTCGCTGATCCGTGAGCAGTTCTCGCTGCGCGTCGCGACGTTCTCGGTGCTGTGCCTGCTCGTCGCCAACCTCGGCCTCGTCGTGTCCGAGTTCGCCGGTGTCGGCGCAGCGATGGAGTTGCTCGGTGTATCGCGCTACATCTCCGTCCCCCTTGCGGCCGTGGGTGTCTGGGCCGTCGTCGTGCTCGGCTCGTATCGCTACGCCGAGCGCGTCTTCATGCTGCTCTCGCTCGTGTTCCTGGCGTATCCGATCTCGGCGCTGTTGGGCCACCCCAAGTGGTCGTCGGTCGGCAGCCAGACATTTCTGCCGCACCTCTCCGGGAACAAGGAGTTCCTCTTCCTCACCGTCGCGCTGATCGGCACCACGATCACGCCGTACATGCAGCTGTATCAGGCTGCAGCGGTGGTCGAGCGGGGCAGCACGGCCGACGATCTTCGCGCGATCCGCATCGACTCGATCACGGGATCGATCTTCGCCAACGTGATCAGCATGTCGATCATCATCGCGACGGCAGCAGCCATCGGCGGGCGTGGTCCGTTGGCCTCAGCGGCTGCTGCCGCGCACGCGCTCGAGCCCGTCGCCGGCAAGAGCGCCGAGACCATCTTCGCGATCGGCTTGCTCGGCGCGTCGCTGTTGGCTGCCGCGGTGGTTCCATTGGCGACGTCGTACGCGCTGGCCGAAGCCGTCGGCGCCGAACGCAGCGTGTCGCGCACGTTCCGCGACGCGAAGCTGTTCCTCGGCCTGTTCACCGTGCAGATCGTCGTCGGCGCCGCCATCGCGCTCGCACCGGGAAACTTGATCAAACTGCTGCTGAACACGCAGTTCCTCAACGGCCTGATCAGCCCGATCTTGCTGACGTTCATCCTGATCCTCGCCAACCGCACCCGGCTGATGGGCGCCAACGCGAACAAACCGGCATTCCGCGTGGTGGCAACCGTGTGCACCGTCGGGGTCGGCGCGCTGGCGGCCTTCGTCGCGGTGCAGACGGTGCTCGGCTGGTTCGGCGTCCACTGACGCGATCAGTCGCCCATCACCGTTTGCTTCGTGATGACATCGCCAGCGATCTCGGCGTCGGTGAACAGCACCGGTCGGAACGTCCCTGCCGCGAACAACTTCGTCTGCGCGGTGAAGTTCGGATCGGCCGGATCGTCGGGTTGCCCGTAGGTCAAGAGGGCCTCCGCGTGCGGACCGCCGCTGGTGAAGTCCAGCGTCATGATGAAGCTGTCGCCGTCCGACACCGGATAGCCCTTGGTGCTGTAGAAGGCCGTGTCCGAGAACGTGCCCGGATCGCCGGTCGGGGCGAGTGTCTTCGAGCCAGAACAGCAGCCGACGACGCTCGCGGTTCCATCGACGTACGTTCCTCCGGGAACCGGCGTGTTCGCGCTGCCATTGCGATCGTCGAACTGCATCGAGCCCAGCGACGCGTCAACTGCGAAGCCGCCGTCGACCAACTCCTTGGCAGCTTTCGCGAGACGCGTGAGGACGTCGACCCGATCCGGGTTCAGCGTGTTCGGCGTGCCGACAGGATCCTTCGGATCGAACGGAACCGAGTACAACGCACCGGCGTTCTGTCGATCATCGCTGCTGTACGTGTAGAGGAACTCACGCCACAGGGGCGCCCCGGTCGACGTCACGTTGTCGCGGCCATCCCAACCGTGCAACGCTGCGCACGCCGGCTTGACGTCGTACGTCGTCTGGTCCAGCTTGATCACCGGCGTCGGCCGTGCGTCGCAGTCGGCGAGCACGCTCGCCAGCAGCAGCTGGCTGTGCAGCCCGAGGTTGGAGAAGATCGCCTGCTGCAACTCGGTCAACGACAACTTGCCGTCGGCACCGCGCACCGCGGCATCCGACAACGTCATCGCGTTCTCGCGCGTGCGTGACGATTGCGCCACCGCTTCCGGTCCGGTCAGCGGCGAGTAGCCGGTGAGCAGTTGAGCCGAGTTCGCCAACCAGTGCGAGTCGTTGGCGTTGAACACGAAGTCCTTGCGTTCGATCTGTGGCTGCTGGGCGAACGGCAAGATGCCGGGCCGCGTTGCGGTCGGGTCATCGACCCATTCGTTGCCCGGATCCGAGCCGTCGAGAAGGATCGCGCCATTGTCGAGCACCGTCTTGGCCAGCCCGCCGCCGGCCACTGCGGCTTGCCATCCGGCTATCGCCGACTTCGACAGGTCTGGCGTTGCCGCGGTGTCGGCATACCAGGCGCGGCCGTCTGCCGACGTCGCGATCGTGTTGACCCACGGGATGCCGTTCGCCGTGCGATGCACGTCGATGAAGTCGTCCATGCTCTTCGCCGCATCCATGCCCAAGAACTGCGTCAGTACATCGCTGTTGTCGATGTTGGCGTCGCGATAGGTGAAGGCCTTGTCGGTCGTCCAGCCGAAGGGCAGGTTCAGCATCGGCCCGTAGTGACTGCTCCACATGGTTCGTGTCTCGGTTCCCACGGTGCCGTTGCTCTGCTTGACATCGATCGAGATCTGCTTCGAGGTCATCTGCTTCGTCGTCGTGCCGTACGTGTACGACGTCGGGTCGCCCGGCGCGAGGTCGAGCGAGTACAGCGTCATCCGGTATCCGGCCGAGACGGTGTGGGTCCAGGCGACGTCCTTGTTGAATCCGATCAACACGCCCGGCACACCACTGAGCGACGCTCCGTACACGTCGAGCTCGCCGGTCGTGAGCGTCAGCTGTGACTCCCACAGCCGCTTCTCGCCCTCCCACGGGAAGTGTGGGTTGGCCAGCAACATCCCTCCCCCGTCGGCGCTGAGGCCGGCGCCGATGGCCCAACCGTTGCTGGCCAGATCAGGCTTGAAGTCGACCAGCGTCGGGCTTGCCGAAAGCCCGTCGGCGTTACTGCTCACGGGCGAACTCGACGCCGTGTTCGTGGTCGCCGCGACTGGTGGCTGCGCGGTGGCGATGGGCTCGATGAGGTTGCCGCTCGAAGCGAACAGCAAGACGTCGTTCAGGTACGCGTACAGATCGGTCGTGGTGATGTGCTGCACCCACGGCTGCCCCTTGCACCAACCGCTCGGGCCTTGGACGTCGAGTTCCTTGTTCACTCCGGCGACATAACCCGCCACCATCTGGGCCACGTTCGGCGGCTGGTTGCCGAAGCGCTTGTCTGCGTTGTCGTGCAACGCGAGTTGGCGGTAGGCGAAGTCGCTGTCGACGTTGGCGTTGGCGGTGCCCGGCCCGAACCACTTCGCCCGTTCACCGCGAACCTTGATCACCTGGTCGATGAGCGTGCACGCGCGATCCTGCGCGAATGCGTAGCCCTGACCGAAACCCAGGCCGCCCCAGTCGTCGGCGACGATGTGCGGAATGCCGTAGCTCGTGCGTGTGATCTGCGCGGTGAACGTCGGCTTCGGGGCAACCGAGGTGCTCGACGCGTCGGCGGTCGTGGACGCCGTCGTGGACGCGGATGCCGATGCCGATGTCGATGTCGATGTCGACACGGTCACGGTCGTGCTGGGCGTCGCGATGGTTGTCGACGTGGTCGGCTTCTGTGCGTCGGGCGGATCGCTGCTGCACGCCGTCACGACGAGCGCGGCGGCTATCGCCATTGGTCCCCATGCCTTCATCAACGACCCCCTCGTCGACCGCCGGCCCGAGATCCGAACCCGACCGATGCCGAGCAGAGACTAATGGCGTCAGCCGGATGCACTCAGAACGGGCATCACCGCGGCCTCCAGCAGCGGCCGGAGATAGGTCGACGCGAACGTCGTCAGATGGGTCTGGTCGCGGAAGATCATGATGTCGCCGAGGATCACCGGGCACGCTGTCGCCGTGCAGAGCCAGTCGCTGGTGTCGACGAACGTCGAACCATGAGCGGCGGCGACGCTCTTCACACCGGCCAGCCGGCCGCTCAGGACGGCATGCGCACGAGTCGTCGTGCATGCGTGCACGTTCTGCACGTTGGACGACAGACATCCGGCCGGATCGGTCTTGGAGCCGGGGTTGTCGCCGAGAACCAGCACCTTGCGAGCCACCGCGTTCAGTCGAGTCATCGACGTGTCGAATCCAGCCGTCCACTCGGCATCGCTGTTCGTGTAGTGCCACGAGTCGGCGACGATCACGAGGTCGGGTTTGTCGAGCTGAATCACCTGCAGCGCTTTGTCGCGCCACACGGGACACGTGCGAGTGAGCGTCGCAGTCGGGATCTTGACGTCGCCGAATGGGCAGCCGCCTTTGGTGAGCACGATCAGTTCGAATCCGTGTGCCGTCGCGATCTGCTCGAGCGGCGGAAACCATTGCGCTGCGTGCGAATCGCCGAAGAGGATGACGCGAGTCGTCGCGCCCTTCTTGCCGTAGTGGCAGGCGTTGACGACGTCGTCGACGCCTTCGGCCACGCACCCGTCCGCATAGATCGCCGGCCGATCCGCGAGCACGTCGGCCAGCGGTGGCTTCAGGTTGGCAGGGACGTTCGTCGTGGCCAATCCCTGCGCCAAGACCGTCTGGTTGAGTGCGATCAACGACGCCAGGCTGCCGTCGTTGACGATCGGCGGAGTCGAGACGGCCGGCGAACCAGGGATCACGGTGATCGAGGCGGACGGATCGTTCACACCCAGCACTGGAGCCGCGGCGAGTGAGTTGGTGCTCAGGCCTGGCACCAGGTTCAGCGCCAGCGCGCCGGAGACGAGCGCCAACGCGCACAGACCCGCGCCGAGCATCAGACCGCGACGCGGGATCGCCGCCAACCGCTCTGAATGACGAACCGGATCTTCGACGAGCCGCAACGAGATCGCGGCCAGCACGACCGAGATCGCGATGACCACGAAGCGTTGCACCAACGAGAGTGGTCCGAACTTGGCATCGGCCAGAACGAGCGCCGGCCAATGCCAGAGGTAGATCGCGTACGAGTGACGCCCGATCCATTGCAGCGGTGCGATCTCGAGCACGACTGCCGGCCCGAACCGTGACCGACCATCGCCGCCCGCGATCAGGATCAAGGCGGTCGAGAACACCGGCAGGATCGTTGCCGTGCCAGGAAACAACGTCGCGCTGTCATAGCGAACGACGGCGACCGCGATCCCGAGCACGCCGATCCACGCGGCCACTGCTCTGCCGTTGGCCGAGATCGCCGGGAAGCGAGATGCGCCGACGGCGACCATCGCGCCGCACAGCAACTCGCCCATGCGCGCGGGAAGGAGGTAGAACGCCCACGTCGGATGGTGGTTCGTGAGCCACACGGACGAGACGAACGATGCCGTCCCCAGGACCACGATCGTGGTCGACAACAGTCGCGCATACTGGCGCGGGCGCCGGGTCAGGACCAACATCAGCGCCGGCCAGAACAGATAGAACTGCTCCTCCACCGCGAGCGACCAGAAGTGCAACAACGGTGAGGGTGATGTCTGCCCCAGCTGCGAACCGAAGTAGTCGCCGAGTCGGTGTGCAAAGACGAAGTTGACCGAGAAGACTCCGGCCGCCAGCGCGTCGATGGCGAGGTCGTGCAGGCCGAGCGGCGGAAGCATCCAGTGCGCGACGATCAACGTCACGACGATGACGACGCATGAGGCCGGCAACAGCCGTCGAGCGCGACGGGCCCAGAACGCCGGCAGCGAGATCGTGCCGCTGGTCGCCAACTCGCGGAGCAGCAGACGCGTGATCAAGAACCCGGACAGCACGAAGAACACGTCGACGCCGACGAAGCCACCGGTGAACGCGCTCAGCCGAGCGTGGAAGAGCACCACGGCGACGACGGCGACGGCACGAAGACCTTCGACGTCGGGCCGGAAGTCGGATGTCACGATCGGAACGACCGACCTGCGGATCATCGCCCGATCGCGATCCCGAGCGCTGTCGTTCAGATTCGCGTCAACACCGAACGACATGACGATGCACCGTAGTGATCGCCGTCAACACGCTGCCACGCCCGGTACGAATCCGCGCGATGTCACAGGTGGCTCACAGGGCACTGCCGGTGACCCGACCGATCGCAAGGGAGATCAACAATGCCAAGGTTCCGCCGACCAGCACGCGAACCGCGCCACGTCGCGTCGATGCTCCACCCAATCGGGCACCCACGGCGCCGAGAACGACGAGTCCGGCCAGCGCGGCGAGCATCGTCAGCGGGACGCGCCAGGCTGACGACGACACCAGCACCACGATGATCGGGAGGGCCGCACCGATGACGAAGCTGAGTGCAGAAACGACGGCGGCCTCGATCGGTTTCGCCAAACCACCGACATCGATGGCCAGTTCATCTCGAGCGTGGACGGTCAGCGGATCGAGATGCGACAATTCCTCGGCCACACGCTCGGCGAGCTCGGCGCTGAGGCCACGGTCGCGGTAGATCTGGACCAACTCCGCCCGCTCCGCCTCTGGGAACGCCGCGAGCTCGGCCTTCTCGCGTGCGAGATCGCCGCGTTCGGCATCACGCTGCGAGCTGACAGAGACATATTCGCCTGCCGCCATCGCGAGTGCCCCGGCCGTGAGTCCGGCGAATCCGGCGATGAGGATCGCCGACCGACCGCTGTTGGCCGCGGACACGCCCACCATCAGACTCGCCGTCGAGATCAGACCGTCATTCGCGCCGAGAACGCCGGCACGCAGCCACGCCGCGCGCCCGCCGACATGTCGCTCGACGGATGGGTGGTCTGTTGCCTGACTGCTCACCGGACCATTCTGGCCGGGCCCCGAGTGATCCGCCAGAGCCCAACGTCCCGAGCGTGGCGCCACCCTGCGGTCAGGTCGTCAATTCGAGGCCGGTCAACGTGCCATCGGCGCGCCAGTCCTCGAGCACCTTGATGAACGCGACCGAGCCAGTGCCATAGCTGCCGTTGCGGGCGCTGCGATCACCGGGCTTGCCCTCGTTGTTGTAGTAACCCGGCGTGCACGCCTCGAGGAACTTCTGGCTGTTGACCGCGAGCCGCACGATCGTCTCGACCCATTCGTTCTCGGCCTCCTCACCGGCCTCGATCCGTTCGATTCCGTGCTCGAAGGCATGACCGAGGATGTACGCGAGATGCCGGCTCTGTTCGTCGAGCATGTGCGGGAAGTTGACCGTGAACCCGGACTGGATGTTGCTGAAGATGAAGCAGTTCGGGAACCCGCGGCTGTGCATGCCGTGCAACGTCATCGCGCCGTCACTCCACTTCTCGGTCAGCGTCAGACCGTCGCGGCCGATGAGCTCGTAGCCCGAACGTCGCGTGTACTCGGTGCCGACCTCGAAACCGGTTGCGTAGATGAGGCAGTCGATCTCGTACTCCACACCATCGACGACCACACCACGTTCGGTGATCCGTTCGATGCCACGTCCCTTGGTGTCGACCAGCTCGACGTTGGCCCGGTTGAACGTCGCCAGGTACTCGTCGTGGAAACACGGCCGCTTGCAGAACTGGCGGTAGTAGGGCTTCAGCGCCTCCGCGGTCGACGGGTCACTGACGATCTCGTCGACGCGCGCCCGGATCTGCTCCATCTTGGTGAAGTCGGCGATCTCGATGCTGTTCGCGACCCCGTCGGGGCTGAGATCGACCTCACCTTTTCGAGCCATCATCAACAGGTTGCCGATGATGTCGGTCCAGCCGTCGTTGACGAGATCTTCGGGCTCGAAGACACCGGAGACGAGGTTGTTGAAGTTCTCCATCCGCCGCTTCTGCCAGCCGGGTTCCAGCGATGCTTCCCAATCGGGATCCGTCGGTCGATTGGCACGAACGTCGATCGACGACGGCGTCCTTTGGAAGACGTAGAGCTGATCGGCGGCGGCACCGACGTGAGGAACGCATTGCACCGCGGTGGCGCCGGTACCGATGATCCCCACCCGCTTGCCCGCCAGCCCGGTGAGGTTCCCCGTCGAGTCGCCGCCGGTGTAGTCGTAGTCCCAACGACTGGTGTGGAACGTGTGCCCGCGGAACGATTCGATGCCCGGGATGCCGGGCAGCTTCGGCCGATGCAACGGCCCGTTGGCCATGCAGACGAATCGGGCGCGCATGCGGTCGCCACGGTTGGTCGAGATCAGCCAGCGGCCGTCGTCATCGTTCCATTCGAGGCCAGTCACCTCGGTCTGCAGGCACGCGTTGCGATAGAGGTCGAAGTGACGACCGATGGCTCGACTGTGGGCCAGGATCTCCGGCGCACGCGAGTACTTCTCGACCGGCACGTAGCCGATGTCCTCCAACAGCGGGAGGTAGATGTACGACTCGACATCGCAGGCGGCGCCCGGGTAGCGGTTCCAGTACCAGGTGCCGCCGAAGTCGCCGCCCTTCTCGATCACGCGGATGTCTGCAATGCCGGCCTGGCGGAGACGCGCTGCGGCGAGCAAACCACCGAACCCGCCGCCGATCACGGCGACATCGACATCGTCGTGCAACGGCTCTCGTTCGAACGGCGCGACGTACGGGTCATCGAGGTAGCGGGCGAAATCACCGACGACTTCGAGGTACTGCTCGTTGCCGTCAGTGCGCACGCGGCGGTCGCGCTCCTCGCGGTACTTTTCGCGGAGCGCATCGGGGTCGAAGGCGAGCGGAGCTTGTTCGTCGATCGTCACGACCTGTTGCTTACTCCAACCCCCACGGCCTGACCGATGTCGAGCGCGCGATCGCCGCGTGGAACCCACTCGCAGGGGTTGGTGCGACATGTGTCACGACGGGACCACGACAGGTTGCTTCGCCAGCTCACGGTGCCACCCGGTGCCGCGATTCCACGACCGCGAGCGACCCCGCGTTTGAGTCCGGCCATCGATGGTGAACGGTGGAGTCGGGCGAATTCAGTTGGTGCGCCACGGCGCGCCACGAACCAAGGAGAGCACCCACGTGCACAGATTCAACATGAACAAACGCAAGTCAGTCGGTCTCGGCATCGCTGTTCTGGCGACGCTCGGCAGCAGCGCATTGGTGGCTGCTTCTGCCCCCAGTGTCTCGTCACGCCCCGCAGCGTCGACGACGGACGCGACGGCACAACCCGCCGGCGTGTTCGTCTCGGTGAGCCCCGTTCGAGTCCTCGACACGCGACCGGCGCCGCTCGGTCCGATCGGCGTGACGACATCGGCCAAGCTCGGTCCGAACTCGACGATCAACCTGCAACTCGCCGGCGACGGCAAGACCATTCCGGCCAACGCGACTGCGGCGATGCTGAACGTGACCATCGACGAGGACACAACGGTGCAGAGCTTCCTCACGGTGTGGCCGACCGGTGAGGCCCGCCCGCTGACGTCGGCGAACAACGCATTGCCCGGCCTCATCGCCTCCAACTCGCTGCTGGCGAAGTTGGGGACGAACGGCAGCGTGAGCATCTACAACCAACAGGGCTCGGTCAACGTGGTCGTCGACCTCGTCGGCTACACCGTTCCGCTGACCGCGGTCGAGGGCACCGATGGCGCCGCGAGTGCCTACACGAACGCGTCCACGACGGTGACGTTGCCGACGCCGGCGCTGACGCCGACTCCCGTGCCGTTCGCGACGTCCGGTCAAGCTGACGGTTCGGTCACGCAGACCAACAGCACGACGTTCACCCTTGCCAGCAGCGGGCTCTACGACGTGGGCTACTCGGTCGACTTCACGACCGTTGTCGCCGGCAGCCTTGCGGTGTACGTGAACGATGTCGCCCAGTCACCTTCCATGCCGGTCGCGGTCTCATCGACCCACGTCGAGGGCAAGTTGCTCGTCAAGGCGTTGCCGACCGACAAGGTCCAGGTTCGCTTCACGCCGACGGCACCCGCTGCGTCGTTCACGATCAGCGGGTCGTCGATCATCATCGAGCAGACCACCAACATCTGACCCTCGACGAACCACATGCATGTTCAAGACATGCATGAGCGAAGCCGATGAATACACGAAGCACGACTGCGTGGGTGAGCTTCGGTCGCCGCCGAACGAACGGCGGCGGCCGGCTGACCACGCGGCAGGCTGTCCTCAGCGGTCAGCCTCCACGGTCACACGAATCACGACAGGTCACCCGACGGTCGCCAATCACCCCCTTCTCTTGGAGCATCACAAATGATCAAGCCACGTTCAATCGTTTTCGCCGTCGCGGCCGGCACCGTCGCACTCGCCAGCTGCAGCGCCAGCTCGACCGACTTCAAGAAGGCCGCCGAGAAGGCCATCACCGGTGCGCAGGGCCTCAAGGCCGGCTCGACCGCCACCTGCGAGACACCTGCTGACAACAAGGTCAACACGACGTTCACGTGCACGGGCACCGACTCCGCCGGCAACGTGTACAACTTCATCGCGACGATCGCGTCGAAGACGCTCGTGAACGTGGCTCCTGTCGACACGAGCGGGACGCCCAGCACCGATGCCACGGGCGGCTCGACGGTCGATACCGCGCCGGTCGGCTCCGACACCGGTGCCAGCGTCGCCCCGACGGCCTCGTCTGCACCCTGATCGGGCGGCAAGGGTTCGCGTCGAACTACGTTGAGGTGCAGAGTTACCTCAATCACGTCTGTCGACGCCGCCAACGAAGGACACCCGATGCCCGCTCCAGGAATGCACTCCGATCGTCCCACCGACGACGCCCTCAACTTGGCGATGTCCGAGCACGCCGTTCCGTTGTTCGAACAGGTGAAGGCGTTCATCGCCAATGAGGTCGAACCGATCACCGCGGAGTACTTCCGGCTCGGCGAAGGCCGGGCCGAGCACTGGGGCTTCGGCGTCGGCCAGCTCGAGCTGCTCGATTCGGTGAAGGCCAAGGCCAAAGCCAACGGTTTGTGGAACTTCTTCCTGCCCAACGCCGATACCGGCGAAGGTCTGTCCAACCTCGACTACGCGTACATCGCAGTCGAGCTCGGCAAGAACCCGTTGGCCTCCGAGTGCCTGAACTGCAGCGCTCCCGACACCGGCAACATGGAAGTTCTCGAACGCGTCGGCACGCCGGAGCAGAAGGCACAGTGGCTCGAGCCGCTGCTGGCCGGCGAGATCCGCTCGGCCTTCGCGATGACCGAACCCGATGTCGCCTCCTCCGACGCCAAGAACATCCGTTGCAAGGCCGTGCGCGACGGCGACGAATGGGTCATCAACGGCGAGAAGTACTACATCTCCGGCGCCGGCGATCCGCGCTGCAAGATCATGATCTGCATGGTGCAGACGAGCGCCGACGGCCCGGCCCACAAGCGCCAGTCGCAGATCCTCGTCCCCATGAACGCTCCTGGCGTCGAGATCCTCGGCGGGATGCAGGTCTTCGGCGAGGACGACGCGCCCCACGGCCACATGCATCTGCGCTTCACCGACGTCCGCGTCCCGGCCTCGAACATGCTGCTCGGCGAAGGCCGCGGTTTCGAGATCTCCCAGATTCGGCTCGGGCCAGGTCGCATTCATCACTGCATGCGCTCGATCGGTGCGGCCGAGAAGGCACTCGAACTGATGTGTCGCCGCGGCCTCAACCGCGAAGCGTTCGGCAAGCCGCTCGCCCGTCTCGGCAAGAACACCGAAGTGATCGCCAAGGCGCGCATCGAGATCGAGTGCATGCGGCTGATGGTGCTGCGCGCGGCCAAGGCGATGGACGTGATGGGCAACGCCGAAGCCCGCATCTGGGTCAGCGCCGTCAAGGCACTGGTGCCCAAGCGGGTGTGCGAGATCATCGACGAAGCGATCCAGATCCACGGCGCCACCGGCATCTCGCAGTGGACGCCACTGGCCGGCATGTACGCCAGTCAGCGCACGCTGCGTCTCGCCGACGGCCCGGACGAAGTGCACTGGCACGTCGTCGGCCGCGCCGAGCTCAGCCGCTACGAGGACGACCACGCTCCGGCGGTCGGGCCGACCACCGCGCACCAGGGAATCAACTTCTCCGGACCCGCCTGACCGCACGATGAGAAAACGATGACCGCACGATGACCGCCGACGCGGACGCCGGCACGGTGACCGGCGACAAGCGGGTCAGCTGGGCCGAGTTGTTCTTCGACCTCGTGTTCGTCTTCGCGGTCACCGAGGTATCCACGTTGATCGGACGAGACCACTCGTCGTCCGGTCTGTTGCGTGCGCTCATCGTGTTCGTGCCCGTCTACTGGATGTGGGTCGGCGCCGCGATCCAGACCAACCAGAACGACCTGGGACGGCCACTCGTCCGGCTCCGGATCTTTGCCGTGGCGTTGTCAGCCGTGTTCATGGCGCTCGCTCTGCCGACCGCGTACGGCCGGTTGGGCACGATGTTCGCCGTGGCCTACTGGGCGGGCCGAATCTTGTGCGGAGCCCTGATCCTGCGCCGACCGCGCGACCTCATCCACCTCAATCCGCTGTCGATGAGCATGGTGATCACCGGCCCGATGATCCTCGTCGGCTCGTTCTTCCACGGCTCAGTCCGCGAGCTGATCTGGGGACTCGCAGCGCTGATCGACCTCTCGACGCCCAGCCTCTTCCGATCACGGCTGCGTGACATGCACATCGATGCCGCACACCTCGCCGAGCGCTTCGGCGCGTTCGTGTTGATCGCGATCGGCGAGGCCGTCGTGGCGATCGGCTCGTCGGTCCGCACCGATGACCTGAATGTGGCCGACTGCTTCGCGGTCGCGGCGGCGTTCGTGCTGAGCTGTGGCCTGTGGTGGGTCTACTTCCACTTTGCCGCCGACGCGGTGCGTCACTCACTGGAGACCGCCAAGGTGCAGATGGACATCACGCGCCTGGTGCTGTCGTACGGGCACCTCTCGTTCATCGCCGCGATCATTCTCGTGTCGGTCGGTATGCGCGCCGCGGTTGCGGACCCCGGCGCTCATCTCGCCATCGGCAACAGCGGCCTGATGTTCGGGGGCGCGGCGCTGTATCTCGCGACGTTCGGCTTCACCCGCTGGGCGATGTTCAGACTCGTGTCGTACACGCGGCTGACGACTGCTGCGGTCGTGCTCGCGCTGATGCCGATCGCTCCACACGTCCCCGCGCTCGTCGCGCTCGTCGCGTTGGCGATCGTCGTCGCTTCCCTGAACATCGTGGAGTTGATCCGCGTCGGACACCCCGGTTGGCGGGCGCGCTCGATCAGGCGGCGCCCGCTGTCTGGATGATGACGACCCGCGTTCCGGTGTCGCCGACGCTGACCGATACGGTGAGGTCGGCCGCGTCCGAGACGAACCGCAGGCGGCCGCCCTGGTCCGAGACGATCGGAACGTCGGCGGAGAGGGTCCAGTTCAGCGTCGGTAACTGCTGCTGGTAGAAGGCGAGCGAGTCCGCTGGTGAACTCGCCGTCGAGTAGCTCACGAACCCGGGTTGCCGCTCGACAGCGGTGGCATCGGCGAGCAGCGGCGCCTCGAACGTCGGCGGGCATCCTGGTGGCAACGCCGTCACGACCGGTTGGTTGATGTCCGTCAGTTCATAGTCGAGGTTCAGCGTTCCATCGACGCCCTTGCCGAGAGATGGGCTGGGCCCGATGCTCGTGAGCGTGTACTTGATCACATAGCTGCCCGCAGTCGCCACCCACACGTCTCCGGTGACGGTCGCCGGATCACGACTGCCCAACGCTCGCTGGTCGAACGTGTAGTGGTTCGCGGCAACGCCGTTCAGGATCTCTGACCCCGCCGCCTCGGCGCCGGAGAGGCCGCGTAACAGCGCGGCCGGATCGGTCGCACCGACGTCGAGGACCGAACCGTCGTCGGCGTCGGCGCTGTCGGCGGCATCCGGAACGGATCCGGTGCAAATGCCGTTGCCGTCGGTGACGAAGACGGCGTCCTTCACATCGGCGCGGAGTCGAGGTGGAGCGGTGCCGTCACCGGTCTGAACCGTCAGGACTCGGGCCGAAGCTGCGGTGTCGGCCGCGAGGATGTACGTCTGATCCAGTTGCAGCGGCTGGCCGTCGCGCGTGCCTGCCAGCGAGACCTTCAGTGTCGCTCGATAACTCGTCAGCGCCCCGAGGCCGACGGTGGGATCGAGCAGATCGAACGAGCCGGGGCCGAACGAATCATCCGTCGTCGGTGTGGCGGTCACCGTCGAAGTCGCCAAGGTGGTCGGTGCCGACAGCGTCGGCGAGCTGCCCGAGTCGACCGTTTTGGCTGGGAGCAACGCCGTCGCCGCAGCCGGAACGGTCGTCACCGCGGGAACATCAGCCTTCGATCCGGGCGAACTGCATGACGACGCCGCGAGCACCGAGACCACGCCGAGTCCCGCGGCGGCCCGCAACATGCCTCGACCGGTACGAGCGCCGATCATCAGTTCTTCACCGATTCGATCGCGTACTGCAGTGCGCCGATCTTCGTCTGGCCCACACCATCGATCGCATGCGTCCCCTTGTCGATGACGAAGGTGTACGCCGACCCCACGAGCGTCACCGGTTCGGGTTTGATCACGATGCCCGCGATGTGATCGTCCTTGGGGCAGACGATGTGATTGTGCACGGTTGCCTGATCGAACGTGATCACGACGGTCAACCGTGTGTTGCTCTCCAGCTTCCCGGTCAGGAAGGCGAGGCTGTTGTCGATCGTCTCGGTCACCACGCAGCCGGGGCCGACGATGGCGCCGCTGTGCCATGTCACGTTCGCCGTGCCGACGAAGTCCTTTCCGAGGTCATCCGAACGCAGGTCAGCGCCATCGATGATCGCACTGACACCGAGGTGCGATTCAGGGAAGTCCCAGCTGGAGTTGGTGTGGATCTTGAAATGGCAGGCGCGAACCAGGATGTGACGCACCACGCCCTTGATCGGCGGAACCGGAGAGCCCTCGGGCAGATCGATCCCGCCGAGGTTGGCCCTGAACGTGATCGTCGTCTCGCCGGCCTTCTCCGCGGTGAACGTGAAGTGGGCATAGCCTTCATATCCCGCACGAACGTCGGAGAACTCGGTGATCGTCTCCGGCCCGACGATGGACGGGTCTTCGACCGTACCGGTGATCGGTACCTCGAGGACGTCGGTGAGGATGCCGATCGTGCTGCCCGGTTGCGGTCCGGCAGAGGGGATGACGTTCCGCTTCACGATCACATCGACCTCGACCTCCTGGCCGGCACACACCGGTGGCGGACGAGAGACCTCGAGGAAGTAGCTGACATCGCCGGGTTCGGTCCCACTGCCCGCGACCGCCGGCGCGAGGTCGATGCCGACGCTCATCAGCAGACCCATCGCCACCCAAGCGGCCAGCCTCCGTCTCATCGCCATCAGCGCACGCCACCCATGGATGAACTGTAAGAAGCGTGGGCTGGATGCACCACTAGGGCAATCACCAGTTCTGTGCGGACGTGGCCCGAAACGGGAATGATCGGGTTTTCCTGTTCGTGGGTACGGTTCGTCATGCCTCACGAGTCATCAACCGCCGAACCCTCGCCGCCGAAGCCTTCGCCCGAGCCGACTTCACCGGGGAAGCTGAAGCCGGCCGCGATCCTGATGCCCAGCGATGTGTCCAGTCGCGTCGGCTTCTTCGACCGCTTCGCCGGGCTCACGGCGCAGATGGCCAGCCGCGCCCCGTTCTTCGCCTTCTGTCTTCTGCTCGTGCTCGTGTGGCTCGTCCAGGGTGCGGTCGAGATCATCGCCAAGGGCAAGTTCTCCGAGTTTCTCAACGGCCAGTATCAGCTCGAGATCAACACGACCACGACGATCATCACGTTCCTGATGGTCGCACTGCTCCAGAACAGTCAGACCCGAAGCGACCAGGCGCTGCAGCACAAGCTCAACGCGATCGCTGATGGAATCGCCGACCTGATGGAGCATCTGTCGGAACGACACGACGACGACGGTCTCCGAGTCGACATCCAGGAACTCCGTCTCGCCGTCGGCCTGGAGCAGATCGAGAGCACCGGCCGTGAGCATCCCGAGAAACGAGCACGACACCCGAAGCCGCAGTGACCGACGCGAAAGAACAGGCCCGAAGCCTGGCGTTCACCTGCCCGGCTGGGGCGGTGGAGGGATGCGGCGAACGTTGCTGAGCGCGCCGACCTGGAGTCGACCGGCGACGAGTGACTCGGCCACGTCGGTCAATCCGAGGTTGTGATGCCGGGCGTAGGTTCGCAGGCGCAGGAACGCCGCGTCCATGTCGACCCCGGCCCGCTCGGCGATCATCCCCTTCGCCTGTTCGATGGCGATGCGGCTGGTCAAGGCGTGCTGCAGTTGGCCCTCGCGCACGACGGCATCGCGCGTCGCCTGATCCTGGATGATCGCGATGGTGGCCACGTCGGCGAGCGCCTGCGCGAGTGCGACGTCTCCCTCAGACAGGGCGACCGGTTCCGACATGAAGAGGTTGAGGCAACCGATGGTCAGGTCCTTCAGTCGGAGCGGAACGGCGCACACCGACGGATAGCCGACACGAATGCTCTCGACCGCGAAGCCGGGCCACCTCGATGTCATTCCCATGTTGTCGTCGATCACGACGCGACCGGAACGAAAGCAATCGAGGCATGGGCCGTCGTCGTTCTGGATCTGGAACAGTTCGAGGAGTTCGATCTGCTCCGTGGATGCGCCGATGACGCGAAGGTGTCCGGTGGCATCGACGAGCAGGATGCCGGCCGCCGCGGCGCCCAGCAGTTCGATGCATCGCGAGGTCAGTCCTGTGAGCACGTCGATCACGTCGAAGTCGCCGACGAGTGTGTCGACGATCTGCAGGAACGTCGTGGCGGTCAGCGCCTGGCGCGTCTGAGCGCGAAGATCGGCATCAGTTGCCATGGGTGATGTCTCGATCGGATGGTCCGCTGCGGTCATCACCGAGGCGGAGGCGGCGGGCGACGATGTCGCCGGCAACCTTGCCGATCGGCACGCCTGTCGCAAAGGCGTGGCCGCGAATTCGTACCAGGGCATCTGCCACCGGTATCTCGAGCTGGATCGCGACCATACCGGAAGCCTGATGGATCTGAGCCCGGTATGCAACCGCTTCGTCCAGCGCACCGGCGAGGGCACCCGGCGGGGCAGCGTCCTGCAAGCTCAGAACGGTCTCGGTCAGCACCTCGGCAATGGCAACGCTGTCGTCGTGTTGGGCATCGGTCAGGCCGCCCGCATCATGCTGATAGAGCGTGAGGACCCCGATGTTCGAGCCCGGGGACTTCAACGGATATGCGAAGACGGCTCCGATTCCGCTCGTCCGAGCGAGGTCCACGAACGACGGCCAGCGGGCCAAGGTCACGTCGTCGAACCGCGGCGCGTGCACCGATCGTCCCGTGCTGAAAGCATCGCGACACGGCCCTTCACCCATCGTGAACTGCAGGTCTTCGAGTGCGGCGATGCCCGAGTCGGACACACAGATCGGCCCTGCCTGGTCACCACCCATCAACGTGATTCCGGCGCCCGACACGGCCAGCACGTCGACGCACGCCGTGCACAACCGCGACGTCCGCGACTGCGCCACCTCGCGTGCCATCGCCACCGAGATCCGTACCGACTGTTCGAAGTTCACGCGTCGAACGACGATGCAACATGGGTGGGCAGACTCGCCATTCGTTCCTCTCCTGACAGAGCAACGGCTGGGTCTCGACCGATGTGATCTCGTGTGATCTCGAAGAACCCGAGAGTAACACCGATGCGGCGATCGCCCACGGAGATGTCGATCGCGTGACCGCGGTCAGCGGGTCGCCTTGAGCACGACGACCGCGATGTCATCGCGAGGTGCACCGTCCTGGATCCCAAGAACCGTGTCGACGATCCGGTCCGTGATCTGCGCCGCGCTGTCTCCCGGAGCGCCACCTCGGAGCAACGCTGACAATCCGTCATCGCCGAAGAACTGGCGCCCCCGCCGAGCCTCGGTGACACCGTCGGTGTAGAGCACGAGACATTCGCCGGCCGAGAGATGGAAGTCGGTGTCGTGCAGGACAGGCGCGGTGAAGCAGCCGAGGATCTGTCCGCCGCGGCTCGCGGCGCGCACCTCCCCGTTCGCTTGCACGATCAGCGGCGGCGGATGACCGCCCGACGAGAGGCGACCGGTGACACCGTGATCCCGTCGACCGCGCACGTGTACATGGGCGGCCGTGCACAACGTGTCGGGTGCCTGGGCGAGCAACGCTTCGTTCAGCGCGGCGAGGATCGTCGCGGGCCGGGCGCTGCGCATGGCAGCGGCGCGGATCGTGTGTCGAGCGAGCGCCGTGACGATCGCGGCGTCTGGGCCCTTGCCGCACACGTCGCCGATCGCGATCGCCCAGTTCGCGCGCGGCGTCTCGAACACGTCGTAGAAGTCACCGCCGATCTCCTTGCCGGTGCCGGCCGGCTGAAACGATGCAGCGATGTCGATGCCCGGTATCTCCGGGAGCGACGGCGGCAGCAGGCTCGCCTGCAACGTGCGCGCCAGGATACGAACCTCTCGTTCGGCCTCCTGCGCGATCTCCAGCGCTTTGAACAGCTCGGCTTCATAGGTCCGCCGCTCGGTTGCATCGAACACCGATGTCCGAATCGCAATGGGTCGCCCGCGGTCGTCATGATCCACCACCGAGTTGAGCAGCGCGAACAACCGACTTCCATCGGCGCGGATCAGCTCGACGGCGATCTCGCGAACCGAGCCCTGCAGCCGCAGCAACGGGGAGTAGTGCGTCTCGTAGAAGATTCGCGTTCCCGGAGTCAGCAGGTCGGCGAAACGCTGCCCGACCAGCTCGGCCGGCGGGCGTCCGAGGAGACCGGCGAACGTCGCGTTGACGTGCGTGATGACGCCGTCGGGATGGGTCGAGAACAGTCCGCATGGCGCCCGCTCGTAGAAATCACTCGCGTCGACGACGGCCTGATCGACGTCGGTGCGTTGCTGTTCACTCAGGTCATCCACGCATGAACTCCCCGATCACCGACACCATCGCCGGACCGTCGGTGCAGTCGGAGGTCGTCACGTTGTTTCGTCTCGCAACGGCGGCGCCCAGGGGCACGGCGACCTCCACAATGAAGGCGCAACCAGGGTCCGGAGCAGCGCGGCGCGGGAGCGGCCCCGGGCGAGGTCACCCTACATCCTGACGTCGTCGCGATGGTCGGCTCAGCGCCGAGTTCGCGTCGACGCCCGCCGCGACGTTCATCCCGATCCGTTTGGAGCAATCGTCCACGGATCGGGCGCTGGTTGGGTGAGGGACGCCGCGACCCGGGCGGAGGCCACGGCGTCCCTCGATCTCAGCCGGTCACACGCGGAGCCGGCTTCGGTCCCCGCTGGACCGGCGCCGACGGCGGCTGCTGCCGGCGATCATCAGGCATACGCCGATCGTTGCGATCAGGCCACCGATCTCCAGAACCAATTCGATGCCGGCTGCGCCTGTCGTCGGCAGGACGAAGGGCTGCTGAGTGACCGTCGAGGCGGTGACCTCATCGGTCGGAACCTGACCTGCGGGCACCACCGGCGACGCCAGGGCGGCAACGACGTTGGCCGTCTCGGCCGTCTCGCCGCATGCGCCGCTGTGCACCGACGTCTTGGTCGTGCCGGTCACGTTGTTCGTCACGGTCGTGGTCACGGTCTCGACGTAACCGACCGCGCTGCCGCCCGTGTCCGTGATCGGCACAGGCCAGTAGCCCAGGCCTGTCGTGGTCCCGTTGGCGGTGATCGCCGTCGCGTCGATCACCGCCAGCTTGGTGCCGCTGCAGTCAGGCGTCGCCCCTTGGGCCCAGCGGTAGAGACCGCCGGTCACCGTCACCTTCCACGTCCAGTCGCCCCACGTCACCCCGCCGTCGGCGACGGAGACCGGGCGATCCGGTGTGCCGGACGGCAGTCCCCAATAGGTGAACGAGTCGGTCTGGCCGCTGCCCGGAACGAGTGTTGGCCGCTGCGCCGTCGTCGAGCCATGTCCGATGAACACCGTCTCGTCCGGGTTGCAGTGTTCGGGCTTGGTCGTCGTCGTGTATATCGTCGATTCGCCCGTCGTGCCGGGAATCGGTGTCGCCCATCCGGCTGGTGCGTTCGCCCGCGTCGAGGTCGTCGTGAGTGACTCCTGGAACGTGTACGCGAAGCCGGCGTGACCAGTCGCCACGGCGCCCGAGGTGAACGGACCCGATGCCGTCACCGGCACTGATCCCGTCCCCACGAGCACACCATCGGCGCAATCACCCAGATGACGGACCAGCGGCAGCGACACGACTGCCGACACCAGTCCGGTCGCCGGAATGCCGCGCACCGTGCCGTGATCGATGAGGCTTGCGCCGTCATCTGCGATGACGGACGGGATCGTCGTCTGCACGCACTGGACATCGATGTGCTGTGCGGTCGAACTCCATCCTTCGGTCCCCAACATCGCGCCGGACGCGTTGGTGAAGGTCAGTTCGATCTGCAGCCCACCGCACACGGCTGCCGGAATCGTCCAGCTCTGGCCGGCGAGGACCTCGCGCGTACCGTTGCCCGTCAAGGTCCACGGGCCGAACGATGCGATCGGCGTCAAACCCGCCGAGGTCGCCGTCGACGGCGTCGCTGCGCCGTCCGCCACCCGGTACGCCGAGCCGCGCACGGTGACCACCTCTCCCGGCGACAGGTTCTTGCCGTACGCATATTCGGTCACGGTGTCGCCGCCGAGGGCGATCGGCGTCGACGTGGCCGAGCCGAACGAGCGGTTCCAGGTGTTCACGACTGGTGCAGAGGTGAGGTCCAACGTCTGTCCCGGCGACAACGTGAAGCTGGCGACGGTTCCGGTGGCAATGGTCTGGCCGGCTGGTGCGCCGGTCTCGGTCACGACGCAGTTCTTCGGCGCCGGCCCGGTCGCCATCGAGACCGGCCCGAACGACCACGAACCGTCGGTCGCCGACTGCGCGTCGGTGATCGTCCGTCCGCCATCACAGTCGAGATGCAGCGTCGCCCCGCCCGCCGCGACACCGCGGTCGTCGGTCTTGCGGCCGTTGACCGACGCCGCTCGCAGATGATTGGTCACCGTGACGGTCGGGACCGAGCCGTCAGCCGTGAAGCACACCGGCGATGACAGATCGACGTGTACTGCGTCAGGGTTCGTGGTCTCCGTCGCGCAGTACCGATCACCGATGATCGCGACGAACGGCTGGGTGGTCACGCCGGTCGAGTCGGTGGTGACGTCGGCGGCGACCGCATCGTCTGCGGTGTGCACGATGTGGAACGTCCAGCCTGCAAGTGGTCCGGTATAGCTCGAGTTGTCGAAGGCCTTGCGCACCTTCTGGGCGACGGCGATCGGCGCGGCCGTCGAGTTCGCCGGCATCGCACTGTTGGCCGGAGCGAAGTACGCACCGGTGCTCTGCTGGCCGCCGCTGGCCGGCAGACCCTTCCACGACGACGCCGACGTCCACGTTCGCGAGACGTTCAGCGTGGCCGGTTGGGTGGGGTCGATCACCTGAAGTTGGAAGACGATCTGTCCGGCCGCGATCACTGTGCCGGGTGATCCGTTGCTGATCGCGCTGTCGGCCGTGGCCGTCACCGGAACGCCGGTGCCGCGCCAGGCGAGGTTCGACGCACTGTCGATCGTCGCGTACAGGATTGAGGCGTCGACAGCGCCGCCATCGGTCGCCTGGGTCATCGTGAAGTCGATCGCGTTCGAGCCGGGGCTGATCGCGGAATGACCCAGACCGACTGTCAGGTTCGACAGGCGCGTGCCGTAGTCCCACAACTCGGCCGTTGCCGCGGCACAACCGGTGTTGGCGGCGAGCGTCGGCACCACGACGGTGCCCGACGTCGACGTGTCACCGACGACGAAGTGACCGATGCCCCAGAGCGCGCACGCGAGTTCGGCCGGTGTGCGCGCCGTCGTGAACCCGGGGATCACGACGGACCCGGCTTGCGCATCGTTGGCGATGCCCATCGCGATCGGGATGATCTGCGCGCCCTCGGGATGAACGAGGGGATGGCCGGTCGTGGTCTGCGCCATGGCCTCGCCGTCGACGATCTCGGCCGCCGTGTAGAGCACCTTCGGATGCGTCCCGCCGTCCTGCTCACACCACACGTACCAGATCTGCGGCTCGCCGGTCGTCGGGTTGTTGACGATCACGATGTAGTAGCCCTTGAAGCGCGAGCCCGCGGGTGAGCTGGACACGATGCCGGCACCCCGGCACCACGTCGCCCAACCGTTGCCATCCAGCGGTCCTGCGCCGTTGATGCAGTTGGCCGGATCACGTGGATCGTTGGCCGCCGTCAAGGCATACGGGGAAGCGAACGCCCGTGGCACACCCTCGAACATCGGTCTGACGATCAGCGCGACGAGGAACACCGCCGCTGATGCAGCGAACACGGCGAAGGCGAGGCCGACCCGGCCGAGTCGGTGTCGTCGCTGCTGCCGTGTCCCGTCATGCCGTGTCCGGTCGTGTCGTGTCCGGTCGTGTCGTGTCCGGTCGTGTCGTGTCCGGTCGTGTCCTTCTGGTTCCGTCGTCATTGTCTTCCGCCCTTCGGGTGTCGTGAATGGAATGCGCGCGAGGCCCCAACCGCCTGGAACCGCCGTGATCGCGGTGTCGTGCCGTTCCGCCAAGAACGACAGGCACCAATCAGCGAAAGGTCCGAAGACCATCCCGCTTGCCGCTCATGACGCATCGTCGGCATGCCCATGACGCGCCTTCGACAAATCTTGAAAGAGCAGCGACCGTGCGACTCCGGGTCGCGGCGACGCCGCCGGGCCGTTGCGAACCCGCAGCTGCGCCGTGCCCGCCCGCGTTGATCTGGGGCGCTCGGGAGCATCCACGTTGCACGTTCCACCTCGAATGCTCCCGATCGATCCGCCAACGCGTCGTGATCGCGCGGTCGCCGGACTGTGTGCGATCAGATCCCAGATGTGGAAAACGCCGGCGCCGATCGCGTTCGTTGGCGGCGGCTCAGCCGGGTCGCGGCGTCACGTATTCCAGCCTGCTCGCGAACTTCAACCAGTAGATTGCTACGCACTTTCCGAATCCACGCCGGGTTAGCTCAGTCGGTAGAGCGCTTGACTTGTAATCATGAGGTGGCGAGTTCGATCCTCGCACCCGGCTCCAGCTCAGAAGCACTTTTCCTCCCGAGAGCTTGACAGTCCTGGGGACGTGAGGGACGATCAGTTCTGTGAGCATCGAGTCCAAGGCCATCAACGGCGTCACGAGGTATCGCGGCGTGCCGCAGGTCAAGGGCCAGAAACGTCATACGCCATGGGTCAAGACTCGTGCTGAGGCCTCCATGCTCGAAGCCGAACTGAAGATGTCGATGGGCGGTCAAGTGGTCCGCTCGGGGCATACCGTTGGTTCGGTCGTCGCCGGTTACATCGACGCCTGTAGGGACGATGGGGATCACGCACCGGACACGATCACCTACTACCTTGCCGGCCAGAAGTCGATCCCCGTCGTGTTCTCCGATCGTCTCGCGGCGGACATCAACCCTGTGCTGATCGACGGTCTGTATCGAGAGATGCGCAAGAACGGTGCGACGGCAAGCACCACCCGCCGACTGCACGCACTGCTCTCGGTATCGTTCAGCAGAGCTCTCAAGTACGGGTGGATGAACGCCAACCCGTGCGCGTCCGTGAAAAAGCCAACGACGCAGGCCGCCGAGATCGTGCCGCCAACCCCGGCAGAGGTGAAGCGGATCATCGATGCCGCCGAAAAGGTGAACCCGGACGTGTCGGTCTGTCTCCTCCTCGGAGCCGCCACCGGCATGCGCCGCAGCGAGTTGGTGGCCGCGCAGTGGAGTGACCTTGTCGACGGGTCGATCATCATCCGACGCAACCGAGTTCGGGAGGGCAGCACGTTCGTTACTCGCAACACCAAGACCGGCACACGCGGACACCGCACGATCGTGGTCGATGCGGACACTCTCGCCGCCGTCGAGGAGGTTCGAAAGCGTCAGGTCGTGGCCGGGAACAAGTGCGAATGGATCTTCACGCACGACGGTCTGGAGCCGTTCCGACCGGAGTACCTCACGCACACCTACGCCGGTCTACAGACTGATGGAACCTCGGTCCACGACCTTCGCCACTTCCACGCCACACAACTCCTTTCGAAGCGAGTTCCAGTCACCCAGGTTTCGCACCGTCTCGGACACTCCAGCCCGTCCGTCACGATGAACACCTACGCCCATTGGATTCCGGCCGACGATCAGACCTCGGCCGACCTGATCGGGGCGATTCTTCACAGATCTACGCTGCCTGCTCGCAACGCTCCACGAGCTTGACGCGGCCCAAGAACTCGGGTGCCGCTCGACACCGCTGGCTGCCGTCAATGCGGCCACCGAGGTGTTCGGGTCAGCGTCGAGGATGCGATTGACGCAGACACCTCGCGGGTTGAGGTGCGCTGAGGTCTTAGGCCCGAGAGGGTGCACGTCGCCCTTGCGGCCGCGCTCCGAGGGAGTGCCGTCCAGCTTGAAGCCAGGCGTGCGGGCACCTCCCAGCTCCTTGCCCGTTGACGCGCGGATGATCGAATCGCCCGGGGTACGGGTGCGTGACGTTCGCATTGCCTGACGTGCGCGAATTCGCACGTGAGCACATCGTCATGGAAGCGCTGCTCCGGCTCACCCAACCGCCGAACCCCACGCTGCCGCGCCGTGCCAGAGCTGTCCGACCCAATACGCGGACCCAGTCGAACCTGAGCTTCAAGGCGTCGACGATACTCACGGCGGGCAAGCGCCGCTTCGCCGCCTCGGCGCGAGATCGTCGAGATGGAATCTAGGCCGCTGTAGTGCTCCGCTCGTGGGCCTCAATGGCATGCACGGCGAAGCGCAGAGCGCGGGCTTCAGGGAGCAGCGGGCGGATTGGGAATGTACCGTTTCGGACGTGTCGCTGAATCGTCTTGGGGTGCACCTGCCATCGGGTAGCGAGCTGCTCGACGGTCATGGAGTGCCGCGGGTCGGACAAGGACGTCGAGCGCGGGGCGGATGCACCCTCGGCGAGTGCGAGTGAGGACGGCTGAGGTCGCACCGCGAGGCGATCGTGTCCCTGGAGCCGTGGCTTTTCGGGTCCATCGGGTTCGAAGAGTTTGATGCCGTATCGCATGCTGGCGACTGTGAGCCCGTGATGTCATTGATCACTGCCCGACCTCGACGCCGGGACGAGCAACGTCCAGCGCACGGGGTGTCTGTGCCGGCGATGAAGTGGGCAGGTGGCCGTGTAGGTCGAGGTGTGCTGCGGTTGTGATGATGCGGGTAGCGAGCTCGCCGATGTCGGTGGTTGCGAGCTGGTGGTTGGCGTGGAGCTGGCGGACATGTTCGATGACCCATCTGGGCTGAGTGATCAGGGTGTCGGCCACGAGTGTGGTGATGCGGGTAGTGCGAGCTTCGTCGACGGAGTTGGGTAGGTACCGGTTGAACGCGTCGTCGACTGTTCTGTTTCGGCGCGCTGCGCGCAGTTCGGTTCCGAGGACCACGAGTTGATGATGGAGTGCTTCTTGTTCGTCGGGTGACACGGTCTGGGTGGCGAGCAGTTGGAGGTGGTGGTGGCGGTTCTCGATTAGGCGCACGGGGTCGCTGTCGGCAGCTTGTCGGTCGATGTCGGCGAGGCTCCGTTCTTCGCGTTGCTCGATTTCTGGGGCGAGCAGTCGGAGTTGGTGGAGGGCGTCGCGTACGGCTGGTGGTTGCGCCGTAGGCCAGTGGCTGAGTGATTGCTGGGTCGTGATGAGTTGGGTGATCTGTTCGAGCTCGACGATATGGGGCCAGTTGGCGATGATCCAATCACGTCGCTTTCCTTCAACTGCGACTGCCGCGGTGAGGTATTCGTGCATTTGGTTGGCATCGAGTGCGGCGTTGGCGATCCGGCCGATGAGCTGCCGCTGGTCGGCGGGGGCGGCGGCGAGAAGGCTGTGGAGTTCGTGTCGGCGACCGATGAGCTGGGTTGGCGTTCGGGGCACGATCGGTGTGGTGGTCGGTGCGGGGTGGTCCGCCAGCCAGATGCGGTCTTCGAGGAGACGCAGCATCAGGTCGTGCCATCGCTCAGCGCCGGCTGGTGCCGCGGGTCGGGATCCGATTCCGCCCTCGGCGTCGACGACGTCATGCAGAAGGCGGTGGTGGGCGATGCGTGTGGTGGCGTCGTCCCAGACTGCTGCACCTGCGGGGGTGGTTGGTCGTGTCCCGAGCCAGGTGGTCAACCACTCGGGTGGTTCCGCGTGGAGGCCATGCGCTGCTTGGTCGGCGGCCGTGTGGACGGCGCGACGGTAGAGGTCGGCGTCGCCGGGGGCCACCTTGTAGTCAGCGAGCGCACTCGCCCAATGTTGCTCGGCCATTTGGACGTCGGTTTGTCGGCGCGTGATCGTGGCGACGGCATCGGGTGTGAGGGCGGTGATGTCGGGGTTGTCGATGGCGATGAGTTGGGTCCAGTCGACGACTCTGCTCGCGTTGTGTCCGGTGGTGTTCTGGAAGTGGATGGTGCAGGTGCCGGCGGAATCGTCGATGTTGGTGACGGTGCCAATGTTGTCGCGATCGATCGCACGGACTCGTCCCCCGATGTCGACGTGGGTGCGCGCCGCTATTGCAGCATCGAGTGCTTGGCGGAGGTGGCCGGGATTGACAGCGGGGCATTCGAGTTCGGCGGAGGCGGCATGTCGTGCCCGTCGGAGGAGTTCGACGGCCGGGATGGTGGTGACAAGGCTGGCGATTCGGGCGGCGTCGGGATCGTCGATGGAAACGAGGGTCTTCGTCTTGGAGATGTTCATTCGGGCGAGGAGCTCGCGTTGCGGGTCGTTGGCGTGTTCGGCGGGGAGCGGGATGCCGGTGTCGTGGCGTTGCTCGAGTTCGCGCAGCTGGATGTGGGTGGCGTAGATCCAGGCGCTGTGCCGGGCTCGGGAGAGGGCGACGTAGATCGCTTCGCGGTAGAGGCCGGCCGGTCCGACGAGGATGATGTGATCGCAGGTGACGCCTTGTGCTTTGTGGATCGTCAAGGCGTAGGCGTGGTCGACCCAGCCCCGCTCCACGTACCCGCGGTCGAGGACGACGTGCTCACCGGTTGTGAGTCGGACGTGGAGACCGGTGTCGTCGAGTCCGGTGATGGTCGCGAGCATCCCGTTGTCGACCGCGAACGGTTCGCTCGTGGCGAGGTGTTGGTGGCTGTCGTTGCGGCACAACACGATCCGATCCCCAGTGGCGAAGTCCCGTCCGGCGATCTCGAACTGGCGGTCGAGATCGAGTATCCCGGCGCCCGCAAGGATCTGGCGGGCTTGCCAGTTGAGCAGTTGTGCTTCGGCGCGGGTGCCGGCGAGGATCAGCGTGTCCCCGGTCTGGGAGAGTTGTTGCCACCGGTCGAGGGCGTCGCGATGGAGTTGTTCCGGGTTGTCGGCGAGGACGACGCGGCCGTGGCCTTGGTAGGCGGCGAACGCGGTCGCGACGTCGCCGTGGCGGAGCTGATCGAGCGCGGCCTGTTCCCATTCGTGTTGTTGGCGGCGGTTCACGGTCAACTCCACGACGCTGGTTCCGACGGTGTCGAGCGCAGCCCGGAACGCGCCACCGGCGGACACCTCGGGGAGCTGGTGGTGATCGCCGACGAGGACGATCTTGGTGCCGACCCGTGCCGCTTGGTCGATGATCGCGGCGATGTCACGGACTCCGGCCATGCCGCTCTCGTCAACGACGACGACGGTGGTCGCGGTGATCTCGCGTCGTTCGACGAGGTGTCGGGCGATCGTCGTCGACACAATCCCGGATCCGTGTTCGAGTTCGCGTGCCGCCCGCGCCGACGGTGCGAGACCAATCACGTCCCACCCCGCCTGCTGATAGATCGCGCGCAGCGTCCCGAGGGTGTGGGTTTTGCCGGTCCCGGCCCGTCCAACCATCACGACAACTTGGTCGCCGGAGGTCGCGAGGGCTCGGATCGCGGTGGCCTGATCGTCGCCGAGCGTCGACGTGGTGATCGCCGCCTCGACCACACTCGGGTCGAGGATGCCGATCCCGGCACCGGTTCCGGTGGCGAGTTGTTCGAGGAGACGCAGCTCGATCGCGAGCAACGTCCGTGACGTGTAGCGGACGTCGCGGTCATCCTGAATCGTCCGGTTGTCGACGTCGATCGGGCGGCGTTGAGCCCAGTGGTCGCCGACCTGGACGACAGCGGGACAGGCGAGCACCCGTCGCACGCACCGGTCGACGTCATTGATCCGGTTCCCGGTCGGCAACGTCGCGGCGACGGCTTGAGCCAGATCGAACCGGGTGAAGGTCCCCGACTTGTCGGTGACCCGGACAGTCAGCAGCCACTCGACCCACGTCTCAAAATCGACCACCCGCACACCCTCGGCGCCACCGCCCGACGTGTCGATGAAGTGGGGAATGACCCATCGGTCACCACCCGGATGACTACCCGGATCAGCAACGACGGTGGCGAGGAGCTGTTCCAGTTGTGCGGGTCCCCAGCCGAGCGCCGTCGCCCGAACACGCCAGCCCGATTCCAAGACGGCGAAGTCGTCCAGCAGGTGTTTGCTGGTCCGAGTCTCCAACAAGGCTTCGTTCTTTGCTGCTGTGCCATCCACACCGCGGGCTTGCATCCACTCGGCGATTTGTTCGGTGCGCTGGGAGAACTCGCGCAGCACCCGCACCGGGACACCGGTGATCTCGGCCGAGTCGATGTGGACTGGTCCCCACTCGACACCAAGACGTTGCGAGAGTTCGGCGCGCATGACCGTCTGGAACAACACACCACCACCGCGCTGCGCCCGGTACAGGGCGGTCCCATCAAGTGCGCTCCAGTTTGAGTCCCTTGGCGTGGTGGGTTTTCGGTAGGTCCGCCACGAGGTGAGCCATCGGCGTGATTCTTGGTGTGTTCCGCCAAAGAACCCACCGAAGGAGAACACACCGATGGCTCTGGATGAGTCTGCCCTGCCCGAA